>NZVR01000112.1 GCA_002701545.1 Blastopirellula sp. | reverse complement strand
AACGCTCAACCGCATCCGTGCCGGTGAGGTCATCAAAACGTGTGTGCTTGGTCACTACATCCCCGCGTATGTCTGCCACGCAGCCCGCGCCGGGTACGATTGCATCTGGTTGGATCTCGAGCATCGCGGCATGACGCTGCACCAAATCCAGGCACTGCTGGCGTTCTCGCATCTGTACGACATTGACGTCATGGTCCGCCCTCCAACACTGGAAAAAACAGGCCTGTATCGCTACCTCGAAGATGGCGCGACCGGCATCATGGTGCCGCACGTTTCCACCCCTGAGAAAGCGCAACAGTTGGTTGACGCCACCAAGTTCCCGCCACTGGGAGATCGCGGGATCGACAATGCCGGTTTGGACGCGGACTTTCACATCCACGATCCTGACGACTATGTTGCGTGGGCCAACCAGGAAACCTTCCTGACAGTGCAAATCGAAACGCCGCAAGCCGTTGCCAACATCGAGGCCATTGTGTCCAAAGAGGGTGTCGACCTTGTCTTTGTCGGCCCCGGCGACCTCGGCTTGCGTCTCCGTCAATCGGGCGAGATGACCTTGGATCAGGCCTGGGAGATCGTCGCTGATGCCTGCCGGAAACACGGCAAAGCGTTTGGGGGTCCCACCATGTCCCCGGACGACCTGCGTGCCAAGCATGCACTGGGGGCTCAACTGCTGGTCAATAGTGGCGAATTTGGTGATTTCAGCCGCGGCCTGCAACACAATTCTCAGGTCTTTGAAACGCTGACCTAGCCCGCCACTGACCTAGCCCGCCACTGACCTAGCCCGCGCCACTGACCTAGCCCGCGCCACGTAGAACTTGCAGCAGCCTCGCGCCCCGGCGTCCAGGTCCGGCCGCCGGTGACCGACTCCTACCCTTCGGGATCGAGCTTCATCACGGAGACGCCCAGCGGGGGCAGGGCAATCTGAATCTGCTGCGGATGACCATGACTGGCCGTTTCCAGCGTGCAGGCGAAGGGCGTCCCGACATTTGACCCACCGTAACGTTCCGAATCACTGTTCAAGAGTTCGCGATACGTTCCTGCGACCGGTACCCCGACAGAAAATCCCTCCCGCGCCACGGGCGTGAAATTGCAAATCACCACCACAAAATCGTCCGCGTCTTTGGCCCGCCGCACGTAGCTGATGACGCTGTCCTTGGCATTTTCACAGTCAATCCACTCGAACCCCTCGCTGGCAAAATCCAACTCATGCAATGCGGGCTGCTCACGGACAAGTCGATTGAGATCGGAGACCAAGGTTTGCACGCCAAGGTGCTTGTCGTTCTCCAACAGTTCCCATTGCAATCCCCGCTCTTCACTCCATTCACTCCACTGCGCGAACTCGCTGCCCATGAACAGCAGCTTTTTGCCCGGGTGGGTCCACATGTAGGAATAGAGCAAACGCAGATTGGCAAAACGCTGCCAGGTGTCACCCGGCATTTGATCGATCAACGAACCTTTGCCATGGACCACTTCATCATGCGACAGCGGAAGCGTGAAGTTTTCCGAAAAGGCGTAAATCAAACTGAACGTTAAATCGCCGTGATGATGACTGCGGTGAATCGGCTCTTTCCGCATGTAACATAACGAGTCGTTCATCCACCCCATATTCCACTTCAAACTAAACCCCAGCCCGCCGTCATAGGTGGGCCGTGAAACGCCACTCCAAGCCGTCGACTCCTCTGCAATCGTCAGCACTCCGGCATGACTGCCATGCACGCGCTCGTTGAATTCTTTGATAAATTCGATCGCTTCCAGATTTTCTCGCCCGCCGTGCCGGTTCGGCACCCACTCACCCGGCTGACGACTGTAGTCGAGATACAACATCGAAGCGACCGCATCCACTCGCAGACCGTCGATATGGTACCGGTCCAACCAGAACAGCGCGTTGGAGACCAGAAAGTTGCGTACCTCGTTGCGTCCGTAATTGAACACGAACGTCCCCCAATCCGGATGCTCACCCTGGCGACGGTCCGCGTGTTCGTACAACGCCGAACCATCGAACCGCGCCAATCCGAAATCGTCTTTGGGAAAGTGCGCTGGCACCCAGTCCAAAATCACACCAATTCCATGTTGATGGCAATGGTCTACGAAGTACATGAAATCTTCTGGCGATCCGTAACGGCTGGTCACGCCGAAATACCCGGTCGTCTGATAGCCCCAACTTCCGGTAAACGGATGCTCGCTGATCGGTAACAATTCGACATGCGTGAAATTCATCTGGTGACAGTATTCCACCAACTGATGTGCAATCTCACGATAGTTCATCCAGCCGTTGAGCCCCTCGCCCTGCCGCCAACTTCCCAAGTGCAATTCAAACACCGACATCGGAGATTCCAACGCGTTGGTCTCGCGCCGGCGCTCGCACCAGTCCTGGTCGTTCCATTGGTAGCCTGACAAGTCACTGACGATCGATGCGGTACGGGGCGGAACCTCGGCCGAGAAAGCATACGGATCGCATTTATCAACCACGCGGCCACTCTGTTGCCGCACACGAAACTTGTAATGCGTTCCTGGCTGCAACTCGGGAACAAAGATCTCCCAAATGCCACTCGGCACATGCTTGTGCAACAGATGCGCGCGGCCATCCCACCCGTTGAATTCCCCGATCAAACTGACGCCCTGCGCATTGGGCGCCCACACTGCAAAATTCACGCCCGTCACACCGTCCACCGTGCGCACCTGCGCGCCCAGTTTGTTGTACGATGTCGCCAGATTTCCTTCGCCAAAAAGGTGGAAGTCGTAATCCGTGAAGATCGATGGAAAGCTGTAAGGATCGTGCATCGTGCTCATCTCACCGTTGGCGCCGGCAACGCGTAGTTGATATCGCCTGTGTTGATTTTCCTCGAATGGACAGATCGCTTCAAATACCCCCGCCGGGTGGATGCGTCGCATTGGCCTCGGCACGGCCTGCCCGGCATCCACCACCCAGGCTTGCTGGGAATCCGGCAGAAACGCACGCACGGCCAAGGCCTTGCGGCCATCTTGCTCAACCTCATGAGCACCTAAGATGTCCGTCGGCGCTGCATGGCGTCCCTCGACCAACGCGCCCAGGCTTTCCAGCGTCATGGTAGTCCGCACGACAAATCCTCCGAGATCTCGCGGCTTTCAGAAAACTGTTTCTTCGTCCTTGCTGCAGCTTTGACTTTCCCCAAAATACCCCGGGACGCAATGGCAAATTACCCGTTCTTTCTCACCCGGGTACAACCTGCTGCCTCACGGTGGGGACACGCGACGTGGTTACGCCGAAGAGACTTCCATTCTTCGCTCGTTGAGTATCGGATCCGTCCCTTGCGCCGAGATCTCGGCGGCCGTGCGGCGGCGACGAATTCTCCGAAAATGTGGTTGCGACACCCCATGTTCTTCGGGAGCGTCAAGTCGCCACGTGCGGCACTCCACCTCATGGTACTGCAACGTGTGATCCAGACGTCGCCACAGATCGTGATTGGTAATCGGCTCCATCACGCCAAAACTCTCCCAACACCATTTCGTCTCACGCCAGCCCGCCAGGTTGTACTTCAGGCCACGCGTCACGTAACGACTCGGTGTGATCAGAGTCACCTTCGAGGGTGCGTCGAGTGATTCCAGTCCCCACACAACCGGCAACAATTGCAGCCGATTTCCCGTGACATCCGTTTCTAAATCTGTTGCCTCAAATCGCTCTGAACCGTCCACCGATTCCACCACGAAGCGCCAACGCGCCTCCACAACAGGCACATCGCTGTCTAAGGCAAGCGTAGCGCGGGTAGAAGCGTCGGCAAACAACAGCACGTGAGGTCGAGAAGGTTCAGTCACAGCTACAGCACCAGTCGTGGTTTCTGAGGACAGAAAACAAACACCGCTGCATCCGTGCAGACTTGCCTCTTCCCACATCATGCGGTGAGGGCACAACAAGATTTCTCTTTGCTTATCGGCAAACGCAACGTATATTCCGCATCTTATCTCGCCTTTTTATTTCCACATCCGCGACTTCCCGCTTCCCCATCCGCTCTCCACGCCGCGTGGACGCCTCAGGACGAGGGCAAGAACGCAGCAGGGCCGCTGGCAAAACCAGCGGCCCTGTCACACGTGTGATGTTTTCCCAGCGTCGTTAGACGTCGGCAGCCTTGGGACAGACAAAGCCTTCCCGATATTGGCGACTGACCAGAGCCGTGGCCGCCTCATTGCCGGGGAACACTTCTTTTTCCGGATCAAATTGCAAATGGGGCCCGAGCGACAGCGGGTACTTGTTGAGATCCACCTTATTCTGCTCCAGGTGGGCCACGGTGCGTTCCAGCGTCTTGCCATTGTCATCCAGACTTTTCACCTTAGACAATGCCGTTGCAATTTCTGATGGGCTGGCCTTTTGGTCTTCACCCAGATAGTAGGAGATATTGCCCAGGTGGCTCATCCCGGCTGACAAGTGGCCTTCGCGGACGTCGGCGTTCAGCGTTTCCTGATTACGAGATCCGCACGCGTCCAGGAAGTTACCAAAGTGATTCCCGCCGCCTTTGAAATCTTTCAGCACGTTCATGTCTTTGTCATAAGCGGTGCAGTGCGTATAGGAGCGTTGGACGACATAACCTTCGCTGCCGTAAAACACGACACCGATCTTGTTCCCGCGAGTTGACTGGAACAGCTTATTCAGTTCATCATCCGGCGAGTTGGTCACGTCCAAACCGCGGGTTTCAAAC
Source organism: Blastopirellula sp. (assembly GCA_002701545.1). Taxonomy (GTDB): domain Bacteria; phylum Planctomycetota; class Planctomycetia; order Pirellulales; family Pirellulaceae. The sequence continues at coordinate 35,540 of NZVR01000112.1, read as the reverse complement.
ACGATGCACTTGTCGCCGTAGTCGTAGACGGTCACTTCGGTGTTGGCGGTATCGCCGGCATCCACGTAGGAGGGATCCTTGCGTTCCGCTTGATAGCCCAACCGGCCTCCATAGCTGATCACGCTCACCGGGTGCGAGTCGATTCCGAGCCCCCAGCGAGCGATATCGGTTTGGTGAGGCCCTTGGTTTCCGAGATCCCCGTTACCGTACATCCGTTGCCAGTGCCAGTCGTAGTGAAAGCGTTTCCGGGTGACTTTAGGATCGGTGTACGGAGCCGGACCACTCCACAAGTTGAAATCGACACCACTTGGCAAGGGATAATTCCCCAGAGCGTCAATGGATTTCCGTCGCTTGTAACACAAGCCGCGTGCAAATTTGACTTCGCCGATCCCTCCCTTGTTGATGAACTCAACGGCACCCTGAACGGCCGAACTGGATCGGCATTGCGTACCGACCTGGCACATCCGTTTGTATTTGCGTGCCGCAGCGATCAGCGCGGATCCCTCAGCGATGTTATGACACACGGGCTTTTCGATATAAGCATCCTTACCGGCTTGCATGGCCCAGATGCCCGCCAACGCGTGCCAGTGATTGGGCGTGGCGGTACTCATGACATCCACCGAGTCATCATCGTACGCGCGTCGCAGATCGGTCACGAAGCTGGGGCGTGTCCCCTGCTGCTTCTCGATGGCGTTGCAACGATCTTGCCCTTTCTTTTCGTCGACATCGACGATGTAGCGAATTTCAGTCCGGCTATCTCGCAGCCACTCGCCGATATGGCTACCGCCACGACCGCCCGCTCCCACCACGACCACTCCGATTTTGTCATTAGGAGCGACTGCCCGCGTGATTGCCGGCGCAATACTCGTGGACGCCGCAATGGCAAGTGAACCTTGAACGAAATTTCGACGAGTAAGTTGCGACATCAGTTAAAACTCCGAGGAAACGATGAAGGGAGGATGAATATCGGTGGGATGGAACCTGTTCTCACAGGCCCTGTGGTGTCACAGCATAACAAGAACCAACGCGATTTGCACTCAGGCGAGCCGAGCATCCACTCCGGGCCACCACCTGTGCTGCGACTTCATTCACGGTGAATCTACTTCTTCAAATCAACGCAGACCAGTTCCTTGTCGTTTCTGGCAAAACAACAGCGGGAGGCGTATGCCGGATGGCTCCAAACGACCTTCCGTCCGAAGCATTCATTGGTCGGATCCAATACGTGAAAGCGGCTGATTTCTTCGTATTTTTCCGGACTTAACCGCGCCAGAATCAGATCCCCTGTTTCGCTGAACAGAAAGAACCGATCACCGTGCTGGACCACATAAGACGTGCCGTGCGACGCGCGGCGTGTTCCGTTCGACGTCGGCTGAAACGTTTCCCACAAGCGTTTGCCATCTGCGGCATTGAACGCTACGAACGACCCCACCTGACAGTCGGCGCCGTACACGGTGCCTTGATGGAAAAACGGGGGGCTATTGCACGAGTAAAGGGCGGTCTTGGATTTGCCGCGCCACAGCACATCCGCTTTCCCCGCTGCGTCCAACTGATACATCGCGCCCACGGTCTGAATGCCACTGGCGAACAACCGGTCCCCCGATTTGGTCGGTGCGGTCACTGACATTTCGTATCCCGGCTGCAGCGGCTCAGACCAAATCACTTTCCCGCTCTTAGGCTCCAGCGCGTTCAGCGCAAACGGATGCCAAATCAACAGCTGCTCGCGACCACCATGCTGAATGATCGAAGGCGGGCAGTAACCCGCACTGTCTGCCGACAGCGCCCGCCATACTTCCGCGCCCGTATCCTTCTTGAACGCCACTGCCACGCTCCCCTTCCCACCAACCACACAGTACAGCAGGTCACCGTGAACCAGGGGATGCGCCGCAAAACCCCAAATCGGCGTTTCCGTTTCGTATTCCACGGTCAATTCTTTGGCCCATACCAACTCGCCGGTTTTCGCATCCAGGCAGGTCAACCGCCCCTCTGCGCCCAACGCATACACGCGGCCATCCGATACGGTCGGCGTGCAGCGGGGACCACTGGGATACGATAATTTGTAGTTGCAAGGATAGGCGTGAACCCACAATTGTTTGCCGGTATGGATATCGAAACAGGAAATCCGTTCTTCGCCGGTCAGTTCAATGCGTGCGCTCGGGTTATTGGCGATCTCGCCCGTCGACTTGACGTAGTCCAACAGATACACATGGTCGCCCACGACCGCGGGCCCGGCGTAGCCCAGCCCCACCGGCACGCGCCACTTGATCGGCAGACCTGCTTTCGGGAAGACGTCCACGACGCCCGTCTCTCGCCAGACACTGTCTCGCTGAGGTCCCAGCCATTGCGGCCAGTCGTCAGCCCGCAACTCACACACAACCGCCAACACCATCGGAACGCAGAGTAACCAACGCCAAGTCATGCTTGTCCTCACTGAATTTCATCGCGAAAAAAAACGTCGCCCGGAAAACTCGTATTCTGCCACGTCTACCACCTGAACCACGCCACTTGCCACCTTCGCAACGCTACCTGGTAGAGCGGCCAGTATAGCTCAATCCAACGCCACTTACAGACACCGCCTCGGGAACGTGATGCATACCGGGGCATGGCTGCCTGTGGCCCTCCAGCGCCAGCCTCCATCCTGCTCCACAGCCGACAACGCTAATGCCTCCCGCCCGGGCTCAGGTGGTCGTGTCGAACTCAGCTAAACCGGCAGCCGCTAATGGCGCGGCTCGCGTTGGGCCAGTTCATCTCGCAAACGTGCCGCCAATTCATATTGCTCGGATTCGATCGCGTCGTGGAGGCGTTCCTTGAGCGTTTTGCCGACGTCATATTCGCGGCGCATTGATTCGCGAAATTCAATCAAGCGATTGACCAGTTCATCGTCTTCGAAGTGTTCGTCCACTCCGAATTCCTCAAACATCACCTGTAACTTGCCCAGTCCTTCCGTCACCTCCTGCACGGCCGCTTCGGGACCATCCTCTTCCAGACGGGCCAACGCCATCGCCTGCGTCCGATGAAAGAGCACAAAGGGACGATACTGTTCGTGAGACATCGTCCATTGATCGTCAGGGGAATACACCTTGCAAAAATCCATCAACCCCAAGGTGTGGTCGGCATCCGCCACAGCCCGCCGGTATTCCTGCAGTCGCAACCAACAGACTCGACGATGGTAAAACTGCACGAACTCGCGATCCACCTGTTCGCACTGCTCTTCCGTCAATTCGAATTCACCCTTTTGCAACAAGACCGACTCGGCCAAGTGATCAAAATAGCTATTGGCTCCCGACGGACGTTCGCCATCCGGACGGCCTTCGATTTCGAGCTGCAGAATCCCCATTTCCACGCGCAGCTGCAACAACTCACGGCCGTCCGCACCCTGGGTACGTCGAACGTTCAGTCCGTCCACCTCATAGGGCCAGGCACTCAGCTGCTCGTCGAGATGCTTGTGCTCGCTAGATTTCGATTTTTTGTCCGTCAACCAACCCTCTCCCGTTCAATCGCGCGTCTGACGCTGAAACTATCATACGCACGATCCCGCGGCGCGAATAGCGAGCATCAGAAGAATCATTCGGAACTCTGCGGACATGGTAGCAAGGGGTCCACCGGCCTCTTTGTCTCCACCCGTCCGGCGCAGTAAGATAAAAGCTGGCCGACGTTTGCAGCTCCGCTGCCTGACGTGCCCCTGGCCGCACACCGCTCCTCATCACCACGCGCCCCTTGCCAGTCAGCCGCACTGTGTTTGTATCTCGACGCCAATTATATCGGGCCTTCCTGCTCATCGTTTCGGTGGCCACCTGGGTACCCACACAGACCATGGCGGAAGAAGTCGATTTCAACCGCGATATTCGACCCATTTTGTCCAACCATTGCTTCCACTGCCACGGACCGGATGAGAATCATCGCGAGGCCGGCCTACGGTTGGATCTGCGCGAGTCTGCGCTAGCAGAACTCGACAGCGGCCAACGCGCAATTGTTCCCGGCGACGCCGACCACAGCGAGTTGTGGAAGCGGATCGTGAGTACCGACCCAGCCGAGCAAATGCCGCCACCGGACTCCCCAAAGCCACTCACCGAAGAACAACGACAGCTGCTGCGGACCTGGATCGCGCAAGGTGCCGAATATGCGCAACACTGGTCGTTTCTGCCACCGCGCCGAGCGCCCATTCCTGCGGCCGCCGATCCCACCTGGCCGTCCAACGCCATCGATCATTTTGTCTCGCAGCGACTGCAACGCGCAGACCTGCAACCCGCCGGTGCGGCGCCGTCAGAGATGTTGGTTCGGCGACTCTACCTCGATCTCACCGGACTTCCCCCCACGCCTGCGCAAGTCGCCGCATTCGCAACCAACCCATCGGACAAAGCCTACGCACAATTGGTCAATCGTCTGTTGGCGTCTCCGCAATTCGGTGAACGCCTCGCCATGTTCTGGCTCGACGCCGCGCGGTACAGCGACACGGACGGGTTTCAGCAGGATGCCACGCGCACCAATTGGCCGTGGCGCGACTGGGTCATCGATGCCTTCAACAGCGACATGCCGTTTGATCAATTCACACTGGAACAGTTCGCGGGTGACCTTTTGCCACAAGCGACTCCGGCGCAGAAGTTGGCCACCTGTTTCCACCGCAATCACATGACCAACGGCGAAGGCGGGCGCGACCCCGCAGAATCACGCGTCGACTACGTCATCGACCGCGTCAATACCACCGGCACCGTCTGGCTGGGCTTGACCTTGGGCTGCTGCCAATGCCACAGCCACAAGTATGACCCGATCAGCCAAGCCGAGTACTATCAGCTGTTCGCCTTCTTCAACAGTATCGACGAAGATGGCCGCGCCGGCTCAGGAGCCAAACCGTATTTATCCTGGTCCCCCGCGAACGCCCAAGCATCCATCGCCACCGCCGAATCGTGGCTCAACACCCGGCAGACTGCGGCAGCTGCCGCCAAAGAAGAAGCGAGCGTTCGCTTTGCCACGTGGTTAGCGCAACGGATCTCCGCGTTACCGCCGGACTATCAATCGTGGCACACGCTCACCGCCGAGCGACTCGCCGCAGTCTCTGGTACGCAGTTGCGTCAACAAGAGGATGGTTCGATTCTGGCCTCGGGGCCCGATCCCCATCATGAGGACTACCAAATCGTCACCCCGGCCGATCAACTACAGCAGACCACGGGCATCTCACGCATCACCGCGTTACGATTGCAAGTCCTGCCAGACGCCACACACACGCAACGTGGGCTTTCACGTTCTGAGACGGGTCACTTCATTCTCTCGGACGTCAAGCTACGAGTGCGTTCGACCGCACAGAATCAAGTGCGAGAGATTCGCATCGCCTCGGCCATAGCGGACTACTCTGCCAACCCGGGTAAAAACGGTGGCTACGGCAACATCGCGCACACGTTGGATGACGACCCGCGTAACGGCTGGGCATCCTTCGGAGCCTCACTCGAGGAAGCGCGGACCGCCGTCTTCGCTTTACAGGAACCACTGCTGCTGAACCCGGACGACGAAATCATCATCGAGATGCAGCAACGCGCCTTGCGAGGGCGGCACAATGTGGGACGTTTCCGCTGGTCGGCAACAGCCGAACTTGGCGAAGTTCCCCGCAGCCTTAAGCCAACCCCATTGGAAACGTTAGCTCAAGCCAACATCCGCAAGGCAGCCGACGTGGATGGCTCTCTGCGCCAACGGCTACTGGACCAATTTCTGGACGACGACCCGCCCTATGCCCGAGCAGCCGCTGATGTGCGCACGGCGCAGTCCCAGCTGAACGAATTTCGCAAAGCCGCGGGGAAGCTCAAAGTCATGGTCCTGGCCGAGCGGGACAAGCCACGCGCCACCCACATCTTACAACGTGGGGTCTGGAATCATCCGGGAACGGAAGTCCAACGCGGCTTCCCCCATGCCTTGGGTACAATCCCCACCGCTGCTTCCGGAGACCGCGTTCAGTTGGCCCAATGGTTAACCGCCAGGAACAATCCACTGACCGCACGCGTGATCGTCAACCACCTCTGGCGTCTCACGTTCGGCGCAGGGCTGGTCCGCACCGCCGAGGACTTTGGCGCCCAGGGCGAGCGTCCGACACATCCTGAACTGCTGGACTGGCTGGCCGTTGAATTCATGGAACACGACTGGGACATGGAACATCTGGTGCGACTGATGGTCAGCAGTTCGACGTACCGACAGACCAGCGATGTTACCGCCGAGATCATCCAACGCGACCCCACGAACCGTCTGTTGGGACGAGCCGGTCGCTACCGCCTGCCCGCCTGGGTCATTCGCGATCAGGCCTTAGCCGCCGCCGGCATCCTCAACGGCCAAGTCGGCGGTCCTCCTTTCCGGCCGTATCAACCACAAGGCGTCTGGGCCGACATCACCATGGGGCGGTTTCGCTATGTTCCCAGTGTCGGCGCCTCGCGCTACCGCCGCACCTTGTACGCATTCTGGAGGCGTTCCGCCTCGCCGCCGTTCCTGTTTGACAGTGCCCAACGACGCGTTTGCGAAGTCGCTACGGCCACCACCAACACGCCGCTGCAGGCGCTCACCCTGCTCAATGACCTGACCATGCTGGAGGCCGCGCGCGCGCTTGCCGTTCAGGCCAGCCAAGATCATACGACTCCGGATGCTCAGATGACCAGCATGTGGCGTCATGTGCTGAGCAGAGCTCCCTCCAAGCAGGAGTTGGAGACGATCCGCAACACCTATCGCACGGCGAAACAGCGGTACACGACACATCCTCGAGATCGCCAACTTGTCCTGAGCCAGGGGCAAGTCTTACCAGCCACCGCACAGACCGCCGAACTGGCTGCGCTCACGGTCGCCGGTAGTTTGATCCTCAACCTGGACGAGACGATCACCCGCCAGTGATCTTCAGCCCCTTGCCAACAGGAAGACAACGTGATTAGGGAAATACTGGGACGCGTGTCCGGCGGACAAGATCTTTCGATGGACGAGATGGCAGGCGCCATCGACGCCATCATGCAAGGCCAGGTACACGACGAAGAGATCGGCCTGTTGCTCATGGCCTTGCGGCACAAAGGGGAAACGGTCGACGAGATCGCCGGAGCGGCCCGCGCCATGCGCAAACACATGACGCCCATCCGCACGACGCGCGAAAACGTAATCGACACGTGCGGGACCGGGGGCGACGGGTCTGGCACCTTCAACATTAGTACGGCCGCCGCCATCGTCACCGCTGCGGCCGGCGTTCCCGTCGCCAAACACGGCAATCGCAAGATCACCAGTAAAACAGGCTCGGCTGACGTGTTGACCGCACTCGGCGTGAACATCGAAGCCTCCGTGGCGACGGTTGAGCGATGCATTGACGAGTTGGGCCTCGGCTTCTGCTTTGCTCCCCTGCTGCACCCGTCCATGAAGCATGTCGCCGCCGTGCGACGTAGCCTGGGTGTCCCCACGATTTTCAACCTCCTCGGCCCGCTGGCGAACCCCGCCTCCGCCGATTTCCAGTTGCTCGGTGTCGGCAAACCTGAGCTTCGCCCCCGTCTATCCGCGGCGCTGGCCAAGCTGGAGATCCGCCGCGCAGTTGTCGTCTGTGGCGAAGACGGACTGGACGAGGTGACCATCGCCACCGCCACGCAGGGAACACTGGTCGAAGGTAACAGCACCTCCGAACTCCGTTGGGAACCGTCCGACTTCGGGATCACCTCGGCGTCACTCGATGCCCTGCAAGCACCCGACCCCGACGCCAGCGCCGCCGTCATACGCAACGTCCTCGAGGGCCAGGCAGGGCCGGCCAAAGACATTGTCGTGCTGAATGCGGCGGCAGCACTCTGGACTGCCGGACACGATTCCAATCTGGTCAACTGCCAACAGCAAGCGACCGCAGCTATCGACTCCGGAGCGGCGCGAGAACTATTGGCCAACCTGGGTCAGGTGAGCCATTCATGAACTCGGCCGCGTTGCTGAGACTGATCATCCTGGTTGCCTGCGCGCACGGACTGGTTCACATCTACGAACAGTCCTTGCCCAGCATCGAGCAAAACATTGCCGCCGAGTTCTACGGGGACGATGTCTCTGCTGGTAAGGCAATGACCGGCATGATGTCGAATAGCTGGCGATTCACCTGGGGGATGGGTGCCTTGGTGGCAGGGTGGCTTGTCGACCGTTTTGGCGGTCGGCGCATGCTGGCAATCTACCTGTTTGGTTGCTCCGCCATGTGCGGCGTGCTGGTGATCTGCCAAAGCCCGGCGGCGCTGTTTGCTGTGATGTTGCTCATGGGCGCTTTTGCCAGTATCTATCACCCGGCCGGTCTGGCACTCTTGTCGCATCACACGCGCCCTGACAACCGCCCCCGCGCCCTTGGGCTGCACGGCGTGCTCGGCTCGGTCGGCATCGGTGCAGCACCATTGATCGCGTGGTTGACCTTGAAGCTCGGTGGCAACTGGCGTTCCTATTACGTCGTGCTGGCCATTCCAGGCATCCTGCTCGGCTGCTATTTCGCCTGGACGTCCTACCGCGACGGCGAAGGGCAGCAACAACGCGCCGAAACTCCCGTGGCAATCGAAGACGCCCAAGCGCGATGGGGTTCCTTTTTTCTGCTGGCGCTGGTCTCCGCCTTACAAGGTTTTATCTACTCCGCCATCCTCAGCTTTCTTCCCCGCTTCCTCAGCACGGGAGACGATGGCTCGCTGCTCTTTTCGCTCTTACAGCGCTGCGGACTGGTCGACGCACAACATCATATCGACGGCCGCTTCCTGGCGTCCCTTGTCTTGTGGTGTGGCTGCCTCGGCCAATACCTTGCGGGCCGTTTGGCTCAACCGCGGATCCTCGAACGCCAGATGGCCTTCGTGTTTCTCGGCATCGTCCCCTTCCTGCTCTGGATGGCGATTGCAGAGGGCACCAACCGGATCATTGCCGCAGCGCTGTTTGCCACGATTCACTTCATGCATCAACCGATCTACAGTAGCCTGATTGCCAAATATTCCCCGCCCCATCGACGCAGCCTCTGCTATGGCTTCAGTTTTGCCATGGGATTAGGCGTCGGCAGCTTCGGTGCCTCGTTCAATGGTTTCTCGCCCAGCGACACGGTCACTTACAGTACCTTGGCCGGGATCGCCATCGCAGCCGGTACACTCACCATCTTGCTTGCCAGCCTGAATGCCACTCCTCCCGCCACCGAGGCCAAATAACGTCGCTGGCGTTTCCGCTTCCCTCCGGTGCTGTCGGACACGCTCCTCCCCGTCACGAACACCCGTTTACCGCCCGAGGAACGCCGGCGTTTCGCCCCCATTCGTGTCCCGCCAGCTGCCAGCTTCAGGCGTGAACGTCATTCATCGCTCGGATGGCCCTGCGACTGCGGCCGGAAACCTCAGCTCACTCTTTTCACCAAACCGCCTCAAGCGGGGGCGATTGAGGTACACTAGAGGCAGCGTTTTTGATCCCAACGTCCGCTTCCCATGCGCACGTTGCATTGCCCGCCCCCTCCGCCTGCCTCGATAGAGTCATCATGCAAGAACACCCACGCCGGTTCGAGCTGCTGTGCCTACCGATCCTGTTGCTAACGCTCAGTTCCACTCTCTGCGCCGACCCTCCCAGCGTGACGTACTTTTATCCCAGTGGCGCCCAACGCGGAAAGACGGTCGAAGTCACCGCCAGCGGAACCTTCCCCAACTGGCCTTTGCAAGTGCAGGTCACCACATCTGGGTTGCAATTTGAGGCGGCGAAAGACAAAGGGAAATTCAAAGCCGTGATTGACGCGGAAGCTCAGGTGGGCGTCCACTTCATTCGCTTATACGACGCTGCCGGCGCCAGCAGCCTGCATCCTTTCTTCGTCAGTGATTTACCCGAAATCGTCGAAGCAGAACCGAACGATCAGCCCAGTGCGCCGCAAGTTGTCGACAATCGCATCATCATCAACGGCAAATTAGCCAAGGGTGGCGATGTCGATGGCTACCGCATCAGCTTGAAGTCCGGTCAGACGGTCGTGGCATCGATGATGGCCAACCGCACCTTAAAGTCGCCTATGGACAGCGTCCTGCAGGTTTGTGATGCGGCGGGATTCGTCATCGACCAAAATGACGACGAGCTCGGTTTTGATCCGCAGCTCGTCTTCACCGCACCTCGGGACGGCGATTATTTGTTCCGCACCTTCGCCTTCCCAGCCACACCCAACAGCACCATCGGCTTTGCTGGAGCCGACAACTACGTCTATCGTTTGACACTCACCACCGGCCCCTATCTGGACCACACCTTGCCACTGGCCGTCCACCGCGACACCCCCACCAAACTGCAATTAGTGGGCTGGAATCTATCCCCCGACCAGACGTCGCAAACGGTCGAACCGCCCGGGGAACCGCCGCAACTCACCATCGCCCAGCCACAGACAGCTAACCCACTTTCCCTGCCCGTGACACCGCACGCCATCATCGCGTCCACGGCACCGACGGACCCCAACACCCCCACCGAAGTTCCCATTCCGAGTGTAATCACGGGGAACATTGCGGCGCCCAAGCAAGTGCATGTCTACCAATTCCACGCAGCAAAAGATGCTGCCTTGCTGTTTCGCGTCGAAGGCAGGCAGTTGGGCTATCGGATCGACCCGTGGCTCGGCGTCAAAGATGTGGCCGGAAAACTCCTGAAGGAAGTCGACGACGCGAAAGACCGAGGCGCGGACATCGAACTCAGTTGGAAAGCTCCTGCGGAGGGCGATTATCAACTCCACATCCGTGACCTGCATGGCCATGGTGGTGCGCGGTACGTCTATCGTTTGACCGTCACCGAACCCCAACCCGATTTCCAACTGAGCTTCACCGCCGACACGGGGATCGTCGCACCCGACAAGCCTTTGGAAGTCACGGTGAACATCGCGCGCCAAGGTGGCCTGAACGACCCGATCGAGATCGGGCTTGCCGAACTCCCGGACGGCGTGCAATGTCAACCTGTCACTTCGGCCGNCAAAGGGGATTCAGCCAAGTCGGTCAAGCTCAAGATCACCACCGATGGNACNAAGGCATTTCAAGGGTCGCTGCAGATCGTCGGAAAATCGCAAGCCGACCCACCGACGGAGCGTACAGCACATTTCGCCGTCGGCGACGGCGTGCTGATCCGCGACTTCTGGCTCACCGCGCTGCCCAAGCCCTAACGCCCGCCGGCCGCGCGGACCTGAACCCTCCGGGGACTGCCGCACCCCGACCGCTTCCCGTTGGGCTCTACGCCAGCAACTCCGCTTTATGCCAGTAGCTCCGTAATGCGCTCGCCCCCAAATTGCGAGAGTTGCTTGTAGCGGCCACCATGAAAGTACGTCAGCTTGTTGTCGTCTAAGCCGAGCAGATGCAGNAACGTCACGTGCACGTCGCGAATCGGATGCACCACCTCAGCCGCCGTACTCCCAATCTCGTCGGTCGCCCCGACCACGGCACCCCGTTTCACTCCGCCTCCGGCAAACCACATGTTCATGGCATCGACATTGTGTCCCCGCCCCAGAGCGGTCACGCCACCCCGGTAATTATTATCGGGCGTTCGGCCAAATTCACCGGTCCACACCACCAACGTCTCGTCCAACAACCCGCGTTGGCGCAAATCCTTGATCAGTGCCGCAATCGGCTGGTCGACGCTGGCGATGCGCGACGAATGCCCACGTTCCAAATAGTCGTGGCTGTCCCAACCGCCGGAAAAGATCTGGACAAAACGCACGCCGGATTCGACCAGTCGCCGCGCGGTCAAACATTGCCGTCCGAACGCTCTTGTCTCCTTGCGTTCCAATCCATACGCCTGCTGGACGTGCGCCGGTTCGCTATCGATATCGACCAGCCCGGGCACTTCGGCTTGCATCCGGTACGCCAATTCATAACTTTCCATCCGCGCCGCCAGCTCTTGATGCTGCGGGTGCTTCCGCGCGTGGCCCTCATTCAGTTTGGCCAGCGCGTCCAATGCCCGTCGTTGATGGGCGCGCGATTTATACTGTGGCGGCTGGAGATCCAGGATGGGCGAACCCTGCGATCGTAAACGCGTTGCCTGAAAGTGAGCGGGCAAGAACCCGTTAGTCCAATTGGCTGGACCCGCTTGAGGCAACGCCAGTTCGGTCATCACCACATAGCCAGGCAGATTCTGATTCACGGACCCCAACCCGTAGGTCGCCCAGGCACCCAACCCCGGATCTCCTCCGAGCCGGCTGCCAGTATTCATGTGCAACAACGCCTCGGGGTGGTTCAGAGATTCTGCCTGGCAGCCACGGTAGACACACAATTCGTCCGCCACTTGCGGATCTGCCAGAAATTTCCAGGGCTCGGTCATCTCAATGCCCGCATTGCCCACGCGTCGCGACTTGAACGGGCTACCGACATAGAACCGCTTCCCCGTCGCCAGTCCGGCCGTCCGCTTCGACTCGGTCACATGCAGCGCGTTCAGCTTTGGCTTCGGGTCGAAGGTGTCCACCTGGCTGGGGCCACCCTCCATGAACAGCATGATGCAGGCCTTGGCTTTGGCAGCGTGCATGGGTGCCTTGACTGCTAACGGTCCGGGCTGCGGCGTTTCCGCCTTCAGCAAATCCGTAAACGCCAATGCTCCCAGCGATGAGCCCAGGCCATACAAAAAGTTTCTGCGATCCATTTCGAACATCGTTGCAACTCAACTTAGTAGACGTAAACAAACTCATTGGAATTGAACAACAGCAGACAAACATCCGCCAGAGCCCGGGTCGTCGGCTTCACCGTCCAAGGTTTGGCATCCGGGACGTAGTCTTCAAACACATTCAGTTTCTCAATGAACTCAAACGGTTCTCCGGTGAACTCCTCCACCAGCGACCTCGTCACCTGCGTCGGGTACGCGCGCCGCTGGGGCAGATGTTGCTGGTGATACTCCACCATCTCTTCAAGATACTGGGCCAACTGTTTTCTTTCGGCTTGAGTCGGCATTCGCCCGTACGCGAGTCGCACCGCGCGTCGAATCTGCGCCTGACGATCATCCGGATATTCTTTCTCCACGCGCAAAGCAAACGCCAACGAGCGATCCAACATGACATCGCTGTTCATCAACGTGAATGCCTGAGGCGCCACTGTCGAATCTTCGCGGCGGGCACACGATTCGTTCGGGTTGGGCAAGTTCATCACCTCCAGCAACGGGTCCGCCTGTCCTCGCACTCGGTAGGCATAGATGGTGCGACGATTCCGCTCGGCCGGTGTCCTTGATGGCTGATGTGCCGGCGCGATGGAAAACTGGATCATCCGCGGCTGCAAGGCAACTTCCATATTGATTTCCGGCATGATGGGAACGCCACCCACCTGCCGATTCAGCTCGCCACTCACCAGCAACGTACTGTCCCGCAACTCCTCTGCCGAGATACGCCGTACGGGGAACGTTGCCAACCATTGATTCCCGGGGTCGACCGCCGCCAACTGCGCGTATTCAGGGTGTTGACTGCGACGGCGGTAAGTCCGACTCTGCATAATCAACCGATGCAGACGCTTGATNTTCCATCCGTGCTCGATGAAATCCTGTGTCAGCCAATCCAACAGTTCCGGGTGCGTGGGTTTCGCACCTTTCGCACCAAAGTTATTCGCCGTTCGCACCAGCCCTTTCCCAAAGTGCCCTTGCCAAATTCGATTGACAATCGAACGGGCAGTCAATGGATTACGATCGTCGGCAATCCACTTTGCCAGCCCCAAGCGTCTCCCTTCGATTTGCGTGGACAGAACGAAGGGCTGTTTACTTTGCGGATCCACGGCGATTCCAGCCGCACTGATGACCCCTGGCTGGACCGCCATCAACCGCGCTGTCAACGCCCCGCCGGCCAGAATGAAATTCTCTGGCTTCCATTGGCGGTTCCTATTTTTGGGCTGCCGCAGCTTGCGGCCGTTCTTGTAGCTGTCTGGACCGTTGTAAACCGCCTGCGCTAATGGTTCGTAACGTTCCAGCCGCCGTTCCCAAATCCACACATCTTGTTCGCGAACCTTGAGGATGCCCTTTTCTTCGGGGCTCAACCCCACGTGCCGCGGTGGTTTTTGGTCTTCTGCGTCTTTCTTCCGCTGCTGCGGGTTCTTGTACTCTAAGCCGTGTTCGCTGTACCACGCCTTCGCCGCCTTCTCTTGTTTGTCCAAGACGACGTCGCGCTGTTGCCGAGCGTAGGCCAGCAGTTCTTCGACCAACTTGCGTTTGGCCGCAAAACCTTGTCGGTTCTCCCCGGGCAAAAATGCGGCCGGCATCTCGGCTGGCTGCGTTGCCGCGAACGCCGCATACATCCGATAGTAATCCTTCGTCGGGATCGGATCGAACTTGTGGTCATGGCACTTGCAACACCGCATGGGCAGCGACAAGAACGTCTGCCCCACACTGTGCACCAGGTCGTCAAGATACAGTTGCCGGGCCTCCTCTTGAGGAATCATCGCGGTACCCCAAGGCCCCATCCGCAGCATCCCCGTGGCCACCAAAGCCGCCGGGTCTCCGGGCTTCAGTTCGTCACCCGCAAGTTGTTCCACAATGAACTCGTTGAATGGCTTGTCATCGTTAAACGAACGAATCACGTAATCACGATATCGCCATGCATTGGATCGCTCGTAGTCGTTCGAAAAGCCCGCCGTATCTGCGTACCGCACGACGTCGAGCCAATGCTGGCCCCAACGCTCACCGTAGTGCTTGCTGTTCAGCAGCCGCGTCAACAGCGTGGCATAGGCGGCGTCCGGATCCTGCTCCCAGTCTTTGCGAAAATCGTCGATCTGCCCCGGAGTGGGTGGCAAGCCGATCAGGTCGTAACTGGCTCGCCGGATCAGCGTCCGGAAGTTGATCTCGGACGCCGGGCGCAACTTGGCCGCGGCAAGCCGCGCGTCGACAAACCGATCGATCACCTGGCTCGTCGCCGGCGTGGTCGGCTTGGCATTTGGCTCTTCAGGGAACACGGTTTCCGGAACTTCCGGATGCGTCAACGGCTGAAACGCCCAAAGATCCTCCGGCTGGTAACGGCGATAGGTCCAATCGTCGGCAAGACCTCCGCTGGTGGTGACGATGACACCATCCTCGTTCTCACGGACTGCCCATTCCCGTTGCTGGATCGCCAACTGGCGTTTCGCGTCCGGCCAGGGTGCTCCGGCCATGATCCAACGCCGCACCTCCTGAATCTCCTTGTCGGTCAGACGGTCATTTTCTTTGGGCGGCATTTCCAAACCGTCCCATAACAACGCCCGATACATCGGACTTTCGTCCGGCTTCCCGGCTACCAAAGCGGGTTCCGAGGATTCGCCACCCCGCAACAATCCCGCCCGCGAACGCACATCGAATTCGCCTCGTACATCATCCGCATCGTTCCCATGGCAGCCAAAGCATTTCACTTTTAGCACCGGCAGCACTTTGAGCGTAAACAATCGCTCGGCCTCTGCTGTGGTCAGCGACGATGGCTCGGCAGCCGTGATGCCCGCAACGCGCACCAACCCACACCACACCACCAGCCCGCACACCAGGAGGCAACGCGAATTCACCATACTAGCCTAACTCCGTATTCGTCATCTTCTGCCGGTTGCCACCACGGCAGCCTTGGCGCTGCCTGGTCAAAACACGCCAGCCGTCTTGCGTTAACCACAACGCCAACCGCAGCTATCTCCATCTTACGAACAATTACCGCGGAATTGCGTTAGGTTACACCAAAACCAACCAAATTGGGGAGTCACCACAGGACCACGGTCGTCAGAATCTGACGGTCGCAACTTCTGAGGCTGTCAACCCGTCATCCAAAACGGTTCCGCAACCTCACCGGCAGACCGCTCCCGAACGCTTGCAACCGGTAACTCTGGACTCTACATTGGCTGCCAACCCGGAGACGCGTAGATATGAAAGTAGCCATCACCGACTATACTTTTCCTTCACTCGAGATCGAACAAGCGATCCTCGAACCGGAAGGTTGCACTGTTGTCAGCGGCCAGTGCCGCACCCCGGAAGACCTGATTGCACTCACGGCCGACGCCGACGCCGTCATCACGCAGTTTGCCCCGATGAATGCCGAAGTTGTACAGGCTTTGCAGCGTGCCCGCATCATCGTCCGTTACGGAATCGGCTACGACAACGTCGCCTGTGACGTAGCTCGTGAACGTGCCATTCCGGTGTGCAACATACCGGAATTCTGCATCGACGAGGTCGCCGACCACACGGTGGGGTTCATCTTGTCTGCCACCCGTTCATTGCGTGCCAACAGCGAACACATGGTACAAGGCAACTGGGGCCTGGCCGTACCGCTGACCCAGATGCGGGCACTCCGTGACATGACCATCGGATTGGTCGGCTTCGGTCGGATTGGTCGCGCCGTGGCCGCGCGACTGACGCCTTTTGGCTGCCGGATGCTGGTCTTCGATCCCGCGGTCGACGAAGCTCCGATCGCTGCTGCGGGGTGCATCAAAGCCTCTTGGGACACGTTGCTTGAATCCAGCGACTTGGTCTCGTTGCACTGTCCGTCGAACGAGCACACCCGTGGCATGTTGAATACGGAGACCTTGGCGCGGATGCAAGCCGGCTCGATCGTGGTCAATGTGGGCCGCGGCGACTTAGTCTGTCTAGACGCGTTGACGGCGGCGTTACAGTCAGGCCATCTCTCGGCTGCAGCGTTGGACGTTTTCAACCCAGAACCATTACCCAGCGATTCCCCCTTGCTTTCCATGCCGCAAGTCTTGGTCACTTCTCACATCGCGTCAGCCAGTCCCCGTGCTGCCCAGACGTTGCGCGAGACCGCCGCCCGCCAAGCACTGGCCGCCCTGCGCGGCGAACCGCTTTCAAATGTGGTCAACGGAGTGACTGCATGATCCCCGCCAACTTTGCTCTCCCCCGCGCTTCTTCCCCACGCAACTCATGAAATACGTTGGCGTCGATATCGGTTCCTCTTCGGTGAAGGGCGCGATCCTGGATCTGGACGCGATGTCGATCAGCCATCCGCAACGCGTACCGGCACCGCAAGCGTTACCCGAACTTCCCCCGTTGCATTTCGAAGTGGATCCGTGGGAAGTGGTCCACGCAACTCGCGAAATCATCACCACCTTGGTCCGCAGCTTGGACTCGTGTGCGGGCATCGTCTGTTGCACCCAAATGTCGGGCGTGATCCTCGTACACCCCGACGGTCAACCGGCGAGCAACTACATCTCCTGGCGTGATCAACGCGTACTCGAACCGCACCCTTCGGGAGCAGGCAGTTATTACGAGTTAGCTCAGCAGCGTCTCTCGCCCGAAGTTTTTGCGCGACTCGGTGAATGCAAGCCGGGCAGCCCAACCTCGTTACTATTCTGGTTTGCCGAACAAGGTCTACTCGAACCGACGATGATCCCCCTGGGGCTCGCCGACTTTGTCGCGATGCAACTCGCCGGCGCAGCCCCCTGCACCGAATACACCAATGCCGTCGGCGCGCTGGATCTGATGACGGGTGACTGGCACCACGAAGCATTCACCGCGCTGGGCATCCACGAACTGGCGTGGCCCCAACTGTGCGGCCCCTACCACGCCATCGGTAACTTTGTCGTCGACCAACATTCGGTGCCGTTTTATCCAGCCGTCGGGGATCAGCAATGCGCCTTGGCCGGGGCCCGGCTTGGTGAAGGCGACCTTTCGATCAATGTCTCCACCGGTTCTCAGTTGAGCCAAGTGGTCGACGACTACCGACCTGGTGATTATCAGCTACGTCCTTATTTTGACAATCGTTATCTCAACACGATCACGCATCTGCCGGCAGGTCGCTCGCTGACCGCAATCGTCGATTTGCTGACGGAACTCCCTCGTGCCTTGGGGCTGGACCTGCCTGATCCGTGGCCGTACATCAGCGACCAGTCGGCGTGCGACGGTGGCGTCTGTGCGGATCTTGCGTTCTTCGAGGGCCCGATGGGCAACCGCGGTTCCTTGCAAGACCTGACGCTCGACAATCTGAACGTGGGCAACCTGTTCCACGCCGCTTTTACCAACATGGCGGACAACTACGCCACCTGCAGTCGGCAACTCGCCGCAGAGGGCGATTGGTCCCAGATCATTCTCTCTGGCGGCCTGCCCCAACGGTGCCCGGTCTTGCGCGATCTGATTACCGCGCGGTTCGCGTGCCCGGCCCGGATCTGCTCGGAAGCTGAAGAGACGTTGGCCGGCTTGTTGATCATCGCGTTGATTGCCAGCGGCCGCGCCTCCCACGTGACAGAGGCCACGGAACTGTACTCCCCCGAACTTCCTCAGCTGGAAGGGTGACCCATGACCGACACCGATGCGCACCCACTACCCGAGACCGCTCTGCCCACCTGGACGACTGCCGAACTGCCCGAACCGCGGCCACTGGGAATCCGCAACCTGGCCGGTTTAATCGGCCCGGGCATTGTGATGTGCGGCATTCAGATCGGCGGCGGGGAATGGCTACTGGGACCGGAAATCACCGCCAAATACGGCGGCTCGCTGATGTGGATCGCCTCCATCGCCATCGTCTGTCAGATTTTCTACAACATGGAGTGTGGTCGCTATGCGTTGTACTGCGGCGAGCCGGTGTTTACCGGTTTTATGCGAAACCGCCCTGGCCCCTCATTCTGGATCGGCGTCTTTGCGTTGTTCAATATTGGGGCGATGATCCCCGCGTTATCGACGACTGCGGCAGCCGTCGTCGTCGCGTTATTCATTGGCAAAGTTCCGGGGCCCGAATATCACACCATCCTGCTGCTCCTGTCATATGGTCTGTTTGGCCTCGTCGCCCTACCGGTTCTGGTGGGGGGCAAAATCTACAACACGCTGGAAAAAGTGATGACCGCCAAGGTCTTCATTGTGCTCGGCTTTTGTCTGTTCATCGGTCTGTTCTTTGTCTCCTGGTCCAATTGGGGGCGCGTCTTCTCCGGCTTCCTCGCATTTGGCAACGTGCCCGTCGAACGGGGCGAAGATTCGAACGCCAATGGCCTGTTGGACCCGGGCGAAGACTGGGACCGTGACAACCGCCTCGATCCGATCGAACCCCGATTTGCGGTCACGGACATGACCTCTGCAGGGCAACCGATCCGCACCTACGACAGTGATCAGGATGGCAATTTCGACACCGTGGTCCTCCGTGACCCGCAAGGGCCTGTGACATTCCCCGATTCGCCCCATCACTATCGCGAAGCCGATACGCTGACCTTAACCATCAACCAACAACCCCGCACTGCCCGCCTGCAACGCCGCGCATCAGACACGGGTGCCCAGCCGAATATTCTGATTGACCTGGGCGACGGTGAGCAGGAATACCCCCTGCACTTGACGTCGGGTCTCAGCAAGAAGCATCCTTGCTACATCGATGTCGACGGCGACGGCCACTGGGATGGCGACAATGTCGACAACCTGTTCGTGTCGTTAGCCAATGGGAACGGCTTACCGCTGATTACCTTGGCCAACATCGCAGTCTTGGGTGCGTTCGCAGGCTACGCCGGCGGCGGGGGGCTCAGCAACTCGACTTACAGCAACTTTGTACGTGACAAAGGCTGGGGGATGGGCTCGCAGGTGGGTGCCATTCCCAGCGTCGTCGGCGGTCGCGGAGTTTCCCTCAGTCACATTGGTAAGGTCTTCTCGATCAGCCCCGAGAATTTACGCCGCTGGAATGGCTGGTGGCGTTATATTCTGACCGACCAGTTCCTGGTCTGGGGCCCTGGCTGTTTTATGGGCATGGCATTACCCGGTCTCATCTCCATCCAATTCTCGCAGTACTCGAGCTTCTTCACCGACACCGAAGGATTGGCCTGGGCTCAGGCACTCATCACCGCCGACGGTTTGAAGCATGCCCCCGGACTTGGTGGCTGGAATCAGGTCTTCTGGACACTGACCGTGCTAGTCGGCCTGATGGTTCTGCTACCCAGCCAAATGTCGATTATCGATGACGTCTGCCGCCGCTGGACCGACATTCTCTGGTCGGGGGTCGGGCAGGTCCGCGAGAACATGCGTTCTGATCAGGTAGGCAAGATCTATTACCGCATCATGGCCGTGTATATCGTCTGGTCGTTGATGATGCAGACCGTCTTTCTTTATTTCTCCGATGCCAAGGGGATGGTGCTGACGGTGGCGAACACGAACAACATGGCTTTGGGTCTGACGGCCATCCTGGTCCTGGTAAACAACCACCGCTTCCTTCCCAAACCGCTACGGCCGCGTTGGTACAACACGCTCGGCATGCTCGGCTGCGCCGGCTTCTACCTGGGAATGACGGTGCTTGTGTTTGCGCAAAAACCGGAGGTATTCTGGTTCTTCGCCTTATTCGCAGCGTGGTCCATCGTCTGGTTTCTCATGTTTCGCAAACCGCCCACATCGCAGCCCGACGCTGCTCCGGAGACATCCTCATGACTCATTCCTTGTTCGACCTGAGCGGTCGCGTGGCCCTCGTCTCTGGCGCTGCCAGTGGGATGGGCAAGGCGGCTTCACTGGCCTTGGCTACCGCGGGCGCCGATCTCGTCCTGGCAGACCTGAACCAAGAACGCGCTGCGGCCACGGCGTCCGAAATCGAATCCCTGGGCCAACGCGNCTTGGCTGTCACCTGCGACGTCTCCCAGCCGGAACAGATTCGCGCGATGTTTGCCCAGGTCGACGAACATTTCGGCCAAATTGACTTCCTCGCTAATATTGCCGGCGAAGCGGTCCGTAAAAAGCCGGAGCACATCTCGTTGGACGAGGTGGAATGGACCTGGCGCAACCTCGTCTACGGACGGTTTTGCATGTGCCAGGAAGCCGGACGCCGAATGCTCGCCGCAGGCCGCGGCAGCATCGTCAACCTCGGCTCTCTGGCCAGCATCACGGCACTTGGCCGGGGCCACATCGCCTACAGCATGGCGATGGGAGCGGTGGTGCAAATGACACGCGAACTGAGCACCGAGTGGAGCGGACGGGGTGTCAGGGTGAACGCCATCCTCCCCGCGCAGGTGCTCAACCCCGGACTTCAGGAGCGCATCGATGCGGACCCGCGCATTGCCGACCGATTCCTCAGTGGCATCCCCTCCGGGCGTTTCGGCAGCCCTGAGGACATCCAAGGCCTCGCGGTGTTCCTGGCCTCGGACGCGGCCGCTTGGATTACAGGCGCCGTCATCCCCATGGATGGTGGTAACCTCGCCATGAATGCCGGTGGCTCGGTCGGCAGTGAGACGTTCGCCGAGTAATTGTTTCCCTCGAAGTGACCCATGTATCATGATCACCTTCAGCAACACCTCCATTGAAAACTGAATCACCCTGACTCACCGCGATCGCATGATCGCGCGTGAACTCCCCCTCAAGACGGATGCATTCCATGGCCATATCTTCCGACAGCAGCTCACCTGGGACACACTCTCCCGCAACGATTCGCGAACTGTACCGGACCATGCAGACGATTCGCCAATGCGAACAGCAATTGGCCAAGTCTCATCAACGCGGGCTCATTCACGGTGCTTGCCATACATACGTCGGCGAGGAAGCGATTGCCGCCGGCGCGTTCGCCCATCTCCGCAACGACGATGTCGTGTTCAGCACCCATCGTGGCCACGGTCATGCTTTGGCAAAAGGGATGGAACCGCGAGCATTGATCGCCGAACTTTATGGCCGTGAAACCGGCTGCTCGTTTGGACGTGGCGGCAGCATGCACTTGTTCCAACCGGAAATCGGCATGATGGGAACCAGTGGCATCGTTGGTCCCTGCATCCTGCAAGCCTGCGGCGGTGGCTACACCTTCAAACTGCGGCAAGTCGACCAGGTGGCCGTCGCCTGCTTTGGCGATGGCGCCGTGAACAACGGTGCGTTCCATGAAGGCNTGAACATGGCCGCCATTTGGCAATTGCCGGTCCTCTTCATCTGTGAAAACAATCAATTCGCTACCGAGGTCCCTTTTGAGTATTCCAGTGGCATCCCCGATGTGGGACGCCGTGCGGCCAACTACGGTCTGCCGGGATTCGAGGTGGACGGCAACGATGTGCTGGAGATCCACCGCTTGGCCGGCGAAGCCATCGCACGTGCTCGCCGTGGTGAAGGCGCCACGTTGATCGAATGCAAAACCTACCGCACGCGAGCGCATGCCGAGGGCATGGGGGATTTCACATATCGCACCCGAGACGACGTCGAAGCCTGGAAGCAACGCTGCCCCATCAAACAACTCCGCGACGTGGCAACGCAGCAAGGCTGGGTCACCACCGATGAATTGGATGCCATCGACGTCGAGATTCAAACGCTCGTCGAAGCAGCGCACCAATTCGCCAGCGACAGCGCGTTTCNGGCGGGTGAGACAGCGACGACTCACGTCTACTGCGAGACACCGCGGCCACTTCCCTCGCCACCGCCGCCCCCCGGTGACCGCATCACCACGTATGTCGGCGGGACGCTCGAAGCGTTGGACGCAGAGATGGCCGCCAATCCCGATATTTTCGTCATGGGCGAAGGCATTGGTGAGCGTGGTGGGAACTTCACCACGACTCTCGGACTGTATGCCAAATACGGGCCGACCCGACTTTGTGACACGCCGATCTGCGAACGCGGTTTCGTTGGACTGGGCTGCGGCGCCGCCATGACCGGCACACGCCCGGTCATCGATTTCATGTTCATCGACTTTATCAANGACGCNTTCGGTGAATTGATTAACCANATCGCCAAAATGCAGTATATGAGCCAAGGACGATTGCAGATGCCGGTGCTGCTGCGAGGTTGCATCGGGATCGGCCACTCGGCGGCCACCCATCATTCGGGAAGTTACCATTCCATCTTTTCACACATTCCCGGGCTGCGGGTCGTCTTGCCCGCAACACCGTATGACAACAAAGGGCTGTTCCTACACGCCCTCCGCACTCAGGACCCCGTGCTGTTTCTCGAACACCGTGAATTGATGGCGGTCAAGGGTCCGGTACCGGAGTGTGATTACGAGATCCCGTTTGGCCAAGCCGCCGTGGCACGCCCCGGCACGGACGTGACGGTCGTCGCCTTGTCGCTCATGCGGCACCACGCGCTCGCAGCCGCCGAGGCACTGGCCTCTGAAGGCGTCTCGGTCGAGGTCATCGACCCCCGCACCGTGTCACCGTTGGACCACCACACCATCCTGGAGTCGGTCGCCAAGACGGGTCGCCTGTTGGTCGTTGATGAAGCGTTTGGTCCCTGCAGCGTCGCCGCTGACATTTCCGCGACGATGGCGGACGTGGGCTTCGACGAACTGGACGCACCGATCAAGCGTCTCCAAGGGGCGTTCGCGCCCACACCGTACGCACCCTCGCTGGAACAAGCGATCGTCCCCAACCCCCAAACCGTTCGCGACGCGATCGTCGCCCTGCTGGAGGAATAACGGCATGCCTACCGAAATTGTCGTTCCGCGTCTTGGCTGGTCGATGGACGAGGGCACGTTCGCCGGATGGCTCATCGAGCCCGGCGTTCAGGTCAACGTCGGTGACAACCTGTTCTTGCTGGAAGGTGAAAAAGCGACTCAGGACGTCGAGTCTTTCGACGGCGGTCTGTTGTGTATTCCGCCAGATGCACCGCAACCGGGTGATACGGTCCAAGTGGGCCAGGTGATCGGCTACTTACTGACGGCAGATGAATCAGCACCGCAGCGGATCGCTTCCGAGTCCAGTGCCTCCGCTGCGCCGCCAGCCACGTCGCCTGCGNCGACACCACCGCCCATGCCGTCGCCGCCAGAGCCGCCCGCTACTCAGCCAGACGCGGCACCAGCGGACGCCTCGAACTCGGCCGGACCTGCGGTCCGCCGTCTGGCACGGGAACTGGGAATTGACATTCAGACGATCCACGGCAGTGGTCCCCGTGGCCGGGTGCTCCCGGACGACCTCCGTCGGGCCGCGCTCCCCACCGAACCTGCGCCACCCACTCGCCGCCGGCCCTCATCCCCCCGTGCCCGGCGTTACGCCCGCGAACACGGCATCTCTTTAGAGGCGGTAACGGGTACCGGACGCAACGGGCGAATACGGGAACGCGATGTCCGTGCCGCGCAGTCCACGTCGGCGCAATCCACATCAGCGCGGACTCCCGGAAAGTTGCGTCAAATCATTGCCAAACGGATGCTGGCCGGTGTGCATGAAGCGGCACCGGTGACACTGCATCGGAAAGTCAATGCGGCGCACCTGAAGGATTGTCGCCAACAGTTCCAACAGACGCCCCTCGAGGGCCTTGTACCGACCGTCAATGACTGCATCCTGCGGCTCACCGCAGCGGCATTGGTCGAGCATCCCGAGGTGAACGCCCTCTGGCAGAACGATCAATTGCATCCTTCCTCTGACGTGCATCTGGCATTCGGTGTCGACACACCCGCCGGATTGCTGGCCCCCGTGATCCACAACGCCCAGCAACAAGACCTGGCGTCGCTGGCGCAAACGGCTCGCACCTTGATCGACGCGGCACGGCAGGGAACGACGCGAGAAAACGACCTGCAGGGGGGCACCTTCACCGTGACCAACTTAGGCGGCTTGGGGATCGACTCCTTCACACCCATCCTGAACTTACCCCAGGTGGCTATCTTGGGCGTCGGCCGCATCGTTGCCGAACCGATCGTTCAGCAAGGAGCGATCGTCGCCGGCCAGACGATGCAATTGAGCCTCACTTTTGACCACCGCGCCTTGGATGGCGCCACAGCGGCTCGATTCTTACAAACGCTGACCGCACTCATTGAGTCCCCCCACGCGTTGCTCAACGAACGGGCACCTTCTCTCTCCCGACCCTCAGCATGATACGCACAAGATGAACGCTCACGTTTGCCCCATTCAGCTGGAACAGTTTGCGCACCAGGCCTTGGTTGCCAGCGGAGCCCATGCCGATCACGCGGCGATCACTGCCAAGCTGCTCGTCCAAACGGATACGTGGGGCGTCTATTCCCATGGCACCAAGCTCCTGGGCGGCTATTGCAGACGGCTCAAGGCGGGCGGGCTACAAGCCGAAGGTAGTCCGCAGATTGCCGATTCAGGACCGGCCTGGGCCATCGTGGACGGGCAAAGCTTGATGGGGCAAGTGACCTCGCAATTCGCTATGCAAACCGCCATCGAACGCGCAACGACCGCTGGCATCGCTTACGTCGGCGTGCGCAACAGTTGCCACTTTGGGGCCGCGGGTGTCTATGCCGCGATGGCGGCCGAGGCGGGTTTGATCGGGATGGCGATGGCGAATGACATTCCCAGTGTGGTGGCCCCAGGTGCCAGGCAAGCGGTGGTGGGCACCAATCCATTGGCCTACGCCATTCCCACGAGGCAAGCTCCGCCGATTCTTTTGGACATCTCGATGGCAACCGTCGCGGGCGGCAAAGTCTATGCGGCCTTCCAGCGCGGCGAGCCGATCGCCCCCGACTGGCTGATTGGCAACGATGGCCAACCGACCACCGACGGCTCGCTCTATCCGTCGCAGGCCGCGCTGGCGCCGATGACCGGGCACAAAGGCTATGGCCTGGCTTTATTGATTGAATCGCTGAGCGGACTGTTGAGTGGTGCCGCCATCACTTGGAGCGTCGGCAGCTGGATGCATGACGATGGCACGCAGCCAACCGACCACGGAGCCGCCTTCCTCGCCATCAACCCGGCCATCATTGCCGGGCCCAAATTTCTCGATCGCGTCGAGCAATTGATCGACGAAATTCACTCCACGCCCACAGCCGAGGGTGTACCGCAAGTTTATTTACCGGGTGAGCTGGAATGGAAACGGCGCGAACGTGCTTTACAGGAGGGCATCCCCTTCCCTCCCGATGTGCGCGCAGCGTTGGATGAAGTCAGCGAGAACTGGGGAGTGCCCAAACTACCATGAACTTCCTGATCACCGGTGGAAGCGGCTTTGTCGGCACGTGGGTCATGCGCGAACTGCTGCAATCGGACCACCACGTCGTCGTCTACGATCTGCAGCCACAACCGGAACGCTGGCATCGGGTCATCGGCGAGCGCGCCGCCCGCATACAATACGAAGCGGGCAATCTCACCGACCCCGCAGCGTTGGAAGGCGTCTTTCGCCAGCACGCCATCACCAACGTGATTCATCTCGGTGCCCTGCTCACCCCCGCCTGTCAGGCCGACCCGTTTTTGGGTTGCGAGGTGAACATCATGGGCAGCGTTGCCGTGTGGGAGGCTGTTCGCAAATATCATGACCAGATCCAAGGCTTCGCATACGCCAGTTCCTTTGCGGCCCTGGGCGACCCGACCGCCGACATCCCACCGCTCCCGTCGGTGGCCGCGCAAGACGAATTCCGCACGCCCACGTTTTATGGAATGTTCAAACGGGCAGTGGAGATGCTGGCGGGACAGTACTGGCTACACCATGGGATCGCCTCGGTCGGCTTTCGACCATTCATTATCTATGGTCCCGGCCGAGTAGACGGGTTGACGGCCGGGCCCTCCATCGCCTGCGGCGCCGCAGTCCGTGGCGAGCGATACACCATCGGCTATCGTGGCTCCGCCGGATACGACTATATCGAAGACGTCGCTTCCGCCTTCGTTCGCGGCGCGTGCGATACGCCCACGGGGGCACATGTCTGCGACTTCCCTAGCCTCACCGCCACACCGGAGGATTTTATTCAGCAGATTGACCATTGCGTGCCGGGCGCCGCCGACTTGTTAATCGCTGCAGGGCCGCAACTCCCTCGACATACCCATCGCTATCCGTGCGACCTCCGCACACTCTTCGCCGATTGGGAACCGACATCACTCGCCGAAGGCGTGCGACGCACCGTAGACTATGAACAAGCGCGTTTATAACCACCCACCGCCCCCGGCCGCACCGAACCGTCCGCGTAGTGCACGGCCAAACATGACCTCCCAGCCAGCGGTAGAAAAACTCTCACTCTCCGCCGTTTGCCTGCGTACCCGCTCGGGGAACGCTATAATCATGTTTCCTATGCTCCCCCTTGCCTTGGATTTCACCATGATCCGTATCTGCACCGCTATCCTATTCGTCTTACTGATCCCCCCGACCTTGCAGGCGCAGACCGGTAAGTTCATTGACTTGTCGCTGCTGGTTTCCGCAGAGTACCCGTGTACCTGGCCCGACGGGTTTCCTCGCTTCCATCTGCAACACGTGCACCGTATCGGGCGCGCCAGCGCCTACAACATCGACACCTTAACCATTGACGGCAACACCGGCACCCAAATGGATGTGCCGCCACACTCTGTCGCTCGACCGGAACTCAAACTGCCTCATTCAGGTCCCTTTGGAGACGAATTCACCGACAAGACACCTGCTTGGAAATTCGTGGGCGAGGCCTGTGTGCTCGACATCCGCGAGTTACTCGACAAAGGCGCACCGGGCGTCAGTCCACTGATCACAAAACAACACATTGATGCCTGGGAGCAGCGTCATCGGGCGCTGCGATTTGGAGACGTTGTCCTGTTTCGCAGCGGCTACACGGACAAGTACTACGTCCCCTTTCCACTGGGTCGCCGATTCCTCGCGGATGTGCTGGAGAAGAAATATCCCGGCTACCCGGATCCAGAACCGCAGACCATGGAATATATCGCCAAGAAAGGGGTCTTCCACATCGGCACGGACAGCCCCAGCATGGGAACGCTGCCGCCCGAACTGGCCGACCCGGCTCATCTGGCCGCCTTGAAATACGGTGCCATTTTCACCGAAGGCGCGACCGGTCTTGGTGCGTTACCTACCACGGGTGCATTCTACTGCATGATGGGTCCCAAGCACGTCGGCGGTCCGTACGGCGAGGGGCGTGCATTTGCAGTCACCGGACCGCTGGCCAAAACCCTGATCGCATCCGCCCGCGCCAAGCGCGTTCGTGACGTGTCCGTCGCCATGTCCATCGACGATCCGTTGACATGGCCCGGCAAAGGCGTCGGTCGCCATCGCCGACGCTATACGAAATCGGACTTCATCTGGGCAGAAAACCTGCAGCTCTACCATCATGGTCACGTGATGGACAGCCAAGCGGGCACCCATCTAGTCCCTCCTGCCTACGCCTTACCGCCCACACCGATCGACCCCAATGCCTACGCGCCGCAAGATCGCATCATTCTAGAAGACTACGAGCGAGAATTTGGGAAACGGGGCGTCTCGAAGGTCACCACCGAACAGGTCCCGCTGTCGATGACGAGTGGCTGGGCTCGTGTGATCGATGTCACGGGTTTGGTGGGTTCCACCACCCGCGCCGTGTGGCCAGCCTCACCTCAGGTCACCGTGGATCTGATCAAAGCGTACGAATCTGAATCCGGCGAACTGCAGCCAGGCGAAGTCGTCATTTTGCGAAGCGGCCACACGGACCGTCATTTCCGACCTTTCCCGGAAGGGAGCGCATGCCTGGTGGAACCGATCAACGGAGTGAGCGAAGGTTGGCCTGCACTCACCCCGGCCGCGGTCATGTATCTAGCAGATCGCGGTATCCGCTGTGTCGCCACTGACGGACCGACCCTCGGTGGTGTCGATCCTGAAAACGCATTGCAAACCTATTGGGCGTTGGGCTCCCGCGGCATGGTGGCAGTCGAGTTTCTTACGAATCTCGCGAATCTCCCCAAGCAGGCATACTTCCTGTTCGCTCCAGTCAAAATCAAGGGGTGCCATGGAGGCCCGGGACGAGCGATCATCCTCCATTAGGTCCAATGCCTCTACCTCCCACCACCGCAATACGTGGTGCGCATGAACTCCCCGCCTCATGGCAAATCCTTCCCAGCCTCCTCTGCTTGAACTGCACCAGGTAACGCGAACGTTTCCTGGCGTCGTTGCATTGTCCGAAGTCGCCTTCGACCTGCGCGCTGGCGAGGTACACGCGCTGGTGGGTGAGAATGGGGCCGGAAAAAGCACGCTGGTGCACCTGCTGTCGGGTGTCTTACAACCCAACCAGGGCGAACTGTGTGTCCACGGTGAAGCCGTCACCTTGTCCGATCCGGTCAAAGCAAGACAACTGGGCATCGTCACCGCGCACCAGGAGGCAGAGTTCTTTCCACCGCTGTCGGTCGCAGAAAACATGGCGTTGCTGACCGGCCTGCCCACCAATTCACTCGGTCTGGTGCAATGGCGTGAGGTAAACGCGGCGGCGCAGCAAGCAGTGAATCAGGTCGGTGAAGGCATCCGCGTGCAACAACCGGCATCAGGCTTGAGCGTCGCGCATCGTCACATGACGCACATTGCCAACGCGGTCGTCCAACGTGCATCGATCGTCATCTTGGATGAACCGACCAGCGCGCTCACGGCCCAAGAAGCCGACTGGCTGTTTGCCCAGATCACGCGTCTGAAGCAAGCGGGCGCGGGGATCATCTACATCTCTCATCGACAAGACGAAATCTTTCGCTTGGCCGATCGCATCACCGTGCTGCGTGACGGCAGGAAAGTCTGGACTCGCCCGTGCAGCGAAGTCACACCAGACTCCCTGGTCGCGGCCATGGTCGGCCGTGAACAAGCCTCGACTGCCGAACCACACGCTTCGAAGTCGGAGGCATCCGACGTGCGGCTGCAGGTCAGCCAACTCAATGACCGCACAGGCCGTTTGCGCAACGTTTCCTTTCAAGTCCACGATGGTGAGATCCTTGGCATTTACGGCTTGGTCGGCGCGGGCCGGACCGAACTGGCCGAAACGATTTTCGGGATCCGCCAGACCGCATCCGGGCAAATCCAAATCGACGGCCAGACGCAGACGATCACCAGCCCCGCCAAGGCACTCCGCGCCGGCATCGGCCTCGTCCCCGAAGACCGCTTGCGTCAGGGCCTCTTCAGCGGGCTGAGTGTGCGGGCGAACACCATCATGTCCACGCTTGCCCAGTGGACGCGGTGGCGATTCTTTACCAACGCGTCGGCCGAACGCACGGCAACAGCCTCCATTGTCCAACGGCTCTCCGTGAAACACCGCGATCTCGCCCAGCCCATTCGTCAACTGAGCGGAGGTAATCAGCAAAAAATTGTCCTCGGCCGCTGGCTCTTGGCGCAACCGCGCGTGTTGATTTTGGACGAGCCGACGCGGGGCGTCGACGTGGGCGCCAAGGCGGAAATCCATCGCTTGCTGCGTGAGATCGCCAATGACGGTTGCGCGATGTTGATGATCAGCAGTGACCTCACCGAAGTGCTCGCGCATGCCGACCGGATTTTGGTGTTGTGCGAAGGCGAAGTCGCCGCCTGCCTTCCCACGGCAACCGCCACGCCCGAAACGATCGCACGGGCCGCTTTGCCGAATGACTCCCCGGCCGAGTCGGACTCGAGCACACCGGTTCACCACGCCCCCGCAACCTCACACGTCCCATCCTGGCTGGCTCGCCTTCCCTCGCTCGGCGGATTTGCTTGGAGCGAACTCGGGTTGATGGCCATTGTGCTGGCGCTGTTCCTCTGGCTGGGCTGGACCAGCGATAATTTCCTGCAGGCGGCGAATCTGGCGAACCTGCTGGGAGAGACAGCATTTTGGACTCTGCTTGGACTTGCCGCTGCCACGGTCATCATTGCCGGCGGCATCGACATTTCGGTCGGCTCGCTGCTGGGGCTCTCCGCAGCGGTTGCCGGACTCATCTTGAAAACCGATTTACCTGCGGTCTGCGCGATCCCACTGGCGGTCGTCGCAGGGATTGCCGTGGGTACGGCCGGCGGCACGTTGAACGGCTGGCTGTCTCTCGTGGGAAGAATCCATCCCATCGTGGTGACGCTGGGCATGATCTTCTTTTATCGCGGGATCACCATCGCCTTGCTGCGAGGTCAGCAGATCACTTCGCTGCCACCCGCCTTCGGGGCTCTGGCGCTGCACCGTGATACCGGCATACGTGGGTTGATCCTGGTCGGCGTGGGTGCGGTGGTGGTCGCCTACCTGTTCCTGAACCACACTCGCCCGGGTCGTCACTTGTACGCCGTCGGAGCCAGCCCGACGGCCGCCCGTTTGGCAGGGATTTCCCATGCCGTCAGCTGGCTGATCGCGTTTGCCATCAGTGGCTTGCTGGTGGGCATCGCCGCGGTCATGGAACTTTCGTCCAGCATGCAGATGCAAGCCCAGTTGGGCAAAGGCTGGGAGTTGCAAGCAATCGCCATTGCCGTCATCGGCGGTGTCAGTATCACCGGCGGCCGGGGTTCTGTGCTCGGCGTCGTCCTCGGTGCCCTGCTACTGCAATTGGTCAACAGCGCATTGGTACGTTGGCAGATCCAAGGAAGTCAGATCGACCTTATTTTTGGTGCCATGATTCTGGTCGCCGTCATCGTCGATTTAAGTTGGAGGCGCCTCGAACGATGAACGGGCAACGCTGGATCCGCCGTGCCGCCATCCTGCTCCCCTGGGCTTTATTAGCCCTGGGCGTGTGGCTGGTCTGGAGTCAGGTCAGCCGTCCCGCGTTTCTCATTCAGGCTGGCGATGTAAAAGCACGTGTTGGTTGCCTGGCCCTGGTCATGACGATGATCGTCATCACTGGCGGAATCGACCTTTCCGTTGGCTCGGTGCTGGCCCTGGCGAGCGTCGTGATGGCCCTGGTTTGGGAAAGCGGCTATTCGGTGGGGCTTGCCGCCGGCGCCGGAATACTCACGGGTGTCGTGGCGGGGATCGGCAATGGCACGCTCGTCACCGTGGGAATGTCACCGTTAGTGGCCACGTTGGCGACGATGGCCTTTTTCCGTGGCTTGGCGGTCACCTTTGCCGGAGGTGACAAGATCACGGATTTCGACGACCCGGGCTGGAACCTGCAACGCTTGGCCGGCTGGCCAACCGAATATTGGCTCTTGCTGGTCCTGTTCCTCACCACCACGTTGCTCCTGCACGGCACGCGGTTCGGTCGCCGCTGCTTCGCCATTGGAGACAACCCCCAAGCCGCTCGCTACGCTGCCATCCCCGTTAAGGGCACTCAGTTCTGGCTGTATGTCGCGAGTGGTCTGGTAGCTGGCTTGCTGGCTGTCATTTACACTATGCGCAAAGGCGCGAATCCCGAGGCGCATGCTGGCCTGGAGTTGGAAGCGATCGCCTGTGTCGTTGTCGGCGGTACCTTGATTACCGGCGGCCGCGGCGCAACTTGGCTGACGCTTCTCGGCCTCGCCGTCATCGCCAGCCTGGACCTGGGCCTCGAGTTACTCGATAGTTCCGTCGGTATATTTAAGGCCGACGCCCGACTGATGTTGATCGGCGGCCTGCTGATTCTGGTCGCCATCGGCAATCAATGGGTGTTCCGTCACCAAGAAAGGCAATAACGCACTATGAACCTGCCCACCACGCTTCCTCATTTGTGCCGATTCCTGTGGTTATCGCTCGCCCTGTGCTGCCTCGGACTGCCAGGCTGCAATCAAACCAGCACCGACATCGGAACTGCCAACAACACGGCATCACTCAAAATTGGCATGATGCCCAAGCTCGTCGGCATTTCCTTCTTTGATGCTACCGGACGCGGTGCCCAGCAAGCCGCGGATGAACTGGGCGTCGACCTCTACTACAACGGCCCGACGGAAGACAGTGTCGAGCAACAGGCAGCGATGGTAAACACCTGGGTCGCCCGCGGGTTCGACGTCATCGCCATCGCACCCAACGATCCTGACTCGATCGCCCCCACGTTGAAAGCGGCGCGCGACGCAGGCTGCGTCGTCTTGACCTGGGACACCGATGCCAATGCCGAGAAATCGGGCAGACAACTCTTCGTGAACCACACACCGAATGACGGCATCGCCAACACCTTGATCGATATGATGGTCGCCGGTGCGGCAGACGACGACGGTAAGCTACGGGGCAAGTTCGTGATCATCAGTGGCACGACGACGGCCGCAAACCAGAATACGTGGATGTCGTTAATGCTGCCTAAGCTGCAAGCTGAACATCCGGAATGTGAATTATTGGAAACGTTGTACCCCACGGAAAATGAGCGTAAAGCCCGAGTGCAAACGGCGGAACTACTGCAAGCACATGATGATCTCAAAGGCATTTGGGCCATCACCAGCGTGGCTTTGCCGGCGGCTGCCAAAGCCGTGGAAGATGCCAATCGCGGCGGGCAAGTCTGTGTTACCGGCCTGAGTCTTCCCAGTCTGATGCGAGACTATGTCAAGCGGGACACCGTCGAGCAATTCGCCCTGTTTCATGTCGAGGATCTTGGTTACCTAACCGTCCAGATGGCAAAACTGCTGGCAGAAGGCAACCTCACCGAGGGCGAGCACGACCTGGGGCATTTGACCGGCGTCCGTGTTCAGGGCCAGGAGGCGATCCTGGGCGACCCGCTGGTCTTCGATCGTGCCAACATCGACGACTTTGAGTTTTAGCAGGTAACCCTGTATTTCAATCCCATTCCTTCATGAGGCGTTACTGATGAGCGTTTCCCGATGTGCGACGTGGGCCCTACTCGTCACACTATGCTCGGCAACCTGCAGCGCGGCCCAACGCCCCAACGTGTTGCTCATCTTGGTCGATGATCTCAAGCCGGCGCTGGGATGCTACGGCGACCCCCACGCTCGCACGCCACACATCGATGCACTCGCCAAACGCAGCCTGCGTTTCGATCTGGCTTACTGCAACCAAGCGGTGTGTGCGCCATCACGTTTCACGCTGATGCTCGGCGCTCACTCGACCTCCACCGGGCTTTACGGGCTGGGGAGTCAACTGCGCGAGATCTTGCCGAACGCCGTGACCATGCCGCAGTATTTCGCCAAACATGGCGGCTACCGCACCGAATCGCTCGGGAAAGTCTTTCACATCGGGCATGGAAACTACGGTGACCCCGCGTCGTTCATGGCGCCGCATTTCCACGACAAAGTCATCGAATACCTTGACCCACGCAGCACCGAAGGCGGGCAACTGACACGCGAGGAGGCGTATTTCACCAACCAGAAACTGGGGCAAATCCGTTCGTTACCCCGTGGCGCCGCCTACGAGTCTCCCGCAGTTGAGGACGACGCGTACGCGGATGGGCGCGTCGCCAACGAAGCAATCCGTCGACTTCGCCAAGCCGCTCAGCGGACCGGGGAACAACCGTTTTTCATCACGGTCGGTTTTGCTCGACCGCACCTGCCGTTTAGCGCACCTCAGAAATACTGGGATCTACACGATCCGGACAAACTTCCTTTGCCGCAGCACGAAGAGCTGCCGGTCGATGCACCGGCAGTCGCCGGGAAACGGGGAGGCGAGATCAGCAACTATGCGCCGGTCCCCACCGCGGCAGATGGACCATTCGAAACCTCACTGCAACGAAAATTGATTCATGGCTACTATGCCAGTGCCAGTTTCGTCGATGCGCAAATCGGCAAGGTCTTGGCGGCCGTGGACCAACTCGAGCTTTCCCAGAACACCATCATCGTCTTATGGGGTGACCACGGCTTTCACCTGGGCGACTTAGGGATCTGGACCAAACACACGAACTACGAGCAGGCCAATCGCATTCCGATCCTGATTTCTGCCCCGGGTGTCACCGCCGGCGGAACGTCGACCCGGCAACCGGCGGAAAGTGTCGACCTGTTCCCGACTTTGGTCGAACTGGCTGGTTTGCCAGCACCGGACGTGCCGCAACCGATCGACGGCGTCAGCCTCGTTCCCGTGTTGAAAGATCCGACCAGCCGCGTTCGAGACCACGCCTACCACGCTTATCCACGACGCAAACTGGGCCGTGCCATTCGCACCGATCGGTATCGCCTGGTCGAGTGGCGGAGCATCGGTGCCTCGGACGACACCGCCGAGTACGAGCTATACGATTACACCTCGGACCCGCTGGAAACACGGAACCTCGCAGCCACCCACCCCAAGGTGGTGGCGCAATTGCGGCGGATCTTGGCAACGTATCCGAAACCCGTATCTCGACGCCGCAACGGCTCTGCCAGCCAATCACCCAAAATAGCCAAGCAATGTGTGACGATTAGCGGGCATGTCGCATCAGCCGACGCGACCGGTGTCGTCGTCGCTCAAGGAGGGCAGCAATACGGCTATGCCTTGCATTTGGTCAATCGCCAACTGGCGTTCGATGTGCGTTTGGCGGGCAAGGTCCAGCGGGTTCTCTCTGTCGCCGCCCCCCAGGAGTTCGATTTCGAACTGGATTTCACGGCTAAGAAGGTGACGCTGCGGGTCAATCAGAAGGAATTCCAGGGCAAATCCCCCGGCTTGATTCCAGTCCAACCCCAGGACGGGATGCAGATCGGACGCGATGAGCAATCTGCCGCCGGAGACTACACAGCGCCAAATCCCCTCAAGGGCAAGGTGAGCGGTGTCAAAGTGCGCACCCGGCCGAGCCCCTAGCGGACCCGACCCACGGCGGCCTGGCCCTCCCCGGCAGCCATCTCACCTGCTGTCTGCCGGTTGCGTAAACCTTGCCTCAACCCTAACATACACCCAAGGGTATCGTTGGTGAGCCGATCGTGAATTGCATAGTTGTCTACGAGCAAGACGGTGTCTGGGCCGCTGGCCTGCGTCAGCGTCTCCATCCCACAGATTGCTTGAGCATCGTGCAAGTGACCACGACTGGGGCCGTTATGGATACGCTGCAGAAGGCACCCACGGGTGCCGTGGTGTGGGACGTCATGACACCCACACTGCAATTCCTGTCTCAGGCGCTACCCGACTTGAAAGCCTCCTTCCCGCAAGCGTTAGTCATCGTCGCTACCCATGATGACGACCCGGCGCTTCCGGCGTATTACGAAGCGGGCGCGACCCTGGTCGCCACCCGCCCCTGGAAACTGGACAAGACAACGCACGCCATCCGGCAACACTTCGCCAACCAGCCTCCGCCGTCAGAAACCACGCGAGAAAAAATCTGGAACGCGTTGCCGTGGCAAACAAATCATTTTGAGAATTAAGG
>NZVR01000111.1 GCA_002701545.1 Blastopirellula sp. | reverse complement strand
TTACCTTCTCCGTCCTTGCCTTCTCCGTCCTTGCCTTCTCCGTCCTTGCCTTCTCCGTCCTTACCTTCTCCGTCCTTGCCTTCGCCCGACTGGCCTTCGTTTTGGGCAATGTCGTCACCCAGCTCTCGCGTGCGTCCTTCGATTCGGCCTTGATTTTCCGACAAGTCTTTCATGTCGGCACCGCCTTCTGTGCGGCCGCGATTGGACGCTTGCATACGTTGCAAACGCTTCAATTCTTTGATGTATTCCTTCAACCGCTGTGATTTACTCTTCAGGCGATCGGAGCGATTCTCACTCATCAGCAGTTCCAAAAGTGCCGAGAGATCACCTTTGACCGTCTCCTGAGTTTCGACAGCCTTTTTGAGCGAGTTACGCTCGAGTGACTCCACCACCGAGTTCAAAGCCGAGAGCGTAAGTCGGTCTTTACTTTGCCGATAGGCTTCCTTGAGCAGTGCGGCACGCTGTGGATTCTCGCGAGCTTCGAAGTCCGCCATATTGAAGATCAAATCTTCTAATTTCTGATACTTGTCCGCCAATTGGCTTTGCTTCAAGGTCAGCTCATCGACGGCTGACGGGGCAGCATCATCTTCCTGAGCGCGCAAGAGGGCCACATTGGCAACCATAACGAGGCCAACAGCAACGACTGAGTATCGAAATATTTTCATCATTCCCTCGCTTATCCTTTCGACGAAATTTCGCGGTCAACGCGATTTTCTCGACAACGACGGCAACAGGTTAAACTTACTACTTTTTAGGCTTTAGCAGGTCACCAAGCAACTGATTCTTGCGTTCCTTCTTGGTCTCACCGATTAAATCTTCCTGATCCTTCAGGATGCCACGAACCAACTTCAGCAACTCGTTATAATCCTCTAACTTCAACATATTCTCCAGCACGACTTCCATTTCAACCACGACGTCATCCGCTTGGGCAACGGCGATTCGTGCTGCAGACGGCCCTTTTTCCGGGTCGTTGATCACGTCTTCCAATTCTGCCAGGTAGCGATCCAGTTGGGGAAACATCTCCTGACTGATCTGATTCAAGGGATCAGAAATCATCGTCTTCAGTCGCTCTTTCCGATCTTCCGCATCGGTAACTCGATTATTGACGATTTCTTGTCGGATATCTTCAAAGGCCACAGCCACGCCGAGTGTTTCGGAGGCGGACTTTTGCGACTGCAGCAAGCCTCGTTGAACGCGCAACAGTCGCAGGCGTTTCGCTTGAGCCGCCACCTGCTCAGGATCGAGCGGCGCGTCCTCATCTTCAGGATCGACCGCGGACTTTTCCTCGGTCGGACTGTCGCTTCCCAAGGCATCGAGATCGTCTTGGACGCGGACCAGCGAATCTTTCATTTCACGTGTTTC
This sequence comes from Blastopirellula sp., assembly GCA_002701545.1. Classification (GTDB taxonomy): domain Bacteria; phylum Planctomycetota; class Planctomycetia; order Pirellulales; family Pirellulaceae. Next base: position 15,324 of record NZVR01000111.1, on the reverse strand, counting down.
ATCAACGATCAATTCATAGCGCCGCCGCAGCCCCAATTCTTCCAACTCCAACAACCTCAACAACTCGGCAGGAGTGACGACATCCAACTCGTATCGATCACCGCTGGTCACATTCGGACCTTCTTCGCCCAGTCGGAAGTTATCCTCGGCGCTTACCATCACCGTCAGCTTATCTTTTTCTTTCAGCTCAATACCGTCTTCGATACTGCGTTCGTCGCGGAAATCAATATTGGTTTCCACTTCGTTCCGCTGTCCCATGTCGAAGTCAAATTCTTTCGGCTCGGCATCGTTTTTATAAACGTTAACCCAGGCCCGCGCGACACCATTGTCGTCTGTGATCTGCCCCTGAAAGGGAATCACCACATCCGGGGTGACGGCGGAGCCGATCCCTTTCAGATATGCGTCAACACGTGGTGCGGTATCAACAATGGCACCGATGTTCACTCTCTGCGGCCTTTCCGAGACCAAGCCGTCGCTGTCAACCAAAGTAATCTCAAGCGTCACATCATCCACTAACCTATCGATGGCGTAAGAAAACTCCTTGAGACCACCAACGTCCAGAATCAACTCTTCGCTCTCTTCATCAAGCGGCCTGGTGATACGCGCTTCCACGATTTTCTTATTCGTCGCGGCATATAATCTTATTTTCGAGCCACGAGCAAACTCGACNCCCTTGGGCTGCAACGCGACTTTCTGATAAGGCAACTTCTCAAGGTACTCAGGAAAATCACAATCCACCGACCACGACTCGACCACCGGACTATCTACGACATCCACATGGTAGCCGCGGATCCGATGATCGTAACCACGCACATCAAACGTCAGTGCACTGAGGATGCCTCGAAACGGCTTGCCATCAAAGCGGAACTCACGAAAGCCATCACGGGCCTCACGATAATCCATCATTTTCACCGTACCGCGATCGTCATCGGCAGTCTTGTAAAACACGGTACAAAACTCCGGCAGCTTCCTCGCTTCCGGGCTGGCCTTGGTAATCAGCCGTACGCTGGCACCGCGCGCGACCTTCACCCNCCGGTCCGCGTTGAATTCCACAAACTTGGGTGCTGCCAACTCTCCTTCCAACGATGGGTTCGGCAAGACTTCGATACCGTGAACACTGATCCTCGCGTACCGCTCCCACTTCTCATCACTTAACAGGTAACCACGCTTGGCCCATGTGGCCAGCACTTCCGTGTTGTTGATGCCGAACACAATAATCGGCCCGATCAACAAGATCGCAGCCATCAACTTCCATCCCAGCGGAGCCAACCGGAAGACCTGGCCGAGCGAGACGTCTTTGATTTGCGTCAAGGCTTCGTCATCCGTTGTACCTAACATGTCACCACTGAATTCCGACGCGTGATCAGGGCTCTCCGACATTTCCACGGTCGTGACCAAACTGTCGTTGAATTCTCCAAATTGCCGCTCCAGCAGGATGGCCATACTGCGGTCACTCATCCGCGTTAGGGTACGTGCCAACACCCACTTAAAGAGGATGAACGCCAATACACCGGCAATCATGACCAGCAACCCAATCCGTGCTTCACGCGGTAACTCACTGGCACCGACAAAGACTGGCAGGTAGTCAATCGCCAACCCACACCAGAACGTCAAAGCCAACCAAATCAGCGCGAGGATCAACCCTTCCAAGATGACGTAGGCTCGAATGCGGCGCCGAAGGCCACTTAACTTCGCCCGGATCGGATTCGCCAAAACACGTTGTGATTGCTTCTGCGTCATAGGAGTGATTACTCTTTTTCAGTGAACGGTCACACAAACCGTCGATCACAGTTAGGCCAATTTGCTTAAACGACGTACCAACCATTCGAGACTCAGCACGCCGGCGATGAAGAACATCAGCCAAGTCATCAACATTTCATCAAACTGCTTATCCGGTGTACCGGGCAAATACGTTGTCTGCTCGCGCGACTTCATGCTCGCCACAACCGTCGGCTTCTCTGCTGCCTCATCCGTCGCCGCTTGCATCCCAACAAAGTATTCACCACCGGTTTGTTNGGCGATCTTTTCCAACAACGCATCATCGCGTTCCGGGCGTTCGGATTCCGTTCGCGCCGCAACAACACGCACTTCTCGACTCAGTAACTCATCATCATCACCGCCGGGCGTTACCAATTCGACTCGATAGCTCCCTTCGTCCAAAGCGGTAAACTGAGCAGCATAGGTACCCTCTCGCGTCGCATCTTGTACCGCTTTGAGGGTGAGTGTCTTCAATTCACCGTTTGGTTGAATCAAAGTGGCAGAAACTTCGGCATCTTGCAACGGCTGGTATTGCGCATCTTGCAGGATCGCCCGAATCACCACGTGTTCCCCCAGTCGGCAACGTTCTTTGTCCGTTAACAGGATGCCGCGACTGGAATCTCTGAGCAATCGCCCTTGTGCCGCCCAACGGATGAGCTTGGTGTAATACGTTTCAAAGTAGCTGTCATCGACTGCCCGAACTCGCCACATCTCGCCACTTGCCTGAAAGAACACGCGTCCGGCGCCATAGAACTGGCCGGCCCAGTAGATCGGCTTTACGCCTTCGATCTCGGTACTGGGATCGGAGAAGCGGGCGTAGACCTTCGCTCCCGGTTTGGGGTCTTTGACACCGTAGTATCCATAGATACCTTCGAACCCGGCCCACGTCTGCTCACTTCGTGAGGCGTCATCTTCTAACCAGAGAAACTCGGAGGAGTATCCATCTCGGGTGAACTCCAGCGGCCAGGCTTGATCGCCACCGAATCGCCCAACGTCCAAGGTCGCGGAGCCACGGGTATAGAAAACGACAGGATAGAGCGATTGAATGACTTTCAGTTTGGGACTTCGGCGCACATCGCGTGTCCACTCAGGGGTATAGACAGGCCCGGCAACCACGACCAGACCACCCGCCTTTTCCGAGACAAAGCGTTCGAGCAAATCGATTTCTTCCTCGGACATAATCTGCCAGTCCGAATCGAATGCCACGATGCAATCGAACTCGAATAACTCGTCTTCATCCTGCGGGAATTCGTCAAGCGGTGGTTCATCCGCTTCTTGGGCCAAGCCAGGCAAGCCACTCTGCAGCCAAACCTCAAGATGGGTATCTTTATCCCGATACAGCATGTCTCGCAGGAAGCGATATTCACGCGTGGGACCACCGGCGATCAGCAGCACACGTGTCCGTCGCTCGAGGACCTCCACCGTAGCACGCTTCTCGTTATCGCGTTCGTTGTTATCTTCCTCAACTGCCTTGACACGCATCACGTATTCTCGGACCCCTTGAGCCACTGGCGACACCTGGAATTCAACCGGAACCATCTTGCCATCTTCGCCGAGCGTGATGGCGCGTTCTTCTTCGACCGACAGGGAATTCTCTTCCTCGTTGGCATTCGCTTCGCCGGAGAGCAACTCGACCGTGATCGACTTGGCATTCACCCCGAACTGCTGGATATAACCGGTGATCGTAAAATCGTCCCCGGGATATACGCGTTGCGGTGCTTCGATATCCACGACGCGCAAATTCACTGGGCGTCGAGCGCTTCCCAAGCCAATCGTGAAGACGGGAATTTCCGCATCCAGCGCGGCATTAATCGCCACCTCAGCTTCGACGCCTGCATTGCGGCGTCCATCGGTCGCGACGACGATCCCGGCGATGGTTCCACCGCGTTCTTTATTGACGATAAACCGCAACGCGTCGCCCAATCTCGTTTCTTCTCCTTGCGGCACCAGCAACTGGTTCCAATCCACTTGAGTTTCCTGGACCACTTGCGTTTCGGTTTCGCCTCCCGCCTGGGGCGTTTCTTCCTGTGGTTCTTGTAACCCGATGGCGGCCAGGACTCCAACGTCAGGAGTTCTCAGGGTGGCTACAGCCAGCACAACGACCGAGGCGATCAACGCCACCACGCTGACCAAGAATGCCCAGGCATTCGGCTCGCCTCCGGACGAAGCCCGGGCACCGAAGATCAAGTGCACACCACCAGCCAGAACGGAGACGCCAAAAATGCAGGCGGCGACGAGTGCCAGCCAGCGCGACTCCTGCAACGATCGGCTCAACTCCGCTCGCTTGGCATCCTCGGCAGCAGAACCGTCTTCTTCGGATGGCAATTGCGGCAAGGCTGCGATTTCGGTCGGCTTGGTCGATTCATCGAACCGATAGACCACCACATCGTGTTCTTTGCGCAGGTCGTTGACCAATAAGCCGCTNTCCAGGGCGGCAACGACCTCTTCCGTACGACTGGTCGCGGACGCCGATTCGGCGTCACGGATCCCCATACTCTGGCTGGTATCCACCATCACAATGGCTCGCGACGGCTTGACGATGTTCCGCTCGGTGCGTTTTTCCAAATCAAGGAAGTAGAACAGGATACCGGCAAACGCCAGGACCCTGAGCAAGGTCAGCGAAATCGTCAATCCCAGCGACAGCTCGACGGAATCACGAATATACATGTAGACCACGTAGGCCAGCATCGCGATGCAAACCACGATCATGACCAACCATTGCCAACCTTCCGACATCTGCTCGAGGCGTGCAAACTGGAAAGAGGTTTGACCGGTTGTTTGGGCGAGAAGAAACATATGAGGAAAAGATCTCAGTCTGGAGGTTTTGTTGTTTCACTCACGGTCAGCGACACTGGCCACCGTGTTGCTTCTGCTTCAGGTGCTTAGGCTCGTCGGCTGGGTGGATGGTAACTTGCGGAATACGCCAATAACTGCTCTGCGACCAGAGCACCGACCAGCAGCAACAGCAGCAGCATGGCCCGATTGAATCCAGCTTGTTCAATAATGTCACCAGCGTATTCTTCGACAAATCGCACGGTCGGTTTGATCGGGTCCAGCTTCAACAGCATTTCTCCTTGATCTGCCAAGGCGAGGTCACCTTCGTTCGGATCAAGATTCACTGCGTACCGCCGCACCTCGGGCTTGCCGTCGACCTCGGTCAGCACGACGTCGTAGATTCCACTGCGTGCCGTTTCGCGACTCGCAGCGGTGGACTCTCCTCCGAGCGAGGCCCGCATTAACGGCGACCCTTCTTTGCCCGGGTCAGCCACGACTTCGACTTCCTCACGTTCCATATTGACGTTGTTCGGCAAGAAGAACTTGACGTTATTGGTGTAACGCTCCATGGCCAAGGAAATATCCAGAGGGTTCGCAACGTTGTATTCCGGCGCCAGGCGTTGTGTGGCGGCCAGATGCGACTGCAACTTCAATCCCACGACAACAAGGAAGGGGTTCAATCCCCAATCGTTCCAAATCGGCGCGACCGTGGTGGTAAACAGCACGACCCGTCCACGCCCAAAGGTCTTTTCCACCGCCAGTGGATCCCCATTACGCAGCGTTGCCGCAACAGTGACCGTCGGATGGTCCGCAAGCTCAAAGCTATCGTGCGGCTTCAGATACTGCTCGACGGTAACTCGATTAACAATGGGATCCCGTTCCTTGGCAAAGATTTCGAACACCGGGTGATCGGTGACAATCACATCCGGTTCTCCCTCATCAAAGTCGGTTCCGAGAAGGTCCGTCAGCCCCAGCTTCAAGGGGAGCAAACCCTCTCCGTCTTTGAACAAGTTGTTGTTGTAGAACGTGGAATTCACCTGATCGCCAACGAAAATGCACAAGCCGCCACCACTTTGCACATAGCTTTCCAGATTCTTGACGGCACGGGTCTCCAGCGTCGGCACATTCAACAGGTAAATCGCACTGAACTTACGCAATTCATCCTGCGACACATTGCGCAAATACGCCGGATCATTGCGAACTTCCGGCTGCACTCCCGTATTAGTGGATGCTCCTGGACGAAACACCGACTCCAGGTAGTAGGAATGAAATTGCTCACCGGACCCGTCGACAATCAACACTTTCTCGCTGTCGGGAAAGTCCACAACGCTCCACCGCATGTTGTCAGCTTTGACCGCATCGCCATCCTTTAACTCGGCTTGCACCACGTGCTGCCCAGCTTGTGGGAAGTAAACCTGCACGCGCGTGGTCAATGTCTCACCGGGACCAATCGAGGCGACCGGAGGCAGAAAAATCTCGTCCGCTTCGCCCACCAGGTCGTCGGCGCTGACNTCACCGTCTGCCAGGTCGACGTGGAAAAACGTGCGCATGGTCACTTGGACATTCCGCTCGACTTGCTTGCCGTAGTTCTTGATTTTCACGTTCATGAACAATGGCACCCCCGCTGCACGCGTTTCATCCGCGGGGCTCAAGTCCACGATGGCCAGATTGTTCTGCACTTCGCGAGCGCACTTAATGAAGTGCAAATCGGCATCCGTCTTGTCAAGTTCCCTGAGACTTTCTGCGATGCCTTCGGGAGAAGACCATTCGTTATTACGAAAATCGGAAACCAGATAAATCGCGCGATTCTCTCCCTGATTCTGGTCGAGCAATTGTGTCACCATATCGAGCGCCATGCGGGGCCCGACAGAGAGCTCGGTGACTTCAAACTGATTGCGTTGCTCTTGCAACTGCACGTCAAAATCGGCAGTGACTTCTTCGGCATTCATATCTGCCAGTGCCCCAATGTCTCCGATCGACATATCGGCACGATCGCGCAAGCCGGCGGCTTGTGAAAAGCGGATCAAGGTAAACTTCTGCGCCCCTTGCTGTTCCAACTGCTCGACAGCTTCGTCACCCAACTGCTGCAAAAACTGCTCCGCTTGCTCGAACGCGGTCGTACTCCCGATGCGTTCGGACATGGAATAACTGTCGTCCAACAGCACGTAATGGTGCGTGGTCTTGCCACCGAACAGCTCGGTCCACTGCCCGCGCGTGATCCACTGCGCCAACATGGCCACCAGCAGTGCGATGGCAGCCATCCGCAGCAGCAAGAGCAGCAGCTGCTTCAGCCAGACCCACTTGCGATGCTTCTTATAACTCTTCAGAAGGAATTCCATCGCGGCCCACTCGACACGGCGGTGCCGCATCATGTTGATCAGATGGATCAACAGCGGAAGTAGCGCGAGTAAGAATCCCAAAGCGAGGGCAGGATATACAAACGTCATGGATGGATTCGTCAGTTCTTGTTGTTACACAAATGGCTTACACAGTACGGCACGATCAAGCTGCCGGTACCACTAATTGCGATGATGCATTCCCAGTCGATTGCTCAAGTATTTGGCCAACCCGGCGTCCAAAGGATCACTCGTCCTGATCAACGCGTAATCAACCACATTGCGAGCACATCGGTGTCTCACTTCGTCAAGAAACTCTTGTAAAGCCTCCAAATAACCTTCCCGCAACGAACGCGGATTGCAGTTCAGGAACTCGTCCGACTCCAGACCTTCAAAACGCATTGGTCCGGTGAATTCGAAATCCAGTTCATCGTCGTCCATGACATGAAAGACCATCACGTCATGTCCCCGCTGCCGCAAGAGCCGCAAGCCTTTCATGGTGCCTTCCAGATCGCCGAGCAAATCGGAAACCAGAATCTTCATGCCACGACGCGGGTAGGTTTCTGCAATCGTACGCATCACAGAGGCCATGTCGGTCTTGTCATTGGGAGTGTTGATATTCAACGACTCGACAATCGACATGATGTGATTGCGTTTACTACGCACAGGAATCCGGGCACGGATCCGATCGTCATAAGTCACACAGCCGACCGCATCCTGCTGATGCAAGATCAAGTAGCCCAGGCTGGCAGCGAGCGTACAAGCATATTCATACTTGTTGAGCGGACCGTTGCCGTAGCCCATGCTGTTCGAAACATCGACCATCAGCGTACAACGAAGATTCGTATCTTCCTCGAACTGCTTAACGTATAACCGGTCTTGCCGAGCCCATACTTGCCAGTCAACGTTCCGCAGGTCGTCACCGGGAACATACTCGCGGTGCTGCTGGAACTCGACAGACTGTCCAAAATAGGGACTGCGGTGCATACCGGACAAAAAGCCCTCCACGATATGCCGCGCTCGGACTTCCATCCGTGAGATACGACGAATCGCCTCAGGATGCAAAAATCTTTTGGAATCGGGCATCGTTGCTCAGCTCGTTTTCCTTGGTGGGGGTAATTGCCAACAGACGATCAATCACATCGTCCGGTGTCACGCCATCGCTCTCGGCAGCAAAGTTCACCACGATGCGGTGGCGCAAGACAGGCTTTGCCAGAGCCGACACGTCTTCCGTCGACACATGCGAACGACCATGCAACAACGCACGGGCCTTGCCGCCTAAAATGAGGTACTGCACAGCACGCGGGCCAGCACCCCAAGCCAGCATTTCCTCAACGAAATCAGGCGTCCCGGGATGCCCCAAACGTGTCTGACGCACCAGCGACAACGCGTAGCGAATCACGTGATCCGTGACCGGCACTTCGCGAACCAATCCCTGGAGCTCCAAAATCTCGGGAGCACGCAACACCGCCTGGATGGTATCTGCCATTACCGTCGTCGTACGACGAGCAACTTCGAATTCATCATTGAAGTTGGGATAATCCACAAAGACCTTGAACATGAAACGGTCTTGCTGGGCTTCCGGCAGAGGATAGGTTCCTTCTTGCTCGATCGGGTTCTGGGTCGCCAGAACGAAAAACGGGTCGGCCAGCAAGTGCCGCTCACGCCCCACCGTCACCTGACGCTCCTGCATCGCCTCCAGCAAGGATGCTTGTGTCTTCGGCGGCGTCCGGTTGATTTCGTCTGCCAAGATCACGTTGGCGAAAATCGGCCCCTGCATGAACCGCCGCTCTCGACTACCTGTCGACTTGTTCTCCTCAATAATGTCCGTACCGGTAATGTCCGCGGGCATCAGGTCCGGCGTGAACTGAATCCGGTTGAACTGCAAATCGAGCGTTCGCGCCAAAGTACTGATCATCAAGGTCTTGGCCAAACCGGGAACACCCTCGAGAAGGCAGTGTCCCCGACTGAACATCGAGATCAGCAACTCTTCGATGACATGTTGTTGCCCCACAATCACTTGAGACAACTGCGACATGATCTTTTCACGCGCTTCACCGAGCTTGCGAGTCGCAGCGGTGTCGACAGCTGGTTGGTTTTCAGACATGTAGAATAATCCCTAAGTCACTAGTTTCTATGGTGTTACATCTGACGGCACCCGACACGACAGAGCTCATCTTGTGTATGTGCCATAATGCACAGAAATGGTTCATCTCCTCCAGGCAGACCGCCGTCGGCGGGCAGTCTGCAGGTCGGCACCACCTACCTTAAGTTGGCACATCCCTTGAGTTTAACTCAACTCTCCCGTTTTTCCCAGTTTGCCGCACGTCGCATTCATACTCTACGTGCCATTTGAGGGTCGGGAATGAACTTGTGAGTGAAACTTTCTCCGCGTAGACTTCCCCTTCCAACTGATTCCAACGGAAGGGCACGGAGGCCCGCAGCATGAGTCAACGAGGCCAGCACTTAGTGCTCATGGCGTTGGTCGCCGGGGCCGTCCTGTTTACCAACCTGGGCAGTACCAAACTGTGGGACCGGGATGAACCGCGTAACGCAGGATGTGCTCGCGAGATGCTTGAGCGGCAAGATTGGGTCACTCCGGTATTCAACGCCGAATTGCGCATCCAGAAGCCGGTCTTGCTGTACTGGCTGATCATGACCGCTTACAGCCTGTTCGGCGTGAACGAGTTTGCAGCGAGGTTCTCGTCTGCCAGTTTGGGGCTGGGCACCCTGGTCTGCACCTACCTGATGGGGCGCAGGCTGTTTTCTGCGCGCGTCGCCTTTTGGGCCTGCATCATCCTCGGCACCACCATCATGTTCGATGTTGCTTCACGTGCGGCGACTCCGGACGCTCCATTAATCTTTTGCGTTACGCTGGCAATCACACTGTACGTCCTGGGGACTTTCCAACCCCGCGAACATGGGGCTGCACCACTGGAGTTAAAAACTCCCGGACATTACTTCCCACAACAGACAGGTTGGGTTGTCGGCATCTATGCAGCCATGGGTTTGGGCGTGCTGGCAAAGGGACCGGTGGCGCTCATCTTGCCGACCGCCGTGATCGGCATGTTCCTGCTGTTGGTTCGTTTATCGCCACGAGTAAGCCTGGACGCTGGTGCACCGCTCACTCGCCGCTGGTTTCATACTGTGACCGGCATGTTGCGTCCCTTTGCACCGGTCCATTTTTTTCGCACCTGTTGGGCAATGCGTCCCCTGACGGCCATCGGTTTAACACTTGCCATTGCCGCCCCCTGGTACATCTGGGTCGGCTTACGAACTGACGGTCAGTGGCCGCTGGCATTTTTTCTCACAGAGAACATTTCCCGCGCGACCACATCGATGGAAAACCACGGCGGCTCGTTCATGTATTATCCACTGGCCTTACTGGTTGGATTCTTTCCCTGGTCCGTCTTTGCGGGCCCGGTCATCAGCGAGTTAATCCTGCGTCTGCGTCGTGGCAATGAAAATCGTCATGCACTGCAGTTGCTGGTCTGCTGGGTCATCGTTTGGGTGACCGCGTTCACCGTCGCCAAGACGAAATTACCGAGCTACGTCACTCCGACGTATCCAGCGATTGCGCTTTTGGTCTCCTTTGCGATCGGGCAGGCAATTCAACAGAACTCACTCACCTCGCGGTGGTGGTGGCGTGCTGCCTTTGCTTCCGCGGTACTTGTGGGAATCGGAATCACGGCAGCCATTCCTTTGGCAACTGCGGACATTTTCCCTGGCGAGCACTGGCTGGGCATCCTGGGATTGTTCCCCTTGATTGCTGGCGCCATGGCACTCGTCCTCTACGAATATCAGCAACGCCAATCCGCTCTGCGCACTTATGCGGCAGGTGCATTTCTGTTCTGTCTGTTCCTGTTTGGCTACGCCCTCTGTCGTGTCGATCAACACCAGCGTGCAGACCAGTTGCTGACCACCACAGATGGTTACGAGGCGGGTTTACGTGTCGGTGCCTATGGCTGCCTGGAGCCAACATGGGTCTTCTACGGCGGCCACCCGATTGAAGAATTACAATTGGAGAGCCATGCTCAGGTCACGACGCGACGCAAGCCCCAAGGCACTTTCAAAACCAGCGAATCACTCGCCGAATTCTTTGACTCGCCAGCGCCCCGCCTGCTCGTCACGACGGAAGATCACTATCGAGACATCGCCTCCCGCTTACCTGAGCAAGTGGTGATCCTGGGAGATGCGCCTTATTTCCTTCGGGGCAAGCAACTCTTGCTGATTGGTCGCGAGACGGACCACCTGACGGCTGGCCATCAGCCCACAACCACGTTGCGTTGATGTCACGGAGTTCGCTGCGGCCATTCCACAAAAAAAGCCCAGCAAGTTGCTGGGCTCATGTTCTCGACAACCAAGGTCGCTCTTACCACGGTAAGCCGCGAATGCCGACATCTCCCGACGGCATTCCCATGGTGTATAAAAACCGCCCATGAAAACCGTAGTAGAACTTTGGATACAGCTGTTGGTATCGCTGTAACTGCGCTTCATAGCGTGTTGGCGGGCGATGTGGATTCCAGCGGGTGTCGTAATAGTTGACAGGGTGCTTACGCGCGTGGAAGGAGTATGATTTGCCCGCGGTGCGCCGACTCGTCGTAGCGCGACGCTCGGCCACCCTGACAGGCTCGTCAGCATTCACAGAGGAGGCAAATAATGCCACTACAAATCCGATACAGAGATAACGCTTCATACTCTTCCCTTCCTGAGATGAAATGGACCGGGAAAGGATAGCATGCAGTTTCAGGAACCGTGGCCGAGCCGCCGTGTCACCGCGTGGAAACTGGATTTTTCCCGCGCACCGATAGCGCAACCGTTACGTTCGGCAAGNTCACCGACGGCACACTCAGGAATTGCTAAGGGGGGGGACTACGCTGCTGGTTTTTCGTAGGTTTTGTCTGCGGGAATGGCTTCCAGCAACATATCAATCAGTTCTTCACTACCGATATTATTGGCTTGCGCCGCGTAGTTGGCGGCGATTCGATGCCGCAGCGCCGGCTTGGCTACCGCTTGAATATCACCGGTCGTGGCGTGATGTCGGCCGTGCAAGATCGCGCGTGCTTTGGCACACGTCACCAGGGTCAAGACACCGCGCGGCCCCGCACCCCAGTTGACCCATTGATTGACAAAATCAGGTGCCTCATCGGTATTTGGTCGGGAAGCTCGCACGAGCGCCCAAGCGTATCCCAGGACTTGGTCCGAAACAGGAACGCGTGTCACCAATTGCTGAAACCGCAAGATATCCTCACCGGACATGCGCGATTCGATTTCTCCCATTTCACCGGTCGTCACACGACGTGCGATTTCCCACTCCTCGGCACCCGACGGATAGTCAACACGGATATGCAGCAGGAAGCGGTCCAACTGCGCTTCCGGTAGCGGATACGTTCCTTCCTGCTCCAGCGGATTCTGCGTTGCCAAAACGAAGAAGGGCGCAGGCAACTCATGGACTTTACCACCGGCACTGACCGTTCGCTCCTGCATCGCTTCCAACATGGCTGCTTGCGTTTTCGGCGGGGTACGGTTGATTTCGTCAGCCAGCAACAAGTTGGCAAAAATCGGTCCCGGCAGGAACCGATAGGCACGGGCTCGGGTTTCCGGATCTTCCTGAATCACTTCGGTTCCCGTCACGTCACTCGGCATCAAGTCGGGCGTGAACTGAATACGCTTGAAACTCAGATGCAATGACTTGGCCAGGGAACTCACCAGCAGCGTCTTGGCCAGCCCTGGAACACCTTCCAGCAACGCATGCCCTCGAGCGAACATGGCTACCAGTACCTGTTCCACTACGTCCCCTTGCCCAACAATCACCTTGGAAAGCTCATCGCGAAGTGCGTTATAGGACTCATTGCAATGTTTCACTGCAGCTAGATCATCTTGGTTGTCTGTCATGGTTCTCGCGTTCTCTCGTTTCGCGGTACGTCCCTCGGAACGTCACCGCTCACCTAATTCCAGTGTTTACTTTCCGTGTTGTCCGTGATGTCTGTCTTGACTTTGCCTCAGTTGTTACTCTCAAAGTATCGTTTGAGCCGTTCTTCATAACCACGTGGTGCATTCCGGCGTGTGCGACTGAGGATCGCTTTCCGAAGTGACTCAGGCAGTTTGGCGAACCAAGGCTCTTGTTGAAAACGTCGTGCGGCCGCCTCGGCGTCATGCTCCTCGGTCTCCATACGACTGTCGCCCTGGCCTGTCCGTTGCAGGGTCAGCGCCCCGTCCTGCGATTCTGCTTGCGCTGACTCACTCGCCTGAGCATTCGCATTCCCTTGATTCGCAACCTGAGCCTGCGAGTTTTGACTGGATTCGCTGGGCTGCTGCGAGGAGGACTCTGACTGCGAAGATGCTTGCTGGCTCGCCTGCGCTTGTGCTTGGGCCTGAGCTTGCGCCGCAGCTTGCATTGCTTCGGGTCCGGCAATCTGCTGGGCGGTGACTTCCGGCGAGTTTGGCACGACACCTTCTCCCAGTGCCTGCTCACTCGCTTCTCCAGGAGTGCCTGGCGGGGCAGACGCTGGCTGGCCACTGGGTGTCGCAGCATTTTCTCCTGCTGGGGAGGCTTCGCCTGTTGCTTGTGATGGCTCGCCGGCTGCTTGTGAGGCTGGATTATCTGGCTGTTCGCCAGTCCACCCCAATTCCGAAGCAGCTTGCAGTGCCTCGCGGATTTCGGCGTTTGCAATCTGGTCTTGCTCGGAAATCTCGGCAGCACCTTGTCCGGTGGCTCGCTGAGCATCGGCAAACTCTTGCGACGCCTCACTCAAGGCGTTAGCCGCCTCAGCAGCCTCCTGCATTGCATGCGGATTGCCGTCAGCTGGCTCGCCCTGTGCCGCTTCCAGAGCGGCTGCCTGCCGAGCGATCTCATCGCGCGATTCCTGCAGCTTGCCTGCCAGATCGGCCAACGTCTCAGCAACGTCAAGATCACGTTGAATGCGTGCTTCTTTGGTGGCTAAATTGGCCATTGCCTGTTCCAACCCCCGCTGCACTTGCTCCTGTGCTTGTGCCTGAGCCTGTGCCTGAGCCTGTGCCTGACTGGGTTGAGCAGCGGCATTCGCTGGCGGTGTCGAGGGTTGCGGATTTTGCTGCCCGCTAGGCTGCGTTGGTGTTTGCCCTGCTGGCTGAGCCGCCTGCTGAGCTGCTTGCTGGGCACGATCCAAAGCCACTGCGGCGGCAGGATCAACAGCTGCGGTCTGGTCGGCCAATGTCGCCAACTGCTCCGCGTCCTCCGCCAACGCTTCGCTGGCCGCTGCTTCGGCAGCCTGCTGGGCACTTGCCAAATTCTCCGCTGCGGCGGCGAGCGCCTCACTTGCCTTGCCCTGCGCTTCCGCGGTCGTCTTGGCATCTTGGTTGGTAATCGCATCGGCAGCATCCTGAGCGTTGTTCTTAGCATTCGCCAGGGCTTCACCGGCAGCCGGCAGATCGGCGGGGGTCAGTTCCGCTGCTTCTGCGGCCAATTCGGCAACCTTGTTTTGCGCCTCCTGATTAGGCTGACCAGGCTGCTCTTGCGCCGCGTTCGCCATCGCTTCAGCCGCGATTTCCGCAGCTTTGTTAATGGCATCACGAGCCGCTTCACGAGCCAACTCTGCTTGCGTTTCATTCCCGGCAAAGGTTTCCTTCGCCGCCTCCTGAGCCGCTTGAGCCGCAGCACGCAGTTCCGCCGCAGCTTCCGGACTCGCTTGCTCGGCCGCAGCTTCCGCAGCCTTGGCAACCGCTTGCTGACTCGCGCTGGCCTGCAAGGGCGAGCGTGCCTGACCGGAATCAAGCTCCTCCGCAGCGGCATCCGCTTCTGCTTGCATCTGAGCAACTTGCTCAACCGCGTCGGCTGCCTGCTTCGCCTCTGCCGCTTGCTCGCGGCCCTCAGCCTTCAGCTGTTCGGTCTGGGCACGATCCACTTTTTCTGCTGCCTGTTGCAACTGCTCCGCCTGCGTGGCGGAAGCGGGAGCGGATTCGCTCAATTCACTTTCCACGGCCTCGCGAGCCGAGGCAACCTGCTCTAACTGCTCGCTGGCTAGTTCCGCCAACTCTTTCGCCGACTCTCCCTGCTGCTTACGCAACTCGGCCGCGGCCTCTGCTAATTTCTCGGAAGCCTGACGGGCTGCCTGCTCCGCCTCGCCACGGTCTTGATCTGAAGCAAATTCCGGTTCGCCCGACTGCGACTTCCCCTCATCAGACTGAGGCAACTTGGCCTGGACATTCTCCATGGCCTGCTGAGCCTCACTCAGCAAATCGCCCGCCTCGGGAGCTTGCTCCTGGACTCCTTCATTTACTTTATCCGTGACATTTTTGACAGCCTCCTGGCGTTCCGCCAGCGTCGGCTCATTCTCTCCACCTTGGTCGTCAGATCCTTTGTCGTCAGAGCCCTTGTCGTCAGATCCCTTGTCGTCAGATCCCTTGTCGTCAGATCCCTTGTCGTCAGAGCCCTTGTCGTCAGAGCCCTTGTCGTCAGAGCCCTTGTCGTCAGAGC
>NZVR01000110.1 GCA_002701545.1 Blastopirellula sp. | reverse complement strand
CTGGTGTTCGAGCATATCGAACGTTACTGGTGCCCCACGGTCACCAGTGCCGACATTTTGGGCGAGGCGCCCTTCCGTTTCCCCGGAGACCAGCGGAAACATCTGGTCGTTGTCATGGGTGAATCCTTGTACGACACGTCGAAGACATTACCGCCATTTGTCATGAAACACTTCGGACGCTATTTCAAAATCAGTTACGTTTATGCGGATGCAAAACGTCCTAATCACTTCCCGGGGCTGGAGGTATTGAACGACGCGGATCTTGCCATCTGGTCCATTCGTCGTCGGACGATGCCGCAAGCCGAACTCGGTATCGTGCGCGACTACCTCGCCGCCGGAAAGCCTTTGGTCGCGTTGCGTACCACCAGTCACGCCTTTAGTGCAGGCAAATCGAAAGCGATTGCGGACGGCTTGGCTGAGTGGCCCGAATTTGACCGCGATATCCTCGGTGGTAATTACCACGGCCATCATCCCAACGACGCACCAACAACCGCCAGGGCACTCAAAGACGCCGCCGATCACCCAATCTTAGCCGGTATTTCTCCTGAGTCGTTTCGCGTCTTCGGTTCGCTTTACAAGAACGCACCACTGCCAACCACCGCCGCTCCACTCATGATGGGAAGCGTCCCCGGCAGTGACGAACATCAGCCGATTGCGTGGACGCACCAGCGCCCCAATGGCGGTCGCGTCTTTTACACGTCGCTCGGCCATCCGGACAGTTTTGCCATTGCTGATTTCCAACGACTGCTGCACAACGCCGTTTACTGGGCAGCCGGAATGCCAGCCGCACCCCTGCCCCCACAATGAATGTGCCCCTGCGACCACGCCTCGGGAACCTCGCAACACCAACGCCCAATCTCACCCTTGCCTCATGCAATAATGTCTGCAATCGGATGGCCATGATCGATATCCAGGCGTTTCCGCCCCGGAATTTCTAGCTGCCGCGAGTCCAGGCCCAATTGCTGCAAAATGGTGGCGTGGATGTCCGTCACATAATGCCGATTTTCGACGGCATGAAACCCAATCTCGTCCGTTGCGCCGTGGACTACCCCGCGTTTCAAGCCACCACCCGCCATCCACACCGTGAATCCAAAAATATGATGATCCCGCCCATCGGATCCCTGCGAACCCGGCGTACGTCCGAACTCCGTCGCAAAAATCACCAGCGTCTCATCCAACAAGCCCCGTTGGTGCAAATCTTCTAACAATCCGGCAATTGGCTTATCGACAGCCAGAGCATTCTTGGTGTGATTTGCCTTCAGGCCACCATGGGCATCCCAGCGGCCCGCTCCACCGGCACCATGTTGAATTTGAATAAACCGCACACCCCGTTCGACGAGTCGTCGCGAAGCCAACAGTTGCATGCCGAATTCCTTGCACTCCGCCTGGTCGATACCGTACAGCGCCTGGGTGCTTGCTGTCTCTTGCGAAAAATCGACGACTTCGGGAACGGAGCGTTGCATCCGAAAGGCCAGTTCGTAGGACGCGATTCGCGCAGCCATCGCGGGATCCTCCGGGTATTCTGCACCGCGCAACTTATTCAGTCGGCCGATAAGCTGCTGTCCAATTGCCTGTTCCTCACCGGAGAATGGCTTTTGCGGGAGGCTGAAGTCGAGCGGGTTCTTGGGATCAATCCGCAACGGCACCGCATCATGCGCGGGTCCCAGATAATGACCGTCGCGTTTGTTCCAATATTCCCTTTTTCCAATCGAGATAAATTGAGGGAGATTATCGTTCAATGAGCCTAGACCGTAGTGCACCCACGCCCCCAGCGTTGGAAATTCCCCGTCGTTCTGATGTCTCCCCGAATGGAATTGGGTCTGGGCTCCGTGATTGCTATCTGTGGTCCACATCGAACGCACGATCGCCAGTTTGTCAACGTGTTGCGCAACGTGCGGGAACCAATCACTCACTTCCACGCCACTTTCGCCGTGCTTTCGAAAGCCAATTTGCAGCGGGTACAGCTTGTTTCGTTGGTTCCCATTGCCATCCGGCACCACCAACCGTTCGATCGCCAATCGTTTCGGGTCCTGTACGGCTGAAAACGGTGTTTCTGAAATCGTCTTCCCGCCATATTTCGTCAGCATGGGCTTCGGATCAAAGCTCTCCATGTGGCTCACACCGCCATTCATGAACAGCCAAATGACACTCTTGGCGCGTGCCGGAAAGTGCGGACGTCCGGTTGGCTCCGCACCATATCCATCACGGTGCATTAACACACTCAAAGCCAAGCTCCCGAACCCAAGTCCGGTTTCACTTAGCCACTGTCTTCGTCCTAACATGATCTTCCCATGTGTTTAGCGTAACGTGACAAAATCATTGTGGTTCACCAGCGCCCATATCAAGTTGGCCCGACTCCGCTTCGCCGAACCCCCGTTCAACTGTTTCCATTGCCCCAGCGCGTCGAGACTCGCCTGCACCTCCGCTTCACTCGGCGCTACCCCTAACACCACCCGAAAAGCACATCGTGTAAACTCGGCGTCGTCTTCCACGTCAACCGCAATACGCGCTGCAATGGCCTCTGCGGCATCGAGCACCAATCGACTGTTCGTCAATGCCAATGCCTGCTGTGGCACGATGCTCTCCTCGCGCCGATAACAGTCTTTAACCAACGCCTCGTCGAACGTGGTCAGAAACAGATTACGCTCGTTGTTGGAATGAAAGAAATACATGCTTCGTCGTAGCGAGTTTCCTTGCTCCGCGCGCAACACGGGAGGNCCGCCCAGTCGTTCGTCCAGAGTGCCGGACATACTCAACAGGGCATCGCGCACCACCTGCGACTCGATCCGGATTGGAACGCGTCGCCACCAGTAGCGATTGTCCGGATCTTGTTCGACGTTTCCTTCGGCCCCCATGGTCGTCGACTTCATACGATAAGCTGCCGAAGTGACAATCAAACGGTGCAGGTGCTTCATACTCCAGCCACTCTCCATCCATTCAGCAGCCAACCAATCCAGCAACTCGGGATGCGTGGGCGGTGTCCCACGTCTTCCGAAATCAAAGACCGTTGGCACCAACGGTTGGCCCATATGCCGCATCCAAATGTGATTGACGGCGACCCGCGCGGTTAACGGATTCCGTCGATCGGTGATCCACTGCGCCAACGCACTTCGCCGACCGGAACTTTCCGCGGAAAACTCAACTTCGGCGTCGTCGCGTCCAGAATTGTTGAACCGCGTCGGTGTCCACTTGGCGCCGACAAACGGCGTCACCTGCTGTTCCGTGCTCACGTCCTCCTGCAGCGCGGCTTCCGCTTTCTGCACGGACTCTTTTGCCGATTTCACTTTCTTCTCAGCGGATGGTTTGTCCACAGCGGCCAACAGCGCCTGTTCGGCAATCGCCAGTTCGTAACGCGCCTTCGCAACGCTAGTCTGTTGTTCGCTACGAATCGCGGCGACCCGCAACGGCTCGGCATCCTGAGCAGCCGTGTCGACAAACCGTCGGCGGGCTGAAACGCTCGTCAACTCCGCCTCCCTCCACGCCACCTGTGCCTCAGCGACTTTCAGAGTTGCTGTCGCACCCTCGACGTCATTTTTCGCCATTGCGGCGCCAACCGTTCCGGCGTCTTGTAACCTCGCCCCTTTTTCCAGCGGGCGGACCTGCACCTCATGAAACACGGTGAGCGCATCAAAGTTCGTCAACTGTAACGCTCCGTCACGGCGGGCCAACGGTGTGCGGCAGGCAATCACGAGTTGGTCGTTCAAGCTGGCGTTAATCAAGTCGCCCTGCACCTGAACACGCAGCGTATATTCGCGATCCAAGGCAATCGGCAGACTGCGGACGGCCGGCCCCGGCGGGTAGTGCCACTGGCCGGCGTGATTATACGTAGCATGAATTTTCGGTCCCCCCGCATAGGCACTCACGTAAACATTCTGTTCGTGGTATTTCGGGTCTCGGTCCTGGGTGGGATCCGTCGCAGCCGCATCAAAAGACAACCCGACACTACGCCACCGACTCCCCCCACGAATCGTAAACCGCACCGAGGCGTCGAAGTCACGCGGTACCGCTTGGCGCAACCGCAACACCGCCCGACTGGCACCATCTTTTTGTTGTGCCACGGTCCCGGGTTTGTGGCTCCACTTGCCCCCAAACAGTTGCCAGCGTGTTTCGTCTAACGTCTCAAAGCGCTCACTGACCGTCGCCTTGGTAGCTGGATGTTCTTTCTCTCCAGACCCCTTCGGCGTTTCACTTGCCTGCTTGGCGGCCAGTGCACGCGCGTCCGCAAGTTTCTCTTTTGCCGGACCGACTTCGCTTAATGCCTGTTGCAAACGAAGCCGGGCGTCATCGAAAACAGCCTGCGCGACCCACGGCCTGGTCCCGGGCCGCCACGCGCTCTCTGGTAATGGAACTGGCTGCACCTGCAAGTTGGCAAAGTCGAAGACCGCGGGCACACCCGGTTCAATCACGCGCGTCTCATCCGGATTCTTTTCGTCCCCACGAATGTAGCGATACGTGGGCGGAGGTGGCATCTGGTCGAAAACTCGCGGCAGTCCATCCTTAGCCAAGTCGGATTCGCCGGGCAACACGTCAAGTCGCACATGGTAAGGCTCGAACACCGCCCGCAGACGGTAAAAATCGGACTGCTCCAGGGGATCGAATTTGTGGTCGTGGCACTTGGCACAGTTCATCGTCAGTCCCAGGAACCCTTTGCCCACGTGCTCGACGGTCTCCTCCATCCATTGCGGCCGATTGAACAAGAAGTAATTCCGCGCCAGAAAGCCCGTAGCACGCAGTTTGTCCATATCGTTGGGGTGCAATTCATCGGCAGCAAGCATCAATCGCACCATCTCGTCATAAGACGTGTCACGATTCACCGAGTCGACAATCCAATCCCGCCAATGCCACATATGTTTTTGACTGTTGCGCAGTTGCGCCCCGAGGCCCCACCAGTCGCTGTATCGCCAAATGTCCATCCAGTGGCGCGCCCATCGCTGGCCGTGACGGGGGTCGTCTAACAACGACTGCACCGCGTTCTCATACCAATCCGGCGACTCGTCATTCACAAACGCTTCCAGCGCTTGGCGCGACGGCGGGACGCCAAGCAGATCCAGATACAGTCTCCGCAGCAAAATATTCCGCTCTGCCTCAGCCTGCCCCGTCAAACCCCGTTGTTCGCGTTGGCGTTGTAAAAATGCATCGATCGGGTTTTCAACCGACCCGGCGTCGCGCACACTCGGAATGGGAGGACGTGCGATCGGCTGAAATGCCCAGTGCTGGCGTGGGTCCGCGGGAACGGTCTCCTCGGGTGCCACCGCACCCTGGTCGATCCACCGCCGAAGGATACCCACCTCGTCGTCAGTTAGCGGCGAACCTTCGTTGGCAGGCGGCATCTGCTCTGCACCACCGGCCGTCACGCGCTGAATGATTGCACTCTTGCCGGGCTTGCCGGGTACGATCACCGTACCTCCTTCNCCCCCATGCAACATCAACTCGCGGGTTTCCAGTCGCAATCCCGACTCTTGTTTCAACGCGCCGTGACACGAGTAACATTTGATCGAAAGGATCGGCTTCACTTGCGCCGCATAGTCCACGGTCTGCGCAGACTCATCCGCCAGTGCACCGGCGACCGTGCAACTGCACACAATGACCCAAAACAACTTGGCTAATGGCTGTGGCAACATGAACTCTAGTTTAAAAGGAATGGACAGGTAAGTCACCGCTTACGGCATCGATACCGTGCCGAGACATGTGCAGTCCAAGTGCTTGGCGACCACGCCCCCGCATCACCGACACGCTTGTTCCCCCTCTAAGGAGCGAGCGCCTTGCCCGCTGATCCCGGCACCACGTGTGTCAGGCTGTGGCCAAGAATCGATGGGCACCAATAACGCTCGATATGTTCGATGACAAGTTCTACGCCACGGGCATGACTGACGTGGGGTTTGTCGCGTG
Source organism: Blastopirellula sp. (assembly GCA_002701545.1). Taxonomy (GTDB): domain Bacteria; phylum Planctomycetota; class Planctomycetia; order Pirellulales; family Pirellulaceae. The sequence goes on along the minus strand of NZVR01000110.1, from coordinate 5,440 downwards.
GGTCGTACAAGGCATCGGTCAAGTCGCGACACAATACGACGTTCTTGCCGAGGTATTTCTGCTGCCGAATCCCGAACGGTCGCCCCAACACGCACATGTTCGTGTGGACGCCCATCAAGACGATGTTATGTCGACCCTCTTGCTCCAGGAAATTATAGATCTCTTGACCATTATCACTGACACCGTCGTAGCCAATGATTTGCAAGGCCGGGTGTTCGTGGCGATCATGGTCTCGATGAGGCTTGGGGTGAGGATCGTCACAGCCACTCACATTCGACGTCCCGCGTTTCACGTCGTCCACAATGGGCCACTTGCCCTCGTGTTCCGGGTTGTGATAACACCATCCCTGAATCGGCACAGGTGGTTTGGCGTCGATGGCTTCCTGCATCCGCCGTCGATACTGCGTGTTTTCATAGTGTTTCATCCCACCACTGGGTGCGTGGATCACAGCCACACCGTGATCCCGCGCCAGCGAGACGACGCGGTTCATGCGTGGTGCCATTCGACCCACACGCATCTGAGCGAGTTTGCAAGGGTGTTCGGCCCACATATCGCAAATGATGATCGCGGTTTCGGCAGCGTTCCATTCCACCAACTCCTCTCGGGCCGGTTTGACATTGCCCTGGCGGTGGCGCCAACGAATGTGCAACTTCCCGGGCACTTTGGGGATCACCGACGCCTTGTTGGCTTCCATCGCGGCCAACGGCGCGGCGGCTAACAGGGCCGGCACACTTGCCGTGCAGCCAACCATCTGTCGGCGTGTCAGTTTCGCCGGTGATTTCATCGTCTATCCTTCTTACCCTGGTTTCCAACAAGCTTTTAGCAGAGTTCTTTAATCGGCCGCCCACTGTCGACGATACTGACCGGTCTACCGGATGCATCGTCATAGTGTGTGTCGAGTGAGATACCCATGGTGCGATAGATTGTGGCGAGTAAATCTAACGGAGTCACCAGCCGTTCTTTGACACCGCCTCCCCATTTTTCACTCGCTCCAACCACCCGACCTCCTGGAATGCCTCCGCCGGCCAACATGACCGTAAAGCAATTGGACCAATGGTCGCGTCCGGCGTGTCCGTTCATCAACGGCGTCCTGCCGAATTCGCCGGCGCAATAGATCAACGTGTCCTGCAGCATCCCTCGCTCCTCGAGATCTTCGACGAGCGCCCAGATCGCGCGATCCAGCGGCGGAAGATGCGTCTCTAAGCCCGGCTCAATATCGTTGTGGTGATCCCAGTAGCCGGTGTTCACCGTCACGCAGCGCGTTCCCGCTTCGACTAACCGCCGTGCCAGCAAAGCACTTTGCCCGTACTGATGGCGCCCGTATTTGTCTCGCAATGCGGGCTTTTCACGGTTTAGATCGAAGGCGTCCCGCACTTCGTTGCCGGCGACCATTTCCAATGCTTGTGCCTTGAACGTGTCCAATCCTTCCAGCACTCCGCTCCGATCGACGTCGCGACGGAGTGTATCGAACTTGGCTAGCAGGTCTCGACGTGCGGTGACCTGCTTCTGCTGTAATCCCCCTGGCAAAGACAGGTTCGGTACCTGAAAAGCTTTCGCATTAGGGTCCGCGCCGACTTCGAAGGGATTGAACGCTTTACCAAGATAGTGTGCTTGCTGATAACCAAACGCTTCGGCTTTGGGAACTGCCACGTAGGCTGGCATTTGCGACTTGCGGGCCCCAAGCGCCCGCGAGATCACGGAGCCAAACGAAGGTTTCTGTTGTGCAATCCTGGCCAACGTGGGACCAAAGTGCCCGGTTTGCATCCAATGCGCAGACGGTGCGTGGATCCCATTTTCGTGATGCACCGAACGCACTTGCGACAAATGGTGCATCACTTTCGCCTGCATCGGAAACCGCTCGCTGACCACCGTCCCCGCCACACTCGTGTTGATCGGTGTATACATCCCGCGATATTCGGCGGGAGCCGACGGCTTCATGTCGTACGTATCCTGCTGACTCATTCCTCCGTGGGTCCAGAACACGATGATCGACTTCGGGCTGTGCGCAACGCCATCGGCAGCAGCGGCTCGATCGGACTTCAAAAAATCCGCCAGTCCCAACCCCAGTAACGGTACCCCCACCTGAAGAAAATTCCGCCGCGTGACACGGTCGCAATTCGCATAGGCTGTTCCGTCGACTCGTAACATTTTCTCATCCCAGTTCGATTAACTTGTCGTTCTACGACCCACTACGCTCTTTCAAAATCTCCAACCGTGCGTAACCTCTCAATGGTTAAACATGAACTCATTGGTAGCCAGCAACGACCATAGCAGGGATTGATACGCTGCAGCACGCTCCGTCTCATTCTTCAGAAAGGAGACAGCGGTTTTCGATTCTTCATCCGTGGGCGGGCGGCCCAGCAAACGCAGAAAAATATCTTCTACATTGTCTACGTGTGATTTCTCATTGCTAGCGATCCGCGTCGCGTACCCCTGCTCGGAGGTCAGTTTTCGTTGAATTTCTGCCGAATTGACCAACGTCAACGCTTGCGCCAGACTTGGCGCGTCGACGCGTTCGCACTCACAAGCGGATGTCCGGCCAGGTCGTCCAAATACGTCAAGGAAGCTGGCCGGCACGTTTTCGTCGGGTAACTCGATCGCTCGGGTACCCAGTACAAACTCGCCGGGCCCACCGGCAAATTGCGTTGGGACATCCAACACTTGACTGATCCCATCCAGCAGCACTTCGGCCGGCAATCGTTTGGCGTAATATCGCGCGAAGGTCTGTGTGTCCTCGCCGTTGTTTTGGTTTGGGGTCGCTTCTAAACGGTACGAGTACGCATTGCACACTGTCCGAATCAATTGCTTGACGTCGTACCCGCTCTCGACAAAGCCCCTGGACAGTGCATCCAATAGTTCGGGCTTGGTCGGAGGATTCGAATCGCGCGCATCGTCAATCGGATGGATGATGCCACGACCATGGAAGTGCGCCCAGATACGATTCACAAACGCACGGGCGAAAAACGGATTCTCTGCCGCGGTCATCCACCGCGCTAACTTCCGCCGTGGATCATCAAACCGGCCCACGTCGAATACCGGGCCACCGAGCGCTTTCGGGTCGACTGACTCACCCGTCCGCGGATGCTCGACGCGCCCCTGGTCTTTCACAAAGATCACTTCATTGGTCGGTACTTCGGCGTCAGCAAACCCGCCTTTCCGTCCCACGCGGGCAAAGACTGCGGCCAGCCCGTAATAATCGTCCTGGCTCCATCGGTCGAACGGATGGTGGTGACACTGAGCACATTGAATGCGCACGCCCAGGAACGCCTGCGCAACCGACTCGACGTAATCCGACTGGGCACGCACTTGGCGGTACCAGACGGTCGGAGGGTTCTCGTTCTGACTGCCGCTGGCTGTCAGGATCTCGGCGGCAAATTCATCGTAAGGTCGATTCGCCGCCAAGGCGTCCCGGATCCATCCTGAGAAGAGTGCCGTTCCCGCCCGTTGTTGGCGCGTCGAATACCCACTCCCGCGATTCTGCAAAATGTCAGCCCATTTCAGTGTAAAGTAGCTCGCATACTCCGGCCGTTCGAGTAACCGGTCGATCAACCGCTGCCGTTTGTCGGTTCTTTTGTCCGCAACATACGACTCCACTTCATCGCGTGTCGGCAGTGTCCCGCAGATGTCCAACGAGGCGCGCCGGATAAACGTTGCGTCCGACGCTACGGCCGAAGGCGTCAGGGCAAGCCGCCGCCATTGGCCGAGCAACGCTCGATCAACAGGCGACCCCAGTTTGGCCTGCAACGCATCGAACTGCGCCGACGTCGCTTGCAGTTGCTTTGCTGTCAACGGAGTTGGCACGGTCGCATGAAACGTAGCGATCTTGCCACCATAGCGCACCATCACGGCAAACAGCCCGGCTCGATCGAGGGTGCTCACGATACCCTCGGCACTAACCGTCGCGAGTTCCGGTTCGTTCGTTTCATAAACGGCTTGTCGTGTCACATCCCGGCGAGATCCATCGGACATGTACGCGGTCACCTGCAGCGGATGTGTACACTGTTTCGCCAACATTTCGCGTGCCGAGGCCAGCACGATGCGTTCTACACGGGGGTCCGCTGCTGAGGGGGCGACGACACCTTCGGCGATCCAACGCCGCAGCACTTGATATTCCGCATCATGATTGCTGGTCCGCCGACCTCCCCCATGCGGCACCTGATTTGTTGCCTTGAGCAAAAGCAAACTCCGCTCGGGCGCGGCCAACGCAATCCTCCGACCGCGAGCTGCCTTGACAATCATTTGATGGTCAAATTCGGGCTCAAAGCCGAGCAGGGACAAACGGAATCCGTTCTGGCCCGTCGCTTTACCATGGCAACCTCCGCTGTTGCAGCCCAATTTCGTCAGCACCGGCACCACGTCAGTCGAGAACCGGATCCGTGGATCATCGCCCACCCCCGGGGTGGTGAGCACACAACTCAAGAGCATACTCGTACAGCCGATGAGTATCCGGTGCCGCGCCGTCGACTTCTTCGTGGAGGTATTCACTCAACAATCTCCAAAGGCAGGAAGCAGCTTCCGTGATACAAGGCCTCGTCCTCCAACACTCCGACGGCGTATAACCGCAGGAAAGGAATACTGCCCAAAGCAGCATCATCGTTCGCAATGATCTGGATCGTTCCTGACGCACTCTGACCAACAGACGTCACACCGCGTCCACGCAATCGCCCCACATCAGTGACTCGACCGGGCGAGGCAAGCTCTGTATGCACCTTGCTAATATATCCGTTCACCCGCCGTAGGGTGTATTTGACTTGCGCAATTTCCCCGCGTTTGATCTTTCGAGGTGCATCGAGCGCCAGATCCAGTTGAAACCTCTGCGGATGCACCTCGAAGGTCACCGCACCACTCAGCACGCGGACTTGGCGAGTCTTCTCTTTTTCACCCGTCACCGGGACGGTTGCCTCCGCTTGAATCGCAAACGAGTATCGACCCACCGGCAATGTGTGCGGCAGATAGAAACTGATGTAACCTTTGCGTTGCCCGGCCGGAATGAGCGCGCGTTGGTTGGCGATCAACGTTGGCAATCCTACTGCGGTCAAGTGCACATCGGATGCCGGCCCGCTTTCCAAGCGTTCCACTTCCACCGCCACATCGATCACCCCACCGGGAGCATGCCGCACGGCGAGTTCCCCGTACAGATGATGCTGTCGCGGTTCATGTCCGTTCGCCGAGATCCGAATGGCTGCATCTCCCGCCACGGCAAAAGGCATTTCCTCAGTAAGCCGTCCACTCCCATTGGGTCGTCCGCTACGAATCATCGTGGCGGTTTGCACGGCTACCTTGTCCGCGCTCATATCCGTATCGCTTGTTGCGCCTGGGTAGGCGACCAGTTCCAGCTGCCCGATTTGCCGCGCCGCATCGGCGTCAGCAGACAAGACCATGGTGGCCTGCGTGACCCCCGGCCCGAGCCAGATATCCGGGCACGAAATCCCGCTGGGGA
>NZVR01000109.1 GCA_002701545.1 Blastopirellula sp. | reverse complement strand
CTCACAGGCCCCACCGTCGCTGCGTCATCCCACCAGCTGCGTCATCCCACCAGCTGCGTCATCCCACCAGCTGCGCAAAGGCTCGCTTGGAATTCGCCAGCAATTCGACGTAATCGCAGGCCTCAATCTCTTCGCCCATCAATTCCACCTCAAAGTAGCCGCGGTACCCGTGGGCTCGCAGGGCAGCCAGCATGTCGTACAACGGCAACGTCCCCGCCCCCAGTGGATACCGACTCTGCTCACCTTTGGGGGTACATCGTGCATCCCCCAGGTGGACGATGCTGATCGAGTCAATGCAGTCTTCCAAACCATTCCAATGGTCTGAGTCATGGCCCAGATGATAGGTGTCAAACGCAATTTGGAGATGCGGCGAGCCACACTCGGAAACCAACTGCAAGGTTTCCTCCAATGTCGTCAAGAAGGTCCACTCCGACGCGCAACCGCTATGCATGGGCTCGAGCGCCAGGCAAACATTGTGCTCTTCCGCAAACGGCAACAACACATCCAGGGCACTGCGTAACAAGCGGCGCGCATGTTTGTGAGTATGACCAGAACGTGAACCGCTATACAGCGTTAGCACCCGCGTATCTAACTCGACAGCCAGTTGCATGGCATCGCGCGCATCACACACGCTCTCTTGATGCGACCGACCGTCACTACCGGTAAAGCCACCTGCCCAGTGCAAACTGGAAACCTGTAGCCCGTACTCCCGCAGCAACTCGATCCCTTTTTCTTCGCCGAAGTCAGACAGTTTTTGACGCCACACGCCAATTGCCGGAATCTCGGCAGCCGCCAGCTGACGGACGTCTTCTTCAAACGTCCAACGGAATGTGGTCAATTCGCTGATCGAGAGAATAGCCACGAACGATGCACTCAAAAGTCTGGGCTGCAGGAAAAGGTTTTTGAATTATTAGGAAAACCCCGACCGTTGTAAAGCGACCAGAAGCCACTGCTAGCACCGCAGAGGTGCGAGCGCCGCCACGCTCACGAGGACGGATCGTCACCTGGCGGCAGTGGCCCTTGATAAAACTTGGTGATGTCAATCCCGCCCCGATTTTCGTCCTCCAGAAATTTGAGCCGCGTCTCCAGTCGATCCAGCTTGCTCAGCAAGATGGGCAAGAGTTCCTCGGTGTTGTCATGCTTTTCCGGCTTCGGCACTTCAGGATATCCCAGATGCCGCTGGAGAGCCGCAAACAGATATAACGGATCTTTGCGACGATTGGCCCAAGCGATCTTGCCCTCTTTTTCACCGAACAGTAATCGCGCTGCGGGTTCGCCATCCTCCGGCTGTGTCTCGCCCCGTCGACTGACGTGATATTGACTGCGAACGTAGAGCAAGTCTGCAAAGTCAACCAGACCGACTTGCCTGCGGACCGTCAGAATCCACTCACGCCAATCGTCGTCGTAGAGCGGGTCCTGAGAAATCGCCAGCAAGGCCGGGTCGTAGCGCAACCGATTCCGACAGAGCACTTCGAACTGGAAGAGAAACAAAGCGGCGGGGTCTGCGTTATCTGCCCGAAATGCCGCTTCTGCTCGTAAAATCTCAATCGCGATCCGCATATCAAACCGGCCACGATCGTCCTCTGCCTCGCGCACCAGGTAGGTTTGGTACGGCGTAAAATAGTGCGATAGCTTTTCCATCGCCGTTGAGAACGTTCCCAGTAAGCGTAATTCACTGAGCAGATAATCGACTGCCATCGGCAGTTTCGTCGTAGCCAGCAACTCACTCCGCACTTGTTCCAGGAGTTCCTGCATGGGAACGTCGTCCGGCAAACGTTCGCACATCACCTTAAACAGGTACGCTTGTTCGACATATTCCGACTTATCGAGCATCGCTGGCAAGCCAAGTTGGCAGGGTGGAAGTTCACGCGGCCCCCAATTTTCGCAGCAGATCGACAGTGGGTAAATGGGGCAGCGGCAGAAGAAACTTGCTCCACTCGGGGATCCCGAGTTGGATCCGACGTCCAGCAATGTCAGAATAGAAGCTGGAATTCATGGCAGCGGGGAAGATTCGTGAAAACTGGATGGTGGCACAAATGGCTCGGCTGGATGCTTGTCGGCAGTGCATTGGCCCTGGTGTGCGTGCGTGTGCTGTTGGTTCAAGGCACGATTTTTCCTGCGGTGGTCGCCTCCGGCTCGATGGCCCCCACCTTACTCGGACCGCATCGCACGTACCGCTGCCCCACGTGTGGCGACACCTTCTCCAGCGGCTGCGAAACCGTATCCGAGCCAAACGTCGTCTGCCCCAACTGTGGTGACAAGACGATTCCGGCAGACCAAACCACCCCAAGCAAAGGCACGCGAGTGCTGCTGGATCGTTGGAAATCGATTTGGCAAACGCCGCAACGTGGCGCGGTCGTCGCCATTCGCCGCGATCCGCCCGACAGCGACTTGGAGATCAAGCGAGTGGTCGGCCTCCCCGGTGAAACGATTACGATTCGTCAGGGCGATATCTTTGTGAACGGCGCGCGTTGGAAAAAATCCTGGTCCGAATTTCAACCGCTAGCGATCCCGGTGCACAACGACCAGTACCGTCCGACAACCCAGCCAACACGCTGGTCCGGCAGCCAAGGCTCGCGTTGGCTGCCGACGGCCACGGGGTATNGTCACCAGACACCCCCGGCAGATCAGCAGTCCGACAATTCCCTCGATTGGCTCACGTATCACCATCGCGCGTGCATTCCCAATCTGGTGCCCGCGAAACCTGCCGACGCAGAGGCATTCGTGGTCGATTATTGTGCCTACAACCAGGCTTTATCTCGCAGCCATCTGGCTCCAGTCCATGACCTGATGCTGTCCTTCCGAGTGCATTTGCAAGGCACCGGCCGGTTGTTGATCGCAACCTCAACGGACCGCAATGGGCCACGCCTCGAGTTGAATTCGAGCAGCGGGCAAGCCACGATTTTTCAACACGACATCAAACTCGGAAGCACACCACTTCCCCCCCTGGCAACGCAGCGTTACGAACTGGCCTACGGTTTTATTGACGGCCAAATCCTACTGGTGCTGCACGGGCAGGAGCTACTGCGTCTACCACTCACCACAGCAAGCCCCTTTCTCCGCGCCACCCAACCCTTCGCCATCGCCAGCACCTCGGACCAAACCGAGGTGACCCAGATAGCGATCACCCGCGACATCCACTACCTCCACCCCCACGACTCACGAGCCAACTGGAAATCCGAGCCACTCGGAACTACGGAATACCTTCTGCTGGGAGATAACCCTCCCTTGTCTGCTGACAGTCGCAGCTGGCCGGTTGGCGGCGTACCACGTCAAAATCTCTACGGACACGTCATCTTCCGCAGTCGCCAGACGCTCTCCGTCGATCCCTAGCCACCACCGCCCCTGCCGGGCCACTCTTCTCAAAAACCAGTCGGCATGCTAAAGTACAAGGCTGCCAAAGTTCTCAATCGTAGACAAGGGAAGTGAAAGATGGCCAAACCAAGCCGTAAAGTGAAGAAAGCGAATCACGGGGCACGCCCGGCAAACGCCAAAACCCGCAAAGCACGCCGTAAGAAGATCAAAACGTAACCCGTTACGATTTCGGAGTTTGAAGTCGTCATTGAGAAGCAATCAAGAGTGCTTTGAGGTATCGCGCGCGTGTCAGCCAAAGACTTAATCGTCGATCTCGCCACGGTGGATTTCGACAACATTATTGCCGATGTCGAGGCGATTCGTGCGGTGAACCCCCAACGGCACGAAATGGAGCACCTGACGGCGATCGTCTATGAAGATGTCGAAAACGGCATCTGCGTGGGCTACAAAGATGTCACCGATCAAGAGTTTTGGATCCGCGGCCACATGCCTGGCATGCCCTTGATGCCAGGTGTCATCATGCTGGAAGCCGCCGCTCAACTCTGTAGCTACTTCTCACAAAAACACGATAAACTGGGCGCCGAAATGGTCGGCTTTGGCGGCCTCGAAGACGTCCGCTTTCGCGACCCGATCCTGCCCGGACAGCGACTTGTCCTGATGGGCGAATTCATCAAAGCACGACGTAATCGCATGATTATCTGCCGCTTTCAAGGCGTGGTCGGTGACGCGATGTGCTTTGAAGGCATTCTCAAAGGGATTCCCATCCCCGTCGAAGCGCTGGCCAAACTCAAAGAGCAAGCCAGTTTAGACTCCGCCAGTTAGACTCCGCGGTCTCACGTAGACTCAGCGGTTAACGTCTAAGCGGAGGTCACGGACGACGCTGCTGCACCCACGCTTGGCCCCGTAATACGTCGCTCACGCGCCAGTCGTCTTGTCATGCCAACGTCGAGCAACCGACTCACCCTGCGCTACGCCAGAATATCACGCACAACGTTCCCGTGAACGTCCGTCAGGCGGAAGTCGCGACCTTGATAACGATAGGTCAAGCGTTCGTGGTCGATGCCCAGACAATGCAACATCGTGGCGTTCAGGTCGTGGATGTGCACCGGATTTTCAGTGACGTTATAGCTGAAGTCGTCCGTTTCTCCGTACACGACCCCAGGCTTGATTCCCCCACCGGCCATCCACTTGGTATAGCACCGCGGATGGTGATCGCGACCATAATTCGTTTTGGTCAATCCGCCTTGGCAGTAAATCGTCCGGCCGAATTCTCCGCCCCAAATCACCAGCGTGTCATCGAGCATACCACGTTGCTTGAGGTCTTGAATCAGTGCGGCACACGGCTGGTCGATAATCCCACACTGACGTCGAATGTCTTTGGGCAAGTTGCCATGCTGGTCCCACTGTCGAATGAAGACTTGGGTGAACCGCACGCCACGTTCTGCCAGCCGTCGCGCCAACAAGCAATTGGCTGCGAAGGTCCCCGGTTTTTTGACTTCGGGTCCGTACAGATCCAAGGTATGTTGCGACTCACCGGAGATATCGGCAAGTTCAGGAACCGACGTCTGCATACGATATGCCATTTCGTATTGCGCGATTCGGGCTTGAATCTCAGGATCTCCGACTTCGTCATACCGTTCCTGGTTTAACTTGGCCAACTCGTCGAGCATGCGTCGCCGCATCTTGCCGGTCAACCCATCCGGNTTCGACAGATACAGCACGGGNTCTCCGGTCGACCGCAAACTGACTCCTTGATGTCGCGTCGAGAGAAAGCCGGCTCCCCACAGCCGCGCGTACANGGCTTGCCCTCCAAAGCCACCGTTGACCGTGGAGTGCAAAACGACAAAGGCCGGCAGATTTTGATTCGTACTACCCAGACCGTAGGACAACCAGGCACCGGTGCTCGGCCGCCCGGGCAACTGGCTTCCGGTCTGGATGTAGGTAATCGCCGGGTCATGGTTGATCGCTTCGGTGTTGATCGTTTTGATCACTGCCAGATCATCGACAACGCCCGCTGTGTGAGGCAACAGTTCGCTAACCCAGGCTCCGTGCTCACCATGCCGTTGAAATTTGAACGTCGATGGCGCGATGGGAAATCGCTTTTGGCCCGATGTCATTGTCGTAATGCGTTGGCCATTGCGGACGGAATCCGGGAGATCTTTGTCGAACCAGTCCTGCATCTTCGGCTTGTAATCCCACATATCCAACTGCGAAGGCGCCCCTGACATGAACAGGTAAATCACCCGCTTGGCCTTCGGTGCAAAATGCGGCAATCCCGGCAATCCGGTCGTCACATCCACTGCCGCCTTGTTGGTGGCAGGCGCGGCGAACAAATCCGGGTTCAGCAATGACCCCAGCGCGGCGGCACCGATTCCACCGGCAGCACGACCAAAGAAATGACGCCGTGTTTCGATCAGCGCGGATTCGCGAAAGAGATTCATGTGTTGGGCCTTCATATGCAACGGTATCTAGGTGGCGGACAGCATCGTGCGCTCAGCCTTTGGTGACAGTCTCACTCAGATTCAACAGCAGATGGGTGACCATGGTCCACGCACCCAATTCGTCCACTGGCAACGTCTCATCGCGGGGCGANTCACCCGACTTGAGCAGCTTGTCGACCAACTCGGGTTGTGCCTGGAACGCGGCACGAAATTCCCCAAATGTCTTGGTTACCGAAGCAAGCTCACTTGCTGTCGGTCGGCGGGACAACAACGATCGATAAGCAAACGTGACGCGTTCTTCGACACTCGAACCTCCCTGCCGCACCACACACTCGGCAAATTTTCGCGCTGCTTCGACAAACTGCACATCATTCATCAGCACGAGTGCCTGCAATGGCGTGTTGGTTCTGGCACGCCGCACCTGACACGTCTCGCGATCCGGCGCATCAAACGCGGTCATCGACGGCGGGGGTGACGTTCGCTTCCAGAAGGTATACATGCTGCGACGATACAGTTTGTCACCGGTATCTTGCTTGAACACGGACGTGTTACTGCCGCCAAATCCAACCGGCTTCCACAGTCCGGGCGGCTGATAAGGTCGCACACTCTTGCCACCGATCTCCGGCACCAACAGCCCACTGACCGCCAACGCCTGATCACGAATCACCTCTGCATCCAGACGGAACCGAGCACCTCGCGAGAGCAAGCGATTTTCTGGATCGGCAGCCAGCTTGGCGGCATCCACTCGTGACGACTGCTGATAGGTTGCCGACATCACCAGCAGTTTGTGCAGGCGTTTCACATCCCATCCCGATTCGATAAAGTCGACGGCCAACCAATCCAGCAGTGCCGGGTGCGAAGGATACTCACCTTGCACTCCAAAATCTTCTGCCGTCTTGACCAACCCGGTACCAAAGTGATGCTGCCACATACGGTTGACGGTGACTCGAGCGGTCAGGGGATGCTCTGGATGGACCAGCCATTGTGCCAGGCCGAGCCGATTGGCAGGCTGTTCGGGAACATCAACCCCCAGCCACCCCGGCACGGCGGACTGAACCGCCTCACGTTTTTCGGTGTATTGCCCTCGCTCAAGCACGTGTGCCTGCCGCGGCGTTTTCCGATCTTCCATCACCAGCGTGGAGGGAACCGCTTTCTCGATCTCTGCCAGTTGCTTTTCCCACTTCGCTTGATTCCCCAACGGTTTCGCCAGACGCTGTTGAGACTCGGGATTTACATGTTCCAAAAAATAGCGAGTCAACTGCCGGGTTTGTTCGGGCGAACGTTTCGCTTTCTCGACATCCAGAATCTTGCGGATCGGGTCCGGCAGTGGACCTTTGACCATGGACTGGTAATGCTCCCAAGCCGCCAGGGAACGCCGCTGCTCGGGTGGCAGCGGTGCGATGGCAACCACTCCCGCAGCATCCCAATGCACGGTTCCGCCAAACTGCGTGAAGGCCCAGCCATTCAGCTTCGCGCCCGGCTTCAAGCCGACGGCAGCTGAATCCACTTCCAACCGCACCCACTCGCCGGTTGCCGGCAGATCACCTTGCTTCAAATTCGACGCGTTGTTGCGTCCCGCCCCATGCCCTTTATCCGCGCCCCAATACGCGCGGTGCTCCCAAGTGCCGTCATTGAATTGCAGTTGCACCGTCTCGGGCGGGTTCTGAGGATCCAGATAAACATAGGCAAACAGACGATCGTTGGCAGCAATCACCAAAGGATCTTTGGCGCCGGTGAAGAAATGTTGTGTCAATCCTTCACCCGTTCGCACAGTCGAATGTTTACCGCGATAGACGGGATGCTCCGGGGCAGAAACAAATTGCCAAGGATTCGGGCCATTCCCCTCAGGCTTGGCGCCTGCCGGCAAGGCATCGTCAATCCAGATCCGATCCGCACGTGTCAACGGCTGTCGCTCGGCGTCGGCCAGAGGGTCGGTGTACTGCCATTGCTCTAAAACTTCTTGAATCTCCTTCTTGACCGCAGCTACTTGCTCAGTCAGCCTCGCTTTGTCCGCTCGCTGACTTGCCGTGGGCACCTTCAGGGCCGGTGGTGGCAACAGAGCGTTGCCATCCATCGCTCGCTCCGTGAGACTGAAGAAGTAAGAAAACAATTGATAGAACTCTTTTTGCGTGAGCGGATCGAATTTATGGTCATGGCAAGCTGCGCATCCCGCAGTCAACCCTAACCAGACGGTCGCCGTCGTTTCGACACGATCCACCGCGTACCGCACATAGTATTCGTCATCGATCGAGCCACCTTCGCTCGTGGTGACGTTACAACGATTGAAGCCAGTCGCAACCCGCTGATCCAAGGTGGGCTCGGGCAACAGGTCACCTGCCAATTGCTGAATGGTGAATTGATCGAAGGGCACGTTGCGATTGAAAGCCCCGATCACCCAATCACGATAGGGCCAGATCGAACGCTCGTTATCCAGGTGTAACCCGTGCGTGTCCGCAAACCGAGCTGCATCCAGCCACTCGCGTCCCATATGTTCGCCATAGCGTTCGGAATCGAGCAGGCGATCCACCAGATGCTCAAACGCTTGAGGAGAGCGGTCGGCCAGGAACTGATCGATCTCGGCAACCGTGGGTGGCAAGCCGGTCAGATCTAACGTGACACGACGAATCAACGTCTCTTTGTCAGCGCGACCTTCCGGTGTCAGCTTGGCCGCTTGTAGCCGCTCCTGGATGAACCGATCCACCGCATTCGTCTGCTGCCAACCGGGGACCGCGGCGGGTACCGGCGGTTTGCCGGGCGCACGAAACGCCCAGTGGCCCGTCCACTCACCTCCGGCATCAATCCATTGTTGGATTTTGGCAATTTGCTCCGCGTTGAGCGACTTCCCGGAATCGGGTGGCGGCATTTTTAAATCAGGATCATCGGAGGTCATCCGTGCGATCATGTGACTGGCTTTGCTGTCACCAGGAACCAGCGCCGTCGCCCCTGACTCCAATTTTGCCACCGCACCTGCGCGTTCATCCAAACGCAAACCCGCTTCCCGATTCGCCTCGTCGGGACCGTGGCATTGAAAGCAGTTTTCCGACAGCAGCGGCAAAATATCACGACTGAAATCCGGGGGGGATTCCGCGAGCACTCGCTGAGGCAAGGCGGCAGACAGCAGCAGGGTGCCACAGGTCGTTACAACGTGGAGCAGGAGAACGTGTGCGCTCAGTTTGGGAAGAACATTCATGTCGAGGCAGGTTTCCAGAGGAGTGGTTGTGGGATCTGTATTATAGCCTCTCCTGCAGCAGAAAAAAAACATCCTTCCCCGCTGGAGTCAGCGGAAACTTACCCCAAAACCACACTTTGCCAGGTAAGGCTTCGCCAAAAAGATCCGAAGACCGCCGGTACAGAGACGCCCGGAGCGTGGCCCGCAGCCTCCCAGCTCGCTACCAAGCTCGCGACACCAGGCCGCCGACCTCATTCGCCCTCGTCTGCAGCCAGTACCGGACGTTGCAAGTGATAATCGGTTGCCGTTTGATACGCGTGCGCCACCAAGAGCAACGTCTCTTCATCAAACAGTTTTCCCGTGATTTTCAATGACGCCGGTTGCGCCTTCTGCTCGGGCGTGACTTCGGCACCGGGCAGGACCAACGAGGGGTGGCCGGTCAGGTTGGTAATCGCCAAATCATCGCCGCCGAGATAGACATCGACTTGCCCGAACAACTGATCCATTTCACGCTGCAACAAGGTTCGCACGCGATTTGCCCGCAGGTATTCGACCGCCGTCACGAATTCTGCTTTCTGCCAAATTCGCGGCCAATGATTCAGACCCTCCAGGTTGTTATCGCGCACCAGATCATCAAAGGCGCAAGCCGACTCGGCATCCAGAATAAACGTCATCGCCCAAGCCGGAATACGGGGCAGTTGGATCGGCACCAACTCACAGCCCAGTTGTCTGAAATGGTCCACGGCGCGTTGCTCGACCTCGCTTATCTTGTCGGCAAAATATCCGACGCGGAGTCCCCGGATATCCGTCGCTGACGGCCAAGCGAAATCAGCGTCCACTGCCGAGGTGTCGTGACCATCGGCACCGCGGATCACATCCAGCACCAAAGCACAATCTTCGACAGAGCGACAAATCGGGCCAATCTTGTCCATACTCCAAGCCAACGTCATGCACCCGTAACGACTGACGCGGCCGAACGTTGGTCGCAAGCCCGTCGTACCGCAGCGTCGACTGGGCGAGATAATACTCCCCAGCGTTTCGCTGCCCAGCGAAAACCCAACACAGCCTGCGGCCGTCGCGGCAGCCGACCCCGCCGAAGAACCACTGGACCCTTGCTCTGTATTCCATGGATTCCGCGTCATCCCGCCGAACCATTGATCCCCCATCGCGATCGCACCGAGCGTCAATTTGGCTACGAGCACCGCTCCGGCATCATCCAACCGGCGCGCCACCGTCGCTTTCTCGGACAACACCTGCTCTTGAAATTGAGGCGCCCCCCAGGTGGTCGGAAACCCCGGATAGGCAATCAGATCTTTCGCGCCCCACGGGACACCGTGCAAGGGTCCGCGATAACGCCCTTGGGCCAGTTCACGATCCGCACGCTCTGCTTGGCGCAAGGCCAGATCGTCGGTGAAGGTGACGACACAATGCAGTTGTTTATCAAATGCATGCAACCGCTCTAAATACAACTTGGTCAATTCGACCGACGAGATTTTGCGGTGACGCAGCAACGCGGCTAATTCGGTGACGGGCAAGAAAGCCAGATCTTCCGCCGCGGGTTTGCCCCCCGCATGATTCTCAATCGGCCGGGCACCCTGTGTCCGTACCACCTCAGGTGAACTTGGCGGCTCCAAACGAAAAGCAACTGCCGGGGGAATGTCATTGCTCAAAGGGATCTTCCGCAAGGNCTCCATTTTCCTCATCAGNCCTTGCAAGGATCGTGCGGCAACCTCCCGCTCCTCCTCTGACAGTTCGATCCCAGCTACCCATTCTGCCTGTTGGATCATGTCCGCTGTGATACGGTTTGGTTGTTCCACCTGNGCGGCAAGTGCACGTTGAAATACGAGCGTCCCGATCCCCAGTCCCGAAATCGTTTGCAGGAGACTACGTCGGTCGAAATTCACAGGTCTTGAGGTTTCACGCATCTTCCCGAGGTCCCTTCTGCAGCAAGGCATCGACAACACGATCGGCGAGCCCGAGTTTAACCGCTCGCCTGGCACACGTCACCTGCGCGACCACCCGGTCAGGGTTCACTCACCCCAANGTGTTGCTCGACATTACCGCAAGCAACCTAAGTGAGCCGCAGTTTTCCTCGAGCAAATTCCAGTGCATCGTACAACNCGTCAATGTCCCCCACCGTGTTGTAAACACCAAAACTGGCGCGGACCGTCGCAGAAACTCCCAACCACTCGTGAAGCGGCATCGTGCAATGGTGTCCGTGGCGTACAAACACACCGCGGCGATTCAGCAACTGTGCCAGATCTTCGGGATGCGCACCATCGATGGTGAAGCTAACGATGGCCCCCTTGTGTTCGACCGGGGGACCGTGAATTTTCAGACCAGGGATGGCAGTCAGTCGCTGATGTGCATATTCGAGCAATTGATGCTCGTGTCCGCACATGGCGGGGAACCCAATCTGCTGGACATAGTCAACCGCTGTCCCCAGAGCGATTGCTTGCGCAATCGGCAACGTACCCGCTTCGAATTTGGCCGGAGGGGCAGCCCAAGTGGAATGGTCGCGATACACTTCCGCAATCATGTGCCCACCAAAGGCCATCGGTTCCATGGCGTCCAACAACTCTCGACGGCCATACAGAATTCCCACACCACTCGGACCGTACAATTTGTGCCCGGAAAACGTCAAAAAGTCGATGCCAGTCTTTTGCACATCGGTGATTTCGTGTGGCACGCTCTGCGCACCATCCACAGCCAGAATCGCCCCGACTGAATGTGCCTTGGCCGCCAGCGTTTCCAACTCGGTCACCGTCCCTAACACGTTAGACATCCCCGTGACGGCAATGACCCGGGTCCGGTCCGATACGAAGTCATCAAGTTGCGAAAGGTCAAGCTGACCGGCGTCGGTCAGAGGCAGGTATTTCAACGTCGCACCCTGCTGGATGGCAACCTGCTGCCAGGGCACTAAATTGGCATGGTGCTCCATGACGTTCACCAACACTTCGTCGCCCGCCGAGAGATGCGACCGCCCCCAACCCAAGGCGATCATGTTGATGGACATGGTGGTGCCCGGCGAAAAGATAATCTCGTCCGCCGACGCCGCATTGACCAAAGCCCGAACTTTCTCGCGGGTCGCTTCCAAGCCGTCATCTACTTGAGCACCAAATTCNTACACGCCACGATACGCATTGGCGTAATNCTCCTGGTAAACNCGTGACTCTGCGTCGATCACCGNCCGCGGCTTTTGTGCCGAGGCGGCCGTATCGAGGTAGGTCACCGGCTGGCCGTTGGGCAAGGTTCGGCTGAGGATCGGAAAATCCTGGCGAATCGCGTCCAGGTCGAAATCTTGTGTGGTCGTCGCCTCACCCATAGTTCACTCAGTCCCGTGTTTCACGCAGACATTTCCGTCGCGAGTTTGCGAATCCGCTCGACCATCCCAAACAGCCCATTTCGCCTTTGTGGGCTGAGATGCCGCTGCAGTCCCAACCTGGCAAACACACTTTCGGCGTCGGTGCTCAGAATCTCTTCGGCAGTCCTCTGCGTGTACATCGCCAACAACACGGCAATCAACCCATTGACAATAATGGCATCGCTATTTGCCAGAAACTCCAATTTTTCCGGAGTTTCCTCCGATCGCCGCCCGATCAACCAAACCTGACTCTGGCAGCCGTGCACCCGATTTTCCTCACACTTCGCCTCGTCCGGAAGTTGCGGCAGGTCGAAGCCAAGATCGATCAGGTAATCGCACTGGTCATCCCAGTCGCCGAGGTCGTCGAACTCCTCGTACAGTTCTTCAAGGCTGGTTGTTGCGGACACGCGCTCCCTTTCTGCTGAACCCATTGCCATTCTAGGTGCGAGGGCGAATCCTTCCAAGGTCCGACCCGCGAGACTCTCTCCCTGACCGCCATCCCGCTGAGGGCCCGGCACGCGCCTGCCCCCCCATGGCAGGCACGGGCGGATTCCTCAGTGGAATCTGCTCGCAACAGGAGGCCGCAGTGCAGAGGACCGTAATTTGCGATACGATATCCGCTNNNGCTTATCCCCTCTGTGAGAGCCCANCATGTCCGAATATCCGCAGATTTTCCGCGTTCGACAACAACTCAGCCGACCGGTCGTTGAAGATATCGAAGCTGAGGTGGAAGCGCAACTGGCCAGCCTGTCGCTCCAGGACCAGATCCAACCTGGTCAAACGGTGGCCATCACCGCNGGNAGCCGGGGAATCGCCAACATCGCGCGGATCATCAAAGCCATCGCCAGCCACTTGAAACGACTGGATGCCCAGCCGTTCATCGTCCCCGCGATGGGCAGTCACGGTGGGGGAACCGCCGCAGGTCAACAGAAAATCATCGAGTCGTATGGCATCACCGAAGCGTTTTGCGGTTGCCCCATCAAAGCCAGTATGGAAACCGTCATCGTTTGCAATTCCGATGAAGGGTTCCCCGTCTTCTTCGACAAACATGCGTATGAAGCCGATCATGTGATCGTCTGCGGACGCGTCAAACCACACACCCGTTTCGTCGGTCCGATCGAAAGTGGTCTGATGAAAATGATGTTGATCGGACTCGGCAAACACGAAGGCGCCAAAGTTTATCATCGCGCCATCAACGATTTCAGTTTTGGTCAAATTGTCGGCAGTGTTGCCCGTGAAGTGTTGTCCAAATGCGATGTCGTCGCCGGCGTTGCCATCGTGGAAAATGGTCATGACGAAACGGCCCGCATCGAGGCGGTGCGGCCGGCGGACTTCGAATCACGCGAGAAAGAATTGCTGGTCTTGTCCAAAGAGTTGATCGCCGGGTTGCCGTTCCCACATGTGGACGTGCTACTGATCGACCAAATTGGCAAAAACATCAGCGGTACTGGTATGGACACGAATGTCATCGGACGCAAGTATTCGGACCACTCGGCGGCCCCTGACGAATGGCCCAAAGTACGCCAGATCGCAGTTCGCGGGTTGACCCATGAAACCCACGGGAACGCCTGTGGGATCGGTATTTCCGAATTCTGCAAAACGCGCGTGGTCGAGCAGATGGACCAGCACATCACGCGAACCAATTGCCTGACCGGCGGTCACGGCACCGCAGCCATGTTGCCCTTGGACTACTCCAGCGATCGCGAGATCCTCGCTCATGCGTTGGCGTCCGTCGGCCTGACCCCGGCGCCCGAAGCCAAATTGCTCTGGATTCGCGACACCCTGGAACTGGCCGAAGTCGAATGCTCGGCGGCCTACTGGGACGAGGCCCAGAAGCGAGAGGATCTGGAAATACTCAGCGAGCTGCGACCGCTGCCGCTAGACGATGCCGGAAATCTGTGCGATCGCCACATGGACCCCGCAAAAACGTAAGCTCGCAGACGCTACGAACCGCGCGGCCCGCATCCCACACACAGTGGACTAGAAGTCGGCCAGTTGCTGGTCTGTATCCCCAAACTGTTTGGCCGGCAGCCCCATGCGGTTCATGATCGTTAAGTACAAACTGCACAGCTTACGGTTCTCATCGCCGCGGTCCAAATAGTTCAGCACGCGTCCCGTCTCGATCGTACCGCTCAGCCCTCCGACCGTCAGCAGCGGCACTTTTCTCGAATCGTGCTTGCTTCCCGACCACATGTTGTTGACAAATAACAGGCAGGAATGATCCAACACCGTCCCGTCGCCTTCCTGCATCGCATCAAGCCGACCAGCCAGATAGGCAATCTGACTGCAATAATAACGCGAGACCTTTTCCCAATCATCCGACAAATCGTCATGCGACCCCGAATGATGTGCTTTCCGCACATCGAGGAAGGGGTAGAACAGCCCCGAGATATCTCGGCACAGCAACAACGTGGCGATTCGAGTTTTATCGGTCTGAAAAGCCAAAGCAACAATGTCACACATCAGCTGCATGTGTTGTCGGATGTCTTCCGGCAGACCGTTATCGGGACGTTCCATCGACACCAGCGAACGCCCGCGGTGCTGTGCTCGATCCGCTGCCTGATCGCGATCATCGCGCAAACGTTCGATACGTTTTTCCACTTCCCGCACACTGGTCAGATATTCATCCAGCTTCGATCGATCGCCGGAACTTGCGCGGCGACTCAAGCTGGCCGCCTGTTCCTTGACTCGGTCGAGCACACTTTGATTGCGTCGACTTCCTTGGTTATCAAACAGGCTGTCAAATGCCAAAGACGGATAGACTTCCATCGGTACGGGAGAGGTGGCATTTTGCCAGGAAATATGCGAACTGTAAGCCATCGAAAAATTGGTTTCGTGATACCCGGTGATGGGCTGCTCACACCCCAACACCATGCTTGGCTGTGCCGTATCTTGCCCGAGATGGTTGGCTAACATCTGGTCGACGCTGATGCCGCCGCGTAATTCCGCTCCCTTTTGCAGCGACGCGCCCGACAGAATGTTGCCGGTCTGTCCGGGATGAATCCCGACTCCCGTAGCATTTTTGTTAAACAGCCCCTGCACGAAGTTCATTTTCTTTCGGTACGGCATCATCGGCTCAAGGCTTTTGCCCAGTTCCATCTCGGCGCCGGAACCTTTGGCCCACCAGTGATTCGCGTTCACACCGCAGGCCATGAACAGCGCAGCAAATCGCTGTGGGAAAGGCGATGCATCGCCACCCGAGGCCGACTCGCTTCCCCAGACCGGTAACGATTCGAGCCAAGGCAAGGCCATCGCGACTCCCGCGCCTTGCAACATGAGTCGGCGCGACAGTGCCGCAGTGCGTTTGACAGTGCGTTTGACAGTACTCATTGCGATCCCTTCACGAGTTGGGCATCTCCACGCTTGGTAAGAAACTGACGGCTGGTCACGATGGAACGCACCAGACTGCTAAAGCGATAGTCCGCCGCCACCAATTCCGATTTCATCTTGGCAATCAATGGCTCGTCCGACAAGACCAACGTCCGGCCAATCGCAAACGATAGCAGTTTACGGCATAAGTTATCAACAAAATCCTGTTGTCGCTGAGTCCGCAGATAGACCAACAAGCCGTCCACTCCGCTGCCGCGACTGCCGTCGGGAAACGTTGCCTGCGTGTCCACCGGACGTCCCCCCAGATCCTTCGCGCGCCGTTCGCCAATGGGTCCGTAGCCTTCGAAAGCCAAACCGATCGTGTCAAATCGGTCGTGACACCCGGCACAACTGCTGTGCTCGCGATGGCGTGCCAACATGGCGCGTAAGCTGAGTTCGCCCAACTGGCTCTCGTCCGCCGGCAACTCAGGTACGTTCGGCGGCGGTGGAGGAATGCGTTCGCCCAGCAACTGGCGCACCACCCAATACCCGCGTTTCACCGGACTCGTCCGCAAGCCCGGAGCGTTTTTGGTCAAGAACACCGACATCGGCAACAGCCCGCCCCGCCCCACTTGAGTCGCATCCTCCAATCGCAACCACTGAGCGTCGTCGCGAAATTCAAGATCCGACACGCCGTAATGCTTGGCTAAGACTGCATTCACCCAGGTGTGATCCGCGTACAACAGCTCCAAGACCGATCGATCGTGCTGCACCAGATCGACAAAGAACCGCACCGGTTCCTCGAACATCGCTTTGCGCAGCGCGTCGTCGAACTGCGGAAAACGCTGTCGATCCACGCTATTGTGTTCCTCGAACCGTCTCACACCGAGCCAATGCGTCGCAAACTCGGTCGCTAACCCTCGCACGCGATCGTCCCGCAACATGGACTCCGCACAAGTGAAGACGGCCTCATGATCCCTCGCGACTGCTTCCCTTGCATCAGCCCACCGTAGCTGCTCTGCGTCCGGAGTCGACGCCCATAAAAAGTAGCTGAGCCTACTGGCGAGTTCGACCGGTGTCAGTTCCCGATACCCTTCACCGGCACTCCCGAGATCGACTCGCAAGAGAAAATGCGGCGACATGAAAATAAACACGATACAATCTCGAATCGCCGCCTCGTGCTGCAGACGCTCGTCATGCCGCAATCGGTCGTAGAACGCATCCAGCCCCTGTTTTTCGTCCTCTCGCAAATGGCGTCGCCAAGCACGTTCGGCCAGTCTCAGCAACGCCTCGCGATGACGCTGCTCTGCCTTGGACCGCAACGACTCCATCTTGCGAACTTGTCGATTCATATCATCAAAAAAGAACTCGATCGCCTGCACGGCAGTCGGACTGGCGTCACTGCGTCGCGCTTTATCGAGATAAACTTGCGACAGCTTGCGGATCATGGACTCGCCGATCGCACTTTTGTCCTCAGCGCGAGCAAAGTCGAATTCCGGGTCACGCATGTAACGCGAATCAGTTCGTTCGAACCACAGGAATCCGGCATACTGCCGTTGCGGC
Source organism: Blastopirellula sp. (assembly GCA_002701545.1). Taxonomy (GTDB): domain Bacteria; phylum Planctomycetota; class Planctomycetia; order Pirellulales; family Pirellulaceae. The sequence continues at coordinate 40,002 of NZVR01000109.1, read as the reverse complement.
GCGGAAGCGACGTAATCGAGATCTTGCCAAAGTCGGTCCAGTTCCTGGCGGGCGGTGTCCGTGAGGATTAAATCACAGAGCGGTGTGTCGTCACGAAAATACCCCAACATGCTATGAAAACCCGCGCTGAGCAGTCGGCCCTTCTCTTGCTTTTCGCGCGGTACATCCAGGTAGTCACGTCCCCGCTCCGCAACATAAAACTGATCTGGAATCGTCGCACAGAAGCGGCTGATCGCAGCCAACTGCCGAGCCTGCTCGTCTTCCGTCTCAGCCAATGTCAGTTCTTCGGGCAGCCCCTCCGGCGCGGCCTCTGCAACCGCCAACGCCTCCCGATCAAATGTTTGTCGATGACTGGCATACTGGCGATTCTTCCACAACACAAACGGCTGCGACCCTTTGTGGCTGCCTTCCACGTATAAATTCGGGAAGTTCGGTGCTAACTTGCCACGTACCTGACGGGCGTAGTCACGCATCTGCTGACAGGCCGCTTGTGCCTGCCCCGCATCCCCACCGGGCAGTTCCCGAAACATCGCTTGCAATCTGGCCGTTGGCCCCCAGGCCTCCGCTTCATGGAGCAACTCCCAGACGCGCATCGTGTATTTTTCACTGACGTTCGCAGCTCTGGCCAAAGCCCCTAAACCCTTCGCCCGCTCGGCGTCTGTTGCGGCAGAATTTGCTGCGTCCTGGGCATACTGCCAGCAGACAAAGAAATAGGTCGCCAGATCGGTCGGCTGCCGTCGATAGAATTCCACGATCCGCTTCACACAGTATTTGTCGCGGTCTGTATCCGTGACCGCCGGGTGTGGCGCAAACACCAGTTCCTCAGGAGTCATGACCGCGTGGCTCGCCACTTCGCGTGCGGCTGCGAGGTACTTGTTGAGCAAAGCCGGCGAGACGGCGAGCGACTCGCCCGAGTTATCAAACCCCGCGGTATTGGCAGGATCGACAGGAAAGCTACGAGTGGGACGTATGTCGATACCGGTCACATCGCGAATCGAGTGATTATATTCCGCGTTACTCAATCGACGAGCCAGCACGACCCCCGGGTCACCGGCATTTTGCTCTGCGGCGTGCTGGCGCACCGCACGAATCCATGTCACAACGGCTTCGCGCTGTTTCGCATCGGGAATACGTTCCGCATCGGCAGGAGGCATCTCGCCAGCCTCCAAACGTTCCAACACGATTTCCCAAGTCTGATGCCCGGACACAATCGCTGCGATTGTCTGATAGGGACTGAGGTCCAACTTCGCCTCTTGGCGGTCGGCTCCATGACAACTCAGACAATGCTTGTCCAGAAACGGCTTGACCGTCGTCACGAAGTTCTGACGCAAGGACGCAGGAAAAGTCTCTCCTTGGTCGGCGGCGGCCACGGGTACCGTGCTGACGCAAGCGATGGCAACGCAAGCAAAGACGTTGCATAAGATCCATGTCCAGCTGCGTGTCACTGCTGGCCAGGCGAACATCAAAAAAAGACAAGGAGCCATGCGTTTATTCCGCAACTTCCAGGCGGTACAGGTGGCCACGCGTGCGCACAATCATGCTCTTGCCGATGACTGCGGGAGAACCCCAGATGCCTTCTGGTAGCTCATTCGTGGTGATCAATTCAAAGGTATCCTTGGCGGCGATCACGGGGGTTTCCCCCTCTTTGCTGAAACCGTAGATACGCCCATCTGCGTAGAGAGGTGACGCCCAAAACTCACCCCGCAAACGCTCTTTCCAAATCTCTTTTCCCGTTTTCGCCTCCACGCAAACAGCGATCCCATCGTCGGTGATCATGAACATCAGATCTCCCACAATAATTTGCGAGGACCTTTTGGGCGTACTGCGCCCGCTGCCCCAGACAACGTGGGAGCCGGTCACATCCCCTGTCCCGCCGGGACGCACGGCGATCAAAGAGGACTGTCCGCTGCCGCCGGTGATATAGACCATCCCATGTGCGAACAAGGGGCGCGGTGCTGCGTTCATCCCTCCGTGATAGACTTTCCACAACTCTTTGCCGGTCTCGGGAGCATAAGCAATCGTGGCCACTGCACTGGGACTGATCAACTCCTCGCGCCCCGCGTGCTGAATGACTTTGGCCGTGCTGTACGCCTTCATGCGGTCGCCATTATCGGTACCGTAGTTAATCTCGCGATCCGTCCGCCAGACGTCCTCGCCGGTGTGTTTATTCAAGGCCTGCACGAACTGTTGGTCGTAGCCGTCGTAGGCAACGATCAGCAAATCGCCATGCACAATCGGTGACGACCCGGGGGCCCGCCAATGGTTGCATTCGATATTGCGCCGATCCCACAGTTTCTTTCCGGTCTTGGCATCCAGACAACACGTCCCATAACTGCCAAAGTGAATATACACTCGCCCGGCTTCGAGATAGGGCGTGGGGGACGCGTAGCTGTTTTTCGGGTGACAGAATCGCGGCTTCTCGTTCTCGTATAACAACAGGTCATGCAACACTTTCCCAGTGTCCGCATCAACGCACAGGGCGGACATCCGTTTACCATCTTCGCTGGCCGTTGTCACCCAGATACGATCTTCCCACACCACGGGAGAAGACCAACCTTTACCGTGGATGGGTATTTTCCAACGCACATTCTCGGTGTCACTCCAGGTCACCGGCAAACCGGTCGCGGCGGTCTGACCATCACCTTGCGGACCCCGGAATTGATTCCAATGGGGTTCTTGTGCACAGAGAATCGAAGCGGAAAGACAGCAAGCAACAGCGACAAAACGGTACACAATCTACCTCGGGAAGGAGTGAGGGGCGGGTCTAAATGGAGCCTAACTGATCCCGTTGCCACAATCAAGAAACGCTAACCTGGCAACTGCCGCAAAACCACTTTCAACAGCAGTGCCAGACTGATGGCCACCAACAGGAGATAAACCAATTTATCGAAACCTCGCTTGGCAATTTTCCGGTTCAACCGCGTTCCTCCCCAAATTGCCAGCAGCGCCACCGGGATCGCCAAAAGGTAGTATTTCCCCACGGTCAACGTCACGCGGCCTTGCGTGGCATGCACCAGTAAGACACACAGGCCGGTGGGAAACGAATAGGCCTGCATGGTGGCCCGAAAGCGCTCCGCCGGCCACCTGCGCAACGAAGCGAACACCACCAAGGGCGGCCCCGGCGTGTTGTAGGGCCCCGCCAGCAGACCTCCAAAGAAACCGAACAGCGGTGCCCAGCGATCCGACTGAATCTGCCATTGCATCAGGCCCAGCAACTGAATGACCGAAAACAGCAACAGCAACACCGCCAGCACACTTTGCACGACGGACTCAGGTAGAAACATCGGCAGCAAGAACCCCACTGGGATCCCCACCAGACTCGAAAGCACCAACAGCCACGTCGCACGGAACGCGATATGCCGCCAATCGATCACGGCAATCACCGCCCCTTGCGTGACAGAACACAGGGCCATAATCGGCGCGGCCAGTGTCCAGTCGTTAAACAGCAGCAGCATCAGCGGCATCGAGATCAAGGCATCGGCAAACCCGAACGTCGCACGAACCCCTGATCCAAGCAGGACGATTCCCATGAACGCCAGCGTAACGAAGTCAAAATCCATGCAGATGCCGGGGCCAATGAAAAGAAGATGACAGACACGCTACGGCGGTCTACGACCACCGCGCATGCCTGATCATAATCTACATTCCCACGGCACCCCACTCCTCTTGACTTCTACCATTGGAGGTTTAGAAGAAGCCACCACCGAAACCGCCACCGATACCTTGCTGGATATTGTTGTCATAGAAATTATCCAACTGCTTGGTCTGTTCGCGTTGGATCTTACTATTGCTCCGGTTCAGTCCCTCCAGCAACTGCTCTTTGGTCGCCGCTTTCCCGGCACTCTGCTGCTGGCCTTTCCCTTCCTGCGATTTTTCTTGCGCGGGTTCAGGGGGCGGACCTAACTCACGTTCCCCACGGAAAAACGCATAACGACTTCCTTCGCCACGTGCCAGGACCATCGCCCGTCCCTGCACTCCGTCGGCAACAAAGACCCCGCGCAAATCCGAGTCACCCGAAATGAAATCGGGGTTCCGCGAACCAATGACCTTGACGTGAACGTCCTGCAAGTAGCGGTCACTGGTCACATCACGCACTGTCGCGCGCACGCGCCCTGAGCTCACCTCCTCTTGAATTTCCAGACTGAGCGGTGTGACCAGGACCAAGCCGCTGGCATGCAGATTCGCACCACGGCAAACGACCAGGTAAGCGCCTTCTTCGCGAAGCGGCAACTCGAGCGACACGGTACGATCACGATAGTCTTTCCCATCACCCAGCTCGATCTGCTTTTCAAAGTAGGGTCGAATCCCCGAGAGATTAATCTTGGTGATGTCACCCAAGTCTCGCCGCAGCAGGCTGAATTTCATCAAGTCAATCTTGTAAACCGTGGCATTGCATTCCGCCACATTTCGGAATCCAAGTTCGACTTGAACCTCTTCCTGTGGTTGAAAGGTAGTGACTTCCGGCAACTCCATCTGCTTGCGTGTGAAGTATTCGATAGCTTGCCGAGCGTCCACAAAGCGATCTTTGACGCGTTCATATTCTTGAATCGCAGCAGCCGCCTTACCGAGGCTGTGTTGAATCTGGCCGAGAATATAGATGGCGCGCCATTTATTTTCACTGGCCTCACGTCTTCCCGTTCGGGGATCCGTGCGCACGTGGTTGGAAACTTGATGACACATCGCCATCGCGGCTTGGTGTTCCCCGAGTGCATACTGGCAATAACCGACGATGTACCAGAAGCTATCCAGATAACGACTCTTGGGGTAACGCTTGGCGAAGCGATCACAAGCTTCGATCGTTTGCTCGTAGAACTCTAAATCGAGCATGGCGTTGGCGATCGAGAATGCCGCTTGATCCGCTGCCGGGTCCTCCGGGTGGGCGGTCAAGAACCCTTCCAGCATCGCCCAAGCCTGGCGGATCAAATCGACCCGGGTCAGCTTCGCTTCGCGCAACTTTTTGTCCGCTGCGGCCTCCGGCGCCTTGGCGTACACTCTTTGCGCCAGTGCGTATTTCGCCGTTGCCAGGTAAGGTTCGGGGGGATATTCACGTAACAGATCACTCATCACAGCGACACTGCGGGTGAATTCACCCTGATTCTGCAAAACCCCCGCGACACGGCTCTCACGCAGGAAACTCGCTTCGATCGTCGCCCGGAAAACGAGATAACTCCGCTCGTATTCTCCAATCGCATCNTACGCCGCCCCNNCCTTNAATAGCTTGGAAAACGGAATNTCCAATTCGGGAAACTTCTCGATGATGATCTCGAAATATTTCACCACGCGATTGGCGGGACCCTCCTGTAAATACACATCCAACAGACGCCGCACCGTTTCTCGGTACACGTCCTGGNTCAGATTCCATTGACTGACCAATTCCTCCAGGTGCTTTCCGGCGGCAACCAGATTCCCTTTGCCGTAGTGATATTTGCCCAATTCAAACAGTTCCACGGGCGTCAGCCGATAGGCATCTGCGCTACGTTCNCCGGCGGGCAACACCTGCAGCTGTTTGCTGGTGGCGACGGCAATTTCGTCTGCCACATAGGCGTTCCGGACCACCGTCGGAGCGACGCGATAGCTACCGGGCAAATAACCATGCAAGGCGTAGCGAATCACGGTGCCCTGCGATCGTGTCCCGAGATAAAACGTAATGGCCCCCGGGCTGAGTTCGTACCGTTCGAAACCGCCCTGCACCGAGTTTTCAATGACCGATGTCCCGGCCGGCAAAGGCTCGGTGACCACCAGATAAGGAAGTTCCTGGGCGGCGACATTCGACGTCACGTGATGGCGTCGAATCCGCAATTCAACTTGCCCTCGTTTGCCTACCGGCAGTTGGGTCATCGGATTCCGAAAGCTTTGATAACTACCTTGCAGAATCCCAAACCCGCGATTCACTTGGCGGCCGTCGATCTCCAAGGGGGCTGGCTGATAGAACCGTTCTACCTGCCAATNCTTGGTGGTGCTGGTCAACTTCTCCACCGGCACGTAGCCCGCGAGCACACACTGGTAGGTAAACCGAGCCCGGCCTTCCAAGACGAACCGCACATCTTGGCGCCCGCCGGCTCGCAAGAGCTTGGCAGGAACGTCGATCGTCTGCGTCCGCGCATCGCCATCCACTTCCAGTTCCTTGGCGAGACGATCGTTAACGTAAACCGACAACTTATATTTTTCACCTTCGAAACGTGTGCGTGCATACCAGGCACAAATCGCCTCCATGGCCGGGCCGGTCGCCTTTTCCGGCGTCCAGCGTAGCCCGACACGGTGCTCCATCAGCCACTTGACCTGCTCGCTCAGCGCCGCATTGGCGGGTTGAATTTTTTCCAGCGTCAAAGCGTACAAGGCACGAAGTTCGCCCTGCGAATGCATCCAACCCAATTTGCCTGCGCGGCGTTTCAAATCCGCCGGCTTGCTAAAGTGCTTTTCCGTCAGCAACGTCAGCAATTCCGTGGCGGTTTGCCCGCGATCCATCTCGGCAAATGTCAACGCGAGATGCGCCAGCGCGGAGGGTGAGAGCGCCTGGCGATTCCGATACAGCTGATTCGCCAAAGGAAAATCGCCTTGACCAGCCACCGCCAGTGCGTGCAGGAGGACGGTTTTGGTTTCGTAGTCATCCACTTTGGCTTGGGCGATCTGCGAGTTCAGATAGGTTTCCGCCTGAGTGCGTCCCTGGGGAGCCATCCGATACCCCGCCTGACGTGCGCGGGCCATGGCCCACACCACGCGTGCTGTGTGATAACGGTCACTCGCTCCCTTCACACCGGTCCAACTCCAGCCNCCGTCTTCATTCTGTGTGGCCACGAGCAAGCTGATGAGCGAACGGATACGCGCATCCAAAGAGACCGCCTGCGGATTCCCCTCATCCCGAGATTTGTCCAGCAATTGCTGGAGCGCTAACGACGCCAACAAATCACCGGTGACCCGATCCGCCTGTGCGCTGACTTGCTGNGTGCTACACCACGAGGGTGGGCCTAACACGACGTCCAGCAAGCTGCGTTCGACCGAAGGGCCGATGAGCACCTGCAGTTGCGGATTCTCGAACTGCATTCCCTTGGGCTGCTCAACAATCGCGAGCGCATCTCCAGCAGCCGTGCCTCCCTTGGTCGAGAAGACCGCCAGCCCGTAGGGACGCACTGGCACGCTGCGGCGTGTGCGGTCGAGTCGCGTTGGGTCGTCTTCGAGGTCACGGACCGTCAGTTCCACGATCGCCTCAACACCAAAGCTGCCTCGGTCTTGCTGGTCACCAGGTAACGAAAAGACATGCTCAAAGGTCAGTTCCGAAACCCCCGGCTCCTGCAACTCCAACGTCTTCTTTTCCAGTCGCTTGATTTCACCCGTGGTGATCTGCAACACCACTTCGACGTTNGCAGCTTTGGCATCGGTTTTGTGGATGGACGCGACGATCTTGGATTGATCACCATCCGTGGCACTGGCTGGTAACTTGAGCTGCCCGAAAAGGGACTTCTTGACCACCAAATCCGTGGTGGCTTCACCGGCCAAGGTGTCCGCCGTGACACCGCGTGCCAAGACGTTCCATCCTGTCGATTTTTCGGGCAAGGTGATCGTCAAGACGGCCTGCCCCTGAGCATCGGTCACCAAGCCCGGGTTCCAGTAACCGGTATCCTGTTGACTGACCTGGTTCAATAAGATTCCACCAGCTTGCGCGAGTCGCTGCAATTCAGCTTGAGCGTCTGTCTCATCCATTTGCGCGACGGCCACATTTTGCACAATGCCGTTGGACAGCATGACCTGCGTACCACTGTAGTTCCTGAAATAACGTTGCACGTCCGCCAGATTTCTGGAATGGATGGCCACGCCTCCGGTCGCGTTCGACATCAGGCGTCCGCCGTAAGTCGCCCTGCCCAGCACCGACGATCCGGCGGCCCCACTGTCAAACCACTGCTGGCCACGATCTGCGTTGCCGGATTGCATCTGCTCTCCTCCCATCGCAAACCCGCTTGCGTTCACGCCGCCGCCCATGGCTCCGCCACCGCCCATTCCGCCAAAGAATCCGCCACCGCCCATTCCGCCAAGGCCCATTCCTCCACCAAAGCCTCCTCCCATCTGCCCGCCCTGGCCAGCAATCATCTGTTGCATCTCGGCCTGTTGGAATGGCTCTCCATGATCATTCGGCGCAAACCCCAGGTTGTCCCTGGCGTCATTCTCATTCCATACGGAAAGCTCATCGTCCAGTTCCATGCCTTCTCTTTCAACAAGACGGGCTTCTCCTGTCTCCTCTGTCACTTCGGCCAGCAATTCCAGCGCACGGGCTTCTTCCTCCTCGACTGCCAAGCGTTCTGTTTCGGCCAGCAGATGGCGGTTAATACGTTGGGTTGGAGGACGGTAAGCGAACACAATACTGGAATTGGTGCGGACTGCGGATTGCCGCGGTTGACTGCGGAAAAAGGCGTCAATCGGGGCCGTACTCCGAGCAAACCGACTGAGCAGCGCCTGTTCCACCATCGCCAGACTGACTTCGGCAGCACGCGGCTTACCTTGAGGATCTGTGGTGGTGACCTTTAATTCCACTTCTTCGCCCGGGCGCGGTGCACCTGCGGCACCATCCCGACGTTGAATGGCGACATCCACGTGCAGTTTCCGACTGACAAAAAACGAACTGGTCGCTTCGTGGAAACGTCGGGCCGGCGCATCGTCGTCTTGCTCGTTCCGCGCATCAGTCATCAGTGTGACAGACAAATTGAAGTTCGGCGCCAGCTTAGCCGTCATCGGAATCATCAACGGGTTGTTCCCTGTCTTCAGCGCCACGAGCTGGTAGTCAAGGATCTTGGCTCCTTGAAACGTGACCAGAGCCAGCGCCGGCTTATCGCGCCAATGGATTTTGACCTTGGCGGTATCACCGACGTCATAGGAATGCACGTCGGCCAGTATCCGGAGGCGAGTGCGGTCCTCGTCATCCGAGATATTCACCATCGTGTCCGTAGAAATCGCATTGCCAAAACGATCCTCACCGTGAACGCGAAGCACATAGGCTCCGCCTTCTTCCAAGCGAACCGCATGCCGCGCCGTCCCTTGTTCCCGATCGCTTTGCAAGGCATGCGTTTGTTGCTCGACCTCGCCATCACCAGCGTGGTCCATGGTGATCCGCAAGACTTGCAGTTGCAGATCACGCGCCACCGGTTCGCCTTCCGCGTCCATGGCCGTAACCGTGACCTCGAATGGCTCACCGGCCAGATAGACTTCGCGGACCGTCGATGCCGAGAGCATGAATCCGGTGGTCGAGAGGTAGAATGGCTTGGTGATCTGCAGATTCCGCTCGGGCAACGTAACGACCAGCCCCAACGTTTGCGATTCACGATAGTCCCGCGTCGGCAATTGGAACCGGACCAGGCCTTCTTTGTCCGTGGTGGCCGAGAGCACGCGACCGTCAGCCAGCTGATACTGGATCTGCCGATCCGCCAGTGGAGCGCCGTAGTAATACTCGGCTTTGATGGTGCCCGAAATCTCCTCGCCGCGATAATAGACCGAACGCTCGGTGTCGACCGTCAAGCGGATGGGGTCCAACTGATAGTCGTGAACTTGAAACATACCCTGGTAGTTTTGTTTGCCCTTATCAAAGACACGGACTCGATACTGGCCCTGCGGACTACCCGTCGGCAATCGAAAATGCACATGAAAGGTGCCGAACTCGGTGAGTTTCGTCTGCTGATTCGTCACCAACCGATCGCGTGTATCGAAGATTTCGACCTGGTATTCTTTCCCTTTCTCAACCTGATAGGTGTCGCCACTCACCTTCCGCAACACGCCACGCACATGGACCAGGTCCCCCGGTCGATAGGCAGGTCGATCGGTGTAGATATAACCGCGCGGCGTCAACCCTTGGGCCATTCCCAGACCTTCCAAGTCAATCACGTTGGATGCGCTATGGTCGTCCATCATGGCAAACACGCGCACATCTTCGCTGGACTTCAACTCCGCAAACGGCTTGTGAAATACGCCATCGTCGCCCGTCTCCCCTTGCCCAAACACTTGCTTGCCATCCGACACCAGCACCCGCACCTGAGGCCACGCTTTGCCCGTTCGCATGTTCTGAGCAAAAACGAAGAGTTCGTCGCGTGAACTCTTGACGATGATGTCCAGATCCGTCTGCACGACCATGGTCGTCGCTTCCAACGTTTTACTGCTGACAGTCACCGCCATCACTCCGGCGACATGCTTCTGTTCTTCTGGCAAACGGATCTCGATCTCGCCGGAATGTCGCTGATATTCTGCATATTCGGGCACTTGATATTGAAACGTCGCATCCGGATCAATGAGCGCGATATCCAGTTTCTCGACGCCGGTCGCCAGATGCATTTTGCGGAAGTACGTCTCCATATCGACGCGGTAAACGTTGACCGTCACCTCCTCAATATTGCGCGTCAGCAACTTCACTTTGGGAGTTTCATTCGAACGATAGATTCGTTCCGAAGCGACTCGCATGGATTTAGCCGTCAGACGTCGAATCTGCTGCTGGGCCTTGTCATGCTGATTGCCGGGCTTGATTTTACGATACTGCTGCAGCGCTTCCTCGAACTGTGCCAATTGGTATTCCAACGTATAGCCAATCATGTACTGAGCGCGACGGGCCTCCGGCTTATCGGGATATTTCGAGATCAACTGCCGCCACTGAGCAATCGCTTCTTGGTATTCTTCCTTCGCGTAGTGAATCTGGCCGAAACGGAACAACACACCTCGATTGCGTTGATCCAAGGGATATTTGGCGAGAAACTGCGTCCACAGGGTGCGTGCCTGAGCAAAATCTTCCTCCGCGTATGCTTGCTCGGCTTTGGCGAATTCCGTGTCGATAATCTTCCGCTGCACGACACTCCAGGCACGGTTGGTCGGATAGGCCTTGAGAAAATCTTTCCACGTCTTCAGTGCCGCATCAAAGTGGTTCTGCTGTCGCAAGGTTTCGCCCAAGTAGTTCATTGCCTCGGGGCGCTGCGCAGTCTGCTGATATTGTTTGTTGGCCAGCATCGCACGGTAACTGCTTGCCGCGTCTTCATATCGCCCGAACGCCTGATAACTCTTGCCAATCCGTAAAGCAGCTTCAGCGGCCAGCTCATGCTGGGGAAACTTTTCGATGAACGCTTCAAGCGCGGCAACGCCTAAACTCAACTCTTCCGAAGATGGTGGATCCGGAATTTCATAAGTCAACGACAACCGGTACATCGCTTCGGCCATCCGCGGAGAATCAGAACCCTTGTGCAAATCCAACAGATCCTCCCAGGCACGTCGGGCTTCGACGTATTGCGAGTCCGCCAGATAGGTTTCTCCTAATCGAAAACGCGCCTCAACGACTAAGTCATGCTCGGCTTGATTCCGAATGAATTGCTGATACAACGCAATCGCTTGATCTCGCTGATCCAGTTTTTCGTGACACTCTGCGATCAACAGTTCCAGCTTCACACGTTGGTCGAGTTGCGGTCCGACCTCAACGGCCTTTTGGTAGAACTCCAGCGCCTTGTTGTAATCCGCCGCAACGTCCTCCTGAGGAGGCTTGAAATACGCGTCGGCGAATTCAATGTAGATCGCCGCTATCTCTTGTTTGCGGTCGAGTGACAACAGATACGTTGCCTCTGCTCGATAAATCACCTCCGCGTCCTGATAAGCTCCTTTGCGAGCCAGGGCGACTGCTTTGGCGAACCGAGCACGGCGATTCCACTCGCTCTTCGGAAAAGCTTGCAACATCGCGTCGAAGCTTGCCACCGCCTCGTCGTACTTGCCTTGAAAATGCAGCGCCCGACCCTTCAGATAGGCAAGGTAGTCGAGGTCGGCACGTTGGGCATCCTCGACTGCGTCAATCAACTTGATCGCGGCTTCATAATCGCGTGCTTGCATTGACTGACGTATGTCTACGGGGACTTTCGGCTCCGCCGCGTAGCTCACGACACACATCGTCCCCAACAGCACCCATACACGTCCGCACGTCATCCAACTGGACATAGCTCACCTCTCCTCAATTCTCAAAGACCTGCCGCCTTGCCGTGCTTGTAGTATACGCCAGTTGCCGCAGGAAAGCCTCAGCGGTTTGCCGACGCGGAGCGGACAGCGAGGCGCACCCAATCGAGCGCACCTGCGGAAAACAAGCAGGTAAGGCCCCCGCCTCAGGGAAAGTAAAAAGCGAGTTACAAGCACGTTACACTTGGGAACTCAGCCGCAGCGACTTAACTCCGGCACGAGCGATGGAGACACCGTGGCGGATTCGCACCGGTGGAAATGAGCGGGGAGCACCTCGGCGATGGGGATGTGTGGGAAAGCTTGCCGCCGAATTGCGGTACTCAAGGGGCTGCCAGGTGAACGACCACCAGCGGCCAAGNGACCGCTCCCAAACGCCGCTGCTATCCCTAATCCAGCGACTCGAACTGCACCACCAGTCGACTGACTTCGCGCTGGGCGTCGATCTCTTTTACGCGAACCTTCACCGCATCCCCGTCATCGAGCAATAAGAGATACGGTCGCCCCAGTTCCAACAACGGCTGCTGTGTGGCCTCGACCTCAAATTCCCCCACGCGGTGCGACGCATCGTCATCACCCAACACNCCGTCGAGATGGCGGATCGCTCCACCTCCGACCAGCAAATCACCATGAAATTTTTGCATNTCTCTCTCCTGTTGAGCTCACGTCGCCGTGGAACAACACTCCTTCAATGGCTTTATAGCGCCACGACGCATTTTGGCTTCCTCAGGATCCACGACAATTCATCATTTTTTGCTTCGGCAAGGCACCCGCGGTCAGGCATTTGGTCCGGCGCGACAGATTGCCGCAGATGCATGAGCTGGGCATGTCTGCCAGGACGCAAAACACGCGTTCAGGTTCACCCATTCGCTCCGTTTGGCGTTTTGGTTTGTGACGCCGGGTGCTTCTTCAGAATATTTTTGGCGGAACATCTCGTCGTCTGTCGCGTCTCTTCCTACAGGGGTCGGAACTGAGAGGCGTAGAGAAGAGGCACTTTTCTGCGCAGACGGGAGAGCGAGAGTGGGAAGCCTGGCGGCCTACCGTGTGGGCTGTCCACTCTCGTCCCCGTTTTTTATGCGGCGTTTAAGCAGCGGCACTTAGTTCAGCGGCGTCACTTAGCCGAATCGTCCGCTGCTGGCCGCGTGCGGCACAGGTTGTCAATTGCCGTGCGCCGGGCCATGCTGGACTGCGCGCCCGCTTGTGATGTCGCCAGCGCGCCCGCTGCGCTGGCAAATCGCACCGCGTCAGCCAAACAGTCGTGTTCCGCCCAGTGCACAGCGCAGGCACCGGCAAACGCGTCCCCCGCTGCGGTCGTATCCACAACGTTGGCCGAAAACGCTGGTATCCATTCGGATTCNTGGCCGGTAGCCAACCACGCCCCTCGTTCCCCCAGTGTGATCACCACTGCCTTGGCTCCGCGTGCTTGCAATGCTCGAGCAGCTTGGGAAACTTCTGCCTCCGTCTGCACGGGCATGCCGGTCAGCAGGGCCGCCTCGGTTTCATTCGGACAGATCAAATCGACCTGCCACAATTCGGCGGGCAAATGCTCGCGGGCCGGCGCCGGGTCAAGGATCACGCGCACACCCGCTTGCCGCGCAAGCTGAACTGCCGCGACCACGGCATCCAGTGGAACTTCGAGTTGCACCAGCAGGACGTCACTGCTGGCAATCGTTTCTCGTGCGGCCAACACATCGGCTGCCGTCATCTGACCATTCGCCCCGGGCACAACAACAATCGCGTTCTCGCCACTCTCCTCTACACTGACCATGGCGGCGCCCGACGCGCACCCTGTGGAGGTCTTGACTTGCTGGCAGTCAACCTGTTCGTGCAATAACTGTTCCCGCAGTCGCTGACCGAAATGGTCATCGCCGACTCGCCCCACCAGCGCCACCTTGCCCCCTGCCCTGCTGGCTGCGACCGCTTGATTCGCGCCTTTTCCACCGCACATTTCGGCCAAATCGGAGGCCATTACCGTTTCGCCGGGGCGTGGCAGTGTCGCACAACGCACAACCAAGTCGAGATTAATGGAACCGACGACTGCAATCTGACGTTGCATCTAACACATCCACCGTTGGATAGCGTGATCGAAACTCACAGCGGATCAACGAAAACGTTTCGTTTACCTCAATCACAACATAGCAGGGGCAAGATGGGTACCATAGCCACGCTGTTCTCGGCGCCCCACAAGGCTTGCCCCTCGAATACGCTTGCCATCGGCGACGGCAGGCAACTACAAAGCGATACAAGCCGCCGATAGAAATGCGGCGCGACGTCCTGGTACGCTCGGACCAACCTGGGGTGCCGGCCGCGAACACGTGCTGCATGGCCGCCTCCGCTATGCCGCCGTCGTCTGCTGCCGCCTGAACGGACGCGAGCCTCAGGCTCTGAGAAACACAGACCAACCTTGCCAACCGTCCTTTGCCGGATCGAACATGACACACGCCATGAACATTTTTCGCTCTCCCATGTTGGTCCACTTTCCGCTTACCACTCGTCACCTGGCATGGGTGGTATGCTGTTTTGCTTTGGCGTTCTGGCATCATCCGACCGCCGCCGATTGGCCGCAGTTTCGCGGTCCCAATTCCAGCGGGATAGCCCAGGGGCCAGCCGGACCGATCAACTTCGGCCCCGGGCAGAACGAAGTATGGCATGTGCCCTTAGGCCCCGGTCACAGCTCGCCCTGCATTGTCGGCGACGTCATCTACGTCACCACGTTCGCTGCCGATCGTCAACAGTTTGGCATCGTTTGTCTCAATCGCGCCGATGGCACAATACGCTGGCAACGAGAACTCCAAGTGGAGCGTGTTGAGCGCGGGCATCCATCCTTTAACCCGGCCAGTAGTTCTCCGGCTGCAGACCAGGAACGTGTTGTTGCTTACTTCGGTTCCTACGGCCTGATCTGTTTCGACAAGTCCGGCAAAAAGCAATGGGAACGGCGGATGCCGCTCACCAAATCCTATGCGGGTAACGCAACTTCACCGGCCATCCTGGGTGATCAGGTGATCTTGTATCGTGGCAACTACGTCGACCACTTCCTGCTGTCGCTCGACAAACGAACGGGCGAAGAACTCTGGCGCGTGGACCAGACGGAAACGTTCACCGGCGAGATGGCCTGTACGGCTTGCCCGATTGTCGCTGGTGATCAATTGATCGTCCACACGGCCCGGGCATTGCAAGCGTTCGATCTGGCGAGCGGCAAGCGCCGTTGGGTTGTCAAATGTGCCACCACCGCCACCAGCACCCCGATCCTGGCCGGCCAGGAAGTCATCGTCGCCGCCTGNAATAAACTAGGAGAACCTGCCCTCCGCCCTGCCTTCCCCAGTTTCGAAGAACTGCTGGACAAGCACGATCGGGACAAGGACCAACAAATCAGTCGTGATGAGTTTCCCAAGCTCTGGATCTTCCATCGCCCCGAGGGCATCGAAGCACCTCAAAACGGCGCCACCGTCCGCTTTGAACGTGCCGACCGAAATCGAGACCGCGAGATTGACGCGCAAGAGTGGCGCGACCAACTGGCGGGAATCGAAAAATTTCGGTCGCAATACAACACCCACGGCATCCTGGCCGTACCACTCAACAGTCAGGGAGTCCTCGATGAGGATGACATCCGCGTACTGGAAACCCAAGGAATCCCCGAAGTCCCCTCACCGCTCTGTGATGGTCAGTATGTCTACCTGGTGAAGAACGGCGGCGTGCTCACCTGCCTCGATCTGAAATCCGGCAAACGGCTACATCGCGTCCGCACGCGCGGTCGAGGCACACATTACGCCTCGCCCCTGATTGCCGGCAAGCACCTCTACACAGTTGCCGGTGATGGCCGCATCTCCGTGCTCACACTGGGGCCCAAACCGAAACTGTTGGCAACCAATGACATGCAAGAGAATGTCTATGCCAGTCCGGCCATGGTGGATGGAACGCTCTACGTCCGCACGCATTCGGCACTCTACGCCTTTCGCGCAGCGACCACCGACTGAATCGCGCGGTGACTGAATCGCTCAGCGTTGCTCCGGCAACATGGTCCCCCATGCTTGCGCGACGCGATGGCACCCAGGATTACTCGTCGCCCAGGATTACTCGTCGCCCACCGCTTCCCCCACCGCGCGGCGGAGTCGGTTGAGCGCTTCGTCGATGTGCTCCGTGCGTTCCTGTACCTGCTGGCGCTGTTTACTGAGCGTGATGATCGCCAAGCAAATCCACATACCCGCCAGGACGGCACAACCATTTGCCAGCCAGGGTTCGTGCTTCACGGTAAAGTAGAAACAGGCGGCACCGATCGTACCGCAATTCAGCACATGCGCGAGAATGGCACCCGGCTGGCCCACGCCGCGATGGCCCGCGGACACAATGGTGCTCAAGGCCATCAGACCGAGCAGTCCTTGCCAAAACACCGCATGTTGATCGGCGTATCCAATGCCGACGAAGAGAGCCCCAATTCCGACAAGTATGACGGCTGTGAAGGCGTACGATTCCCACCCTGCCCACTGCGATCCTTGCGGTGCCTGGGCGGACACCGCTTGCGTTGGCTGCTTATCCATCGGCCTCTCCTGCGATCCATCGTGAAGCCGAGATTGTAGCAAGATTTCAGTTTTCTGCGCCAACATTGTGAAAGTTTTCTTGAGTCACCCCCGCATGGCGAGTTGCCGTCATGCGCGCCGCACTACTCCGCCGCGGTCTCTGACGCTTCGTCGGTCGACGACAGACCAGCCAACATTTGCCAGCAGAGCAACTGCATCCGTGGCAAGTGAAACGGACCTTTCCAGAGATTTCCCTTCAATGAAGAACTGCGCCGTCCGTCACGGTGCAGATAGCCATACCACTCGCCGTACTCGGGGTCAGGGAAAAAACGATAAGCCCAATCGTGAATCAGCGAGTGCCAGCGCAGATACTTTTCCTCGCCGGTGAGCGTGTAGGCCAGCAAGGTCGCGATGATGGCCTCGTTCTGCGGCCACCAGAACTTCATATCGTGCCAGTACTCCTGTACCGGCCCCCCATGAACATCCACGAAATACAGAATCCCGCCGTGTTCGTCATCCCAGCCTCGCTCCCACATCCAGTCCAGCATCTGACAGCCCAACTGAATCAAGTCGGCATCCTCGCGCCATTGGCCTTCCTGCAAGATAAACCACGCACACTCAATGGCATGCCCGGGATTCAAGGTACGTCCGTCAAAATGGTCGATCATCTCGCCCTCAGGCGAGACCAGTTCCATCACACAGCGGATATCCGGCTTCACGTGCTTGGTGCGGATCGTTTCCATGCTCTCATCAATCCACTGATCCGCATCGGCCAACCCGATCGATGACCGCAGCTCCTGCGCCGTAGCCACCGTAATCATGGGAACGCCAATCCCCTGCATGGGACGTGTCGCGGTGTACTTCGCCGTTCCGTCGCGAGGCTCACGTTGGTGCGACAGAAACCGCTGAAAGAACTCCTGAGCACGGGTTGCATAGCGTGCTTCGCCGGTCGCCTGAGCCAGCTCGCCAAAGGCGATCGCGGCAAAACTTTCCGAAAATGCATACCGACGTTTCCGAATCGGCGCACCTTCGCGAGTCACATGAAACCACAGCCTTCCATCCGCCGGGTCAACACAGTGACGTTCGATGAACTCGGCACCCTGCACCGCAGCCGCCAGCCATGCGTCACGAGGTTCCACCTGGTTGTAGAGCTCTGCCAGTAGCCAGGTAAAGCGACCTTGCTGCCAAACTGACTTATCGGTATCCACAATCGTGCCATCGCGATCCACCGCCGTCAGGAATCCACCATGTTGTTTGTCGATACAATGATTCATCCAAAAGGGCAATGTATCCTGCAGCAACCCATCGCGATAAACGTCCATCAACTGGCTTCGACGCGCCGCATCCATGTCTTCCTCTCTTTGCCTGCTCGACTTCAACGATCGTGGCGAGCGATCCCACCATGGCCTGTGGTGCGCAGCAATGTGCTGGTCCGGAACCTGTCAGCCCACTGCGGCATCGCCTGACATCTTTTGGTGTTGATGTCCCAAGCCGCCATCCTAACACGCCTGAGCCGACTGCGGGCCAAGCGTGCCTCTCTGCCACGATGCAACACACCGCCAGAGGATCAAAGCACCCTCTGCACGATCGATGAGGTAGAAACGCCTCATCGTTGTCGCCCGGCCAACGCCACAACCACATCGGGACGCCGGTTGATGCCCTCCTACCACAACTTGGCCAGCAAGCGCTCAAAATCACCGAGAGGTTGTTCTTTTGCATCCCACCTGAGGCACGGACACATTCATCCCGCCCTACATCCGATTCGCAAGCTATCCTTTCTATTGTCAGATCTGACCGCGGATTCCCGCGCTGCTCCGGCCATCGCGCCAGCGATTTCAGCACCGATGAGATACCACCGATTCCTCAAGGGGTAGTCATGCACACTGAACCACGTGTCGTCCTCCAGAACGGCTTTGAAGGTTTTTTGCTACTCGAATCCGAGTCCCCCGATGAGGGGTCCGATTTTTACAGCGTCAAACTGACCGAAGTCTCCCGATCGGGACTGCAATTCCGCAGTCAACGGCCCATCCCGACGGACCGCAATTTTTCGCTTACTTTCATCACCAACACGGGCTCGCTGGAAATCGTCGTCACCGGCAATACCCGCTGGACTAAACAAGATTCGGCAGGCACGTTGACCGGCTGTGCGCTCTCCGCTCCCATGCCCGAAAGCGTGCTGCAGGAGGCGATTTCGCCGGACCAGAACATCTCGCCTGCGGCCAACTGCCGCCGGTCGACCGAGCGTATCGCGGGATTCCTCGACCTGGATGGTTTCTGGGCACCCGCAACCTTAAANAACTATTCGTCGGGCGGTTTCTGCCTTGAAACGCATCACGTACTCGAACCCGCCACCCAACTTTGCTTTGTCGTCGAAGCACCTCAGCGCGTAAACATTTTTGCCCATGTCGAATGGCGGATGACTAACGCAGCCGGTGGCTATATCTTGGGATGCTCTTACCAGGACAGCAACGACGCCAGCCACCTGGACACTGCGCATCAACACGCAACGACAGCTCTGTCACTCACAAATACTCCCTGAGGAAGCCACGACGGACCGTTGTCTTGGGAAATCCAATCGCCACACGCCCTGCCGCAGCGCCCACGCGCACCCCGCCGCACTCACGGTCTCGCAAAGCATGGCCACTTCTTCTCCCTGCACCTAAGGTTCGCACACACCACACGGCAGAAAAAAATCGCTGTCGATTGTCCAGGGTTAACCACATGCGTTCCGCGGTTTCTACGACACACCCTCGCATCCTCTGTGTCGCGCCGCGCGGCTGGATGGCGAACGTACGGCTTATCCTGCACAACCGCGCGCGTCCTGATTGCTCTCTGCGAGACAACCTTGACGACCCATCTAATCGGAGCGCCAGCGCGCAGCAACGACCGCCGGAGCCGCGCTGGTCGTCCACCGACGGCTTTTGGACTGACGATGTTTCGCGTTCTATCTTTTTTTTATAGGTGACCATGATGTTCAGCAGTTGTAGCGGGGTGGACCGATGTCAGTCATAGCGCGTTTCTACGGGCCAGAAGCCGGCAAAAAACATGAGCTTGGCGACAAGATCAAAGACAGCCTGGATCAACTGTCCGAACTACGACCGTTCCCGGCCTCTGTCAGCAGTTTACTGGCCAGTCTGAACGACCCACAGGCGAACGCCAAAACGTATGCGAACATCATCGAATGTGATGCGGCCCTGGCAGTCCGCCTGCTACGGGCGGCGAACAGTCCCCTGTACGGCGTTTCCAATGAGGTCCGCAGCATCGAACATGCCGTGACCTTACTGGGAGTGCGCAGCCTCAAATCACTGGCACTGTCCCTGGCCGGAGCATCACTATTCCATACCGGTTCCAAAGCGGTTCAAGAACGGCAACAGGTGTGGAAACATTCTCTCGGCTGCGCGACCGTCGCCAGGGCGCTGGCGCGATACACCACGATGGTCCCACACGACGAAGCGTTCCTGGCGGGAATCTTTCACGACGTCGGAAAACTTTTTCTATACGACTTTGCGCCCCAGGACTACGCAACCATCTCAGCGTCCGACGATCTGATCGAACATGAACGCCATCTCTTTGACGTGACGCACGAGGAATTGGGAATCCGCTCGGCAAGTCGTTGGAACCTGGCAGAAGAAATCAAAGTCGCCATTGGCTATCACCATCGGTCCGCAGAGGCCCCCACCCATCGCGAATACGCGACGGTAGTCTCGGTGGCCAATCAGCTGGCCTATCTGGGCGGTGTCGGTTCCGCCCCGAATGCCCACGCAATCATTGACGACGCAGAACTTGAATTCCTAGGGGTCCCCCGCGACGCACTTCCCACCATTCTGGATGAATCCAATCATCTCTTCGGTCACACGCAACAGATCTGCGCCTGACCGGCCAGAGTCTGGCGTTCGCAGGCAACCCTCCTCGCTCGACTACACGTGCCCGCCGGCCATGCGTTATCATGAACGTATCGCGACCGAGCGTCTCCACCGCAACGGGCTCGACCTGCCGTCACCTGTCACCGCTGCGCCACCGTCACTCCGCTGCCCACCTGGAAGAGCACCTGCATGGACTATCTGAAACGCACACGCGTGTTGGGAATTCTGGCTTGCCTGACACCGGCGCTCGCCGCCTCAGCTGCTGATGTCAGTTTCAATCGTGACGTCCGACCGATCTTGTCGAATCATTGTTTTCAATGCCATGGTCCCGACGCCGCGACACGTCAAGCAGGGCTCCGACTGGACCAACGAGCGACCGCAATTGCGCCAGCAGATTCAGGGCAACACGCCATCGTTCCGGGAGATGTGGATGCCAGTGAATTACTCCGGCGAGTTGTGGCAACGGACCCGGACCAGCGGATGCCTCCGGCACACGGCCCCGAACCACTCAAGGACCAGCAGATCCAAATCCTCCGCCGTTGGATTGAGGCCGGAGCGCCCTACGCAGCGCACTGGTCGTTTGCACCGATTGCGCAGGCGACGGCACCAGAGGTCAAAGATTCGCCCTGGCCGATCAACGACATCGACAAATTCGTACTCGCCGAACTANGCCAGCACCAGCGGACTCCGGCCCCACCCGCCTCACGTGAAACGCTCATCCGACGGGTGGCATTCGACCTGACCGGCCTCCCGCCCACGCTCGAAGAGATCGATCAATTCCTTGCAGATACTTCGCCACGTGCGTATGCCCAGATGGTTGACCGTTACCTTGCTTCGTCCGCTTACGGGGAACACATGGCACGGCATTGGCTCGACCTGGCACGCTACGCCGACACCAACGGCTACCAGTACGACACCGAGCGTCAGCAGTGGGTCTGGAGAGACTGGGTGATTGACGCCTACAACCGTAACCTGCCATTTGACCGCTTTACGATCGAGCAACTGGCCGGTGACCTGTTGCCCGAGGCAACAGCACAACAGCGTCTGGCAACCGGCTTCAACCGGAATCATGGGATCACCATCGAAGGCGGCATCATCGACGAAGAATATCGCACGGAATACGTCATGGACCGTCTGGTAACGACNAGTGAAGTCTGGCTCGGGCTGACCGTGGGTTGCGCTCGCTGCCACGACCACAAATACGATCCGCTGTCACAAAAAGAGTTCTATCAGTTGTTTGCCTTTTTCAATCAGGTCCCCGAAAAAGGCATGCGTGGTTTTGCTCCTCAAGAACGCATTCCATCCCCTCTGGCTGGGGCGCAGCGTCAGAAAACCCAGGACGAGATTGCCCAGCTACAGGCTCAGTTAAACGAGCCGGCCCGTATCGAGCAGCAGTTCCAAGCGTGGGCCGAGCGACTCGCCAAGTCGCCACAGACCGGCTGGCAGCTGCTCCAACCGCTCAAAGCAACATCGACCGGCGGCTCATCGCTCAAAACGCTACCTGATGGCTCGCTGCTGGCCGGAGGCACCAACCCACCGAACGACACCTACGAAATCGTCGGACGAACACAACTCCAAGGTTTGACTGCGATCCGTCTCGAAGCGTTGACCGACCCCTCTTTGCCCGGAGGTGGCCCCGGACGCTACCCCAACTCCAACTTCCTGCTGAGCGAGTTGGAACTGACGTGTACCTCCATCGAAAACCCTGAACAGACACAAACGGTCAAGTTCCAACGCGCGGTGGCGGATTATTCCCAAGCCGATTATGAGGTGCAAAAAGCCATCGACGGGACCATCGCGAACAACAACGGCTGGGCGGTCGACGGTCCCACGCGCAAGCAGCCCGCAACCGGGCTCTTCATCGCCAAACAACCGTTTGGTTTTCCCGGGGGTACGGAGTTGCAGATTCGGCTGCGTCACGAGTCCCAGTTTGGTCGCCACGGAGTGGGGCGTCCCCGACTGTCGGTCACCAACGGCGACCCGCAACACCTGCCGCTCAAGGGGATCCCAGCCAAGCTGCAGGCCTTAGCAAAAAAAGACCCGACGCAACGGACTCCCGAAGACATTGCCGCACTACGCGACTACTTCCTGAAACATCTGCACCCACATCAGCCCATCCGGAAACGCATCCAGGAACTGGAACAGCAACTTGCCGCCGCGTTTCCGCCAACCATGATCATGCAAGATCAAGCACAACTTCGCAAAACGCATATCCTGCAGCGAGGCCAATACAATCAACCGACCGCAGAGGTCCAAGCGGACGTCCCCCAGATTTTCCCGGCGCTGCCCACAGACGCCCCCAGGAANCGGCTCGGTTTGGCGCGTTGGCTGGTCGACCCGCGCCACCCACTCACTGCCCGCGTCGCTGTGAATCGCTATTGGCAGCGGATCTTTGGCGTTGGGCTGGTCAAGACCTCGGAGGATTTCGGGGTGCAGGGAGCCTTGCCCAGCCACCCTGCCCTGCTGGACTGGTTGGCACAAGAATTCATCCGCAGTGGTTGGGATATCAAACAGCTGCAGCGTCTGCTGGTGAACTCCGCCACCTATCGCCAAACGTCGCATGTGGGTGCAGAAGCCTACCAGCGTGATCCAGAAAATCGCTGGCTGGCCCGCGGCCCACGACTCCGCCTGGATGCCGAGGAAATTCGCGACTCAGCGCTTGCCATCAGCGGCTTGCTGGTACCCCGGGTTGGCGGCAAAAGCGTCTATCCATATCAACCCGCCGGGCTTTGGCTGGAGCTCAACAATCGGCCCGGATACTCGCAAGCGTACCCGCGTGGCCAGGCAGACGACCTCTATCGACGCAGCATGTACACCTTTTGGAAACGAACCGTGCCGTCCCCGATGCTAAAAACACTTGACGCTCCGGAACGCGAATTCTGCACGATTCGCCGCTCGCGCACCAACACGCCTCTCCAAGCGCTGCTGCTGTTGAATGCACCACAATTTGTCGAAGCTTCTCGAAAACTGGGCGAACGGATGATCGCCCGTCATGCCACAGCCGATCAACGCATCACCTGGGCATTTCGGCTTGTCACCGCGCGTGTTCCCACCACCGACGAACTGCGCGTGCTGCGTGCGGAATACGACTCTGCCAAGCAACGCTATCTCGACGAACCTGCAGCGGCGAAACGTCTCCTCCAAGTCGGTGAAGCGCCGTTCCCGTCCGACCAGGCACTCGCCGAACTCGCGGCCTGTGCCGATGTCGCCCGGTTATTGTTAAACCTTAACGAAGCGATTACCAAAGGTTGAAATGATGTCTTTTCCCGAAGTGGAACAACGTCTACTGGAAAACCGACGCCAATTCTTTGGCCGCACCAGTACCGGCATCGGTGTCGCTGCCTTGGCGAGCTTGCTGAATGCCAATCCGCCTGTATCCGCCGCCCCGACGGGTCCGCAGGGGCTGCCTGGAATCCCACACTTTGCTCCCAAAGCAAAACGTGTCATCTACCTGTTGCAGTCAGGTGCGCCATCCCAAGTCGACCTGTTGGACTACAAACCGTCTCTGGAATCACTCCACCTGACAGAGCTTCCGGACAGTGTGCGGCAAGGCCAACGATTGACCGGCATGACCGCCAGACAAAAGAACTTCCCGATCGTGCAGTCCCCCTGGAAATTCCAACAACATGGAGAGTCCGGTACGTGGGTCAGCGAGCTCCTGCCTCATCTGGCAAAAGTCGTCGATGAGATCTGCGTGATCAAGTCCATGCATACCGAAGCGATCAACCACGATCCGGCGATCACCTTCTTTCAGTCAGGGCACCAGCAACCGGGGCGGCCCAGTATCGGCGCATGGCTCAGCTACGGGTTGGGCAGTGAAACCGAAAATCTCCCCGCGTTTGTCGTGCTCTTGAGCAAGAACACGTTTTTCCAGGCGCAACCTCTGTACGATCGCCTGTGGGGTAGCGGCTTTTTGCCTTCCCGATTCCAAGGAGTCAAGTTCCGCAGCCAGGGCGATCCTGTCTTGTATTTGACCGACCCTGCCGGCACGCCCGCGGCAGAGCGACGCAAGATGCTCGACCGGTTGGCACAATTAAATCAAATGCGTGCCCAGCAAGTCGGCGACCCTGAGATCCTCTCGCGAATCGCTCAATACGAAATGGCCTATCGGATGCAGACCTCGGTCCCCGAACTGGCTGATATTTCGGATGAGCCGGAAAAGACACTCGAACTTTATGGTGAGGACGTAAAGCGTCCCGGGACACATGCCGCCAACTGCCTNTTAGCGCGTCGTCTGGCGGAACGGGGCGTCCGGTTCATTCAGATTTTCCATCGCGGCTGGGACCATCACAGCAATGTCCAACAGCACCTCCCCAATCTCGCTCGCGAAACCGACCAAGGCTCGGCTGGACTCATTGCCGATCTGAAACAACGCGGGATGCTCGACGAAACGCTCGTCATCTGGGCCGGTGAGTTCGGCCGCACGGTCTACTCTCAAGGCAATCCACAAAAATTCGGTCGCGACCACCACCCACGCTGCTTTTCGATTTGGATGGCGGGAGGCGGGATCAAACCGGGCATCAGCTTCGGCCAAACGGACGACTATTGCTACAACATTCAAGAGAACCCGGTTCACGTGCATGATTTCCACGCGACCTTGCTCCACTGCCTGGGCATCGATCACAAGCGACTTAACTACCGCTTCCAGGGCCGCGACTATCGCCTGACCGATGTGCATGGCAACGTCGTCAAGCAGATCCTGGCCTGAACCAGACCCTGCCCGCACTCACGATTGCGGGCAGGGCTCGAGTTATTCACCCGCTCCGCTGCGACCGTCTTACTGAGGCAAGCGAGCCATCTCAACCGGTGGCAGTGCTCCCGTACACGCCTTCATGAACTCCACCAGATCCGCTTTGTCCTGATCGCTCAAGTTCAGCTTCTTCATCTTGGGGCTCAAATACGGATTGGGNTGTCCCCCCTTGGCGTACCACTCAACCACNTCTTCCAACGTCTTCANGCTGCCATCGTGCATGTAAGGAGCGGATTGCACGACGTTGCGTACCGTGGGCGTTTTGAAGGCGCCTTTGTCCTTCTCCTCTTGGGTCTCGGCGAAACGTCCCAGGTCCGGCTTCTCCGCATCCATGCCGATTCCCAGGTTGTGGTATTTTTCGTCAGAGAAGTTGGCTCCGGAGTGGCAAGCAGTGCAGGCTCCCCGGTCGCTGAAGAAGATCTCACGCCCGCGTCGAGCTGACTCGGACATCGGATTGGTTTTGGCATTCGCCAGCAGCATTTGGTAGCGGTCATAGACGTCCGGTTCCTCTTCCTTCAACTCGTCCAGATCTTCCAACTCGTCAGCGAAAGCCATCTCGAACGCCCGCAGTGGTTCATACAGATCGTAAGCAGAAGGACCGGTGACCACCGCGCGCTCGAANGTCGCAATGGCTTTGCCGATCTTTTCGATATCGACATCGCCTCCAAAAATCGACTTGAACTGCTGTTGGTATCCTTCGATCCCGGCAACGGTGGCGACGGCCTTGTCGTGCGTATTCCCCATCTCGATCGGGTTCGCGATCGGACCAATCGCCTGCGCTTCGAGTGATCCCGCACGACCGTCCCAGAACTGGGCGCGACTCACGATCCGGTTGTAGCTGACCGGCGAATTCCGATTCCCTTCCTGACCGTCGATGCCCACTCCGAACTGGGTGTGCCGCGAATACCCTTCGTCGGGGTGATGGCAATCTGCACAGCTGACCGTGTTATCAGAGGAAAGTCGCTTGTCGAAATACAACTGACGGCCAAGTTCGATCTTGGCTTTCGTCATCGGATTGTCCTCGGGGATGTAGACCGAGGTGGCACTCGCGGCCAACCCTGCTGGTAACGTGACCGATAGCGGAATGTGATTCTTGGGATCTGCCAGCCACGCTTGAATTTGCTCTGCCGTCAAGTCGCCGTCTCCCGGGATTCCGGCCGTCAGCTCTTGGCTTCCCAGCTGGACCATGAGGGGCTGAGGATCCTGATCGGCCTGAGGCTCTCCGGTGGCAGGATTGAGCGAAACCGGGGCATCGTCTGTGGCCTTCTGGTCCCCTTGAGGTGCGTCGTCCGTGGCGCCGTCGTCGGCAGCATCAGTGGAGTCTGCGTCGGTCGCCGGATCCGTCCCTTCGTCATCCGAGTCGGTGGTCTCCGTCCCGGAAGCAGCATCCGTCGCCGGGGCGTCATCCTGCGGTTCTGGTGGGTTGCCCGAGTTACAACCGACAACCAAACANCAAACAAGTGTCATGACAANCGTCAGTAGGCGCAAGGACATAGCAAACTCCTGGAGGGATAAACCATTTCTAAACATTTTAGGTGTTCGGAAAGGGTTCGCAACCACCGCGCTGCCTCGCCACCTGCGGCGCAATGCCGCACCCGCAAAACATCAGCCAGCGTCCTGCGTTACGGGTAACAGGGGCCGCTGTGCCGAAGGATGCCGCAACGGGCAGACGGCAGGTGCCCCAAGTCCAAAGTCACCGCAGCACCGTCGTTTTCAAATCACCGTTGAGGTTCGGAAAACGGGCTGTTTCGCCAGAGTTTCCTCGCTCTCGGCTGCTCNCCGTCCGGTTCTCGGCGGCAGCGCGTCCCATGCGAACGCGCGCGTCGTTCTTGCTCAGGCCTGCCGATCAGTGGTAACCTGCCAGCTTGCCGTGTCTCCGAGCTGTCACCAGCCAGCGTCTCGCGGTGCGTGAGCCACGTTCGAATCCCCACTCCTATGTCCTTGAGGAACTCGATTGATGAAGCTTGGTTTTGTCAGCGCGATTTTGCCCGACCTGTCACTGGAAGAAGTCCTGCGGTTTGCCGCTGACACAGGGTATTCCTGCGTCGAAGTGATGTGCTGGCCGCCCAGCAAGGCCGAGCGTCGCTACGCCGGGATCACCCATATCGATTGCACCAGCTTTGACGAAGCCCAAGCCGACGCGGTCCGCGCACTTTGTGCCGAAACGGGTGTCGCCATCAGCGGCCTTGGCTACTATCCGAATCCGTTGGCTCCGGATCACGAAGAAGCGACTTTAGCCACGCAACACATCCAGCGCGTCATCGACGCCTGTCAGTTGCTCGGTATCCCACAAATGAACACCTTCGTGGGACGCGACTGGACGCAGTCCGTCGACGCCAACTGGCCCCGGTTCCTGGAAACATGGCGACCGCTCATCGCCCATGCCGAGTCGCGGGGCGTTCGGGTAGGAATCGAGAATTGTCCGATGTCCTTCACCGCGGACGAGTGGCCCGGCGGCAAGAATCTGGCGACCAGTCCGGCGATCTGGAGACGCATGTTCGCTGATATCGATAGCGATCATTTCGGATTGAACTATGACCCGTCACACATGGTCTGGCAACAGATGGACTACCTGCAACCGATGCGAGATTTTGCCGACAAACTGTTCCACGTCCATGCCAAAGACGTTCGCATCGACCAACATCGTCTCAACGACGTCGGCATTCTGGCAACACCACTGGAATACCACACCCCAAAACTGCCGGGCATGGGCGAAGTTGACTGGGGAAAATTCTGCAGCGTCCTGACCGACGTCGGTTACCAAGGCCCGATCTGTGTCGAAGTGGAAGACCGAGCCTATGAGGAAACGTTGGCGTTGCGCCAAGCATCCTTGCAACAAAGCGCCACGTATCTGCGCAACTTCATCCCCCTGTANGTCNCATGGCGACGACAGCCCCACGGACGCAGGTTCGGAACGCCGTGCCCGCCGCCCAGGCCCCGCAGCGGGNGGAGCGGGCTGGACAGCTAGGGAGCGGAGGAAACCGCGTTCGCCAGCGGCAAGACGTAGCACGCCGCTTGCTCGC
This sequence comes from Blastopirellula sp., assembly GCA_002701545.1. Classification (GTDB taxonomy): domain Bacteria; phylum Planctomycetota; class Planctomycetia; order Pirellulales; family Pirellulaceae. Next base: position 11,900 of record NZVR01000109.1, on the reverse strand, counting down.
CATTGCGGATATACAGCCGGTCGCCCACGAGCACCGGATGGTTCCATGTCTTGCCTTCAATCCCATCCACCTTGGCCAGTTCGACGTGCCGACGAGGGTTCGCTTCCAGCAACACAATCTGACCTTTCTCTGAAAGCACGATCAGTAGCTCCTGGTCAGGCAACAAAAGGACTTGCCCGTTACCGTAACGCCCTCGTTTCCAAGCCCGCTTGCCTGTGGTCAGGTCGAGACAGGTGAACAGGTCGCTATCGAACCCGTAAGCGAAGCCCTGATGGACCACGAAGTCGTTGTAGTAGGGCTTCAATTGCCGCGACTCCCACAATTCGGTCGTCGTCCAGGTGCCTTCAACGCGAGCGAATTCCACCAGACGCGCTCCGGTGCCGTAGCCCATGGCCGTGACCATCTGCCGCTCTCCGACCAGTGCAGGTTGCGTGACACGCGAATGCTTTGGCATCGGCCAAGCATACTGCCACAGCTGCTCGCCATCTGCTGGTCGATAGCCGGTCAACCCGAAGCTATCATGCATCACCACCTGAGGCTCGCCCAACAGCGAAACGAATTGCGGTGAGCTATAGCTGAGTCGACTGTCGCCAGCGGTCCAGGTCAATTGGCCGTCATCCGCTGTGTAGGCCAAGAGAGCTTTCCCCGCACCTCCTCCGGCAAACACCACCACCAGTCCGTCGACCACGAGCGGTGACGACGAAAATCCCCACTCCGGAATCGCAGCCTGACCGTCCTGCGCGATATTGCGCGACCATTGCTCGACGCCCGTGGCACCGTCCAGACAGGCCAGCCGGCCTGTCGCACCCAAGGCGTATACACGTCCGTCGGCAAAGGACGGAGTTGCGCGTGGCCCAGGTCCTGCCATCATCTCGACAAACCGACTTGGATACTCGTACACCCAGAGCGTGTTGCCTGTCTCGCCATCGAGGCAGACGACGGCTTCCATCTCGCCGCGCTGCTCTTGGGTGAACAGGTGGCCATCGACGACACAAAAGGACGACCACCCCGGGCCGATCGACCGGNGCCACATCCGTTGCGGCGTCTGACCAAGCCAGTCGCGCGAGAGGTTCGTGCCGCGCACCTGCCCGTCTCGTCGCCGCCCACGAAACTGCAGCCAATCGTCCACCTGAGGCGTTAAGGTTCTTGGTTCGACCGGTTGGGCGTCGTCCGCACCAACCGCCGCAGCAGCCTCCAACTCAGCCAAATACTGTGCCTCCGCCGTGGGTTCCCAACGCCACGAAAACACGCCGGAAACCGTTCCATCAACCCCCTCGAACCGCAACAAGGCCCAATACAAACAGGCAGCGGCGATGACCAGAGGCATCACGTAACGCGCCTGCCCCCAAGGCAGGCTTCGCAACAAGGCCAAGCCCAACATCGTGACGAACATGACAACCGGGATGGCAAAGACGATCAACGGCAGTCCCATGGACGGATCCGCCAATACGGCGGTGACCGCGCCACAGGCCAACAACACCAACAGGCCGAGGATCCGATCCAACCAGGGAGCACGACTGCGGAATAACCACCACAACAGAAAACATGGCAAACCGATCGCGGAACCCAGAATAAATCCGAATAGATGCAATGCGGTGCCGACAGCATAATACCTGGGCAAGAACACCACCGCCATCACGCTCAGCGTGATGGCGAATCCGCCGCCCAATCGGATCCGGATCGGCGGCCCCTCGCTGGCTTGACCTGCGTTCACCATGCTACCACTCAGCATGCACTGCTACTCCTCGCTTTGATTTCACTCTTCCGAGCGTTCTCTGCTGGATTCGCCGGCCAATACGCCAAGCCCCCAGCCCCCCCAATGTATCTTGTCGCTCCCTGGCAGCATCTCTAGAATCTGCCACGATTTGATCTCATTGTACAGCCGTACCTTGGCAGAGACGCCCATGTTTCGCCCCACAACTCTGATGACGTGCTTGTGGCCTGGCCTGACTCGCGTCTGGTGGCGTGGAGAAGCCAAGTCACTGATCCCTGCCGCACTTTTTGCGCTCGCCCTGAACTACTTGCTGTTGGCAAGTTTCATCTGGTCCGAACTCGCTCCCTGGCATCTGCTCCGCTGGGCCTGGTGTCTGGTTGGCGCGTTCTGGTTCCTCGGCATCTGGCAATCGCTCTCCTTCTTGCCCAGCCTGGAAGGGAGTGACAATCCCGCGAGTCGGGAACTGTTCCTGCAAGCACAAGTGGAATACCTGCAAGCCCATTGGTTTGAAGCCGAGTTGCTGCTGGAGCGCGTGCTGAAAATCGACTCCCGGGATGTCGAAGCGAGGTTGTTACTGGCGACCATGTACCGCCATACGCGGCGTCTGGAAGAAGCGGCCGCAGAACTGCAGCGGCTGGAGCTGCTGGAACGGGCCGAGATCTGGCGTTTGGAGATCGAAGGGGAGCGTCGGGCCTTGGATCGCCTGACGGCGGAGGCTGCCAAGCCCGCCACGGCAGAGCCGGACGAGGCTGCCTCGGCGCTGGCGGTTCAGGCACCGGATGCCACCGAAGCTGCGGCGTAATCTGCGGTCAGTGACGCGCGGTTCGTGGTCGGCTACTCGTCTCGATCACGAAATTCTGCGATTCGCCCTTCTTGCAGGATCGGCAGATAGCGATTGGGAATGGCCAGGATAAAGCAGGCGACCGCGGTACCATAAAGTTCTCCGGGTCTCCCCCCGACACGTCCCCCACCCCGTGCGCCCACATCCCGCCAGCTACCATGGCGTGCGGGGTTATCCGGATCTCGGATCTGCGACTTCACGAGGTAGTCTCGCAACTTGGGATAGTTATCGCGCCAGTTCGGTCCACCCACCTGATACAAGGCTTGTCCCACGTAGTACAGAGTGTAGGCATCAAACGGCATCTTGCCATCGCGCGTCTTGGCGACCGGCAGCTCTTGAATATGTGCCGTCATGACATCCATGTTCTTGACGATCCGCCAATCATCGTATTGTCCAAATTCCTGCAGACACACAACCCCCGCAGCAGCCATGGCGTCCGTCCCACCGCCTCCGCCTTTGGTGTAAGTGAACTGCCCCGGCCCTTTCATCTGCTCGACTTCCGGCGCACTGCGTTGCCCATTGGCTGGTGCGTAGTGCTGGCGGACACATTGGATCGCGGCCTCCACGACTTCTGGTGGAACCTCCAGTCCGCTATCCATGGCACTCCGCAACGCTTTGGCTTGCATCACCACCAAACTCAGATCGTGCCCTGCACGACGTCGGCGGGCATGATAGTCCCAGCCACCATCTTCACACTGCGTACTGGCAATCAGCTGCAGCGCACGATCCAGCACACGGTTCAGCCTGCGGTCGGTGGTGGTCGTCGTCCCATGGGCCTGGCCCAAGACGAAGGTCGCCAGACCGTGGTTATACATATCGCGTTGGGCGTTGGAGACGTTCAACAGCCCCGAGGGCCGCGCGCGGTCGATCACGAAATCCAGCGCCTTCTTGGTGGAGTTCCCAAACTTCCCCCGTCCCGGTGCATGGCCATCGGACATGAATGCCAGGGCCCCCATCGCCACCAGACCGAGATCGTTGGACGTCCAATTCCCGTCTTTACCTTGATTGGCCCGCAGCCACTCCAAACCCAACTGCAGCGCTTGCTCGCTTTCGGGAGTGATTTCCCACTCGCCTTCCGCGGGCAACTGTGTGGAGACTCCGGAGAGGAAGAGCAAGACACTCCAGAACCAACCCGATCGACGTATGCCACCCAATCTACTCACTGCTGGCCTCACTGGTGGACTCACTTTCCTGCCTCAATGCGGTCTTCACAAACGGCGAGATCTCGTCGTCGTATGCTTCCCCATTGAAGGACTTGAGTAACTTGCCGTCACGTCCATAGACCAACACAACGGGTACGCCATCTGTTTGAAAATTTTCGGCGAACGTCGCCATCACATCGTCAAACGAATCTCCGCACACCACGTTCTCCATAGCAGAAGCGCGGATGCTGTTGAGAAAACCGCCAACCTCCTCACGGTAATCAGCCGGAGCGTCACTGTCGCCTGAGTAATCCAGGTTCAGGGAAATGGCGGCAATATCTTCAGGATGTTCTTGTTGCAACTGCACCAAGTGAGGTAGTTCCTCTTTGCAGCCACTTCACCACATGGCCCAGGCGTCCAAAATGACGATTTTCCCCCGCTGGCCAGCCACCCACTCGCTGGTCTCGGCCCATGTTTTGACCTGCACTTCTACCTGCTTTTGGTCATCATCCGTGGTTGCCGACGTTGCGACTTGTGTCTGATCGTCTCCATCTCCATCCTTGCTGCTCGGCTGGACTGCGGTTTCGCAACCGACCAGCAACAGGCAGGCCAGCGACGCCCAATGCAACGCAATTCGCATGATCACTCCTTCGTTGGTGACAAAAATCTCGTTGGATCAAGTGTACGCCATCTGCCACGTAATCTCTACCTGAATGGGGGTACGGTCAGTGGCGAGCACCGAATCGAACTTGCAAAAGGCGACGAAAACCAGTCCAATTGAGGGGAGCCTGACTGACTTTCGTGTGACAGCACCCCCGGCCCCTGCCGAGCCGCTGTCCTGGCCGGCTATTCTGCCACACGCTGCCTTGAAACGTCCGTGCGGGGAGGGGGTTGTGAGGGCATGAACAAGGAGCATCTTTTGAGCTCACCGGATCGCGTCGAACGCCGTGCTGCACACAGTTCACCCCATCCGTCGGAACCACGCGTCCGCTTCACACTGCGTCGTATCCTTATCTGGTTCACCGCTCTGAGCCTCACCCTGGGTGCTTTCTTTAATTCGCTCCATCAGCAGCGCCGCGGCATCGACCATGTGCATCGCTTCGGCGGAGATGTCTATTACGAATTTGAGCTGGATGAAACAGGCCTTAGCACCGTTCCGGATGGGCGTTTCCCTTGGACCAAGTTCATCGACCGAAGGTTGGGGATGGACTACACGCATCACGTCGTTGGAGTCGTGGTGACGCACCCCGAATTTGACGACGACCAGCTACAACGCCTGAGTGGTCTAAATCGCCTCCAGTTTGTCACTTTACGAGAAACCGCAGTGACCGGCTGGGGGTTGCAGCATCTGCGGTGCCAGCGCCACCTGCACACCCTGCGTCTGGATGGCAAGCATGTCGACGACAGCGCGTTAGCAGCGTTGACCGAACTCCCCAACTTGCGATCCTTGTTTATCAGTGGTGCGTCCATCACCGACAGTGGTTTACGGCACCTGGCGCGGCTCCCCAAGCTCGAGCAACTGGACATCAGTCACACTCGGATTACTCCGGCTGGCCTACATCATCTTGAGCAGCTCCCCAATCTGCGTCTGCTATCACTGCGGTCGTGCACGCGGATTGCGAATCAGGACGTCCAGCAGNTGANGGNATCGATGCCCTCACTCGACTACGTCGAATTTGCCCCGGCGTTGGCCGAGCATTACCAGCGCTGATTTTGGGGGGATCGCCACGTTCCACCGGCAATCCCAGGCGCGCGGCGTTTGCCGCCCCGACTCACAATTGACAGGCCCTGTTTGCCCTTTACAATTCAAGCCTCACGCAAAAAATCAATTCCCTTTCAGGAGCTTGCAATATGAGCAACGTACAAGAGTTCACCGATGGTAACTTCGGCGCCGAGGTGCTGGAATCGGCCGAACCCGTACTCGTCGATTTCTGGGCCCCATGGTGCGGCCCTTGTCGCCAAATCGCCCCAATGATCGACGAATTGGCGTCGGACAATACCGGATCCGCGAAGGTCGGCAAAGTCAACATCGATGACAATCAGGGGGTCGCCCAGCAGTTTGGTGTCACGTCCATCCCCACGCTGATCGTCTTCAAAGGCGGCGAAGCGACCGAACGTTTTGTCGGTGGCCAACCCAAAGCTCGGTTGCAAGAAGCCCTGGACTCGGCCAAAGGCTAGTCACAGGCTCACTGTCACGCGAATACCAAGCCTGATTTGCCCACGCGGTAAATCAGGCTGTTTTCATTGCCTGTGCCAAGCTGGTACCTCGCAGTGGATTGCCCGCCTGCTGGCCTTCTTTTCGGAACGCGGACCATGCCCCAAGCTGAAACACCAGAAAATCGCCTCAATCAGCTCGAAGAGATCTTCACCCATCATCAGGTGATGCTGGACGAGCTCAATGGTGTCATTATCGAGTTACGTGGCCAGCTTGACCGCTTGCAAGCCAAGCAGCAAACGCTCGAAAACACCGTCCAATTGCTGGTCCAACATCAACCGCAAACCGAGGACCCCCGGGACGAAAAACCGCCGCATTATTGATGCTCTGGCCCTCCGCCCTACCCCCACACTGGCACAGGGCAGACCAACAGATCCCGTAGAACCGAAGATTGCATCGATATTTGCCGATCGATATAATGGATAGCGTTAATCGAGAGACGATTCCCACCAGCCAATCTCCACCCAGACGCTAGCGCGTCTTGATTTCATTTCAGAGGATCTGACATGTTCTGCATTCCCGGCCAACGTGGAAAAGATGTTTGCGACAAACAGCTCGGCATGACGCGGCGTGATATTTTGCGAGTCGGCGGTGCTGGTGCTATGGGATTGTCGCTGGGGCAGATGCTACAGCACGAAGCTTTGGCGAATGCCAATCCCGTCGGTGGCCCCGGCTGGGGCAAGGCCAAGAGTGTCATCATGGTCTACCTGCAAGGTGGACCGAGCCATCTCGATCTCTGGGATCCCAAAGACAACGTACCGGACAACGTCAAGAGCGTCTTCAAGCCAATCGGCACCAAGATTCCCGGCGTGCAGTTTACGGAGAACTTGAGCAAATTGGCGCAGGTGAACGACAAGTTCACCATGATCCGCTCGATGAGCTACACCCCGGTTGGACTCTTCAACCATACGGCCGCCATCTATCAACTGCACACTGGCTACACGGCGGACAAGGTCAGCCCCTCGGGCCAACTGGAACCACCCACCCCCAAAGACTTCCCGAACTTTGGTTCGAACATCATCCGCATCAAGCCACCCGAAGTACCGATGCTTCCCTTTGTGATGATGCCGCGTCCACTCCAAGAGAGCAACGTGGTCAACAAATCGGGCACGGCAGGCTTCCTCGGCCGGGCTTACGATCCGTATTATCTGTTCCCGCCGGGCGGCGACATGGACATGAAAAAAATGGAACGGATCAATGTGGACGACCTGAAACTGCGAACCGAAGTATCGACGGCGCGATTGAATCGTCGGGCACGCTTGCGTGAATTGATCAATGACGGCATGCCCGCGGTGGACAAAGCGGTTGCCAGCTATGATCTCAATGAATATTACGCCTCGGCGCTGAACCTGATCAGCTCCGGTCGCGCTCGTGACGCATTCGATCTCTCCAAAGAAACAGAGGACATGCGAAATCGCTATGGCCGCAATACGTTCGGCCAATGCTGCCTGCTGGCGCGACGCTTGGTCGAAGCCGGTACCCGCGTGGTCGAAGTGATCTGGCCTAAGGTTGCCAACTCGGACAATCACTCCTGGGACGTACACCAAGGTCTGACCAAGCGGATGAAAGACCAGTCGTCGCCAATGCTCGATTCTGGCTTGTCCTCTCTGATCGATGATCTCGATCAACGCGGATTGCTTGACGAAACCCTGGTCGTTGCACTCGGTGAATTCGGACGGAGCCCGCAACGGGGCGTCAGCACCTCGGGCAACAACAATAGCGACGACGGTCGCGACCACTGGCCCTACTGCTACACGGCAGTCGTTGCCGGTGCGGGAATCAAACGTGGCTACGTCCACGGCGAGTCGGACCAAACCGCTTCGGCGCCCAAAACCGACCCGGTCCATCCGATCGAACTACTGGCTACGATCTACCATTCCGTCGGGATTGACCCGCAGACGATTGTCTACAATCACCTCAACCAACCCCGTGAGTTGGTCAAAGCAGAGGCCGTCGGCAGCCTGTTTGCGTAACCCGGAATACGCTGGACGTTCGCTCGTGAACCGCCATGAGCGAACGCTCCAGTTTGCCATGCCCCAGACGCGTGCTCCGACCTGACAGGACCGGGCAGAACCAGTGCCAATGACAGTTCGTCTGCTGCGTGCACTGGCGTTNCGTCCGCGGGACGGNCGTCGCATGCGGGCTTTTCCACCTTGCGGACCAGCGCGCTTTGCAAGCGACCACCCCGGCCCGTGCTTTCATTTGCAGCCACTTTCAAGCTCCTGTGGCTCCATTGGAACCGCGCCCTCGCGTACATTTTTCTGCTATCTTGAGCTTGCACAGTCCAGGTCCGCACATGACGTGCGCCCGGGTGGCTTCATCTCGCCTCCCCCCAAACGCCTATTGTTGCCCCATTGGGAGTGAACGCACATGGCAGAACAGGGAAACGACCTCCACGAAAAAGCAACCACGGACGTGCAGCCTGCCGCACCCCCGCGAGGTGCTGGCGATCTGTGCCAACCGACAGCCAGCGACCGCCACGTAGGGAAATCGGAAAAGCGACTCTTAATTCTCAGTTTGTGTTGGCTGCAATGCCTGCTGGCGATTTCCGTCGCCATCAGCGTCTACGACAATGCCGGTTGGTTGCTGCCCCTCGGACCGACCATGTGCCTTACGGGTTTTGCGATCTGCGGGTTTGCCATCTACCGAGCTTCACTTCAATTATTCGCATTTGGCTTAACGCCCCCGATCTTCACAGCCATCACTGCCTTCCTGATAGCGGTATTCGCCTGGGAGAAGGAAGAGGCGAGTCACCCTGCCGCCATCGTGCTGGGAATTTATGCATGGATCGCGATTTCATGGAGCTTGGTAGCCAGTATACGATTCACTTTATCTTCGATGCTGCGGAGTTTTCACCATCCAAAAATGAAATTCCGTTTCAGCATCCGCAGTCTTTTGATCAACTCGACTTTCGTTTGCATCGCGGTTGCTTTGGTGCGGCAAAACAGCGATGACATTAGTTTTTTCATCTTCACCACCTATGGCATCACCGTACTTGGCCTGTGCTTGATCCTGGCATTTATTTTCCACATGCGCATCCGCCCGCTGGCACCCCGGCGGCCCCAGCCCTCTCTGGATCCCCATGCGTGCTGACCACGACTCCCTGAGGCAGGCCACTCGATAGGCTCGTTGCTGGTAAGGCTCCGCGCGGGCCCGGTTTCGACGGCAGCGCAAACAGTCCTATCGCGTCAACTGCGAGGACCGGTGCAATCCTCACTCCACATGGCAACTGGAGCTGTGACAACGTGTCGCAGATGCGATCACTGGCAGGGCAGATCAAAAAAAACAGGCCCGCCCTTGGGGGCGAGCCTGTATTTGCCAAACGCCGCGGACGAACGCGGCTATCGCTTACTCTTCGGCTTGGTCGTCGTCCTCGCTTGACTCGCTATCGGCAATTCCGGCGCCTACCGGTTCGGGGGGTGTTTCAACCACCTCCCCCTCGAATTTCAAGCGAACGACCTTATCTTCATCATTCTTCACGCCCACAACAACGATCTTGTCTTTTCCTTGGAACGTTCCCTGGAGAAGCTCTTCGGAGAGTGGATCTTCGATGCGGCTTTCCAAAGCACGTCGCAAAGGACGGGCACCGTAGTCGAGATCTTTGCACGCCACGCGAATGATAAACTCTTTCGCTTCATCCGTGACATCCAATTCCAGACCTCGATCGAGCAGCCGACCACGCACGTGCGCCAACTCGAACTCGATCACTTCCTTCAAGTTCTCTTCATTCAAGTGACGGAAGATGATCGTATCGTCCAGACGGTTCAGGAACTCAGGTCGGAATACTTTTTCGATCTCGTCCATGACCCGACGTTTCATATTTTCGTAGGACGAATCATCATCCGGCTTTTGGAAACCGAACGCCGACTCGTTCTTGATCGCCGACGCACCGGCGTTCGTGGTCATGATGAGGATCACGTTACGGAAGTCGACGTTGCGTCCGAAGCTATCGGTCAAACGGCCTTCTTCCATGACCTGCAAGAGCATGTTGAAACAGTCTGGGTGAGCCTTTTCGATTTCGTCGAGCAGGACAACGGCGTATGGCCGACGACGAATCTTCTCCGTCAACTGACCACCTTCTTCATACCCGACATAACCTGGAGGGGCACCGATCAGACGACTGACGTTGTGCTTCTCCATGTATTCGCTCATGTCGATGTGAATTAACGCATCGTCATCTCCGAACATGTACTCGGCCAGCGCTTTGGCGAGCAGGGTTTTACCGACACCGGTCGGGCCTGCAAAGACAAAGCAGCCCGTGGGGCGTTTCGGATCTTTCAGCCCTGATCGACTTCGTCGGACCGCTTTCGAGATCGCTTTGACGGCGTCGTCCTGGCTGATCACTCGCTTGTGCAGTTCGTCTTCCATCTGCATCAAACGCATGCTGTCTTCTGTCGACAGTCGCGTCAGAGGCACACCGGTCATTTTGGACACGACCTCGGCGATCACTTCTTCATCAACCACGCCTTCATTCTCACGTGATTTTTCACGCCACTGTTTGGTAATGTCGTCCTTCTTCTTACGCAGCTTGTCCGCTTGATCACGCAAGGAAGCCGCCTTCTCAAAGTCCTGATTGGCAACCGCCTCTTCTTTGTCCTTATTAAGCTGCTCGACTTGCTCGTCGATATCATTGAGATCCGGCGGACGAGTCATGGTACGCAATCGGATGCGAGCACCCGACTCGTCAATCACGTCGATTGCCTTGTCAGGCAGGCAGCGGGCGGTGATGTACCGCTCGCTCATCTCCACGGCAGCTGCAATCGCATCGTCCGTAATCTGCACGCGATGGTGCTCTTCGTAACGCTCTCGCAGTCCCTTCAGAATCTCGACCGTCTCTTCCTGTGAAGTCGGATCGACAATAATCTCCTGAAAACGACGCGCCAGTGCGCTGTCTTTTTCGATGTATTTGCGATACTCATCCAGGGTCGTCGCACCGATGCACTGAATCTCTCCGCGTGCCAATGCGGGCTTGAGAACGTTTGCCGCATCGATCGCGCCCTCGGCACCACCGGCTCCGACCAGCGTGTGCAACTCGTCAATGAACAAGATCGTGTTCTTGGCACGGCGGACTTCGTTCATGACCGCCTTGATCCGCTCTTCAAACTGACCGCGATACTTGGTGCCGGCAACCATCATCGCCAGATCCAGCACGACGATCCGTTTCTCAGCCAGAATTTCAGGAACATGTCCGGCGACCACGCGTTGAGCAAAGCCTTCCACGATGGCGGTCTTGCCAACACCCGCTTCGCCGAGCAGCACGGGGTTGTTCTTCGTACGGCGGCAGAGCACTTGAATGGCACGCTCGATCTCACGTTCGCGACCGATCACCGGGTCCAATTTCTTTTGCTTCGCCAGTTCGGTCAGATCGCGACCAAAGCTGTCCAGTGCCGGCGTCTTGGACTTGCCACCCTTAGACGACCTGCCGGAACTACCACCTTCTCCGACTTCAGCACCACCGCGCTCGCTCTCAGCACCTTCCAACCCGTGCCCGAGCAAGTTCAACACTTCCTCACGCACATCTTCCAGTTTGAGGCCAAGGTTCATCAGCACCTGAGCAGCAACACCCTCTTGCTCACGCAGTAACCCCAGCAAAATGTGCTCCGTGCCGACGTAGTTATGATTCAGGTTCCGCGCTTCTTCCATCGAGTATTCGATGACCTTCTTGGCGCGTGGCGTCTGCGGCAGCTTGCCCATAGTGACCATCTCTGGGCCACTTTGCACCAGCTTTTCTACTTCGAGTCGAATCTTTCGCAGGTCGACGTCCAGATTCTTCAGAACGTTGGCAGCCACCCCGCTACCCTCTTTGACGAGCCCCAGCAGAATATGTTCGGTGCCGATATACTCGTGATTGAACCGTTGTGCCTCTTGGTTCGCAAGCTGCATGACCTTCCGTGCGCGGTCAGTAAAACGTTCGTACATGTTTCATCCTTCCAATAGGTCGCAGTTGAAGTTGCCACTTCACTCGACTCGTTGTCTCAGCGGTCTCTT
>NZVR01000108.1 GCA_002701545.1 Blastopirellula sp. | reverse complement strand
CCAGCAGGCGGTCGACCGCGCGGTCGTACGCATCGGGCGCCGCGTCTTGAAGGAAACGGTCGACCTCCGGCAATGTCGGGGGCAAACCGGTCAAATCCAAGCTGACCCGTCGCAGCAACTGTTCGCGGCGAGCGCGGGGCTGCGGTGTTAAACCTGCAGCTTGCAATCGCGCGTGAACAAAACAATCGATCGGATTGGCTACACGTTGTTCTGACAGGGGAAGCGACATCTGAACCGGAGGCACGAATGCCCAGTGCCGCTCGTAACGCCCGCCTTCGTCAATCCAACGCTGCAACAAAGTACGCTCACGTTCGGTTAACGACTGCTGGGTCTTGGGCGGGGGCATCACCACGTCGGGATCCTCCGCAGCCACTCGCCGTATCACCTCGCTGTGCGTGGCCTTCCCCGGGACAATCGCTCGGCGGCCGTCCCGATCCGCATATGCCGCCGCGGGGATATCCAGCCGCAATTCGGCTTGCCGTTGAGCGGCGTCCGCACCGTGACAACGAAAACATTTCGCCGCCAAGATCGGCCGGATCTGGCGATTGTAAGTGACCTCGTCGGCACCCGCCCGCGTCCCCAACCCGCCCCAGAAGCCAAACGCGAGCCCGCACCACAGTGCCCATGACCCCACGCGCTGCGCAGCGGGCGCCCAGGGTGTGCATGACACCCGGTCACCACCGATCGACCTGCCGGCTACGTACCACATTCGCGGACCCATTCCTGTTCGCAAGTGCTTACTTCAGAAAACCGCGATGTGCCTCGCAACAACGGACCAACCCGCGGCTGCCCCTGATTGTACACCTCAACGGCATCCGCATCCGCGTACCGCAAAAACAAGATCCGACGGTCCCGCGTCGCAGACGTATTCCCGTGTGAGCAGTGCAACACATGACTATGCAAGACGATAACGTCCCCCGGTTGCATCCGCACCGGAACCGCGCTTGCCGCGTCGGCAACCTCCATGGTCAATTCAGCACCTGACGCCTTCTGGGCCGCGCCAAAGGAGTCCGAGATGTCGACCTGCCCCTGCCGGTGCGAGCCGGGGAGGACCCACAAACACCCGTTTTCTTCGTCGGCCACGTCCAACGCCGTCAACGTGGAAATCGCATTGGCCGGGTCCAGTTCGCCATAGCCGTTGTCCTGATGCCAACCGAATGTCTGCTGGTTCCCCCGCAGCTTAAAAGTTAATTGCGATGCGGCGCCCTTGATATTCGGTCCGATCAGCTGCTCGGCAACCGTCACTAACGGGCCGCCATAGTAATACCGCCGCACTGCCGCGGAGTGATGATGAATCATTGGCAACAACGCGTTGTGCAACCAGGTTCCGTCCGGGTCGTACGGCCCTTTGACCGCTGACCAGGCCAACATGCACTCGTCGACCAGCAAATCCAGATCGGCACCGACCACCAGCGCCGGCAACACGACAAACCCATCTCGTTCGAACGACGCGCGTTGCTGGTCGGTCAGTTGGCTCATCTGGCGGATCGCGATCGTGGGGGAAACCGGTTTGCCTACTGCTCCTTGACCACGCGGTTCCGCAGCACGCCCACCCCTTCGAGCTCGACTTCGACGACGTCTCCGTCTTGCAACTTGGAAGTGGTGCCGCTGGTCCCGGTGAAAATCAGATCCCCGGGCAACAAGGTGACGTGCTGGCTAATGAAACTCACCTGCTTCGAGACATTGTGAATCATTTGGCTAGTCCGCTCCTTCTGCTTGACTTCACCGTTCAATCGGAGCGTCATCAGCAGGTCGTCATAGTTCAAGCCACTCACGATAAACGGGCCGCAGGGTCCGAACGTGTCAGAGCCTTTGGCGCGCCACCATTGGACATCCTTCTGCTCCTCGTCGTTTTGCCAGAATCGTTCGCTAACGTCGTTGCCGCAGGTGACCCCAAACACGTAATCCAGTGCTTTGTCTTCCGGGACGTTACGTGCCCGTTTGCCAATCACCACCACCATCTCCGCTTCGTAATGCACTTCGTCAGTGGCGTTTTTCGGCAGAACGATGCGACCACCATGACGCAGTAAGGACGAAGGGCTTTTGAAAAACGGCTGCGGCGTCTGGAACTTAGGGGGAATCACTGCGTCTTCCAAATGACTCTTATAGTTACCAGCCATCGCAAAGACATGGCGTGGCTTACTGGGAACTAACAACTTGACGTCCTTCAGTGGGTGCACCTTGTCGGTCTTTTTCCATTCTCGAAAAATCGAGCCACTCAACTGGCGGATTTGATCGCCCTCGACCAACCCGTAGACGTCGCCTTCCTCCGTATGAAAACGTGCAAACACCGTGGTTTCCGGTTCTGCCGCGGCTGCCAGAGCCAGCAACCAACCAGCCTGTACCGTCAACGCCAAAATCAAAACCTGAGGGAAGCGAGCTAACAACATCGTTTTTCTCCATGTGGCTTCTGATCTAAAACGACCTGATCGTAGGTCAGCGCCACGGCCGGTGCAAGCGTTTCCAGTTTGTGGGCGACCAGGGACAAGACTCGGCGTCAAGCAAGATTGGTCACCAGGATCCGGGTACCGTCCGGTATCGCCGCCGGCGCTGGCTGGTGTATGAGTCGGATCGGCTACGGGATCGCGACCGCTTTGCCTTCAGCCGCTGAGGAATAGATGGCAAATACCGTCTTCAGCGCCCGCAAACTGTCTGCGTTACTGATAGGAGGGGCGGACATCTCGGCGCAAGCCTGCACGGCGGCCGCCACAAATGGCGAATACCCCCGCGGCTCTTTGCTCCCTTCCCAGACAACCGTTTGGCCCGCCTGGTCCCCCTGGCGTGAATACCAAGTCAACGGTTCCTGTCGCATCGGCTCCAAATGCAACCAGCCGTCAGAGCCCCAAATCTTGATATGCGAGTGGTAACCCTTGTCCAAATAGTAACCCGACGTGAGCGTACCCAGTGCACCGGACTCGAATCGGCAGGCCGCCACCGCAGAATCCTCGATGTCGATCGGCTGGCCACCGACGTTGGTGGTGAATCCGGCCGTCTCCACAATCTGGCTACCGGTGATGTACATCGCCAGATCCAGCCAGTGGATTCCCAGCCAGATCAAATGTCCGCCACCCGCTCGCTCCTTGTGAGCGAACCACTGTCGGTGGTAGGCGGGACGCGTCAGCCGTGTTTGATCCGCAATCAGATGCATCTCCACACCGAATAACTTGCCCAGCCGACCGGACCGCATGATCTGGCGGGCCGCCGCGATCTCTGGGTTCGTGCGATTGGCAAGAGCCAACATCAGGTAGCGATGCTTGGCGTCCGCTTTCTGAACCAACGGCGCAAAGTCCGCAACGCGCACGCATGCCGGTTTTTCGGCAAACACATGACAACCAGCCTCCAGGGCTGCGTCGATCACCGGCGGAGCGGTGCGGGCCTCGCGCGTCACCAAGACCATGCCTGGCGGGTCCTGCCTCAGCACCTGCCGAAAGTCACGCCGAACGCCCGCCAACTTAGCACCCAAGACACGCTTGGCATCGGCCTGCCAAGCGTTGTCTGGATCAACCAAGATCACTTCACCGCAGTGCGGTGCCGCCGCCAGCGCTTGCAGATACGCTCCCACGTGGGCACCCGCTCCGTGCGTGATCAGTCCGACCTGAATTTTGTCGTCCATTGTCTACACACCCTCGACAGACATCGATGTTACGCCACCCCATGATAGTCGCTTTGCTGCGGAGCTTCATGTTTCACCGCTGTGAACAGACGTGCATGTGCACAATTTGTCGTCCGCATCACGTGACGCATCCGAGATGGAAGACCTCTGGCAAGCACTGGTTCAGGTCCTCATCCACCGCACCGATGAGTGCCACGCCTAATGCCCACATATCCCATGTCATTTAGATTACTTACCCACCGTTTATCCCGATGGTCACCCATCCAGAGGCGGAACACGAAACTCCCCAAACTAATACTCGCATTGCCGTTTGGAATGTGCATAATCTGCACTAACTGCACAAGCTGCATGGATTCTATTGACTTTTCGCACGGCTGCGTTTTCACAGATTACATCGGGAGTTCGCTCAGGGCTGTGACCAGGATCGGTCGCCTTGCTGCTTTCCCATCGTCGCACCGGTCCACCATCGAGTGAGCCCTGTCGACACCGAGCCTTTTCATCATCGCTACGCCATCGTCATTTGCGAGACAGATTTATGAGCATTAAGAGCAAGAAGAACCGCAAGAGGAACAAGGCCAACCGCAATGTACTGCGGGGCGCACTGCGAACATCTTTACGGGTTGAGTCGTTGGAAGAACGACGATTGCTTGATGCCAGTGGAGTTCATCCCTTCATCGTGATCAATGACACTGATGGTGCGGCATCGGCCATTGCGTTGGGTAGTCAGCACCCGAATGTAGTCGATACGCCTGGTTGCTCTGGCACAGTGATTGACACGATGCACATTGCGACGGCTCAGCACTGCGTTATCGGTGGAGGCCTGGTGGGGACCAACGTTAACTTCCACCACCTGGACAACGATGGCACGGCGGACGCGACCCGCGCCATTGCCGCAGTCTTCCAACCGGACGCCAGCAACCTTCTGCTCGACGGCACGGACTATGCCATTTTGCGTCTCGCAAGTCCCGTTCCGACTGGCGTCGTACCGACGCGATTTTCGCTGGCAAATCCCTCCGTGGGTACCACGATGCGGATGGCTGGTTTTGGCATCAATGGTTTGGGATCGACCGGGTCCGGAGGAACCGCTGATGGACGACGCTGGGGCGTTGATAACGTCATTGATGCGTACGGTGCCGCGGAGACGNGGTTAGGTNCGGTGGTCGGAAGTGCGAACATCTTCAGCTATGACTTCGACGATGGTACCCCGGCAAACAATACTTTGAGTGGCATCGGGAGCAGCGCCACCCCCATTGCCAACGAAGGCAGCGGCGCGCCGGGCGACAGTGGCGGTCCCATGTTCCTAGGCGACGAACTGTTTGCAGTTACCTCAGGAGGGACCCAGAGTTCTCCTGGTCCATTTTACGGCGTCATCGGTTGGTACACCGGCACCCTAACCCATCGCGCCTTTACGGAATCTGTTGTGCCGGGGGCGGTCTTTGGCAACCAGTACCAGTTACCTGAAGATGGTACCCCGAACACACTGCGATTGGCTCTGGACGGCACAGGTACAAACCTCCAATTCTTTTTAGACGACGATGGCCCCGGTCCGAATGTGGAAACGTTGGTCAACATCCAACCTTTGGCACAATTGCCGACACTTGACATCAACGGTTCGACGGAAGACGACCAACTGGTCGTCGACCATTCCAACGGGCTTGTCGAACTGCCAATCAACTTTGACGCCGCAGGTGGAACGGACACTTTGTCCATCACGGGCGGAACGTTCGCGCTCGGACGCGAGACCTACACGGTTGGCGCAACCCAGGATGCCGGCACTTGGGAACTGAGTCCTACGGGCGCGATCGGTGACGGTGCCGCGGACGCCAACGAGATGTTCATCAGCTTCACCGGCTTAGATCCTGCAGACACCGATACGGTCACAGCGACTTTCGACATCATCATGAACGGGGCCAACAACGTGGCTACCTTGGAAAATGGCGGACTTTTGAACGGCTTCAACGCCTTGCAACTGACCGACGACAATGCGACGTTCGAGACAACGCGTTTCGCCAACAAGACCAATGTCCGCATCATGGGCCAGAGCGGTGCAGACGCCTTCGTCATGAGTTACACGACACCCTCCACTGGGCTGACCACGGTCGATGTCTTTGGTCACGTCGCACCCGGCACGCTGGGCCAACCGATCGACGACAATGCGGCCGACTATACCCAGTTGCAGGTAACCGCTGCCGGCACCACGCTCAACATTTCCGGTCAGGGAGGTGACGACCTGGTGGAGAACCTCTCGATCGGCGCCTTTTCCCTAGGACTTCCCGTTCCTGCGGGCATCACCGATCTTGCCAACCTCAACGGCGTTATCAACGTTGATGGCGGCGCAGCAGGCGCTAACGGTGATTGGCTGGCGTTGTCGAATATCCTGAGTTCGGCGGGCAATACCGCAACACTCACCGACTCCAACATCACCGGTTATGCCCCGGCCACCATCAGCTACACCAACACCGACGAAGTCTACGTTGAGTTAACAGGGTTCGCCGACACGCTTGATGTCACATCTTCAGCAACCGGCACTCAGTACACCCTCCTCGGCGACGGGGCGTCCGACATCATCACCATTGGCAATCAGTCTGCTGACTTCTCCGTCAATGCCGACGGCTCCTTAGCCAGCGACGGCGGCTCCTTGGATGCCATCCTGGGCAATCTGCTGATCGTAGCTGATACCGCAAATGGGGCGGCCGGTGACAATGACATCTTGAATATCGATGACTCTGGAACCGCCGGCTTAAACTCCAATGCCACGATCGACAATGCCGGCCTGTCAACGAAAATCTTCCCGAATGGTGACACGCTCACGGGCGACCAAACCACACTCGTCGGGTTCGCCCCGGCCGTGATCTCCTATCTCCACTCAGCCACTGCTGGCACCTTTGGCGCTGGCACCGTAAGCAACCGCCTCGAACAACTCAATGTGTTCGCCTCTGATGGCGTGGACACCATCGCCGTCAATGCGACGACCGCAGTTGGCAGTCCGCTAGGTTCCATCGGCACGCGGATTGACATGCACGACGGAAATGACTCCAGCACACTGACCATCAATGGCGACGGTCTCTCGGCTGGCAACATTTTCCATGGTGCCGCCGGNGTCGACAATTTCGTTTTGAACATCACCAACGACCTGGGCGCCACGTCATTTGTGAATTTGACCAGTCTGGAAATCCACGGCGATACACCGTCGGCCAATGCCACGCGCGACCGCCTGGAAATCAATGATCTATCAGGTACCGCGCGCGACCTGGTCTTCGATTACTTGGACACGCCAGGCGATCTGGACATCAACCCTGGCCCCGGAGGCGGGCTGGGTTCGGGTGTCGAAGACATTCCGGTCAATGTCCGCACCATGGAGACCGTGATTTACAACGGTGACGCCAACGACAATGATTCGGTTCGCGTGGAAGGCACCACCGNGGACGACGACTTGACGGTTGCCTTGCGCAACAACGACAGCGAAGCGTTGGTCTTCCTGGACGGCACTCCCTACATCGAGTCTCCTCCGGTTACCGTTGCGGGTCTCTTCCCCGGCATGGCGGGCGGCGGCAGCGGCCCTGACATCTCGCTGACCGGCCTTGACGGCGACCTGTTGCTCGCCGGTGGCGGCAACACCGGGACCGCCGGATTGGGCGACCGCGCCATCGTGTACGCGGCCAGCGAAAATGACCTGAACACCGCCGGCGGTGGCGCCGACCCTGACTACTTCGGATTTGGTAACGGCATCCTCATCCCCGGATTCGGCGCCGGCAACGCTTACGACGACATCTCCGTGAACACCTTCCTCGATCCGGACCAGGTGAACGTGGTGAACAACGCCTTCGGCAGCCTGCTCGACGTCATCATCGACGCACCCAGTTTTGTACAGGCCGGTCCACCCACGCCATCCCAACGCCCAGCCTTGATTGCCAATGGTGGCGACGAAGCAGCACCGCAGCCCAATGGCGTTTCTGACGCTTTCACCGCCTCACCGAGTACTCTGTTTAACATTCAGGTGAACGGCAACCTCCCCGGACTCACACTCGATCCCACCGGGCTGCCGTTGGGCGACCAACTGAACTTAATTTCTCCCGATTCAATCAATGTGTTCAGTGACAAGTCCAGCCCGCCCAATGTCACCACCACTTACGGCAACAACGTCTTTGGTATTCGCGACAGCTCGATCGAGCGCGTGCTGATGGTCCCAGGCAACGGTGTCCTGAACCTGATTGGCGACAACAACGATCCCACGGTGGATCAAACCGATAATTTCGTCGTCACCGGACGCGCCATTGAAACTGCGTTTGACCCGGATGCCGGATTCGAAGAAGGCACGTTGGAAATCAACGGCAGCACCCTGCGATTTTTCGACGACGTTCGTGATCTGAACGCTTACGGCTTTGACCTCGTCGGGGAACCCAACCTGAACACCCCCAATCCGAATGCCGTCGACACTCCCGCGACCGCCGCAACTGCGGACGACATCGACACCTTGGACATTACCGCCTACGCCGACGATACGCCCCTGAGTTGGGGAATCGATGTCCTGTTTGCGGAAGGTAGCCCGGCTCAAGAAGATGGCGACCAGTCGGATCTGTTAATTTACAATACGTCGCTCTTTGGCGGCGAAGTCAGTGAGGATATCGTCGTCCGCCCCACCGGCCCGGACAACGGCGAATTGGTCGTCACGAACGGCAGTTTCGGCACACCGATTGTCGACATCGACTATGTTGGCAACACCGACATCATCGTGTTGGACAATGACGGCTTTGTGAACGACACCGACACGTTAACCCTGCTCGGCACCACGCCGGACACTGTGCAAGCCAGTGGCAACGACTCATTCGATGTCGATTTCGACGCCACTCAGACAGTTGACACACCTCTGGTAACGGTCCGCGATGCGGACAACGGAGCGATCCTGTATCGCTTGCGTGGTTTCACCGATCCGATCGGTGGCCAGTCACCGATCGCCAGCGTCAGCTTTGACATGCTGGCAGGCAACGACTCGATGAACTTCCGCGGTCCGTTGCTCGCCAACGGCGGCAGTTTCTCGGCTGGTGTGGATCAAGTCGACGTTTTGGGCGGCGCCGGTGACGACTCGCTGGTGGTTGACTATACCTCTCGATTTGAGTGGTCCGCAGGACGCTTGACCTACGACGGTGGCGCCGGGGCCGATAGCTTATCCGTTGCTGACGCGGCAGGTGCAGCCGGTCTCGCCGGTGCGAACTACACTCCCGGTCCAATCGCCGGAAATGGTCGCCTCTCACACGCAGCAGCAACCACCACCGCACACATCGACTTCGCTAACCTGGAACCCGTTTACGACTTCACCTCGGCCACGAGTGTGATTGTTAACGCCGGTAATGCTGCCAATCAAATCAGCTACTTCACCGACAACGGTGCGGGTACGTTGGATACGCTGGTAGGCGGAGCGGGTTATACGCCCGGAACCTATCTGAACATTCCTCTGACTGGCGGCGCCGGATCAGGGGCACGTGCGAACATCACGGTGGATGGTACAGGCACCGTTACCGCTGTCCTGCTGGTGAACGACGGTTCGGGTTACGCCGACAACGACGTACTCTCTGCCAGCAACGTGCCACTTGGTGGTGCCGGCGCCGGCTTCAGTATCCAGGTTGCCTCGTTCTCGGCCACGGTCTCGGTGGATAACCAGGAGGTCCTGGTATTCGCCAACAAGACCGATTTGGTGATCAACGCCGAAGGCGGTAGTGATGACGTCAGTCTCAACTGGCAGTCAGGGGATCCCGCCCAGACGGGCCCCGCTGGCCTGGCCACGATTTCTGTCAACGGTGGCGACCCGACCGGCGGTAGCGACACCGTCGTCGTGACCGCGACGTCTGCCCAAGACACCGTCGTTGTCACTCCGACTGCTGCCGATGCGATGCAGGTCGTCGGCTTGGGGCCGGTGATCAACCTGGCGACAACAGAACATGTGCTCTACGACGGCCAAGGTGGAAATGACGACCTTGCCGTCAACGGTGACGGTGCTGCGGCTGGCAACGACACGTTCACGCACTCCCCAGGAACCACCCCAGACGCCGGCACGATTCTGGTCAATAGCCTACTGCCGTTGGAGTACACCAACCTCGGTGCCGCTCCCACTCCCGGCTTGCTGACTCTGGACGGTCTGACAGGCATCAACACGATCCATCTGTTGGGCACGGGCCAAAACGACCGCATCAACGTCCTCCCAATTGGCGGCGGTATCCAGCATACACTCAGCAACGGTGCCGTCCGTACGAACGTGAACCCCACGAATATTGAAAATCTAGTCATTGATTCATTGGCCGGCGACGACCACACGACCATTAGCGACCCACAGCCTTATGCTCAGATTGCCGTCAACGGCGGCAGCCCGGACAACGGTAGCGATTGGCTGGAACTGATCGGCGACGTGAATCCGGCAACGGCTGACAATGTCGTGATTGCGCCGAATCCCACCAATCCCACCGCACAGGTCATCACCGGGCTAAGTGCGGCGGTCGACGTATCCGGAGTCGAATTGATCTCCTACGCAGGCAGCGGCGGCAACGATCTGTTGACCGTCAACACCGGCGAAGGCAACGGTTCGGCGCTCGTCGAAAATACGGGCATCTTCTCCGAGACCGACCGCGTACTGTCAGACAGTCTTCCCGAGGTTCATTTCTCCCAACTGGAAACCTTCACGCTCGACCAATCGGTCGGAATTGATACGGCCACATTCCGTATTCTCACGCTCACGGGCGCAACGCCCACGAACTATCAAGTGCTTAGTGCTCCCGCCGATGCTGTCAGGATCGAAGGGATTGACGGGCCATTCTCAGAAAGCCTCCTCGTCACCAACCCAGCAGTTGGGGAATATGCTGTCACACACCAGTTGTCGGGCACCGTGGTGACCGAAATCGGGCTACCGTCACGTCTCGAGATCAACACGCTTGGCGGTGATGACTCGGTAACCGTCGACGTCAACGGCACCCCGTTGATCAATTCCACCATCCTGTTCGACGGTGGCACCGGCAGTGACCTCTTAACCACAACCGGCACATCCAGCGACGCCACCCTGTCGGACGTGACCTACCGCCCCGGTCCGGGCCTCACCGAAGGACGCATCAGTTACAGCGCACTCGCCGCACCCCTGATGAATATCGACTTCGTCAATCTGGAACCGGTCAATGATTTCGTGGCTGCACCGAGTTTCACCGTTTTCGGGACCAACGAAGAAAACGACATCACGTATAGTGGCTCCGGCGTGCCGGGCGTCGGGCGTGTGACCGTAGACGGTTTCGAGTCCATCAACTTTAACAACAAAGCCACCCTCGTCTTGCACGGGAACAACGGGGGCGACCAGCTTCTGTTGAACAACCCCGATCTCCCAACCGGACTGGTAAGCATCCAAGCGCATGGCCAAGAGGGCAACGATACCATCATCGTCGAAAGCCTACCGGACGCCAGTGCAACCGCCTTTGTCAACGCCACCCTGCTGGGCGGCGCAGGGGACGACGTGATCAATGCAAGGGCGTTGGCCGTAGATACCCCGTTAACCATTTTAGGTCGCGCAGGTCAGGATCACCTGACCGGTGGCGCCGGTAACGACATCATCGACGGCGGAGACGGCGACGACACCCTAGTCGGTGGCGACCCGGCACTCACGCCGGCTATCGGCAACAACACCTACTTGGGAGGTGCGGGCTTTGATACCTTGGGCATCCTTGGTACTTCAGCTGCGGATACGATGGATGTCTTCCAATCGACCGCCTCCACGATCAGTTCGACCGTCAACGGTAATCTGTCCACCGAGACATTCACCGACGTCGAGGCCGCCCGCATTGACGGCGAACTTTCTGGCGACGCGATCCAACTGGGGATAGCGGACACATTATTTGCCAACGCCGCAACTCCGGCCACAACCGTCCTGGCGTATACCGTCCTGGGCCACGAAAACAACACCAGCGACCGCTTGGTCGTCGTCGACGACGGCCTAGGTGACACCATCATTCATCGCCAGTCGCGTGTGGTGGATACCGGTTCGGTAGAAATTGCGCCGGCACATCCGAATGGCACTGCCCCAGCCATTGCTTACGAAGGCATTGAGCGGATCGACGTGACTCCCGTGAATAACATCACCGGCCAAACGGGTACCGACGCACTAGGTCGCTTGTACACTTTCAAGGCAGATCCTTACGAAGCGAACGACCAGCTCTTTAACGCCACGTTCCTCGGTTCCGGGGCCAACATCAATGTGGATCCCACCATTGATCCTGGTCCGGGCGCCTTTAACAGCCCTGGCGACCAGGATTGGTACCGTTTCGTCGCTGACGCCACCGGCACGCTGGACGTCCAGATTTATTTCACCTCCCAGGGCACGGTGGGGAACGGTCGCAGCGGATTACCCGGCAACGGCAACCTGGACCTCAATGCGTTTGACGTAGCGGGCAACCCCATCACCGGCTTCGGCACGAACGAAAGCGCAGCCACGGACGTCGACGAGAGGATCCGGATCCCCGTTGTCGCTGGGCAAACGTATTACGTCCAGGTCGTGGCGGGCAACACGGACCCGGATGCGATCAACATCTACAATCTGACCGCCATCAACCACGCGCCCACGGTGCCCTATGACCTCGAACTGAACGACATCATTCAGACCGGCACGGTCACCGTGAATGCGGCGGACACCACGACCTTTACCGCGAGCGGCACGCCCTTCAACCCCGCACTCGACCCCCCTACCGTCGACCTAGACTTCGCGGGCAAGACCGTGGAATTCACTACCGGTGCCAATGCCGGCCGCCGGGCATTCATCCAGAGCATGGACCCNATCACCGGCACCTTCACTTTGGCTCCCCTCGGAAATCTTCTCCAGGCTCCCCCGCAAGCCGGAGACAACTTCATCGTCGAGACCACCGACACGGGTCGCTCGCAGTTGGACGATGTGACGCGTGACAACACACCGATTATCACCTTCCGACTTGACGACGACATTCTGCTGTTGGATTCCGGTGGAAATGCAGTCAACCCGAACGTCGCTCCGGACCAGCAGATTCCGATTCCCTTCAATAGCGAACAGGTGTTAGTACCGACGCAAGCCGGTTACCGCGTCCCCGTGTTCATCGAGGGTGCTCCACAACAACTGGGGACGGAACCGCAGACGCCCATCGGNTACGCTCGCCCGTTGCCCGGTGTCCCCGGCGTCTATGTCTTCGATTTCGGTGTGGACGCGGTCCAGACTGTTGCGGGCACCGACCAGGGCCTGACGTTGACCGACGGAAGTCACTTCATCAATGCCAAGGTCGAGATCACCGATCCGTCCGCCAATACCATCACCGACTTTGGCACGCGCAGCGTCTCGCTCGAAGTCGTTGTCGACACCATCACGCCACCGGCGTTCTTCGGTGACCCGGACATTGCCGACGACGGCCTGCTGCCTGACAGCGACAGCGGTGTCATCTCGATGCCCATGACCATCACCGATCGGATCACGAACGACACCACCCCGACGTTCTTTGGCCGTGCCGAAGCGGACGCCATCATTCGCGGTTACATCGACATCACCGATGATGGGTTAACCGCTGACGACATCCTGATCGGGCAAACCGTCGCCACGCCGTTCGACGGAACGAATCAGCATCCGTTCGGAGAATGGCAGTTCACATCCACCGTCGACATGAACGACCCACGTGTCCTGCTCGCACTTGGGACACCGGGCAACCCGGCTCCCAAAGACGGCCTGCGCCACATCATCATCACTGCCGAAGACGTCGCNGGGAACGAAACCCCCGCGGATCTCGCTCCCCAGTTAGACATCTTCGTCGACACGTCCGGGCCGATCATCACAAACGTACTCAAGGGCGATATCAGCGACAAGCAACAGATCGACCAATACCTGTTTGGTGACGCACGCCAAACGTTATTCGATCCGAAGCCGGAAGCGGGTCCTGACCAATTGATCAGCAGTATCATTGTTCAATTCAGTGACCTGCCAAATCGCATCGCACCCTTCCCCTACGATGCCGTCAAACGTGAATTGGCGGAGGAAGAGGGTAATTACAGCTTGGTCGGAGATGCCAATGGCAACATCACCATCATCGACGTCCAACTGGTCCCGAATTCCAACAACAACGCCGGCCCGGGTCCGGCCACGGTCGAATATGAAGTCATCTTCCATGATGCCGGTCCGGACGGAATCATCTTCACCGCTGACGACCTGGGTGCTCCCTTGCCAGACGACCGGTTCACCTTTGGTGTTTCCGACTCGATCTCCGACATCGCGGGCAACAAGTTGGACGGGGAGTCTCAGGGTAACAGCCCATTTGAAGGCAACAACAACCCACCACCCACGCCACCCATCGGAGAAGAGAACTTCCAGAATCAGTCGATCGTCTTCCCGACCGGCGACCAGATTCCCGGTGGTTCGTTCTCTGCCCGCTTCAACATCGACAGTCGCGCGGAAATCGGTGTCTGGGCGGCCGGTAGTGTCTGGGTCGACACCAATGGTAACTTCCGGTTCGATCCTCAGAATGAGGACTTTGTGAACCGCGACATCACGTACTCGCTCGGTTTCACCGCCGACGATTACTTCGCCGGTAATTTCTCCCCTGCCGGACCGGGTCAAGTGGCCGATGGGTTTGACAAGATTGGTGCCTACGGCTCCATCTTCCCCACCGGCGGCAACCGCTTCCTGATCGACTGGGACAACGACGGCGTCGCTGACATCAGCGTTGCCAACAACTTCGACGGTGGGCCGAGCGGTGCCCCGATTGCCGGTAACTTTGATGGCAACGCCACCAACGGCGACGAAATCGGATTGGTCACCGGCAACGGTTCGACCGTCACGGTCTATCTGGACACGGACCACGATTACATTCTGGATACCACACGGACACTCGACGGCATCGTCAGCGACGCGGGCTATCCGGTCGTCGGCGACTTCAACGGTGACATGATCGAGGATCTTGCGACGTTCGTTGACAACACGTTCCGAGTGTACCTCGGCACCAACGCCATGGGCGCCCCATCGGACTTTGCTGTCACGCCGTCATTCACCTTCGACTTCGGCTTCATCACGTCCCGTGACCGACCGGTTGCGGCCGACATGAATGGCGACAAGATCGACGACCTGGGCCTGTGGGTACCCGATCGAACCGGAACGGTGCCGCAAGAGATTGGCGAGTGGTACTTCCTGCTCTCCGGGCAGCCTTCCTACGCGGTCAACCCGGCCTTGGATGGTGTACCAGCCACGTATTCGGTGATTGACCGTATCCGTAGCAGCGCTGATTTCCCTGGAACTCTGGTGGTCGAATTTGACCCGGTTCCCTTCGGCCGTGACGTTTACGCTCAGTTTGGTGACGAGTACGCATTACCGATCGTCGGCAACTTTGATCCGCCGGTGCTCGGTTCCGGAAATAGCTTCACGGAATTCGTCACGTTCACCAACGAGGACAACCATTACGACGTCGACATCAACGGTAGCGTCGAACTCCGCGATGCGTTAACCGTCGTCAACTACATCCATAATCATGGAACAGGTGTCTTGTGGAATTCGGCTAACACCGACGACCCGAAAGTGGACACCACGTTCGATGGCAAGGTCGCTCTCGACGATGCCCTGGCCGTNATNCGCGAAATGCATCGTCTCGAAGCCGCCAGTGGGGCGGCCGAGGGTGAAGGGGCTGCGGAACCGATCATGGCGTCTGCCTTCCAGACCCCTGTGGACGTGGCGTTGCACACCGCGCCCGCCACGGCAGCGATCCTTCCGGCAGTCACGCCGGGTGACGCATCCCCACAGACCGCTGACCTGGACACGACATTGGTGGCCATCGCCTGGGAGGAAGCGTACAACACCGACACCTCGCCTGAGCTTTACACCGACGTGGAAGAGCAGAACGAAGTGGTACTCGATGACGACTTGCTGGCGGACATCGCGTTAGCCAACGAGGATTAAGTCGGTTCCCTGCAGTGGACCCAACCGGCGGCAGCGCTGCCAAACCGGCGACTTCCGCAATGGTTCCAACTCCCCCGCACACCGGCCGTTTCAGGCCGGTGTTTTTTTGTAGCCCCGAACGCCTTCCATCACATGCGTTAAGCCGACTAACAAACATGGGCACGTCTTAACGAATCGTGGCCTCCCGACGATGGCTCTCGACGCACGCATCACCATCACGCATCGCGTCCGTCCGCCGCGGCCTCCAGTTCCAGTGTCTGATAGTAATGCCGATCAAACGCCGCGACGACACTTTCCAGCGCCGAGTACGGCCCCGGCCGGTACCCTTCACTCTGCATTCCGGCCTGCGCTAACTCACACACCTCCCAATCCTCCCGGTTCACTCGGTCCCAAAACCCAACGGCGGCAGTTACCTCGAATTCGGCCGCGTCGACGGCGTCCGGATGAAAAAGAAACAGGCACTTCACATGGGTCCGNTCAACGCTGGTCCGTTGTATCAGGTGGATCAGCACATAATCGGGATGCGTACTGAGGAACATCGAGGGAAAGAGGGTGAAATAATGCACGCAGCGTGCTTGCACGTCATCCAACTGGGGCAACCGACTCCCCACCCAGTCACCCGTTTCGGACATGGTCTGACAGCCGGCAGCCAGCTGCATGGGACCACCGAGAATGGGGCCACTCGCCAACTGGTTACTCGCTCCCTGAAAGGGTGTCAGCCGATTCAACGCCGGATGGACGCCGGGACAGTGGTAGCATTCACTGTAGTTCTGAAACAGCAGTTTCCAATTCGCCGCCACATCGTAGTCACAAACTGCAACCACACGAAGTTTCTCGGTCGACCAGTCGGCAAACTGCCCGGCCAGTGGTGCTAAATATTCCTCCAACGACTGCCGAGGCGATTGGTGGATCCAGATCAAGCCGCCATAAACCTCCGTGGGGACTTCCAGCAGGCCATACTGCTGCGGATCAAACCCCTCCGTGCCGGCCATGTGCGGCGCAGCTTGCAGTCGCCCCTGACGATCATATGTCCACCCGTGGTAGGGACAACGAACGGACTGGCCGTGAGCCAGGCAATGCGAGGCGGTCACCAATTGGCAACCACGGTGCCGACAGACATTGCGAAACGCACGGATCTTGCCCACCTCATCGCGAACAAGCACCAGTTGCTGCTGTTCGATCTCAATCGGCAACGCGCCGCCAACGGACTCCAATTGCTGTTGATGGGCGACGCACAGCCATTGGCGTCCAAAGATCCGTTTCGTTTCCTGATCGAACAGATCCTGTGACGTGACAAAACGCTGTTCCAGCGCACGAGCTCCATCAGCAGAACGTTGTGGCGAGGCAGTCATGCCCCGATCATACCGGATCCCTGCAGCGTTCCTAGCCGATCATGCCGCACATGTCAGCGCCACCAGATTCGGTCTCTTTGTGTGCCCCACACGTCGATCGCCGATCGAGAACCGGCGAGCAAACCGGCTTCACCCCAGCGGCCGNCGCCCGCCTGTCCGCCTGAACCGGCAAAAACTACAGACTACGCAATCGCTAATTTCGGCAACAGTGCTAACGAAAAAGCCAGCAATTTGGTGTCCGTCCCCCGCGTTTTTACCTCACTCTTGGCAATCACAGGCTTCTCTCCCCACGAATTGCCTTATAATGAGCAGTCTCGAAGTTGCGTTTCCGGAGTGCGCGTCGCATGGACAATCCACACGATTCTGAGTTCGCCCCTCCACCGGCGGACCCGCAGCAATCACTCGGCGCGCCCGTTACGGACGCGTCCACCGCTCCGGAACCGCTGGTNATCGACGAGTCCACGCCCGAACCGGTACCGCCTTCACCGTCGACTCCGCCAGCATCCCCAGCGGGTCCACAACCAACACCCAATGCTGATCCAGGCTCGGATACGACCGGTACGTCCTTGTACCGTTTAACCTGGCTGATGTTGATCATCGCGCTGTTACTCCTCTCTCGTTTTCTCGGCCCCTGGTTGGTACGGCACATCAGCTACGCCTGGAATATTGGCAAGCAGCAGGCGGAATACGAATACGCTTCGCAGGGGCTGGGTGCATCCCCGCTATCCTCCTTGTCCGAAGCGTCCCAAATGATTTCTAAACGTGTCGGCCCAAGTGTCGTGCACATTAACGTGGTGGGTATAGCTCAGGACGAACGGACTCGCGATAACCCGTTTGGCTTTCGGATGAACCCTTCCCGGGGCCAAGGATCGGGTGTCATCGTCGACAAGCGCGGTTACCTGCTGACGAACGCCCACGTCATCGATGGTGCAAAATCGATTGATGTTTCTTTAAGCGACGGGCGCGTGGTCGCCGCGCAAACCATCGGTTCGGATGTCGAGACCGACCTGGCGGTATTAAAAATCGACGCAACCGACCTGATCGCCGCCGAGTGGGGTGACAGCGACGCAGTGACCGAAGGCGGCCTTGTGTGGGCTTTAGGCAGTCCCTTCGGCTTGGAACGCAGTATCACCTTCGGCATCCTCAGCGCCAAACATCGCGTGGTCGGATTACAGAACCCCTACCAGGATTTCCTCCAGACGGATGCTGCGGTCAACCCCGGAAACAGCGGCGGACCATTGGTCGACGCTCAAGGCAGATTGATCGGCATCAACACTGCCATTATTGGCGAGTCCTATCAGGGGATCAGCTTTGCACTGCCGAGCAACATCGCCCGGCAGATCTACGACCGACTCCGGACCACCGGACATGTGACGCGTGGATGGCTGGGTGTCGAACCCCGCGATCTGTCACCCGCGCAAGCCCGGCAACTCGGGCTACAAGACACCCGAGGTGCCTACATTCATGCCGTCGCCAACAACCCTGACGACACCCCTTCTCCCGCTCGACGGGCGGGTATCCTGGCCGGTGACGTGATTCTGATTTGGGATGGAAATCCCGTTGAATCTCGTATCGATCTCTTTTCGCACGTGGGCATGACCGCCGTGGGACGCAATGTCGAGGTCACGGTCTTCCGCGACGGCCGCGCACTGCAACTGCAGGTGGCTGTCGAAGCGCGGATGCAGAAACCGCGAATCGAAAACAATCAATAACTCGTGCAGGTTGGTCAGGCGACCGCTGCGGAATCCGGGCGAACCACGACTCACCGGTGCGCACCAGAAACTTCGATCCGCTCGCACGCATCACCACCTTGTCGCCCCCTCGCGCGCAACGCTCGTCAATGACCCTTGTGAGCACATCCGCCGGCGTGCTGGACGGTCTGACCCGCGGATCCCACCAGATGGAACCCGCAGTGGCGAATGACATCCTCAACTTGCGTCGCCGTGGCTGCTCCGGAAACGTGCGCGGTGTGGTTTTCCAAGTCGATCGCTGCGGATTCGACCCCGTCCATGTTGCCCAGCGCTTTCCCCAGACGATCCGCGCAATTTTGACAAGTCATGCCCTCGACTTCATAGGTCTTGAATCCTTCATCCGGATCGACCTTGGCCACCGCGCGTTTCCAGCGCCAGCGATCGATCGCACACCAACCGATTAAGGCCAGCAAGACTCCCGCCGCCAGTTGTTGCCAGAGATGCGGCGTGTGTTGATGTAAGTGGCCCGCTTCAACCGGAGAATCCATCGCCAACCAAGCGAACACCGCGGCCGAGATGGCCGATCCCACGACAATGGTACCCAAATAAACGGCCGTGGTCCGCATTCCCAGGTTCTTGGCAATGGTCAACAGCGCCCCCACGTTCGTCGCCGGTCCGGCGATCAAGAACACCATTGCCGTCGCCAGCGGGAACCCACCACTGACCAGAGCTGCAGCAATCGGAACCGACGAAGTGGTGCAAACATATAAGGGAACGGAAACCAGCAGCGTCGCCAGATNGACCAGCATGATGTCGCCGACACCTGTGCCAAATCCACGCGACACGGCCTCCGCCGGAGCCCACGTACCTAACACCGCCGCCACCAATAACCCCACCAGCATCCAGAGCCAGATAGAACGCAACAATTCCATCGCATGCGGAAACAGCTCGCTGAGCGGAGGTCGTCCCGTCAGCTGACGATCGTGGACCGACTCGATTGGGCCTTCCGGCTCGATGGCGTCCGTCAGCCACCCGCCCACACAGCCTAACACCAAAGCGACGAGCACCTTGAAGATGGCAAACGGCCACCCGAGCAAGGCGGCACAGACCAGGATCGAATCGACACCGGTTTGCGGTGTGCTAATCAAGAAACCGACCGCTGCGCCACGACTGGCACCATCTTTGTGAAGGCCGATCCCTGTCGGCAGGACTCCACAGGAACACAACGGCAGTGGGATTCCAAACACAACCGCTCGTAAGACACCCCAACGTCCACGCAGATGCCGTTGCAAAAAGTCGCGAGGGAGCGCTACGTGCAGGATCCCTGACAGCAACATCCCCAGCAGCAGCCAGGGGGCCAGCTCGCACAGGGTGTTCCAAAAATTAAACAGGAAATCAAGCACCATCCGTCCCGCAATGAATCTCCAGGGGTCAATCAGCCCTCTATCCAATCTTAGTTTGCCGGACGGAATCGGGCCACGGTCATTTTGGCGGATATCCCCCCAGATCAGCCGTTCATCGACCGCGGAATCCGCGACTCGCGACCGGAAGCACCCCACGTGAATGGACTGGTATCTGCGGTGTTAATGACGGGCGCTCAGGCCAAAATCGCTCGGATCGGGTGATGTTCTTCGACGCCGGTCAGGCGGAAATTCAACCCCCGGAAGCGGAAGTTCAGTTGGGTGTGATCGATTCCCAGACAGTGCAGGATCGTGGCTTGCATGTCGTGCACATGCACGGGATCCTCGACCACATGAAAACCCAAGTCGTCGGTTTTCCCAATAGACACCCCGGGCTGAATGCCACCGCCGGCGAGCCACATGGTGTAGGCCTGCGGATGGTGATCACGTCCTCGGCTACGCCCTAAAGCCGCACTCGCCTCGACCATCGGTGTCCTGCCAAACTCACCACCCCACACCACCAGTGTTTCGTCGAGCAACCCGCGTTGTTTCAGATCCATCAACAGCCCGGCCGTCGCCTGATCTGTCTGTTTCGTCTGATTGCGGACGTTCCCTTCGACGTTGGAATGCGCATCCCAGCCCGAGTGGTACAGCTGAATGAACCGCACGCCGCGTTCGGCCAACCGGCGTGCCAGCAAGCAACTATTGGCGAACGCCGCTTTGTTGTTGCCCGGGTCCGCTCCGTACAAATCCAACGTCGCTTGATTCTCCGACGCGAGGTCCATTAATTCCGGTGCCCGCATCTGCATCCGATAGGTCATCTCGTAGGCCTTGATGCGGGCGGCAATTTCCGGATCACGAGTCACATCGACCCGCTTTTGATTTAATTGCTGTAACAAGTCCAAGGTATCTCGTTGCGCTTGCTGATCCACTCCAACTGGGTTGGAGACGTGCAAAATCGGATCACCTTGGGTGCGGAATGGAACCCCTTGATGTTGTGATGGCAGGAAGCCGGAGCTCCACATGCTGGCGCCGCCACTCAAGCTCCCTCCACTTTTCAACACAACGAATCCCGGTAAATCGTTCGCTTCGCTACCGATCCCGTAGCTCAGCCACGCTCCCATACTTGGTCTCCCCGGGATAGCACTGCCGGTATTGGTAAACAATTGAGCCGGCGAGTGATTGAACTGATCGGTATGGAGCGATCGGACGAAGGCAATCTCATCAACCACTTTGCTGAGGTGCGGCAACTGCTCGGAAAGTTCCACGCCGGCTTGCCCGTATTTGCGAAATCGAAAGCGGGGCCCCAAGACGGCCGCATCCGGCTGAATGAACGCATAACGCTGTCCCTGAATCACCGAGGGCGGGATCGGCTTGCCCTCCAATTCCGCCAGCTTCGGTTTATGATCAAACAGTTCCAACTGACTGGGCGCACCAGCCATGAACAGGTAAATCACGCGTTTCGCAGTGGCCGGGAAATGCAGGCCCTCACCAGTTGCACCCCCAGTTGCACCACCGAACGCCGTTCCGCCACTGCCCAACAACGAAGCCAGTGCCACTTTCCCCAGACCAACTCGGCAATCCGAAAAGAAGTGCCGTCGTGTGATTTGCTGTAATTGGTTCATCATGGACCCATTGTCGGTTCTGCTGGCTCGGGCCGCTCGCGCGATACGTGCGTTCCCGGATGTCTACTGTTTGGTGATCACTTCATCCAGATTCATGAGCACCCGGGCCACCAACGTCCAGGCGGCCAAATCCGTGCCGTTCGGTTGCTTCGCGATTGCCTTCGCATCCAACTCGCCCGCTGCCAACCGAGCACGTTGTTTTCGCCAATAGTCGACGATCCACCGTACCTCAGCCGCCTCCGGCTCGCGTGTCAGAAAACGACGGAACAACAAGGAAACCCCGTCTTCGGCCGACGCCTTGTCGGGAACTTGGCGTGCCGCTGACCGCGCCATTTCGAAAAACATCTCATCGTTCAGTAACGTCAAAGCCTGCAAGGGAGTGTTACTCCGCCCTCGTCGTGCCACACAAGACTCACCTGTTGGAGCATCAAACACCGTGTAGGCCGCAAACGGAGCAGTCCGTTTGTTGAACGTATATAGCGACCGCCGATAACGGTCCTCTCCCTTGGACACCGGCCACGCCGTCCTGCCATACGCCAGCGCCGTCACAGCCGCTGGTTGTGGTGGATAGACACTCGGACCGTACAGTTTGCGCGACAACAACCCACTGCTCTGCAACAGCGTGTCGCGAATGCGTTCCGCATCCAGCCGATGTCGAGGACCACGACTGTAGAGCAGATTCGACGGGTCGTCTTCTCCGTCCCCTCGGGAGGAGTCCTGACGATAGGTGGCGCTCATGACAATTTGCTTGTGCAAGCGCTTCAGCGACCACCCCTGCTCCATGAAATCCACCGCCAGCCAATCCAACAATTCCGGATGCGTCGGCGGGTCGGATTGGGTCCCAAAATCACCGCTCGTGCGCATGACACCAACACCGAAAAGACTGCGCCACGCGCGATTCACCGTGACNCGCGCCACCAGCGGGTTGTCGGCACTCACCAGCCAGCGAGCCAATTCAAGCCGATTCCTCGGTGACTTTTCCGTCACGCCTCCGAACAGGTCCGGCAGCCCCGGAGTCACCAACTCGCGCGGGCTAAGAAACTCACCTCGATGATGCCGATGTGTCTCCCGGGGATGATCCGCGGGGCGTTCCTGCATCACCATGGTCGTGGGGTAACGGGGAAGCTGCTTCCGCAACGCATCAATCGGCTTGCGGGCATCTGCCAGTTCCGCCGCGGTTTGGTAAAAGGCCAGTCGCAGGTCCTGGCGTTCTTCGTCGGTGCGCTGTCCCTCAGGCTTGATCAGGCTGGCCTGCAAAGCAGGCGACCATGGCGAAGCCACGACATCGTGGGGATCGGTCGTGACCGCCAGTCGAAAGCGGCCCAAGCTGGCAGCGAAGTGCCTTTCAAACAACAGGGATATCTCGACTTCCCCCGCAAGCGAAGTCGGTTCGGCAAAGTTGAGCACCAGGCGGGCCGACCGTCCTTCGTTGCCAGACGTCGCCCACCCCGTGGACCCTTCTCCGTCGAACACGTTGGCAGCCACAGCTTTGCCGCTACCCACACTGATCTTGCCATAGCTTTGCGAACCTTTGGAGAACGCCACCGTCTGGCCTTGCCGCTTCACCGTCAATTCGCTCAAAAAGAAATCGCCCTTGCGGCCTTCATAAAACGTGCGCCCCGGTCCGGAAGCCGGCAGTCGCTCGTCCGGCAGGACTTCCAGCTGCAACGCCGTCACTCCACTCGCGGGCAGGCCGCGGAACTGCAACGTGAACAGATCCCGTTTGGTAATGTCCCCGCTCGAAAATATCGAACCGTCCTCCAACCGCTCGAGCTTGGCAGAATTGCTTGTCAGTGTGTGCGGATTGAGCACCTGCCAGCGCGCCGCGATCGCGCGCTGTTGCGTCTCCCATTCGGCGTACTTGCGTTCTAAGTGAGCCGCCCGGTTCTCGGGGGTATCCGGAACGTCCTGGGCGACGGGAAAGTGGTTCCCCAGATCCAACTCCCGACGACGAATTTCCGCCGTCAACTGCCGCTCCTGTTGCTCGAGCGTCTCCGAACGGACGGTCAAGTCCGGCTCGTCCGCGTTGTTCAATAGCCCTAACAACCGATAGTAGTCGGTGTGGCTGATCGGATCGTATTTGTGCGAATGACATTGAGCACAACCGGTCGTCAAGCCCAGCCAAACCGTGCCTGTCGTGGCGACGCGATCGACCATGGCGTAAAAACGGTACTCCAGCGGATCGATTCCGCCTTCCTCATTCAGCATCGTGTTACGATGAAACCCGGTCGCGACACGCTGTGATTGGCTAGCACCGGGCAGCATATCTCCGGCCAGCTGTTCGACGGTAAATTGATCAAAAGGCAGATCCTGATTGAGCGCACGGATGACCCAGTCACGATAGGGCCAGATCGATCGATTACGATCTTTCTCGTAGCCATTCGTGTCGGAATAGCGGGCCAGATCCAGCCACGCGCGGGCCCAGCGTTCGCCGTAGTGTGGCGACTTCAGGAGCCGATCGACCAGCCGCTCGTAAGCGCGCGGCGCCGTGTCATTGACAAACGCGTCCGCTTGTTCGGGAGTCGGTGGCAAACCGATCAGGTCCAGGTAGAGTCGTCGCACGAGCGCCACACGGGTTGCTGGCGCGGCCGGTCGGACACCTGCTTTCTCGAGTCGCTGCAGGATAAACCGGTCGATTTCGTTACGCACCCATGTGTCGTTCTCAACGGAGGGCAACTCGGTTTTCTGCGGTGGAATAAACGCCCAATGGGTGGCGTACGCAGCGCCTTCGGCCACCCACTCGCGCAGGGTTGCCTGCTGCGCTTTGGATAACGCAGCGCCGGCATCGACTGGGGGCATGCGCAGTTCGGGGTCGTGCGATTCAATCCGTCGTATCAACTCGCTCTGCGCCGCATCCCCGGGACTCAGCACCTCGGCGGCCAGCGCCGGCTCACGCTGGTCTAACCGCAATTCAGCTTCCCGTGTGCCTTCATCCGGTCCATGGCAGGCAAAGCATTTTGCCGCCAGGATCGGTCGAACATCGCGATTGAAATCCACTGCGAAGCCGTCCACGGCACAGATCATCCACACCAGTAGACCAGCCCAAATCCCGCGCATTGTCTATTTCTTACCTTGGAACCTTCGATGTAATTCACTGCAGCGCCTGTCGTTCTATCGTACCAAGAGCGTGAATTCACGTGACCATCTGGTTTCCCGATTTCCTCTTCATTTGGCCCGCAGCTTGCCCCCCACAAGGTTTTTCCGTGGCGCTGCCCCCGCACGACCACCGTTTTCCGTTGGCAATTCGAAGCGCCGCTGTCACTTTCGTGCACAGCTAGCAACCCGCCGAATCGCCCCCCAGGGGGACTCTCCGGCTTGACCGCCTTGGAGCGTCCTACCAATCGCACTATCATGTGGATTGTTTATTGCACCGATCAGCTGTTTCAACCGAGTGAGGCGATTATGACCGGGTTCCGTATCGAACGGGATTCCATGGGGGAAGTCCAGGTACCGTCTGAAGCTTACTATGGCGCGCAAACGCAGCGCGCTGTGGACAACTTTCCCATCTCTGGCTGGCAACTACCGGGTCCGTTGATCCGCGCCATGGGCCTCGTCAAATTCGCCTGTGGGACAGCCAACCATGAGCTGGGCCAATTAACCGGCAGTGGCAAGAACCCTCTGACGGACGCCCAAGTGGATGCCATGCTGCAGGCCTGCCGTGAGGTGGTCGATGGCAAATTGAACGACCACTTTCCGGTTGACGTCTTTCAGACCGGTTCGGGGACGTCCAGCAACATGAACGTCAACGAAGTGATCTCGAATCGCGCGATCGAGTTGATGGATGGGGATCGTTTTTCGGCCGAAAAACCGATCCACCCCAACGATCATGTGAACATGGGCCAAAGTACGAATGACACGTTCCCGACAGCGATTCACGTTGCTGTGGCCTATGAAATCACGCATCAGCTGCTGCCGGCACTGGGCCGACTCCACGCCTCGCTGCAAGCCAAAGCGGAGGCCTGGGATCAGGTCATCAAAATTGGGCGGACGCACCTGATGGACGCGACTCCCTTACGTCTCGGTCAGGAGATCGGCGGCTTCGCGCGGCAGTTGGAATTATCGCTGGAGCGCGCCCAACAGGCGTTGAAGGCCGTTCTGGAACTACCCGTTGGCGGCACGGCCGTGGGTTCCGGCATCAATACGCATCGCGAATTCGGCGGCCGAGTCAGTAAAGTACTGGCCGAGGAGACGCAAATTCCGTTCATCGAAGCGGTGAACCATTTCGAGGCGAACGCCCAGCGCGACGGTCTGGTCGAATGTCATGGACAGCTACGCACCATTGCCTCGACCTTATTCAACGTGGCCAACAACATTCGCTGGTTAGGCTCGGGGCCACGCTGTGGATTCTTTGAGTTGCAACTTCCCAGCCGACAACCTGGCAGCTCGATCATGCCCGGCAAAGTGAACCCGGTGATGTGTGAAAGCATGATGCAGGTGGCGGCCCGCGTCATGGGCAACGACCAAACCATTGCCATCAGCGGTGCCGCAGGTGGTCAATTCCAACTGAACATCATGATGCCCGTCATGGGTCAGACGACTTTGGAGAGCATCGCGCTGTTGTCTTCGTCCGCGGATGCCTTCGTGGAATTCTGTACCGACGAAATGGAAGCCAATACCACTGCCTGCGAAGCGGCTGTGGAGCAGAGTTTGTCGATGGTGACGAGTTTGAATCCACATATCGGCTACGACAAAGCGTCCAAGTTAGCCAAGCAAGCCTTTGAAACGGGACAAACCATTCGCGAATTGTGCCGCCAACAAGGTATCTTGCCCGAAAACACGTTGACCGAAGCACTCGATCCCATGAGTATGACCGAACCGAACGACTAGCGTACGGAGCGCCACGGCCAGGTCTGCCTGCGGAGTTTCACTGATCCCCTCAGCTAAGGCACGGATATGCTACTGACCTACCCGACCAACACGCCCGTTCGCGTCCCCTGCTGCATGCTGGTAACGGCGGTCTTGATGGCGGCGCTGTGCAGTGCCACACCATCGCTGTATGGCCAACCCACGTCGACCGATGACGCGGAGGCCAAAGCGATCCTCACCAGTGCTTATCAGACGTCGAAAAACAAGCCGCTCACCGTCGAGCACTGCAGTCAAATCATTGCCCTCTGTGCGCAAGCCCAGCAAAGGACGCAAACCCCTGCGCTGACCGCGTATATCAATCAATTGACCGCTTGGGCCCATAACAAGCGAGGTGAGCAATACCTGCAACTGGCGGGGGAGAACGAGGATTCAAACGACACCGAAACTGCCCAGGCTTATGAAGCCCAGGCATTTCAAGAGTTCGCGACCGCCATTGCCAAAGACAAACAACTTTGGAAGGCGTATCACAACCGGGGCGTCTGTTTGGCCATCGCCGGCAAAGCCCCCGAAGCCATTGCTGACTTCAGCCAGACCATCCAACTCAAAAAAGATTACGCCAACGCGTGGTTCAATCGCGCTGAACTGTATCTCGATCTCCAAAATTACCCAGCCGCCGTCACCGATTACACCGAAGTTCTCAAGCTGGACAACACCGACGTCACCGCGTTGATCGCTCGCGGAGACGCACAACTAATGCTGCGGAAGCACCAGCCGGCCATCGCGGATTACACGGCAGCGATCAAATTAATGCCGGACCTCGCCACGCCCTTGATCCAACGCGGCACGGCCTACCGCGAACTTGGCCAATGGGAAGCGGCGCGGACGGACTACAACAAGGCCCTGAAGATGGACATGACCTCGGCAGTCGCCTACCAGCATACCGCCTGGTTGTTGGCCACTTGCCCCGAGGCAGACATTCGCAACGCCGAATTAGCTGTCCTTGCTGCCGAGAAAGCCAAAACGCTGACCCCCACACCCGACTGGATGCTGTTGGATACCTTGGCGGCTGCCTACGCGAACGCCAACCGCTTTGATGACGCCGTCCAGCAACTGACTGCCGCCATCAGCCAAGCTCCCGCAGCCGAGAAACAGGCGCTGGAACGTCGACTGACGTTATACCAAGCTGGCAAACCTTTCCGAGACGCAGTGGTCAACCCCTGAGTTTGCCGGAACGTTCGGCAACCTCACCACTCAGCGAGCGTCGTCGGTCGCAGGATCTTCCTCCCACTCCCGCATGAGCGTCTCCAAGGCATCGTCGCTGATGCTGGCAGGGTGCCGTCGTTCTTCAAGCTGCCGGAAACGCTGTCGCTGTCTGGCCCAGCACATTGCCAGGACGGCGATCAACAACGTCACGACCAGCAGCGTTCGAAGGCGAAACTGAAACCAACCCATGGTTCCATCGTAGCAGCTAGCCGCACGTCATGGGGCACGACCCCTGAGCCGCTAGCACACTACCGAAAACGATTCGATCCGCCGCAGACGAATCACCAACATCTCACCGGTCCGTTATAGTGAGAAGTACCAAGCTACCCGCTCATCGCTTCATCGCTCGATTGGTACCCACACTCCCGATGCCGCCCACGCACGACCCCACGAGTTCTCCTCCCGTCGCGGAACGCGGCTGGTATCTGTCCTGCGTGGATCTGCTGTTGCGTCTGCGGCTTCCCCTACTCGGTTGCTGCCTGCTGGCAGCGTTGGTGTGCTACGGCCCGTCGCGACGTTTGGAGTTCGACCGCAGCCTCGAAGGCCTATTCACCGAGGGCGACCCCCGTTTGACCCGTTACCTCGAGGGTAAGTCGCTGTTTGGAGGAGCGGAAGTGGCGGCAGTCGCTTACACCGATCCTGAACTCCTCACTCCCGCTGGCCTGGAACGACTGGAAGCCTTCACGCTGCAGTTCCAGGATTTAGAAGGCGTCGAACGCGTTCTCAGTTTGGCGCAACTCCGCTTGCCGGGCGCTCCCCTCAGTACGTTGACGTTGCGTGAGCAGCTCGACACCGAGCGTCTTACCGAATCGTCGCTACGAGACGAGCTGTTGGGTTGCGACCTATACCGGGGACGTCTGCTCTCTGCGGACGGTCGCACCACCGTCTTGTTGGTCACGTTGGCACCTCCCACCAACAACGTCAACTTGCGTCTCGAGACGATCGAGACCATGCGGAAGCTCTGTGCAGCCCACGATCCTCCGGCGATGTTGGCAGGCGGTCCGATCCTCGTGAACGATGTTTACGATCATCTGGAGAAAGATGGCAAAACGCTGGGGCTGGCCTCCACGCTGGTCCTGGCATTAGTCATTGCCATCCTGTTTCGCAATTTGCGTTGGATCGTGTTGCCCCTTGCCGTAGTCCATCTGACGCTCCTGGTAACTCAAGCTCTCCTGTTCACGTTTGGCACGCGGCTCAGCATGGTCAGTTCCCCGTTAGTGGCTTTAGTCACGGTCATTGGGACCGCGACCGTAGTGCACGTCGCCATCCGCTTCCGCGAAGACCGCCAGCGGCACCCACCGCTGGCTGCACTTCGTCAGACGTTGTACCACATCGGTCCCGCCATCTTCTGGACCTGCCTGACCACGGCCGCCGGATTCAGTTCACTCCTGGCCAGTCGCGTTTCACCTGTGGGGGCATTCGGGGGCATGATGACACTCGGTGCGCTGACGGTTTTTGTTGCGACCCTGGGGCTACTGCCGGCCGGTGTCCTGCTTGGCAGGATCGGGACCGACCCGGCCCGCGCGCCGGGCGAGCGTTACATGGCCACCACATTGCTGTGGCTCGTCTCCGCTGCCGAACACCGGCCGGGGCGCGTCGCCGTGGTGATCATGGGAATCTTAGCGATCTCTTCGATCGGCATCCTGCGTTTGGAGGTCGGCACGGATTTCGACGAGAATTTCCGCAGTTCCAGCCCCATTGTGCAGTCGTATCATTTCATCCGCAGTCGCATGGAGACCACGGAAACCGTGGACTTACTGATCGACGTTCCGACCGAACCTCAAAGCGACATGCAGCCGTTTTTGGAGTCGATCCAACAACTGCAATCCGAGTTACAACAGTTGCCGGGTGTGGTCGGCACGTTGAGTATCATCGACACGTTGGACTTTATGACCGGTACGCGCCGCGAGCGGGTCGACTTGACCAACTGGCTGGCCGCCCTGGGACTGCAGAACACCTCTTATTCCCAACGTTTGCAACTACTGCATTTGGTCGAGCCCCAGTTAGTCAGCAGCTTCTGGAACCGTGAACACAAAGTGATGCGCATCACCGTGCAGACGGGGCAACTAAGGGGAACGCGGGCCAAACTCGAACTGATCGATGCCATCGAACAAACCGCGCAAAAAGCCTTTCCCACCGCGCGCACTTCCGGAGTCGCCATTCTGCTGACTTACTTTGTCAAAAGCTTACTCGCGGATCAGTGGATTACCTTCGCCCTGGCCGTTGCCGCCATCATCGGAATGCTGATCCTGGCCTTCCGAGACTGGCGACTCGGCCTGATCGCGTTACTACCGAATGCCGTTCCGATCATCATGGTCGTCGGTGTCATGGGTTGGTGCGGGATGAAAGTCAACGTCGCCACGGCGATGCTGGCAAGCGTTTCGATGGGTCTGTCAGCCGATTTCAGCATCCACTACCTATACCGTTTCCAACAGGAACTGCGAACCGGCGTCGGCTTTGGCACAGCATTGCGCAACGCACATGCCAGCGTCGGCTTGGCAATGGTACTGGCCAACATCGCGCTGATTGCCGGCTTCACGACNCTGGTCGTCTCGGCGTTCGTTCCTACCGTGCATTTTGGACTGCTGGTCAGTGTGGCAATGCTGGGTGGCCTGATCGGGAACCTGACCGTCTTACCGATCCTGTTAACCCGATTGCACCGTCCCGGCCCCACCAGGCACTCCCTTCCGCCGCCGAGCGGGCCATCATGACCCTGCCGTCAAACTCACCGTTCGCCTGCTGGCGAGACACGGACCACGCACCTGCCCTGCAGTTGGATAACAATTTGCCAGTCGCTAGGATGACCAACCACGTCGTTTCAGACGTAGCGGCACTTCCCTGTACCTAACCGAAGAACTCTGGCCATGTGCGGACGATTTACCCTCTGGGCGAGTCAAGTTGACTTGGAAAGCCTTTTCCAAGTGTTACGTTTCGCCACTCCACCACCGTCCCCCCGTTACAACATTCCGCCCACAGCACAGGTTCCCGTGGTGACTCAGGTGGACAACGCGTATGTGCTTGCCGAGAAACGCTGGGGTCTGATCCCCTCGTGGGCCAAGGACCCCAAGATTGGCTATCGGACGATCAACGCCCGTAGCGAGACCCTCGCCACCAAACCCGCGTTTCGTGCGGCCTATCAACGCCGAAGATGCCTGATCCCAGCTTCGGGTTATTACGAATGGCAAGCCGGTACCCAACCCAAGCAACCGTACCTCATTCAAATGGCNGATGGACAGCCGTTCGCATTCGCCGGTTTATGGGAGACCTGGTCGGGGCCGCCCGACAACGTCCTGGCAGAACCCCTGTCGACGTTTACCATCATCACGACGGACGCCAACGACCTCACCGCGGCGGTGCACCAGCGGATGCCCGTGATCGTCGCTCCGGAAGACTTTCCCCGGTGGCTCGACCCGTCGTCCGATCCGCGCACCTTGACGGAACTGCTCTATCCCTTTCCGNCCGAGGCCATGACGCTGTNTGCGGTCAGCACCTTCGTCAATCGTGTGGGCAACGACAGCCCCGAATGTATCGAAGCCCAATAGCTGCGGCTGCGCGCGGCTTCACAAACTCCCATGCCGAGCCTGATCGCTAGCAGCCGATGTCGATCCTCCGTGGTGGCGAGGGGCGTTCACTCCGCGCGACCGCATGGGACCACCGGTTTCCGGCCGCCCCACGGTGCTTTCTCACCGGCGTTGTCATCGTTGCTATTTGATGTCGACTTTGGCGTTCGGTGCATCGACAGACACACCATCTTCACCGTTCACATTCACATCCACGCCGGGCGCATTGACTTGCACACCCTCTTTGCCAC
This sequence comes from Blastopirellula sp., assembly GCA_002701545.1. Taxonomy (GTDB): domain Bacteria; phylum Planctomycetota; class Planctomycetia; order Pirellulales; family Pirellulaceae. Next base: position 3,806 of record NZVR01000108.1, on the reverse strand, counting down.
CCACCTTCACTTTGGCGTTGGGCAAGTTCAACTCGATCCCTGAGTCGTCGGAACTCTCACCGCCGGCAGTTTGCTGATCTGCCGCTTGCCCCTCGTCCCCGCTTTCCGCTCCGGAGGTCACCGGAGCGCCATTGCCGCCATCCACTTTGACCTCGACGCCACATCCAGACAAAGTGATTGCACCCACTACCAATGCAAGAATTGAAAACATACGCATGTCTTGGCACCTTTCGACTGTGAATCCCGGCTCCGTACAAGAAGCCCGACGTTCCCACGGGCGCATGCCTAACGGCCCGCGTCCCGCAACTGCCCGTTAATGTCGCGCGAAAACCGGCGCTTCGCAAGGGGGCACATGGTCGAGTTCGCGCCGCTTTGTCAGCCGTTTCGAGGAAGCTGGTTAGCGCAGCGAACCCAAAAGCGGATTCGGGACGTGCGCAGCTATGCGGACCATCGGTCGCAAGGTGCTTCGAGCAACTGAGACAGTTCACCGGTGGTCATTCGTACCACAGGGACTTTGACGGTCGGCAAACCGGGAACCACTGTCAGCAGGTCCAGGGGACCGCGTTGCAGCGACCACTGCCCACCACCCGAGCCGACGACATCGAGCCCGATCGTGCGCGACGCTGTCGAGGCAAAACCATCCATGAGCGCGTCAATGACATCAGCCCGAGCGAAGCTCACCACCGCATCGCTCCAATGCTCAATATGCAGCCCATCATCGCGGGCGGTTGCAGACGCTGCCTTGCCAAGGTTTTCGCAATAGTGGCGAAGCACACCGTTCTGCATCTTGGGACAGGCCATGTTGCCCGAGAACTGCAAGAAATTTTGCCGATCGTAAACGGGCAGCGCTTTCTGAAACGGAATGGCCAACCGCTTGACGTGAGCGGGCACTGACGGTTTCCCCCCGTTGTTCTGCCGGTACGTGCGAACCGCCTCTACCACGTCTTGCTGGGCAAGTGGTTCTTGAGGGCAAACATGCAGAGTTCGGCCCCAGGCCTCCGGTTCGGCCAGCAACCGTCCAACCGCACTGGCGACCCAATCCACCGGTGCCACATATTGCGTACTCGGCGCGTTGGCAGCGGCGTCACTGGCCGGCGAATCTTCTGGCTCACCGTCCTGTAGGTTCGCTTGAAGTTGAATGGATGCGCTGAGCGCATCGCCAGTGCCGTGAAACTGACGATTCCACTCGCCCGTGATCACGCACGGCCGGTAAATCGTCCGCCGCCGGATTCCGCTATCAAGCCGCACGATCCGTTCGGCATGAAAGCGACTTTCGTGATAAGCATTGTCAAACGTCTGACCGGCATCCAGCTCATCTTCGGTAATCGTCCCCTGGCGCTGACCGCTTACCAAGATGGTCGACACGTAATGCAAATCACCGATACCACACCGTCGACAGAGTTCCAGCATCCGCTGAACGCTATCGATATTCGCTTGCGGCAACACGCTATCATGGCAGCTCTCATCGGGGCTTGCCTGCCCGATGCAATGCACGACACGGCGGCAGTTTCGCCGAATCCAGACACAATCCGATTCCGTCAACCCACACTGGTCCTGGCAGACGTCGCCGACAAAGTACTGGGGTCTGGGCAAGTACTGTTGCAGCTGCCGCTCCCAACCTTGCAGGATCGTCTCGATGCGTTCACGAACGGACTGGTGCTGCGCGGGACGTGCCAGCACGGCAACGCGTTCATTCTGGACAAGCAGGTCGCGGAGCAGATAGCGGCCAAGAAAACCCGTTGCGCCGGTGAGCAACGTATAACGTGACATGGAGCAATCATCCTGAGGTGCGAGTGGCGGGGCCGAGAAGAGCTGTCATTGCAAGTCAGATCGCTTGCGAGGTAGGGGCCTGAAGATTGCTTCGGCACGCGATTGTGGCTCGAATCAGCCAATTGTCGCCGGGCCGACTCGGTTGTCGATTTTTCTCGTATTCGTCTTCCCCAAGTGAGTGCCTTCGCTGGCAATGGTAGCGGACGATGCTGGTGGTGCCCGCTGGTCCCTGTGCAGTCGATGTTTTATAATTTTCCGTTTGCCGCCGTCCGTCCGCTGACGGTTTTTTCGTTGATCGAGGCGGAGATAAGGATTGATGTACCATGACGACCACGGAAGCAAGCACCGCCGGCACCCCCACGGACCTCACCAGTGAACGCGTGCTGATCCTCGATTTTGGATCGCAATACGCGCAACTGATCGCACGCCGTGTACGCGAACAACACGTGTACTGTGAGATCGTCAAGCACGATATCACCCCAGAGCAGATACGCCAGCATCACGCCAACGGCTTGATCTTGTCGGGTGGTCCCTCCAGTGTTTACGAGGAAGGCGCTCCGCGTTGCGATCCAGCCATTTTCGACATGGGTATCCCGGTTCTCGGCATCTGCTACGGCATGCAACTGGCCTGCGATGCTCTGGGTGGACAAGTCGACAGCACACCTTCGCGCGAATACGGTCGGGCACGCGTGCAGATTTCGTCGGAATGCGAATTATTCGCTAGCGTCCCGGACGAGTCAGATGTGTGGATGAGTCACGGGGATCAAGTCTCCGGAATTTCTGATGACTTCATTCCACTCGCCAAAACGTCGACCTGTCCTTATGCGGCCGTGCGACACCAATCGCTGCCGGTTTACGGCTTGCAGTTCCACCCCGAAGTGACTCACACCGAGTTCGGTGGCGTGCTGTTGAAGAATTTTTTGATTCAGGTGTGTGGCTGTAGTGGCAAATGGAAACTTGGAGATTTTGCCAAGCAAGCGATTCGCGAATTGCGTGAGCGTGTCGGTGACCGACGTGTGATCTGCGGTCTTTCGGGCGGTGTTGATTCCGCAGTGGTGGCAGCGTTGCTGCAACGGGCCATCGGCGAGCAGCTGTCATGCATCTTGGTCGACAACGGCTTGCTACGAAAAAACGAGCAGGATGCGGTGGTGAACGAGTTTACCAACCACTTCAAAACGGACCTGCGCGTGGTGCAAGGCGAAGCACGCTTCCTGGAAACCTTAGCGGGCATCGAAGAACCGCAGGAGAAACGACGACGCATCGGCCATGCTTTCATCGAATGTTTCAAGGACGAAGCGGCCAAGATTGAGGGCGCACAATTCCTGGCGCAAGGCACGCTGTACCCGGATGTGATCGAGAGTGGTGCTGCCATCGACGGTCCCGCGGCGACCATCAAACTACACCACAATGTCGGTGGCCTCCCCGAGGAACTTGGCTTCGAGCTCATCGAGCCCTTGCGTGACCTCTTCAAAGACGAAGTCCGCCAGCTTGGTCTGGAGCTGGGTTTGCCCGAGGATCTCGTGTGGAGGCACCCCTTCCCTGGGCCAGGACTGGCCGTCCGCTGTCTCGGCGAAATCACCCGCGACAAGCTGGATACGCTCCGTGAAGCGGATGCGATCGTCGTGGAGGAAATCAAAGCCGCCGGGCTGTATCGAAAAACCGCTCAGTCGTTCGCCGTCTTGCTACCGGTCCAGAGCGTCGGTGTGATGGGGGATGCTCGGACTTATGAGCGCGCGATTGCGATTCGCAGCGTCGACACCAACGACTTCATGACGGCTGATTGGAGTCATTTGCCCTACGAGTTGCTGGCGCGGATGTCAACGCGGATCATCAACGAGGTGCAAGGCATCAATCGTGTCTGTTACGACATCAGTTCCAAGCCGCCCGCCACCATTGAGTGGGAATAGCCCTCTCACCTCCTGCCCTCCTGCCCTACTGCCCCTCTTACCTACTGCCTCTTCCTGCCTACTGCCCTCCTGCCCTACTGCCCTACTGCCTCTCTTACCTACTGCCCTACTGCCCTACTGCCTCTCTTA
>NZVR01000107.1 GCA_002701545.1 Blastopirellula sp. | reverse complement strand
AACACCTCAACAGGAAACACCTCAACAGGAAACACCTCAACAGGAAACACCTCAACAGGAAACACCTCAACAGGAAACACCCAAGCAGGAAACACCCAAGCAGGAAACACCCAAGCAGGAAACACCCAAGCAGGAAGCCGCAGCGAGTCCAGACGAGAAACCTCAGGATAAACCTGCTCCAACGCCCATCGACAATCTGTTACCGCCAGGTGCAGCAGCTGCAAGTCCATCCAAAGCAGGTGTCGAATCGTTACTTCCTCCGGGCGCTGCCGCTGGTGCCACTCCGGCTGAGGAAGTCGCTTTACCAAAGGCGGCATCTACGCTGGATGAAACTTTCGAAGCACCGCCTGAGGACCAAACCGAAGTCGCTTTTGCTTTACGCGAACCGGTCAAGACCGTGGGATATGGAGACGATGAAGTCGAGCTACGCCAGTTGACTAGCGAGGAAAAAGCGGCCCGAGGCCTGCGCCGAAAGATCATCATGTGGACCGTTGGCTTGTTTGTGATCATCATCACCATGTGGGTCCTGCTGTGGAACGGCCCACTTACCCTGTAGGGCAATCTGACGATCCAACGGCATCCGCCANGCTCCGCGGCCAACAGAGAGATTGAGGGTCCGAGCGGCTCCTCATTAGATTCGCAACATTTCGAACAATGCTTGCGTCAATTCCTGTCGGTTGCTCACCGCAGTAAAGGTGACCAAAGCGATCAGCAGCAAACCAAACAGGAGCGGTACAATACCGTAGGAGTTCGGTTCGCCACGTGATTCCTTGAGCGCTTCAGCCAGGACGTTTTCAAGTCGTTTCCAGCCGACAAAGCTCTGGTGAGGACCGGAAGCAACCAGCTCGGCGTTTCGGAAGAAACCGATCGGCTCAATATGCAGTTGAACATCAAGATTCGGCAGCACGAGACTTTCGCCTGCCCAGCGCGCTTCACGATCCAGTTCATTGACAACATCAGCGAGCAGTGGTCGAAGTTGATCCGCCGTCACATTGTAAATCACCAGTCTTGGTCGCATCACCAAGACAATGAGCGTGAGGCAAAGCCCGTAGAAAGCCAGCAACAATAACCACACGACCCAACCGAAGTGGATCGCTGCGTCCTCGGGCAAGAACAACTCCATGGGACCAGCAAACACCAATCCGGAAAGGCCAACTCCGAGAGCAGCTGCATCTCGCGCACCGGTGGTGACCAGAGGTCGCGACGAGAGATTGATCATCCCCACGAGCAGGAAATAGACAGCCAGCGGGCCCAGCGCAATCGCCAAGTGTAGCGGATCTGGAAACATAGGGCGTTGGAATCGATGCCGAGATAAGGAGTTAAGGCACCTCGTTATTCTATCGAGGCGACTTTTCGTGGTCAATTGAGCGAATCCGTCTCCCGGCCTCCTAAGAATCTGCCAAGTTTGGACTAAACTGCTAGAAACATTCGTCCTCGAGAACTCAGACTTTACCCATGCTGACCACACTGTTTGCCCAAACCGCCGATGCCTCAACGTCTCTTGCCGGCATCAATGGATTCCTCGGCACCCGTGCCTCTTTGATGATGGACGTGGTTGTGGCCGCTATGGGTCTCGTCATGCTGCTGCTTGGGATTAGCATCTATCTGGTCAAGTACCGGGCTGCCTACCAGCTTCACAAGCGGCTGCAACTGACCCTGGCTGTGCTGTTGCTGGTCACGGTTGCGGCATTTGAAATCGACGTGCAGTACCTTTCGGTGTGGGAACCTCGCGCCGAACCATCACCTTATTTTTCCACCGAGCACGCCTGGACTTGCGTGGCCGGTATCAGCTTGATCGTCCACCTTTGCTTTTCTGTCCCCACGTTCTTGCTGTGGTTCTATGTCGTAACGCAGGCGTGGCGAAAATTCCCAACTCCGCCACAACCGGGCGAACACAGTCGTTCCCATGCATTTTGGGGAAAAGTCGGGGCGTTGGGCATGTTGATGACAACCCTCACTGGCTGGATCTTTTACTGGCTGGCCTTCGCTGCATCGTGACGCGGCCTCCGCCGGACCTCCACTCCAAGCACACCTCGTGTTATTGCAGTCGACCGCGGGCTTCCAAAGGCCACACGACTTCCAAGCGACCGTCACGAAAACCGAGCAGATGATCGTGCAGCACGCATGTCCAATCCGAATACCCAGGCATCAACTCCACTCGGTCACCAATCCTCAGTTGCTGGTCACCATTCGCTTCCTGCAATAACGTGAGGGCGCCATGTTCCGCCGAGAGCGAGCTGAGCTCGATTCCCGCATGGCTGATAACTCGCGGCTTGGCCAGCTCTTGATTCAAAGATTTTCTGCCAGCGTCCATGATGGCTCGCTCGACCGCCGGCCGACTGACAATGGTCGCGACTAACGTCAGTGCCGGCTGCATTTCGGTCACCTGACAGTTATCGCGATAGAAATCGTCCATGAAGATGCCTCCACCCGCTTGCACTTCCGTCACCGCCGGATGTTGTGTTGCATAGGTAAACGAACCTGTCCCGCCACAACTGACGATGTCACAATTCAGACCATCTTCGATCAGCAAATCTCGGGTTTCACCCAGCTGATCGAGTGCTGCCGCAATCTGCTCTGCCTTGTCTTTTGGATCCGCAACTTGCAACAGATGGCCCTCGTAACCCATGATGCCGCAGAGTTGCATTCCAGGCAACTGATCGAGAGAGCGCGCTAATTCGAGCGCTGGCCTACCTGCCGGAACGCCAGTACGCTTCATTCCCAAATCCACGTCGACGATCGCTCGTACGGTTTGGCCTGCCTCCTCCAGGCCCGCCGCCATTGCAGTTGCCTGATCCACATGATCGATACAGACAATCGGGTCCGCGATCTTAGTCAAAGCGACCAGCCGACGGACTTTGTGTGGCCCTGCCAGCATGTTGGCAATCAGCAGATCCGTGACTCCNCCTGAGGCCATCACCTCCGCTTCTCCCAGTTTTGCNCAGGTGACTCCGATCGCTCCGGCGGCAATTAATTTCTGTGCAATTTGTGGTGATTTATGGCATTTCGAATGGGGTCGCCAGGCGACGGCGCGCTCACGACATGTCCCTGCCATATAGCGAATATTGGCTTCGAGTTGGTCCAAATCAACACACAATGCGGGTGTATCGATTTCGTCTTTCAACGTTCCCAGGTCAGGTAAGAGCATAATTCCCCCGATTCACATCCATTTCGACCTATCTATGGCGCGCCGTATTTTTGCACCAAAAAGAGACAACCGCTATGATCCAAGGAGACGCCGAGAACAGGGGTTCGGCGGGCGTCGAGTGAATTCTCACTCGACTGGCTTTTCTCAACACCAGGAGTGGAACCATGTCTCTCCGCTATTTACCCGTTTTTTCTCTTCTCGCAGCGATCACATTAGCGCCTCAGTTTGTCCTGCTGGATGCGACGACGCAAGCGGCAAACCGCGGGAAACAGCAGTCGTCCGCAGTCGAAGCACTGGTCCAAGAAGCATTGCACCGGTCGGTGTATGGGCTGGATGACGAACGCGACGCCTTGCTTCAACAAGCAATCGCAATGGACCCGGATTACGCTCCCGCACGGTGGCATCTGGGCTATGTGCGTGCCGGCAAGCAATGGGTTCCTAACTCCGACGCTGTGGCCGCATCGAACCGGGACCATCGAGTCAAAGCGTACGAGCACAAACGCGAGCAGGCCAAACAGACCGTCGCAGACCAAATGCATCTCGCCCGCTGGTGCACGCAGCGCGGCCTACACGACCAGGCACGTGCCCACTGGATGCAACTCCTGCAACTCGACCCNAATCATTCGGAGGCTCGNCGCCAACTCGGCTTCCGCCGCGTAGGTCGCGATTGGGTCACGGAGGAGTCCTGGCAGGCAGCAAGCGAAAAACAGGTTGCCGATCAGGCNAACCTGCACACCTGGCGGGNACGCATGGAGTCGTTGCGAAAACTCACGCAGCACCGTAGCCAATTCCACCGCAATAAAGCAGCGGAAGCAATTCGCAGCCTGGATGATACTTCTGCCATCCCGGCGCTCGAAGCTGTTTTCTTTGGCGATACCGAAGCGAACGCCAAGTTGGCTGTCGAAGCGGTCGGCAATATGACCGGTGAAGAGGCCGTCATGTCGCTCGTGCGATTTGCAATTTACTCCGATTTCCTTTCCGTCCGTGACATGGCCATCGAGCGATTGGATTCACATAACCACGACTACTTCGTCCCGCAGCTGGTCGCCGAAATGTACTCTCCTGTCACAACCCAGACCGATGTCACGCGCGGCCGAGGCGGCAGTATGCTCGTGCGTCACGCCTTTGTACGGGAAGGCCAGAACCGGCATGAGTTGCTCGTGCTCGATACCGATTATCAACGCGCTTCCCGTGAAGGCGGGAATCGGGACGAAAGTCTGCGGCGGGCAATCCAAACCGCCAATACCAACGTGGAAGCACGGGAAAATGCTGTCAATCAGCAGAACGCCATGACCATGCTGCTTAATCATCGCATCGCCAATGTGCTGAATGAAGTGACCGGTCAGAAGAAGCCGGCGAATCCCGAATCCTGGTGGCAGTGGTTGAACGAAGAGAACGAAGTCTTTGTCGCCGGCAACAAACCGACGGATACCGTTTACCGACAGACGGAAGTCGCGATTGTCGATCGCGTCGCACCGACTGGTGGCGGAGCGATCAGCGGTGGCGGCATGACCACCATGGACTGCTTGGCGCCAGGCACTCCGGTCTGGACCGCCTCCGGAGCACGACCGATCGAAGAAATCCAAGTCGGTGATCTCGTCCTGGCGCAACACCCGGAAACCGGCGAGCTGACCTTCAAACCCGTGCTCGACACGACGATCCGCCCGGAAAGCCAATTGATTCGCATCTACGCCGGTCAAGATAGCTTTGAAACAAGTGGTGGCCACTTATTCTGGGTGCTCGGCGAAGGGTGGGTGAAGTCACGCAAACTGCAACCAGGCATGAAGTTACAGACATCGCAAGGTCCCCTGACCGTCAGCAGCGTCTCTGATGGAACGCGTGATGTGACGCACAACCTGGTCGTCGATGGCTTCCATACCTACTTTGTCGGTGCCGACCGGATCCTCTCGCACGATAATACGATTCATCAAGCGACAGATCTTGTTGTACCCGGCCTCGTGCAAAAGTAATTTGCACGATCGTACTCCAAAAAAAACGGCGTCGTGGTGATCTTACCACGACGCCGTTTGCTTTTTCATTCCTGCCAGATCGCTTACGAGCAACCCATGCTGTTTCCACAATTGTGACACAGGTAGCAGTTCCCATTGCGGACCGTGATCGAACCGCAATTGTCACAACTGGGAGCATCACTCTGGAAGCGAGCAAACTGCTCCTGGCGATCACCACCCTTACTGTCTACATCGGGCAATGCCACGCCCGCGCGTTCCAGTTTGGCGGCATCTACCTGACCNTGCCCGTTGGAATGTCCATTCGAGCCGTTCGATGCTGACGCATCCTCCACGGATTCTTGCGATGCCGGTGCTGCTTCCGCTGACGCCGCATCGGCTTGGGCCGGCGCTGTCTCAACGACTGCGGGAGCCCCGCCATTGGCTTCACGATAACCGGGCATGAAGTTGATTCCGAGCCAACGGAAGATGTAATCCACCAGACTCTTGGCAATTCTGATTTCCGGGTTCGTCGTATGACCCATCGGCTCAAATCGCGTGTGAGAAAACTTGTTAGTCAAGATTTCCAGCGGCACACCATATTGCAAACTCATCGAAATGGCGGTGCCAAAGCAGTCCATGAGTCCCCCCACAGTACTCCCTTCTTTGGCCATCGTGATGAACAATTCGCCTGGCCTTCCATCTTCATACAAGCCCACGGTGACATACCCTTCATGACCTGCCACGTTAAACTTGTGCGTGACGGACTGGCGTGTATCCGGGAGACGTTCGCGACGTGGACGAGGCGTGATTGCCGAAGCTTCCTCTTGCTCTTTGTCATTTTCCGTTTGGGTATTCAGCGGCTGACTCATCTTGGAACCATCACGATAAATGGCCAAGGCTTTGAGTCCCATCTTCCAACCCCAGACATACGATTCGGCAATTTCTTCCGGAGTCGTTTCCTGCGGCATGTTGACCGTCTTGGAAATCGCACCCGAAAGGAATGGCTGGGCGGCGGCCATCATTTTCACATGCGAACGCCATTCGATGCTGCGTGAACCGTTTGCCGGCTTGAAGGCACAATCAAAGACTGCCAAATCAGCATCCCGCATATGCGGTGCGCCCTCAATGGTGTCATTGCCGTCAATGTATTCGGTAATCTCGGAGATCTGAGGTTCATCATATCCCAGTTTCCGCAAACCGAGCGGCACGGTGTTGTTGATGATCTTCAACATACCGCCACCGGCCAGTTGTTTGTACTTGACCAAGGCGATGTCTGGCTCGATCCCCGTGGTATCGCAATCCATCATGAAGCTGATGGTACCGGTCGGTGCCAGCACCGTCGCTTGCGCGTTGCGGAAGCCAAACTGTCGACCGTCCGTCAACACTTCGTCCCACACTCCACGGGCCGCGTTCTTCAGATATTTCGGACCTGCATCGTTGATCTCTTCGACCTTGTCGCGATGCAACTGCATCACATTCAGGAACGGCTCCCGATTCTGTTGGTACCCCTCGAAGGTTCCGACTGCCCGGGCCAACTCGCTGCTCGTCAGATTCGCCTGACCGTGCAACAGTGCCGTGATACTTCCACACAGCCCATAGGCCGCCTCGCTGTCGTAAGGCAAGCCACTGCTCATGATCAGGCTGCCAAGATTGGAGTACCCTAAGCCCAGCGGGCGATACAGGTGACTGTTCTTCGCGATTTCCGGAGTCGGATAGCTGGCGTGATCTACCAGAATTTCCTGGGCAATCAAGTACAAGCGACAAGCCGCCTGGAAACGACGGTAGTCAAAACTGCCGTCTTCCATACGGAACTTCATCAAGTTGATACTGGCTAAATTGCAAGCCGTATCGTCCAGGAACATATATTCCGAACAGGGATTGCTGGCATTGATACGTCCCGAGTTCGGGCACGTATGCCAATTGTTGATCGTCGTGTCATATTGCACGCCCGGATCACCGCATTGCCAAGCACATTCCGCCATCCGCTGCAGCAAATGACGCGCGTCATAGGATGGACCGTCGCCACCCGTGATGAAGCGTGTGGTCCATTTGCCATCCTTCTCAAGCGTCTGCATGAACTCGTCGGTAAGACGCACAGAAAGGTTCGCATTTTGGAACAGAATCGAACTATATGCTTCGCCATTGAAATTCGATTCGTACTTACCACTGTCAATCAGCGTGTGGGCTTTTTGCTCTTCTTTCCACTTGCACTCAATGAATTCCAATACATCCGGATGCCACACCTTAATCGACTGCATCTTGGCAGCACGCCGGGTTTTACCGCCCGATTTCACCACGGCAGCAATCTGGTCATACACCCGCATGAATGACAACGGCCCGGAGGGGCGACCACCACCGGATAGCTTTTCACGACTCGAACGAATCGTCGACAAATCCGTCACGGTACCCGAGCCAAACTTGAAGAGCATCGCTTCGCTCGTCGCCAAACGCATGATGTCTTCCATATTGTCATCCACACTCTGGATGAAACATGCAGACCCCTGCGGGAACTCGTACGGATTCTCTGGCTGCTCAACGCAGCAGGTCTCAGGATTCCACGACCAATTGCACTTGGCGCCGGTCACACCGTACTGGTGGTACAGGCCCACGTTGAACCACACGGGTGAGTTGAACGCACCATGTTGATGCAGGCACAACCAGGTCAGATCGCGATAAAAAGTCTCAGCGTCGTCCGCCGACGCAAAATACCCATCTTCCAGTCCCCAATCGGTAATCGTGCGCGTTACGCGGTGAATCAGCTGCCGCACACTCTTTTCACGCTCGTCCGTACCGATCTCGCCGTAAAAGTACTTGCTGACAACAACATTGGTTGCCAGTTGACTCCAGTCTGCTGGAATTTCGCAGTCATGCTGCTTGAACAACGCTTCGCCGGATTCATCTTTGATCTCAGCGCTGCGCAGTTCCCATTCGGTTGTATCAAACGGGTCTGCTACATCGGTTGGGCAGAAGGTGGATTCAACCTTGATGCCATTCGCAAAGTTCAACGAACTACGGTCGCCCTGTTGCTCATCCGTACGTAGATCAACACTTGCCATGTCGTCAGCTCCTTCTTGTAGGTGCGCTGCCATGCGCCCGGTACCTGTTGTGTATGTATTCCATTCATTCCAACATCGTTCACCTACCGCATATGAAGACTCATCATGAGCCAATTCCAGATACCTCTTTTCAGCAATTGCTTGCCCGTCAGGAGGTGTGTTAGCGGATTAGGGGTAGTGAACGCACCCCCCCATATATTGTATATCTCGGAATAAAGAACACAACATCTGGAGGTGAAGGCAAGATCTTACTGATTTAGCTCATCACGTCAATGATGTTCGGGAGAAAATTTTGAGGTGTCAAAAAATCCCCGTTTTTGGCATCATCGGAGCGTCAGAAGGATCTCAATCCATGCCTTTGCTAGCGTTGAATCAGGACGGAGTTTAACGCATTGTTCACAATCTGTCACGCATTTTTGCAACAATCGAACATCATCACTGAACATCACCCATCCTCGCCCCTCGGCGAATCCCTTTAACGAATGGCGGCCAACCATCAGCAAACCAATTGATTCCCTGACCGAACGGCGACGGCGCCACATTGACGAGCTCATTAACCGTATTCGCGAGTCTGCCGACAAACTGGCAGCGGACGGCACAAGTCGTGGAGACTTGAAGCTGTTGAGCCGGGCGATCGCCGAACTGCGTTATGCATTTAAAGTCTTCGCACCCTACCGAGACATCCGCAAAGCGACGGTCTTTGGCTCAGCCAGAACGCAGCCGTCCGATCCTGCCTATCAGCAAGCGGTGGATCTGGGGCGGACGATGGCCGCCTTGGAGTGGATGGTGATTACCGGAGCGGGGCCCGGCATCATGGAGGCAGCCCACGTTGGCTCCGGGCGCGAACACGCCATGGGGCTCAATATCATCTTGCCGTTCGAACAAGATGCCCATTCAGTCATTTCGGGCGACCCCAAACTGGTCAACATGAAGTATTTCTTCACTCGCAAACTCATGTTCGTCAAGGAATGCGATGCCGTGGTTTGTATCCCGGGTGGATTCGGCACCATGGACGAAGCATTGGAAGTGCTGACCTTATTGCAAACGGGGAAGCGCGACATGATTCCAGTCTTATTACTCAACGCTCCAGGGGATGACTACTGGGATCAGCTCAACGAGTTTATCCACAAGCAGCTGCTCGAGCGGGGCATGATTTCAGAAGAAGACTTAGCCTTATATCGAGTCACCGACTCGTGCGCAGAAGCTGTCGAAGAATTAACCAACTTCTTCCGCGTCTACCACAGCATGCGGTACGTTCGTGATCAACTCGTATTTCGCGTACAAGCGCCACTGACCGAAGCGCATCTGGAACACATCAACGCCAACTTCGCTGACATCTTGACCGCCGGAAAATTTGAACTCAGTACCCATCTACCGGCCGAGAAAGATGAACCTGCGTTAACGAACATGCCGAGGCTCGTCTTCGAATTCAATCGTCGCAATCACGGTCGATTGCGGCAGCTGATTGATTACATCAACAGCACCGCACCGCAGGATGAACTCGCGTAAAGCAGAACGTTTGCGATGGGTCTCGCTGGGACTGCCATTGCGGTACGCGTTACCTGGTGACAAAATTTCGCAGCGGGCGGAGCTGGTCACCTCGTGGAGTGAGCAGACAGGTAAGTTCACCTCGGCCATCGCAACCAGCTACCTCCGCAGCCGCGACCCCAAAGCGATTGTGGATAAAGACCCCGTTATGCAGTTGCTGCTGTTCCTCTTGGCTCAGTTGCACACGCGGCAGTTCGGCGACCGCTTCGATGGCAGGACGCAGGTGTTCCTGTAAAGCCCGCTCGTCCATCGTCGTCAGTTCCAGTGCGTTCTCCACGCGAAAGTCGCCGATCGCCGTCCGCTCCAACGCTGACATCACGGCGGCCGTGTTCAGGGTGTGAGCCAGATCACGACCTAACGACCGAATGTAAGTCCCCGAACCACAAAGGACGTCAAAAACGACCCGCGGGTAGTCGTATGCCACCAGAGTCAACTCGTGGATTTCAATCTTCCGCGGTGCCAGCTCGACTTGTTCGCCACGACGGGCCAGCTCGTAAGCCCGTTTGCCCTGGACTTTGAGAGCAGAAAACTTGGGGGGGACTTGCTCGATGACGCCGGTGAACTGAGGCAAGATGGCCTCAATTTCGGCTGACGTGGGAACGGGAGCATCGGTCAACTCCTCCAATTCCGACTCAATATCCTCACTCACACTCTGCCTACCCAACAAGAATGTTCCCAGATACCGTTTGGGCATCCGCTGGACATATTCGATCAATCGGGTGGCCGGACCAACACAGACGACCAGCACCCCCGAAGCGATGGGATCAAGCGTCCCTGCGTGCCCGGCTTTTCCCGGGCGCACCAGCCGCTGAACCCGATTCACGACGTCTCGCGAGGACAATCCAACTGGCTTGTTAATGTTGACCAGACCAAACATGGATGCAATCGCAGCGTTTACCCGCCAGCGGCTCATTCCGCCTTCAGTGCACCGCCTTCACCCCTTACACTACATTGATGAGCAAATCACGTTTTAACACCGCATCTCAGTCTAACGCGTCTCAGTTTCCGACCACCCGGCTGCGCCGGCTGCGCTATCACCCCAGGATACGCGATCTCGTCAGGGAAACGCAGCTGAAACCGGCGGATCTCATCCTGCCCCTCTTTGTACGTTCTGGCAAGGGGATACGCCAACCTATCGCCTCCATGCCCGGACAGTACCAGCTGTCGCTGGACGAGTTTCAAACCGAGGTGAAACGGGCCGATGAAGCCGGCTTGGGAGGAATCATTCTGTTTGGCATCCCAGATGAGAAAGACGCCACCGGCAGTGACTCATACGACGCTCACGGGATCATCCAGCAAGCGATCCAAGTCGCTCGGGCAACCGCCCCGGACTTATTGGTCGTCAGTGACGTCTGTTTCTGCGAATACACCGACCACGGACACTGCGGTGTGATCAATGAACGAACCGGAGTCATGGACGTCGACAACGATGCCACTTTGGGACTCCTGGCACAGCAAGCGGTCAGCCACGCTCAAGCGGGCGCGAACATGGTTGCACCCAGCGGCATGATGGACGGCATGGTAGGCGCGATCCGAGGTGGGCTGGATGATGCCGGCTTCACGCACCTGCCAATCATGAGCTATGCCGCCAAATACAGCAGCGCGTACTACGGACCATTTCGAGACGCTGCCGAGAGCGCCCCGCAATTCGGCGATCGCCGTGCCTACCAAATGGATCCCGCTTGTGACCCGGGTCAAGCACTTCGAGAAGTCGCTCTCGACCTGGCCGAAGGGGCCGATATCATCATGGTCAAACCCGCGCTGGCTTATCTGGACATTATTCGCATGGTTCGTGATCAGCATGCCGGCGTGCCAGTCGCCGCATACAATGTCTCAGGCGAATACAGCATGACTAAGGCAGCGGCGGAACGCGGTTGGATCGATGAACGATCTGTCGTACTGGAATCGTGAACCGCCATGAAGCGTGCGGGTGCCGGCATCATCTTGACTTACTGGGCGCACGATGTCGTCGGCTGGCTGGACTAGCAAACGGATACCTGAGAAAGAACAACATGTCACGAGAAAAGAGCCAACAAGTATTCGCGCGGGCACAGCAACTGATGCCAGGTGGCGTCAACAGCCCTGCGCGAGCCTTCGGGGCAGTGGGTGGCCAACCCATTGTGATCGACCACGCCGACGGAGCTTACCTGGTTGACGTGGACGGCAATCGCTACATCGACTACATCGGTTCCTGGGGACCAATGATCGTCGGGCATCGCCACCCCGAGGTAATCACAGCCATCCAAGCTGCCCTGGAACGCGGCACAAGCTTTGGTGCCCCGACCGTCGCCGAGAACCAGCTGGCGGAACTCATCATCGAGGCGGTCCCGTCGGTCGAGAAAGTGCGACTCGTCAATTCCGGTACGGAAGCAACGATGAGCGCCATTCGACTCGCGCGCGGTTACACCGGGCGAGATGTGATCGTCAAGTTTGAAGGAAACTACCACGGCCATGTCGATAGTTTACTGGTGGCTGCCGGCAGTGCCGCCGCCACGCTCGGCGTGCCCGATTCGCCCGGGGTCACACCGGGCACATCTCAGGATACGCTGACCTTGCGATACAACGACGTAGCTGCGTTGGAGGCAGCTTTTGCCGAACATGGTTCACGCATCGCCGGTGTCATTCTGGAACCGGTGGTCGGTAACATGGGTTGCGTTCCAGCGGAACCAGCGTTTGCCGCAGCCCTGCGTTCCCTGACCACGGAACACGGTGCAGTGCTCATCTTCGACGAAGTCATGACCGGCTTTCGCGTCGCGTACGGGGGTGCTCAGACGCTGATGAAGATCACTCCCGACATCACGACGCTGGGTAAGATTGTCGGCGGGGGCATGCCCATCGGGGCCTATGGCGGCCGACAGGAGATCATGGACAGCATTTTGCCCGCCGGAAAAGTCTTTCAAGCCGGTACGTTGAGCGGCAATCCGGTCGCCACCGCAGCCGGCATCGCCACACTCAAGTTACTCCGCGACCACGGCGTGTACGAGCGTTTGGAAACGCGGGCCGCACAATTGGCAGACGGACTCCATCACGCGGCGCAAGCTGCCGGTGTCCCGCATCAGCTGCAACGCGTCGGCAGCATGATGACCTTGTTCTTCAATCCGGATCCGGTCACCGACTGGGATGTCTCGTCAAAATCCGATAAAGCCCAATTCGCCAAGTTTTTCTGGGGCTTGATGGACCGCGGCGTGTATTGGCCCTGCAGTCAATACGAAGCGTTATTCCTCTCGGACAAGCATACCGAAGAAGACATTGCCCAAACCGTGGCAGCCGCGGCGGAATCATTGCAGGACCTCTGATTTCAAGCGACAATGGAAACGAGTATCTCACGTTGGAGTACCCCTCGATGCCCATTTACGAATACGCCTGTCATCAGTGCCACGACCACTTCGAACTGCTCATCCGCGGAAGCGAACAGCCAGCTTGTCCGCAATGCGGTGGAGCAGAGGTTGTGAAGCAGCTGAGTGTACCCTCGGCTCATGTGGGAGGATCCGACAGCCTGCCCATTTGTAACTCGCCAATGCCCACGCCAGGTCCAGGTTGCGGATTGCCGCAATGTGGGACAGGCCACTGTGCGATGGAGGACTGATGTCCACCCCGCTCCGTGATGCAGTCCAACTCTGGTATTTGCACGAACACGATGTCGATGACGTGCAAGCTGCAGCCTATCTCGATCTGCTCACGGCAGACGAAGTAGAGCGGTACCATCGCTTTCGTTGCGAGTCGGCCCAGCGTCAGTTCCTGCTGGCTCGCGGTTTACTCCGCAGTACGCTTTCACGGTACGTCCCTGTAGATCCTCAAGCTTGGCGGTTTGCAACCAACGGGCACGGCAAACCGTTCGTGGTCGCTCCGCAAACCTACGGCTTGCAATTCAATGTCTCGCATACCCGAGGTATGGTGTGTTGCGCAATCACCCAGGATCGCGATGTCGGAGTGGACGTCGAGTGGCTCGACCGGCGCGTCAATCTGGGGATTGCCGATCGTTACTTTGCGCCTTCGGAAGTGGACCAGCTGCGGCGAGCACCCCAGGAAGAACAGCAACGTGTCTTTCTGCGATTCTGGACGCTCAAAGAATCCTATATCAAAGCCCGCGGTCTCGGTCTGGCAATCCCGCTGTCCGATTTTTGGTTCGATCTTCCCGAAAACCATCCTCCCTCTGTAACTGTCGCTGCCAGTCAGAACGACCGTTCGGATCGCTGGCAGTTTTTTGAACAAGAATTTACCTCCAAACATCGCCTCGCGGTGGCCGTCGAAGAAAGACACGGTCGGTTTCCCGAGGTCATGTGTCATCGCGCCGAGGTTTGCATATGAAGAACTGGATCACCGTTTCACTTGGTTGGCTCGTCTTGATCAGTCTCCACGGCCACTTGCTGGCAGCACCGTTCGTGCCGGAACGGAATGCTCAAGTCGTTGCCGTTTCCCGTGATGGAAAACTGGTGGCCACCGGAAAATCCGGTATGTCAAACAGTGAGTTTCCACCGCGCCCGCATCCGACGGTACGCAAGTGCGCCCTGATTCAAATCTGGAACGCGCAAACCGGCGAAATGCTGCACCGGATGCAAAGTTTTGGTGACTTCACGCAGCTAAAGTTCTCGCCTGATGGCAAGCGTTTGGCGTCCTGCCGACTGTTTTCTCCTGACGGCAAATTAGAAATGAGTGAAGTCCACGTCTACAACGTCGCCACAGGCAAAACGGAACATGTCTTCAATCGCTGTCATGCCTTTGACTTCGCACCCGACGGTGCGATCGTGGTACTCAGTCGGTCCAAGTGCGTGCTGTATGGCGGCACCTCGTTTACCAAACAAGCGGTCTATGAACCTTTGGGGCGGAGCTTGACCGTCGCCATCACTGCCGACGGCACCCGGGTGATGGCCGTCAAACAGGTTGCCGAAGGTTTTTGCATTCGCTCCTGCGATCGCAAAACCGGCAAATTGCTGACCCAGTCGCCCGCAGTCCCCCATCCCTTTTATCAGCTTGTGGTTGCCCCCAACAATGGATTTGTCGCTACCGGTCACCGTGACGGCACCGTGCTGCTTTGGCGCCAAGAAGAACTCCAGCCATTCACCCGCTTGCAAGCCTCGACGGCGGGTCGCCAATTTCCCTTCATTTCACCCGACAGTCGCTACGTCGGGGCTGGGAACCAAACCAGCGGTGACGTCGTCATCTGGGACCTGACCAGCGGCGAGCAAAGCGGCCGCATGACATTCGAGCGGGGAACGTTCCATACCTACCACCCGCGCAATCGCACAGCGCAGATCCGACCCGAGGACGATCCGGCCCGTTTTGTGTTCATGCCGGATGGCGCCACCTTCCTGGCCGGCTGTTTCGGCGGCATGATTCGCTCGGTCAACAGCGGTCAAGAGCTGAAACGATTCAGTTATTAACGCAGGTCGGACACGGGCGGGCTGAGGTGAGATTACCGGGCGGTCGCCGCAGCTTCTTTCTTCGTCAGCTCCTGGATCATGCGGTTTGACTCCGCGATGCCAGCGATCGCTTCGGGAAGACTACTGTAGACCTCCGGCAGATGCTCGTCAGCGGCAGCAGACCAGGCACGGTTCAGCATCCGTTCAGCGTATGCCATGGTCACCAGAATCTCCGCTCCCGCAGCCGTTCCAAACCGATCAATCAATCCCTGACGCACTTCTGCGAATGGCAAGATATAACGTTCTGTGATTTCATCGATCCGCACCGTAATGGCTTGCGGCATCAATTTCACTGCCTCCTCATCCAAGGCAACCAACGGCGCTTCCATCTGCTGCAAGAGAGTCACTGGATCTTTCAGATCTTCCGCCGCCTCACCGGCTCGACTGGCTTGCGCCTCGGCCTTCACCGCGACCCTCCACATGACCACCCCGACCAGACCCATCACGGCACCGGTCAGGAATAAAGGCCAGGTCGAAGGCAAGACGGGAACAGCCAGCTGGCCCTCAGAATCCGCTTGCTGGTAGCTGATGGACTTCTCTTTGAGCAATTTGACCATGTTCGCTTTCTCCTCACCATCATCAGAAGGAAGGCGCACTTTGTACGCGGTTCGCTGCCCCTGCGTATCCTCGGCACTGCGATCGTAAAAAACCGCGGCTTGTGTACCTATCCGCAGGTCGTGAACATAGGTGCCATCAAACTTGCCNTCCTTCAAACCCTCGACGAAGTCCGCTCCGGTGAGGGCAACATGCGGCATTTTGGCGCCACCTGAAATGGCAATCATGACGCCGAGAGCAAAAATAAGGGAACTTGCGATTTTCATATGCGTCACTACTTGGAAATGATTTCGAACATGGCGTGCCCAATCCCCATCAGTGCTTCGCCAACAATCAAACCGGCCGCGAAGGGCACCAATTTATGCTCGCAAAACCCGATCCCTTTGACCTTCTGAATCCCCATCTGGATGAAACAACCAATGCCGTAGCCCAGCGTGATCGAAAACGGCAGGTACATGGCAAGTCCGACCAACACGCCCAATCCGGGCATCGGTGCGGCGCCCAGCAAGCCACCGACAACAGCTCCCAGTCCGTACTTGTCAATCGGCACATTACCGCTGTTGACTGCGCCAATTATCCCGGCCAGAGCACCACCCTGAGGCGCAGGAAGATCGGTCCCTTCCCCAAAACCATTCATCCCATCGACACCACGCGTCCACAACAAATGCACCACGCCAAAAGCCAACAGAGCACCAATCCAGGTCACGCCGAACTGCACAATTTGCTGCTTGATCGGTCGTGCACCAATCAAGAATCCGGTCTTCAAATCCTGCATCATGTCGGCTCCCTGCCCGATCGCCACACTCACCGCAACGCCAACCACCATCGCGGCAGCAATGTTCTTATTCAACAGGTACATCATGATGGTGACCGAGATCAGTGCCATGCCAGACATCGGCGAAATGTCCGTCAAACCGGTTGACTCCGCCACGATCAACGCCGCCAGACCCAACCACAAAGTCCCGACCACTGCCGAAATACCGGCCTGCAACGGAGTGGCACCTGACAGCCAAGAGGCCACAAAGAACAGCACCACGGCAGCGATCGTGCCAAAGATCAGTACCGGTAGCTTTAATTCATCCCCACCAATTTGCTTGCCGGCACCCGCCGTCTTCGTCGCCGTCGCTAACGACGCCAAAGCACTCCGAATCGCAGGAAACGAAGTCACCACTCCCATTAATGCCCCACCCACCAAGACACCAATGCCTAAGGGTCGCAACATTTGGCCATAGATAAAACCACTCGGACTTGCACTCTCCACCGCCGGGATCCAACCCATGTTCACTGCCGCAGGTGAAATCACCCACCATGCCAACGCACCACCAGCAAAAAATGGCAAGCCACCCCGACCCGCCAACAACCCCGCAGCTACATTCATCAACGACAGATAAACAACCGGTGAAAAGTAGTCGGGAATCGAACCAAAGCCAAAATGCAGTTCCTCGTGAAAGATACCAAATCCGGTCTGAGCCACCATCTCGGGAGTTTCCAACACTTTGGACGCCATGATCAATTTCCACAACGCGCTGATCCCAGCACCCACGGATAACAAGACGGCCTTCTGATAGCCAGAACTCCCCGCTCGAATAATCGTGCTGGTTGCCACACCGCTGGGAAATCGTAACCGGTCCAATTCGATCATCTGCTTGCGCAGCGGGATGATCACGACCACACCCAAAACCGCACCGGCCAGCCCAGCCAACATCAGCGGGATCGGCTGGATATAGTCCGGATTCATCAGATACAGGGCGGGAACCGTAAAGACGATGCCGGTACCTGCCGTGTTAATCCCCGAAGCGATCGTCTGGTTGATGTTGTTCTCAACCATCGTTCCTTTGCGCAGCACACCGCGCAACACGGCATATCCCATAATGGCTGCTACCGTCGAGCCACCAATGGAAAAACCCAACTTCAGCGCAGCGTACACAAAGGCCATATTCAGAATGACACCCTGGATCAGACCCAACAACACCGCGGAAATTGTCAATTCGCGATACGGTTGAACCACTGCGCTTCCAACCGCTTGGGCGCTGAAACCCGACTCCGAGTTGGCAGGCTCCGCCATAGAGATGCTCCAGTCACTGCTGCTTACTTCATTGCGATCACGGAATCACAACAATGTCTACGGAAGAGACCGACTTTGCAAGCTGGATTTTGGCCGCCCTAACGGAACCCACCCAAACGAAATCACGGCTGGCGACGGAAACATCCCCGTGCCGCTGCCCCCATCTCGAGCCGGGATAGATACATACCGGATGGCAACAAAGGACAGGTCCGCCGGCCGTTCGTGAACCGGGATGTTCGAGCGCGATGGCTCCGAGCAACCAGCAAAGCCCCAGCTCAAGTGGCTCAAGGGCAGTCGATGCCTCAGCGAATCAGCGAATCAGCCCACTGACGTGCACTAACGAGGACGACTGGGCATGCTCTCGACGGTCGCCAGTAATTCATCCGCCCGTTCCAGAATGGCGGAGTCGGAAACCAGAGTAGCTGAGGTGTTGGCCGGATCTGAAGCCACAAAGCGACCACTGCAGTGGCGACATTTCACGAGCTTGCCTAATAAATCAACGCGGACTTCCAGACTTCTACCACAGGTGGGACATTCTTGAACAAAGAAAGTGGCTCGGGACATGTGGTATCTCCTACTACCGAGAGGTCCTCGTATCTTTCACGAGCCGGCTATCCTAAGCAATCCCAAGACTCCTTTCAAGAACAATAAGGGGAGATTTAGCTCCGTTTAAGCTGCGCAAAGGGCAATAAAACGGTAATATGCGCCATAAAGGGTGGCCTACCATGAAGTTGCACCTTGTCATCCAAGCGTTTGGATGTGTCCACCCCCTCCACTTGCCATGGCGTACACCCGCCACAATCGGTGCGACCCACGCCGCGCATCGACCACGCTCGCTGGACCTGACGACCACGACCACTTCGCGTAGGATTGGGGCTGTGAGCTGACATCTTCTTTCTCAACGAGGCAGGCAAACTGTGGCGCGTGTGGTATTAGCAATGTCCGGGGGTGTCGACAGCAGCGTCGCGGCCCATTTGCTGCAGGAGCAAGGCCATGAGGTTGTGGGCGTCTTCATGCGGCATGGCGAGGAGTCGGCGGCCAGCTGCGATCTTCCGGGGAGCTCCCAGCCGGGCATGCTCCCGCTATTGAATCAGCGTGCGGATCACAAGCAGGGATGCTGCAGTGCCTCGGATGCGGCCGATGCACGCCGGGTGGCCGACCGCTTGGGGATCCCGTTTTACGCGTTGAATTTGCAGGCTGACTTCCGCAGGATCGTGGACTACTTCGTCGATGAATACTCGGAAGGACGCACCCCGAACCCGTGTGTGATGTGCAACAACTGGCTCAAATTTGGCCGTTTATTTGACTATGCGGACGGCATTCAAGCCGAATATGTCGCCACGGGGCACTATGCTCAGCTGATGACCCCGGCGGACGCCTCCGGGCCCGCGTTATGCCAGGGAGTCGACACGTCAAAAGACCAATCCTACGTGCTGTTCGGGATCGATCGCAACTACCTGCAGCGGATGCTACTGCCCGTCGGAGGCTACACGAAACCGCAAATTCGGGCCCTGGCCGGCGACATTGGTTTACGCGTAGCGGACAAGAAAGACAGCCAAGAGATCTGTTTTGTCACCTCAGGCAAACATGACGAGTTCGTGCGTGCCCGCCGGGAGGAAGATCTGTCGGGCGAGATCGTGACGACGACAGGCGAAGTGGTAGGCCATCATCCCGGAATCGAGCGATTTACGATTGGCCAGCGTAAGGGGTTGGGAGTGGCGCTGGGTGAGCCTCGGTTTGTGGTCGCCATCAACAAAGAGCGTCGCCAAGTGGTCATTGGCGAAAAATCGGCCCTTGCCCGCACGCGGTTAACCGCCAATCGCACCAATTGGTTGCTCGATCCGCCCCGCGGACGCTTTCGGTGCACCGCAAAAATTCGCTATAACAGCCCTCCTGCGGATGCCTACGGTGAATTGGGCGAGGATGGCAAACTAGATGTCGAGTTTGATGAGCCGCGCTACGGAGTAGCACCTGGCCAGGCGGTGGTATGCTATGACGATCAGCGCGTTTTGGGTGGTGGCTGGATCGAATAATCCTCCGGAAATGGGGAATTCTAGCTCTGGCAGGAGGGGAAATGTATAATTACACTGAATGGCTCTTGGCAGTGTTGGGTGTTTGCCAAGTCTTATCTTTTTTGCTTTGGCCCAGGCGTGCGAATTCCCGAAGATGACTATCACTTTGCGCGTATTAGACGGAGCAGATCGAGGACGGATCTTCAGTGATCTCGCTCCGCCCATCACGATCGGGCGTGAAGAAGGCAATGCCGTTCAGCTGAATGATGAACGTGTCAGCCGCTTCCACATTAAGATCCAAGACGATCATGATCGTCTCGTGCTCACCGATCTGGAAAGCACCAACGGAACCAAGGTCAACGGCGAGGACATTCAACTGCGCATTTTGCGTTACGGAGACATGATCACCGTAGGCCGTTCCGTGCTACTGTTTGGCTCGCGCCAACAAATCAACAGCCGGCTTGCGCAGATTGAAGGTTCGGGACACCAAAACGCCACGATTGATCCTCGCGAAGTTTCCAGTTCGGCCGATTCAGAATATGACTTCGATGTCGACTGGAACCAAGGATCGGATGTACAAGCGACGCTGCACGATCAGTCGCCGCCCGTGCTACCCGAACGACTCAGTCCAGGCCAAGCAGCGCAACTCTCGGAGTTAATCGAATACGTACACACGCGTATCCGCAATATTCTCCATAGTGCCGAAGTGGATGGCACATCAGAGGACGTTTCGGTCGAACCACCAGAATGGCAGAATTTGGTTGACCTCCAGGCGCGGCTGGCTGAGTACCTGCGCAATATCGGTGGTGGAGACGCAGACTAAGACAGTCTCGTACCGTCTCGTCACTTCCATCATCCATCCTGCGACGTGCATACCGCACCGCGCGCGGCAAGCGTCACCACATGAGTTCGTATTCGGAAATCATCGCAGCGTGCCGCAACTCAGGGGCAGGAGCGATCTATTTGATCACCTGCATTTTTCCTGAACGAAGACGTTGGACGTAGTCACGCGTTTTCGCTGCAACAATACCCGACAGTAGAACCATCCCGATGATGTTGGGAAATGCCATACTGAGCAGCGAGTAGTCTGAGAAATCGAGTACGTTCCCGAGTGTGAAAAATGGACCGAGCGCGACGAGGATCACAAAGAGAACACGGTATGGCCAAACACCGATGGGTCCGACCAGATACTCGACAGCGCGGTCGCCGTAGTAGCTCCAGGAAATAATCGTTGAGTAGGCAAATACGAAGATCGCACCACAGAGGACATATTTGAGCGACCAGTGAACCGTTCCAAAGGCTTCAATGGTCTTGATCGCTCCGTCCCCAAAGCCGATTTTCGCGCTGTATTCACCACCGAAAACGTCCGTGATCAACAACGTCAATGCGGTCATCGTGCAAATCACGATCGTGTCGATGAACGGACCAATCATCGCCACCACGCCTTCTCGAATCGGTTCGTCCGTTTTGGCGGCTGAGTGGGCAATTGCCGCCGACCCGACACCGGCTTCATTACTAAAGACTGCCCTCTGGGCACCCGTGGCGAACACCACGATGATGCCACCAGCGGCACCACCACCCACAGCGTTGCCCGTAAATGCTTCGGTGAAGATCGACGCCAACAGCGGCCCAGCCTGGTCGATATTCGTGATGATCGTAAAGAGACAGACACCGACGTAGATCAAACACATGGCCGGAACGATCTTACTGGTCACTTCTCCGATACGGCGGATCCCACCAATGATCACGATCCCTGCCAGAATCGCCAGCGACAACCCAACCACCCCGCTCGCTAAATCAGACCGTTCAAAACCAAACGTGTAAATCAATGCCGCAGCGGTTTGATTACCTTGGAAAAGATTCCCGCCACCAAAGGATGCGAGAATACAAAGCACGGCATACATCACACCGAACACTTTCGCGATTGGAAAACTGAGGATCGGCGCTAACCCTTCCTGCAGATAGACCATCGGTCCGCCGAGGGTCCGCCCATCCGGCCCGATCCGACGGTATAACTGGGCAAAGGAGCAGGAAGAAAACTTCATACTCATTCCAAAAAAGGCAATGAGCCACATCCAAAAAATAGCTCCCGGTCCACCTAACGCAATGGCCGCCGCGACGCCCGCGATGTTGCCCAGCCCCACGGTGGCAGACAGTGCCGAAGTCAGTGCTTGAAAGTGACTGATCTCACCGTGGTGATCCGGTTTGTCAAACTTGCCACGGACAACCTGGATTGCATGACCGAACAACCGCACGTTGATAAAACCGTACCGCACGGTGAAAAAGATACCTCCCAAGGCGAGGATCATCACGATGATCGGGATACCCACATATTTCTTGCCCTCGGGATGCTCTTCTGACACCTCGACCTCGACCGACTGCAGGGGTATCTGGAAGAACAGCGTCTTGGCCATGACTCCATTTACAACTCCAAACCATCCGTCGACGAGATTCGAGATCTTGGACGCATTGCTGGCCGCTGCCTCACCCTCCTCAGCCACAATCGGACTCGCCATCATCAAGCACAGCAGAGGTATCACAACGAGTAGAGCGAGGGTTTGGCGCGACATCAAAATAGTCCAGTGGTCAGAGGATTCGAAGCAGAACAACCAAGTTGGAAAGGTACGTCACCAGGGCAAGCGACGTGACCTTTTCCTATTACATCCATTCCGCGTTGTCAATGAAAGTTCTTATTTGGCGGAGAATCGCACTCACGATGAATCAACGCGCGATTGCCCGACACCTTAACCCGCACGGCGGTGCGCGTGCGCGCGGTCGTCGCTCGAGGCGCTGGCAACCGAAGCGATGATCTTGGTAGTCGAGATCCCATCCACGACACCCGTGACACAGACATGACCACCATAGGCACGGACAATTTCGCCACCGACCACTTCGTCCGGTGAGTAGGTTCCCCCCTTCACCAGCACATCGGGTCTTAAGCCTCGGAGCAATGCGTGTGGTGTGGACTCGTCAAACACAACCACGTAGTCGACACACGCTAAGGCAGCCAACATGGCGGCACGATCCTGTTCATGGATCACTGGCCGCTCCGGTCCTTTCAAGGCCCGCACGCTGGCGTCACTGTTAATTCCCACCACCAACAGATCCCCCAGCGAGGCCGCCTCTTGCAGGTAGGTGATATGGCCCACATGGAGCAAATCGAAGCAGCCGTTGGTAAAGACGACTCGTTGACCGAGTTGCCGCTGCGATTGGATTTCCGCCACCGCTTCTGACAGCGACACGACCTTGGTTGGCGTTGACTGGCTGTACGACCGCAACTCGGCTCGGATTTCGTCTCGAGTCACAATCGCAACACCCGGTTTCTCCACCTCAAGACCACAGGCCACGTTGGCTAGTTGAATCGTTGTTTCGTAGTCCAGTTGGCAACCGATTCCAAGCCCCAGCATCGACAGGACCATATCACCAGCACCGGTAATGTCATACACCGTCCGGGCGGCCGTCGGAAAGAGCACGGCATCTTCGTCCGGCGTCGTCAGCATCATCCCGTCGCTGTCGAGCGTGATGATCGCCACCGGTATCTGCAGGGATTCGCAAAGTTGTTTGCCGGCAGCGGCCGCATCCGCGGGAGAATCAATCGAATGGCCTACATAGTGCCCCGTTTCGATACGGTTGGGCTTGATGATCGTCGCACCCTGGTAGCGCTCGTAAGGTACGCCTTTCGCTGGGTCCACGATCACTGGCACACCCCCTTGCCGTGCAGCCTCGATGGCCGCTTGGATGACCGTCGGTGTACAAGCTCCCTTCCCGTAATCGGAAATCAATAACACATCATGTTCTGCGACTTGGGTGGCTACCGCTTCGACCAGCTGTCGTTCGATCCCTGCTGTCACGGGCTGTCGTGATTCGTGGTCCACGCGCAGGATCTGATTCGGGTGACGTGTTCCGGCCCTCCCGACGAAACGATGCTTCGTGGTTGTCGGGCGTGTTGCGTCTGCGATCACTCCCTGGCAGTCCACTTGATCGTCTGTCAGTAACTGTCGCAACTCTTGGCCCATGGTGTCGTCACCCGTGACACCCACGCAGGTCACACTGACTTCGAGACCCCGCAGCATGGCACAGACGTTGGCCGCCCCACCCAACCGTGCCTCACTCTCGTCGGCGCGCAAAACGACGACCGGAGCTTCCTGACTTATCCTCTCCGCATCGCCACGTGTGTAGCGATCCAAAATCAGGTCGCCCAATACTAATGCCCGGGGGTGGTCTAGTTGGTTCAGAGTCTGAACGAGATCGATCGCACTCATAGCAGGTCGTCCATAACACTCGCGAAAGCGCATCCATGCGCGTGATTGCCGGCCCAAGTGTATCCCTTTAGCAAACAAACACAAACACTGAATTGCCAACGTCCATCCGCCACCACTCGCACCGATGTCACACCTACCGACAGACACAGTAGCAGCGGACTGACGGTCAATCAGCTGGCTGACAGTAGCAGCAGCAAGCAACCGATTGCCAGCAACTCAATTCGAGACCGGATTCTCGATTTGACAACACAAAGCAGCTGCGAACTGTTCGAGAAACATCACGCGATGGCACACTAAGCTCCTGCCTGAACACCACTTAATGATCCTATCTCACCTTGCTAGCAACCTCTTTGGCACGTGATCTGCTCGTTATCTGAACCACAGCAAACTGCACTCAACAACACGCACGTCTGCCTGCACGGAGGTTCCAGATGCGTCGCCGCAAATCTCGTCGCAAGTCCATTCTGCCAGCCCTGATTATTGAATCCATCGCCCTGATGGGGCTTGCCGGTATCTATCTTGGCTTTCAACCGCACACGGTGCCCACCGTCACCGAACCACCGATGGAGCCCGTGCCGTTTGTCGCCGACAGTCTCCGTGACTTCTCCGACTTGCATTCACCTCAGGTTGCTCCGGCGACACAGCCGGTGAACGAGCGCCCTCCGTTTGCGGTCGCGCCTCCGCTTCCAGCAGGCGAAATGCTGTACATCCGGTGAAGGAAAACGCGAGGGATATGGCGCGCTCTCGGCGGCCCGGGCCACTGGATTCCATGGCGATTTGCATTGACGCGGAAAGGCCCTGGCGGGTAATGTCCGCTCGCGTCGATTCTCCGACTTGCCAGCTTCGTCCATTCTCGTCTCCGGTCACATGATTTCTGTACGCACATTCGCACTGACTGTCATGTTTGCGAGCTGTGTTGGTTGCCAGGTCTGGCAACAGGCAGACCAACCGACATCTGCCATGAGCCTGATCGAGCCTGCAGAAGATCAAGTGGTGCTGGACGTTTCCTTTGTGACCGTCTCCGCCAGCAACGAACAGCTTCAGCAGGCGGTCTGGAATGAAGCGGACGAGCAGGTGCTGGACAACGATCTACGACGGCGCTTGGCAGCCAATGGGATGCGATGCGGGATTCTGGGGCAATCGGCCCCCGCGGCACTCCAACAACTGTTACTGGAAACCAAAGATGGTCACGAGGCAGATCTAGCCAACGGGACGGGATCGCTGGAACAACTCGGTGATCGTGGCCAGCAGATGCAACTGCGGACCGGTCGACTGGGCAAAGTCGTGGTCACACCAGGGCTGCGCGATGAAATGGTCATTCTCAGCCGACAAGGCGATCAGTTTGTCGGTGAAACGCTTGCTCAGGCGCAATGCATCTTTGGCGTGCGCTGCTATCCGGAAAACGATCAGCACGTCACATTGGAATTGAGCCCGCAGATCGAACATGGCGAGGCGAAGACACGGTTTGTCGGCAAACACGAACATGCTTCCTGGTTGGTCGATTCCAGTCGCGAACGACGCTTATTTACTGATCTCACGTTGCGGCCGGTGCTCATGGCGGGCCAAACACTGGTGGTCTCCTGCACGCCATCCACCATGGGCGTTGGTGGCAAATTCTTTGGCGGGACGGGCGAAGAATCGACCAAAACAACGACCATGTTGCTCATTCGCGTCATTGAAAGTGGCGCATCGTCGATCTTTTCACCGGAGAACAATCACTCCGCTATCGTGCCAACTGAGGGGTAATTCACCCCTTTAACCGCGCAAAACCAGCTATTTGGTCTATTCTAGCGGGGGCCTTTCTCACCGTGTTGCGATTTAGGACTTGAGGAACTGACAGCGGCCTAGAATAATCACTGCTTGCCCTCTCCCCGCAATACACTCTTGGAGGCCCTCTCATGGCGCTCGTACCGCTTCGCACTCTACTCGATCACGCTGCTGAACATGATTACGGCGTAGCTGCTTTCAACGTCAACAACATGGAGCAAATTCAGTCGATCATGGAAGCGGCCGAAGAAACCGATTCACCGGTGATCGTACAAGCATCACGAGGTGCTCGGGCCTATTCGCAAGATGCTTACTTGCGTCACTTGATGCTCGCCGCTGTGGAACTGTATCCGCACATTCCGATCACCATGCACCAAGACCACGGCAATAGCCCAGAGACTTGCCAAAGCGCCATCGACCATGGCTTCACCTCCGTGATGATGGACGGTTCGTTGCTGGAAGATGCCAAGACCCCGGCCGATTACGATTACAACGTGGCCGTGACGAAAAAAGTCGTCGAAATGGCCCATCCTCAAAACGTCTCCGTGGAAGGCGAGCTTGGTTGCCTCGGTTCTCTTGAGCACGCCGGTGGCGAACAGATCGAGCAAAACACGGACGAGCCTCAAGCCGAAGGGGTCACCAAAGATGACCTGCTGACCGATCCCGACGAAGCCGAGCGGTTTGTTGCGGAAACCGGGGTGGATGCCCTGGCAGTCGCGATCGGGACCAGTCACGGTGCCTACAAATTCACCCGCCAACCTGATGGCGAAATCCTGGCGATGGATCGCATTGAAGAGATCCATCGGCGCCTGCCAAACACCCACTTGGTAATGCACGGTAGCTCGTCTGTCCCTCAAGAATTGCAGGACATCATCAATCAGTTTGGTGGTGGCATTAAGCAAACCTGGGGCGTTCCGGTGGAAGAGATCCAACGGGGCATCAAGTCGGGAGTCCGGAAAATCAATGTCGACACCGATAACCGCTTGGCGATCACCGGTGCGATCCGCAAGGTTTTGACCGAAGACCCAGCGGAATTTGATCCACGGGCCTATCTCAAACCCGCGCGCGCCGCGATGAAGCAAGTCTGCATCGACCGGATGGTGGCCTTTGGCCAAGCGGGTAACGCCAGCAAAATGCGCGATTTAGCCCTCGCGTAAGCGTTCTAGATCCCGAGCAAGCCGGTCCGCGGCCCCACTTCGTGTCAGACAAGCTGATTCCGGAGGGTGGTGCGCGCTGACGGTCGTCGTGCCCCGGAGCTGACAAGCACCGAATTTGCCCGAAATCCGACGTTTCAGCAGTCGAATCGGGCAAAACTCGCCCGGTTTGCGCCTGCCCCTGACGTTTCTGCGAGTTTTTTTGCCCTTCGTGGAACTTTTTCTACAGGCAAGTCGTCGTTAGTTTGTNCCGTAGTCTCCAATCGGAACTGCTTCTCCTCTCTGCATCCGCATCTAAAGGCCATCGCATGCGTCGCCCAAGCACTCGTTTCACCCTTTCGCTGGTCGCCCTGACGCTTATCGTCCCTTCGACGCTCTTCCTGATCGCTGCCGATAACGAGCCTCCCAAGCCGGCTGCGCTTCGTAAACTGATGCAGCAAGGCAATTTCAAGGAAGCCCTGAATGGCTTGAAAGTGCTCTGCCTGGATCAGAACACGGCCGATGCGACGTCAGCAGACGCCTTTCGAGATGCGGTGCAGTGCATGAGTCGACTGGGATTGCTCAAGGAGTTTGACGCACTCGCGGAAGGGACCGTCAAAGCACATGCGGAGCACTGGCGCACCTTGGAGCGTGTCGCGCAACAGCATCTCAGCGTGCCCCACCATGGCTTCATGATCTCCGGTAATTTCGAACGAGGCAGCCGCCGTGGTGGTGNCAAGATGGTCCATGCAACGGAGCGGGACCGTGTTCGGGCCATGCAATTATTGCAACAAGCGATGCCGCTGGTGTTGCAAGACGACAACAAGAATGACGTCAGCCGGTACTTCCTGAATCTCTCTGATGCGTTGTTGAACAATCGCGGCTTTCAAGAAGCCTGGCGACTGCAAGTACTAACGGATATTTCCCAGCTGCCGGACTATGAAGACGGTTACCGCAACTATCGACCCTACAACGGCGCCCCGGTAGATGCCGAAGGGCAACCGGTTTTTTATCACGAACCTGCCAACTGGAAGGCGTCCAAAACTGATGGTGAACGTCGTCGCTGGGCGCTCGCGCAAGCGGTCGAGAATATGCCGGCACGGCGCGCGGAAGTCTTGGAGAAACGGGCACAATTCCTCCGTCAACAATTTGGCGTCGAGACCATGGCACAGAACCAGTTCCCCTGGCGCGGCATGGGCAGCATGGGTAACGACGACGATGAAAACGAAAGCGGTACGTATGCGCTGCATACACTGAAAGAGACCGAAACCATCGCCAAGCTGGCCACCGGTATCAAACGTTTCGATCTTCCCGCCGAGTTCAATCATATCAAGCTCTTGCAAGAGGTCGCGAAACTGCGCCGCAATGCCGCCACAGGCCCCAACTCGCAACTGGCGGGGATTTTTGAGAATCGCCGGCAATATCCTCGCGCCGCGGAGTACTGGCGCAAAGTGAATCCCAATGAAGCAACCAACCGCCAGTTGCAACAAATCATCGGTAACTGGGGGATGTTCGAATCGACGATGAATCAGCCGAAAGGCAAGGGAGCCACTATTGAGTATCGCTTCCGCAACGGCAAAGCAGTCAGTTTCGAAGCGCACGCCATCAAGATGGAAAAGCTGCTGGCTGACGCCAAAGCCCATCTGAAATCGAATCCCCGCCGCGTCGACCACCGTCAGATCAACATTTCCAACATTGGCTATCGATTAGTCCACGAGAATCAGCAAGCGTATCTTGGCGATCGCGTTGCCACTTGGAATTTGGCTCTCAAGCCGCGGGCAAGCCATTTCGACAAACGGATCACGGTCAATACACCGCTGCAAGATCCCGGGGCCTACCTGCTGACTGCCAAGATGCGGGACGGCAACGTCAATAAGGTCATCATCTGGATTTCCGATGCGGCCATCGTCAAAAAGACGCTCGCAGGAAAACAACTCTATTACGTCGCCGACTCGGTCACGGGCAAGCCACTGCCCAACATCAATGTTGAGTTTTTTGGCTACCAACAGAAAAATGCCGGAGGCAATCGCTACCAAACGATCACCACGAACTTTGCNGAACGAACCAACGCCAACGGGATCGTGACGCCCGATCCGCGCGACCAGCAACCCAACATGCAATATCTGGTCACGGCGCGCGTCGATGGCCGCATGGTCGGGCATCTCGGTTTTCGCCATGTGTGGCACGGAAGATTGCACGATGCCGAATACAATCAGGTCAAATTCTTTGCCATCACGGACCGCCCCGTCTACCGACCTGGACACCAGGTAAAATTCAAATTCTGGGCGCGGCAAGCGCAATACGACATGGGTGCGGTCTCTAAGTTCGCCAACGTGTCTTTCCCAGTGGAAGTCTACAACCCGAAAGGCGACAAGCTGTTGCAGACAACACTGAAGGCGGATGAATATGGCGGCTTGGATGGCATCTTTGATCTGCCTTCCGACAGCATGCTGGGCGCGTATCGAATCCATGTCAAAACCCGCCATAACAATCGTCAGTACGGCGGCAACACCAGTTTCCGAGTCGAGGAATACAAAAAGCCTGAATATCAGGTAACCATCGACGCACCTTCGGAACCAGTGGCGTTAGGTGAAAAAATCACGGCCAAGATCCAAGCCAAGTATTACTTCGGTTCGCCCGTGACCAATGCGACGGTGAAATACAAGATCACCCGCAGCGAACACTCGCAGGATTGGTACCCCATCGCACCTTGGGATTGGTGCTATGGACCGGGCTATTGGTGGTTCTGCTACGACACGCCGTGGTACCCCGGTTGGAATAACTGGGTCGGCTGCATGCGACCCGTTCCCACTTGGTGGCACGGAGGACCGCGAAACCCTCCCGAATTGGTTGCGGAACAGGAAGTCGCCATTGGTCCCGACGGGACCGTCGAAGTCGAAATCGACACCGCGATCGCCAAGGAACTGCACGGTGACCTGGACCATAAATACTCCATCACCGCAGAAGTGCGCGACGAATCGCGACGGACGATCGTTGGTTCCGGCAATGTGCTGGTAGCCCGTAAACCATTCAAGGTCTTCAGCTGGCTCGACCGCGGACATTATCGTGTGGGCGACGTGATTGGCGCCAACTTCAAAGCCCAGACGCTGGACAACAAGCCTGTGCAGGGTGCGGGCAAATTGACCCTACTCAAGATTACCTATGACAAAAACCAGCAGCCAATCGAAACCCCGGTCCAAACCTGGGCACTCGATACGAACGAAGAAGGAGTCGCCCAGCAGCAGCTACGAGCCCGAGCTCCCGGCCAATATCGGATCTCCTATCAACTCACCGATTCGGCTGAACACGAAATCGAAGGCGGGTATCTCTTTACCGTCATCGGCACCGGCTTNGATGGTGCTGACTACAAGTTCAATCATTTGGAACTGATCCCCGAGAAACAAACTTACAATCCGGGTGAAACCGTCCGCCTGCAGATCAATACCGATCGCGTCGGAAGCACCGTGCTGCTGTTTGTGCGGCCCACTAACGGAGTCTATTTGCCACCCAAGACCATCCGCTTAAAAGGCAAGAGCGTGGTGGAAGAGATCACCGTGGTGAAAAAAGACATGCCTAACTTCTTCGTCGAAGCGATTACCGTCGCTGACGGTCGGGTCTATCAAGAGGCGAAAGAGATTGTCGTTCCCCCCGAAAAACGGATTCTTAACGTCGCTGTCGATCCCTCGGCTACCGAGTACCTGCCGGGAGAGAAAGCCCGCGTCAAAGTCCATCTGACGGATCACACGGGCGAGAACTTCGTCGGCTCCACCGTAGTGGCCATTTACGACAAGTCTTTGGAATACATCTCAGGTGGTTCCAATGTGGGAGATATCAAAGAGTTCTTCTGGAAATGGCGCCGACACCATCAGCCAGCACAGGAAACCAACCTCCAGAGATACTTCGCCAACATGAATCTGCCGAATCGCCCCGGCATGAACTTCCTTGGCGTTTTCGGCCGCTCGGTGGTCGAAGAAGCCTTCGATAAATCAATGCAAGACCAGCAAGCCAGCATCAGGGGTCGAGCGCAGGGACTGAACAATTCCCTAATGAGGGCCAAAAGCGGAAGATACGCCGCAGCAGCGTCAGCCCCCATGGCGGCCATGGCCGAAAGTGATTTCGCAATGGACGCACCGGAAGGGATGGGTGGAGGCCTCATGACGGACGAGGGCGCGGTCGCGATGGGACCCGGCTCAGAGAACGGACAAGCTGCCTTGGAAGAACCCACGGTACGCAGCAACTTCGCTGACACTGCCTTATGGGTCGGTGCCCTCACCACGGACGATCAAGGGGTCGCGGAAGTCACTCTGGATATGCCCGAAAACCTCTCGACCTGGAAAGTTAAAGTCTGGGGCATGGGACATGGAACCCGAGTTGGATCCGGCGAAACAGAAGTGATCACTCGCAAGAACCTGATCCTACGCTTGCAAGCCCCTCGTTTCTTTGTCCAGAAAGACGAAGTCGTGCTGTCGGCCAATGTGCATAACTATCTGGCCGAAGCGACCGAAGCGCAAGTCGTCCTGGAGTTAGACGGGACCAGTGTCACCAATCCGGATGCCAGCCCACTGGCGGCCAGCGAATCACTGACGCAAACCGTCAACATCCCCGCCGGAGGTGAGGTACGAGTCGACTGGCGCGTCAACGTTGCCGACGAAGGAAACGCCATTGTTCGCATGAAGGCGCTGACCAATGTCGAATCCGATGCCATGCAGATGTCATTCCCCTGCTACGTACATGGCATGCTCAAGCAAGAAGCGTGGGCCGGAACGGTTCGACCAGATCAGCAGTCAGCGCTGGTCACCGTCACCGTGCCTGAGCAGCGGCGGGCAGAACAAACCGTGCTCGAAGTCCGTTACTCGCCCAGTCTCGCCGGTGCCATGGTCGATGCGCTACCTTACCTGGCAGACTATCCCTATGGCTGCACCGAGCAGACCCTCAATCGATTCCTGCCGGCGGCGATTACGCAAAAAACACTCCTGAAAATGAACCTTGATCTGGCCGCAATCCACGACAAGCGAACCAACCTGAATGCCCAGGAAATTGGGGACGATCAGGATCGCGCAAAACAGTGGAAGCGCTTCGATCGCAACCCCGTGTTTGACGAAGTCGAACTTGATCGCATCGTCCGCGAAGGCCTGAAACGGCTCACCGACATGCAGAATCGCGACGGTGGTTGGGGATGGTTCAGCGGCACGCGCGAGCGGAGCTGGCCACATACCACCTGTGTCGTCCTCCATGGATTGCAAGTCGCCCAAGAAATCGACTTGCCGATCGTCCCTGGGGTTGTCGAGAACGGTGTCGCCTGGCTGAAACGCTATCAAGCTGCCGAACTCCAGAAAATCAGGAATGCCGCTACGAAAACCTCACCCTGGAAACCACACGCCGATCACCTGGACGCCTTTGTCTACATGGTGCTGGTCGATGGCGATGTGGATAACCTGGAAATGCGCGAGCAGCTCTACAAAGACCGCAATCATCTCGCGGTCTACGCCAAAGCCATGCTCGCACTCGCTTGCCACAAGCAGCAGGACGCTAACAAAGTTGCCATGCTGAAACGCAATATCGAGCAGTTCCTGGTTGAGGACGAAGAAAACGAAACCGCCTATCTCCGCTTACCAGCCGACCAGTCGTGGTGGTATTGGTGGGGTAGCGAAACTGAAGCCAACGCCTACTACCTGCGATTGCTCGCGCGGCTGAAGGACCCGACTCCGAAAGCACCACGTCTGGTCAAATATCTGCTCAACAACCGCAAGCATTCCACCTACTGGCGCAATACGCGCGACACGGCAACCTGCGTGGAATCCTTCGCCGAGTACATTCAGGCCAGCGGAGAATTCGACCCGAACATGACCGTCGAAGTCTGGATCGACGGCCAGAAACAGCAAGAAGCGGTCATCAACCGGGATAACCTGTTCACGTTCAACAACAAATTCATCCTCTCTGGTGAGGCGGTCACGGCCGGTTCCCATGATGTCGAATTGCGACGACGCGGAAAGGGCCCTGTCTACTTCAACGCTTACCTGACCAATTTCACGCTCGAGGACAAAATTACCAAAGCGGGATTGGAGGTGAAGGTCGAACGAGCTTACTACCAGCTGAAGCCGGTCAAGAAGACGATCAAGGCCGAAACCAACACCGGTGCCGCAGTCGACCAACGTGTGGAAAAATACGAACGGATCCCACTAAAAGACCTCTCCAAATTGAAGAGTGGGGATCTGGTCGAAGTGGAACTTTCCATCGCCAGCAAAAACGATTACGAGTATCTGATTTTTGAAGATATGAAGCCCGCTGGCTTTGAGACCGTCGACGTGCGAAGCGGATACAATGGCAACGAAATGGGTGCCTATGTTGAATTCCGTGACAATCGCGTCGCCTTCTTCATCCGCCGACTGGCCCGCGGGTCACACAGTGTTTCCTATCGTATGCGTGCCGAGATTCCGGGTCGCTTCAGCGCCTTGCCGACTCGTGGCTACGCCATGTACGCACCCGAACTCAAGGGCAATAGCGACGAGATCAAACTGATTGTCGAAGACTAAGTCAACGACCTTAAGGATGCCGGCAACTCGCGGCGGTACGGTCGCCATGACCGTACCGCGCTGCCTCGGTAACCTGACCCGGTTCCCTGATTCGGTTCCCTGACTCGGAACGCTCCGTGGAGACGTCCCTGACGTGAGCCACTCCGTCGCTGCCTTCGTCATCCGCGATCAAGCGACGTGGACAACCGTGAAAACTCCTGTTCCCAACGGTCCAAGATCGTTTGCACACGTCGCCTCTCGGGTGCTAGAAAATGATTGAATGGCTCCGCCATGTGGTCGTTGCAAATACCCCGCAGCGATAAGCCACATTTAGTCGCTTTGATGAATCGCGAGGCGTATTTACCAACCGAGTAGATCTCTTGCAGCGCCTCGATGCATCGCATGAACTGCTCGGCGGTTTCCAGGTCACCATCCGCAAACGCCTGACAACACTCCGTGAACACGCGGGGATAAATATTCGCTCCGCCACTGACGCCGCCATCACCTCCCATGCGCAATGACGTCAGCAACAAGTGCTCTGGCCCAATCAGCACGGACCAATCCGGGCGTCGCTGTTTCAGTTCGAGCAAACGTCCGAAATACTCAATATCTCCACCACTATCTTTCACACCCACAATCGCATCGAGGTCTGCCAAGCGAGCGAGCGTTTCCGTTTCGAACCAGACTTTCGTCAAACTCGGCATGTTGTAGAGCATCAACGGCAAAGGCAACTCGGCCACCATCCGTTCGACATATTGAATCAATTCCGTTTGGCCCGCGGGAAAATAGTAGGGCGTACTCAACACCACGGCATCAGCACCCGCTTCCGCGGCACATTGAGCCATACCGACCGCCTCGACGAACGACGTATCTGTGACTCCCACCAAGACAGGTACACGACCGGCAACCACCTGGCATACCAGCTCAATGTAATCTCGCCGCAGTCGATAACTGAGACTCGGCGCTTCACCGGTGGAACCCAGGACAAAGACACCACTGACGTTTCCCGACAAAACGTGCTCCAGCAAGCGGTGCGCACCGTCCACATCGAGCGTATCTCGCTTTGTTAACGGAGTCACCAGTGGAGGAATGATCCCGGTGAACTGCGGTCGGAGATGACTTGTTTGTGCTTGACTCATGGCCGTTCTTTGAATTTCGCGTAGATGTGCTTTTGGTCGATGCGGACGTTTTCGGGCGTGTCGTGAATCAAGATACCGAACCTCAGTCGTAACGGGCGATTTTTGTCGACCACCGTTTTCAGGTC
The DNA here is from genome assembly GCA_002701545.1 of Blastopirellula sp. Taxonomy (GTDB): domain Bacteria; phylum Planctomycetota; class Planctomycetia; order Pirellulales; family Pirellulaceae. The sequence goes on along the minus strand of NZVR01000107.1, from coordinate 36,608 downwards.
GCGATTCGCGGCGACATCGACCGGGAATGGGTTGGCCACCAGCAAACCGTAGTCGCGACTGTGGGACCAAACGTCTGGATTGCCTTCGTCCGACATGACCAACAATCCGATTCGCCGCCCCGCAAGGGTCGCGAAATAATCCCACCAACGATCCACCTTACCCCAGGTTCCTTTTTCATCGCGTCCACCTCGGCCGCTCAGAATCTCGCCGTTCTTGGACTTCACTGTCATCGGTGTGGCGACACGGACTCCCAAGCCCATCTCCTCGCGTACGATGAATTCTAACGGGCGGGTCGTCAAAAATTCGGTGTCTACCGTCAGTAGCCAGCCAGAGGGATCGGGGCGTAACTCATGTTTGGTTAACGTTCGAAAGACAATTTCTCCTTGGGCATTTTCATAGCGCTCTCGTGTTGTAAAGCGCAGGATCTCGGTCCCGGATGGTTCTTGAGCAAACCCGTCATGAACCACTCTGCCGTCCTTGTTATGCCAGAAATTCACTCCACTCACGCCGGCGAAAGCAAGCCAAATACCGGGATGCATCGTGCCATGATCATGAGGGTCCTGACCTTTGATCGGTGGAAAATTGCGAGTCACTTGCACACCACGGGTTGTCTTCACATGAGCAAAGAAGGGCCTTTTCACTTCATTGTGCTGGAACACGTAGGAAACAATCGGTTGACCATGCAAGCTGATGTTGAGAGCGCCTCGCTGACGCTCAAACGAGAAACCTTTTCCAGAGCGACCGGCCTTGCCGTCCAATGCCCGAGCATCATCCATCGGCTTCGTGGTCTCACCGGGTTGCTGTTTGGTGGCTTGGATAAAGGCAATCACATCGGCGACTTGCTGTGCGGTCAGCTGCTGCGCGTATCCGCTCGGCATCACGCTCTTCTGTTGCCGTCGGCGGACCTCAATCTGTTTCTGCGGAATGGAAATGACCTTACCGTCGACTTGGACAAGCTCGAGGTTCAAACCACTTTCTCGCCGCACAAAGCCACTGTATGACTGGCCTTCGACGGTTTGAACGGCCAACGTGTGATACCCTTCGGTGATGACTGCCGAAGGATTCAGAATGGATTCGGCAATCGCCTTCGCATTGGCACGTGTGCCTAAATTGGAAAGATTGGGCGCTAGAGCCTGGCCAAAGGGGCCGATTTTATGGCACTTGCCACAGCTGGCAGCCGTGAAAAATAATCTCCCGCCTCGCCGCGCGTCAGCAGATTCCAGTTGGGACTGGACTTGCTCCCAAGTCGTTGCTGTCTCCCGGGTCACCAAGGGAGCAGGCGACACCACGACGACGTATTGCGAGCAACTCTGCGTCTGACCACGCACCGTGTTACCCCCTAATTCCACTTTGCCGGGATCCCATGACCGTGCAAATAGACGATAGGTCGCATCGCGCGTGGCCATCTTGAGATCGGTGCGCTTGAACGCACGCAGCCACGCCGGTTTGTCCACAATCCGCTCGTCGTGACCCACATATACCGTCACTGGCTCATCCACCACAAACGACAAAAAGCGATCGCCATGTGACCCGACGTGTTCGTCGGCATTCAACGTCCGCATCACCGTATGACCGACCAGTGACTGCGGTATTCGCCGCCAACGATAACTCCGATCGCCATAGGCCAACGCGTCTGTCTCGAGCACCTGTGGCACATAGCGACCCTGCGCCATGGTCTCTACTTGATCCAATCGGACTGTCAAATCCAGTTCAGGCAGCCTGCTGCTGGGACCAGCTTGACCGGTGATTTCACGGATCACGGGGCCAAAACGTTCTCGGGCGCGGAACAAAGCTGCTGCAATCTGTGTGTTCTTGCTGACGGTAAACGGTTGCTTGTATCGGATGCCAGTCGTATCTGTCGGTTCTGTTCCATCCTGCGTATAGCGGACATGGACACCAGCGAGATCCGCGGCCACCAACCGGACCAGCACATCTTGGTTGCCGGGCACTTGTTCCTGCCGAATCTCCAACACCGGGGCAGTGCTGGTACCCACCTTGTCCAGAAAAGACGCCGCAATTTCCGCCACTTTCGCGTCGGGATCGAGACGCAGATCCACGACATCATCACCGCTCAGCGCGTTGTCTTCGAGTAATGCCAGCAGGGCTGCGCGGCGTACCCCGGCGCGGTCATCCTGGAGCATCGATTTCATTGCGTCTGTATCTAATAAATCTAACAGGGCATGCCAAGTCACGAAAAATGCGCCCCGATCCTGCTCGACTGCCGCTTGCGACCACAAAGCGTTGATCAATTCGGGTGGGATGTCGGTGGCTTGCTTATACGCTTCTCGCAACGCTTGCAGGGTGGCAAACCGGATGCGGGGCTCTGCGTCCTTCAGGCGTGCGCCGAGGGTTGGCCACACCGCCTTGCGATCACCCAGACAACGGATCGCCTGAATCCGATCCGCCAGCGGTTCCTGCCCAGCACTCACACTTGCCAGCCATTGATTGATGGAGACATCGTCGGCTGCCATCTGCGCCAGGGTCCAAATAATCCAGGTGCGCGCACCCGGAATGTCCTGACGGTCCTCAAACGCCGCTAACAACTCTGGCTTCGTCGCAGCCCCCCGTCTCAACAGTTCGTCTTGCACCCCGATGCGCTGTGCGGGTAAACGGTCGTGGCGCAAATCATGAATCAGTTCCGTGGTTGTCCACTCTCGATAAGGCTTGTTACGTTTCCTGTCCGGTTGAGGCTGACGGTTTTCAAATTGAATCCGATATACACGACCCGCATCGACCTGCTGACCATTTTCGATAGTCGCACCGTAACTGTGTCCCCAACTCAACACCCACAGCGCACCATTCGGACCAAATTCGATGTCGACCGGGTCAAACACCATTCCAGTGCTCGATCCCAAGCTGCGCCCGGTAGGTGCTGCGGCAAACACTTCGGGCGTCGTCATGTTCCGCAACAACGAACCTTTCCATTGGGGCCGAAAGACAAAGATCTTGCGGTTCAACCAATCGGCACAGAAGAATGTTCCCCGATACTTCTCCGGAAACGCCCCGGAGGCACAAGACGCGACGCCTGTCCCCGAGCCGTGAAACACCGGACCGCTGATCGGCACGGTGGGCAAATGCCCATCACCGATCCAATCAGGGCTCCAAGCGTGTCCCCACCCAAAATGGGCTCCCATGAACGGATTAAGAATGCGATCCCCTCCATCTTGATCTTGGTCCGTCCCGATCCAATTGAAGGACTGGTCATAGGCAGCATCCCACATGTTGCGCATGCCACGACTGACAATCTCGAGCTGCGATCCATCGGCCTCACATCGCAAGATACCGCCTTCGGTCCCCCAATCGTCGCTCGGATGATGGTAGCCACGGAGGTACTCTTGCCTGGTATATGTTTTGGGGGTCGGGAGAGGCGCCGCCCCAGGTGGTAACTTCACACCCCACAGATCTGCAAATGCGCGCGGGGCGACGCGCCGCTCCGGACTGGCGGCATCGACATACCCCTTCGAGTTTCCCTTAGTCATGTAGAGACGACCGTCAGGTGCAAAATTCAAGCCATGTAACGCATGTTCAAGATTACCCAACCCTCCGTAGATGACGGTGTATTGATCCGCTTGGTCGTCCCCATCGGTATCTTGAACCATCGTCAGCTCGGGCGCATTCGCCACCCACAATTGATCACCGCGCCACGCCAACCCTTGAATATGGTTGAAGCCATCGGCGAACAACTGTGACTTATCAGCGCGCCCGTCTCCGTCACTGTCAATCAGCAGGGTGATGCGATCGCCCGGCGTCTCGGGTGTNGGCTTGCGATACTGTGGCCCTTGGCTGACGAACAAGCGGCCGCGATGGTCAAACGCCATCGCACACGGGTTGCGCACCAAAGGCTCCGCGGCGTACACCTGGACNNGAAATCCGGCCGGCACTTCAGGCAGCGGACCATCGGTCGATTGAGCTCGTGCTGCTACACAAACTCCCAACACGACAGCTAACCAGCCGCCCCCATACCGCAAACACTTGGCTGCACGCGTCAGCTTCCGAATCTCCATCACTCACCTTCTCCTTGACCCACCTGCTCATGAATTCAACTAACCGCGCCCCGTCTCCCGGGCGGCTCATCGGTGAGTGGCGTCGCTCGTTGATCGCCACGCACCATCAATTAGGGTGCGTTCACATTGTAACTTGGTTTGTCTCGCTCACCACTTGCACGCTGCCGCTTCTTCTCGAAGTTGATTATGATAGGGTTAAAAATCAAGCCACTGCTGCGAGTTTGCCTTATGGACGCCATCACCAACCATCGTCTTTTTCGCCTGATATCTGGCATCACGTTATTCGGCGCATGTTCCGTGCTTTCCGCTGCGGAACGCCCAAACATCCTGTGGATTATTGCCGAAGACATGGGTCCGGAACTCTCTTGCTACGGCACACCTCAAGTGCACACTCCGGCGATCGATCGCTTGGCTGCCAGGGGTATGTTGTTCGAAAACGCATTCACCGTCACCCCCGTCTGTTCGACCAGTCGTTCGTCTTTTATGACCGGGATGTACGCGATGTCGATCAATGCGCACCATCACCGCTCACATCGCAATGGCAGCAATCCGCTCCCGGACGGAGTTCGCGTGTTGACCGATTGGTTGCGACCCGCCGGGTACTTTACGGCGAATCTTCGCAAGCTGACCAACGACGCCAAGCTGGCGAAGTTCTACAAAGGGACAGGTAAAACGGACTGGAATTTTAACTACCCTCAGGGCAAACCGTTCGATGGGGATGACTTTTCCCAGCTCAAAGATCACCAACCTTTCTATGCCCAGGTGAACTTTTCTGAAACACATCGAGGGGGTGCGTGGAACACATCCCACCAACACATCGAGAAGCTTGCTGATCCCGATCAAGTCACCATCCCACCTTACTATCCGGATCATCCAGTCACGCGCGGCGTGTGGGCGCAGTACCTGAATGCCGTGATGTCAGCCGACAAGAAGGTAGCGTTCATTCTCGACCGGTTAAAAGAGGATGGATTGGACAAGAACACCATCGTGCTGTTCATGGGCGACCACGGTCGCGCCATGCCGCGTGGCAAACAATGGCCTTATGACAGTGGTCTCCATATCCCGCTAGTGATCTACTGGCCAGAAGCAAATGCCCAACTCCCTGAACCAGATGGTTACCGGCGGGCAACCCGCTCTCAACAACTCGTCGCTTCCATTGACCTGACCGCGACAACACTCGCCTGGGCAGGCGTGGCGAAACCGCCATCGATGCAAGGTCGTGTGCTGTTTGGCACCGATGCGGAATCGCCCCGCGACATGCTGTTCGCTGGCCGCGACCGTGGTGACGAAACGGTCTTACATGTTCGTACTGTAAGAACCCAACGTTATCGATACATTCGCAACCAATATCCCGAACGACCGTTCCTTGAACTCAATCGCTACAAAGAAGCGTCGTATCCGATCATCGGGTTGCTGCGAGATCTCGACCAGCGCGGGAAACTCGCAGGACCAGCTGCCAAGCTGATGGCCAAAACGCGACCTGCGGAAGAACTATACGATTTACAGCAGGACCCCTGGGAGACGAACAATCTGGCAAACTCGGCCGAGCACCGCAAAATCCGTGACCGACTGTCGACTGCGTTGACCAAGTGGCAGGACGACATCAATGACCGCGGACGAGAGCCAGAAGATCCGGCGATACCGGCCCGTTGGGAAGCTCAGATGAAGCGTGTCTACGACAAACGTCTCCAGCGTCGGCCACGCAATTGGTTCCTGACAGATCCAGCACTTGGACCGTATCGACCGGCTGACGTGACCCAATAGAATGTTCGCAAGCCGAATTCCGGTCCGCTGCCGAAGCACTTGCAGGGACAAGCGTGAGATCAGCCCGCTTAGATTGGTCAGGCAAGCAGTTTTTACGCTTCCTTCAAATCTACGGCGGTAATCACTATGGCAAAATCGATTCTTGTGTATAGTGTGGTTGAGGTGCCGCCCCTCTGCCGTTGCAGCTGAGCACAATCGTTCGCACATCGAGTCGCTGATGAGATGCCCTTTCTGCAAGATTGACAATGATCGAGTCATCGACTCCCGTGCCGGGGAAGACGGGTTCGTGATTCGCCGACGTCGCGAATGCCTGAACTGTAAACGCCGCTACACGACCTACGAACGTATTGAGGAGTTTTCGATCAAGGTCGTCAAACGCGACACCGACGAACGGGAGCCATTCAGTCGTGAAAAGCTGCGGCGCGGTATCGCCAAGGCGTGTTGGAAACGCCCTATCAAAGACGATCAGATCGATGCGCTGATCACGGGTATCGAACACGATGTCTATTCACGCTTTGAACGCGAAGTTGACGCCGAAATACTTGGCGAACTCGTCATGGAACGCCTTTACGACCTGGATAAAGTGGCCTACGTGCGATTTGCCAGCGTGTACCGGCGATTCGAAGATGTCCTTGATTTCATCGACGAACTCCGACCCATGCTCAAGCAAGAAGGCAAATTGGCGAAGAATAAAAAAAGCGACCAGTAACGCCGCGCGTCGCGCNCTTGGCTAATNCGACCTCGCATCGATAANCGCCATAATCGCCAGTGTTTTATCGTGTGGGTTGATCGAGCCCATCAATCCTGGCGACGAAGACATCATAGCAGCGGCCATGCAAACGCTTTCAGCGTTCGCTTTACACATCATGGCATCGTAATGACAATGCGTTCTCGATCGTTGTTCATGAACTGACACGAGGTAAACCTCATGAAATTGTACTGCTGCTTACTTCTCGTCATCGCTGCCTTGTTACCCAAGCTTTCGACTCCTTTGCAGGCCGAAGAACAAGCAAATCGTATTTTCGAACTACGCAAGTACACGGCGCACGCTGGCAAGCTCAAAGCACTGCACGCGCGTTTCCGAAATCACACCAACGCAATCTTCGAGCGTCACGGCATGGAGCCCGTCGGGTATTGGACACCTGCCAGTGGCGACGAGTCCAAGAACACGCTGATTTATCTTCTCGCATACCCCAGCAAGGCCGCGCGTGACAAAGCCTGGGATGACTTTCGTCAGGACCCCGCATGGCAAACGGTCTTGAAAGAATCGCGAGCAAAATCCGGAGGCGCCTTGGTAAAGAAGGTGGAAAGCACGTTTCTTGCCCCCACCGATTATTCGCGGATCAAATAGGCACCGCCCGAAATTCATGTCTCACGCATTGCATCTTTTCAGACAACTGCTTATCTTTTCGATACTGGCTACCGCACTGAAAAGTCGACTTGGCCAGCTGCATCACAAGCGCCCGTAGCTCAATTGGATAGAGCACTGGTCTTCGGAACCAGGGGTTATAGGTTCGACTCCTATCGGGCGTGCTCTTTATCTTTTGCGAACTCAATCTGCCAAGCCAGTTCGCTCTCTGCCAAACACTGGCCATTTCCGCTCAAGCCGCAAAAAAACATCTTGTTTTTCATTGGTTTGAAGCTGGTCGGTCCAACCGTGCTCGCCGTATCAAGTGAGTCTCTTGGTTCGCCGGATTGCGACTGAGACACGGTGATTCCAACCGATCGCGCGCTTCACATTTCCCTGCATCGCGAGCACATGCGGAAATGGCTACCGGAAATGGCTACCGAATCTCCGTGAATTTATAATGGAGACTCATCGACCCCCAGGGTCTGCTACTTGCCCCGCTACCAAAGAATGGTCCGAATCCGCCGAAGTAGCATGTAGGACAATCCCATGAAACCTTTTCTGGCGTTGCTGCTCCTCCTGCCCACGCACCACCTGGCGGCAGCGGAGATCGAGCGTATCTGGCTGACGCACAAGACGCATGATCCCACCNGGATCGTCGTCAATTGGGAGACCGACAAGCCAGGCGATTCGATCGTTTATTTTGGGCGAACCAAGCAATACGCAGGGGAAGTCCAGGTCGACGAGAACACCACACTGCACCACGTCGAGATTCCGCTCAAACATCGAGACGCCATTTACCACTACTCAGTCCGCACCGGCGCCCACCGTTCCGCAGACTGGACATTCAAGGCGTACCCCACCGATGTGTTGCGCGTGGCCGTGGTTGCTGACTGGCAGGGCAAGCCGGATTTATCCGCCGTCCTGAAGGATGACGTACATCTGCTGCTGACCGCGGGCGACAATATCTCCCGGCTTTGGGACTCCTGCGGCCAGGGCAACAAGGACTGTGTCAAACCGTATGCGGAACTAATCAACGCCTATCCGAAATTATTCCGATCCACACCCTTCATGCCCGCACTGGGTAATCATGACCGAGAGATCCGACCGCGTGGGAAGAAACCGCCAGCTGAGCCGGTATACGATGTGCATGCCACTGCCTTCCGCCGTTTCTTTACGCTTCCGGGTGATGAATGGAAATGGCACTTCGAAGTGCCTGAGTTCGATCTGCGGTTCGTGGCGCTGGATTTCAACCACATCTCCGATTTCGGCACAACGTGGCAAACNTGCCATGCGTTCGATGCACACTCCAATCAGTTCCGCTGGTACAAAAAGCTAATGCTGCAGCAGCCCGTGTTTAACGTCACACTCTACAACGAACGGAACGGCAGCGTCCGCAATCAAGCGAAGAAGCAATGGCACGACCTGTTCCGTCAAGGCACTTGCTGCATCACCGGGTTTGGCTACTTTGCCGAGCGCGCCGAGNTGGATGGCCTNCACTACTACAACACGTCTCTGAACGGGAANGGAACCAGGTATCCCGATCCCCATTCCCGATTCCTCGCGGGTGAAGATAGCTACCTCCTGCTAACGGTAAAACGTGACGGNCCGATGACTGTCGAAATCAAAAGTCTAAAAGGCACCGTCCTGGATCGACAAACATTCGCGCGAAGGAGTTGAGTTAACCATGAATCGCCTTGTCTTTTGCCTGATGCTTCTGTCGCTGGGCAGCCTCCGTGCTGACGATCCGATCCTGATTGCTCATCGTGGGCTACTCCGGCACGCACCAGAGAATACGTTGCCTGCCTTTGCGACATGTCTCGAATTGGGGATGGGGTTCGAGCTTGACATTCGCACAACCAAAGACGGCCATTTGGTCGTCATCCACGACGACAATGTGCAACGTACGACCGACGGATCGTCGCAATCGATTCGTGACATGACGCTCGCCGAGGTCCGGCGGCTGGATGCCGGGCACTGGTTCGACCAAGTCTTTGCGGGAGCGCGCGTTCCGACGCTGGAGGAAACACTGGCACTGGTGAATCAGCGCCGACGCGGGCCGACCATCATCGCGCTCAACGTAAAACACGTGACGCGTGATGGCGAGTCCAAGTTAGTATCACTCGTTGAGAAGTACAAACTGATTGATCAGTCGTTTGCATTCGACCAGAACGATGCAATGAGCCAGCGACTCAAGAAACTGAATCCGGCGTTTCGAATTGGTCAGAATGTGTCCCGCGCCGACCTCAAACGTCGACTGCAGGAAGGGCTACTCGACTGCTTTCTCTTGTCGTCCGTACCGACCAGTGAAGAAGTCTCACATCTCCACGCACATGGCAAGCTGGTACTTTTTAACTTCGCCGGCTCAGGCGAGTCCCGACGTAACCCGGACGCCTGGCGGCATGCCGCGACCGCTGGAATCGATGGTTTACTAACCGATTACCCGTTGGAATGTCGCGCTGCGTGGCGCAAAGCCGAGTAAGCTGTCACGAACAGCTCGGCACTCGCCATGCACTTGGTTGACGCAACCTGCGCCATGGAGGCCCGCGGCAGAATGACACCCGCACAACCACGCATGCGTCCACCATCAGCGTGTATGACTGCGGCGTAAGCTATTCACTCAAGTCGACGATGCGGGCCGGGACGCCCACCACCGTCACGTCGTTNGGAACATCTTTCGTCACGACTGCCCCGGCACCTACCNTACTTCGGCAACCAATCTTGACATGGTCTCGAATCACTGCAGACATGCCGATGTACGCTTGGTCACCGACGTGACAGTGACCCGCAATATTGGCACCCGGCTGCACGCTTGCATACTCGCCGATGTGTGTGTGATGCCCAATGATTGCGCCGCGTGAGATACGGGCATGGCGCGCGACCGTGGAATATCCCGCCACCACCGCATTCACATCGATGAACGTTCCATCTGCAATGGTTGCCCGCGCCGATACGCGGCTGGTTGGATGGCACAGTGCTGGCAGGCGCAGTCCCAGAGATTCCACCTTGCGCACAAATTGATCGCGGCTCGTGGACCCCATTGCGCACACGACACCGTGCGAATCGCGCAGCCTGGCAAGGTCACCTATCCAGTGAATAGGATAACCAGCAAATTCTTCTTGAACCCTTTGCTGATCCAAGCATTCCAGAAAACCTGCCACCTGGAACCCAGGGATTTCTTCGATGACGTCAGCACAGGCCAAACCATATTCACTTGGCGGGAGAATTAAAATCTTCATGTTTTCAGACATCAGTGCGGCCTAAGACACACTATTTTTAGGGCAAACTCGACAGGAAGATGCTCTCCCTGTCTGATCACCAGCGATTGGATTACCACGATCCACCCTCGGTAGCAGCCGTTGCAAATTCGCAATGCTCAGGACACTAACTACAATAGGGAGCACGACTCCTTACGCAAATGCGTTCGCTACCATGCTCCTAGTTCTCATTCCACGATAAGCAGAAATGCCGAAGCGATGTACCCACTAGATGATTTAATCGTCAACTTCGCTCCTACTGGGATGGTGCCAACCAGGGAGATGACTCCGCACGTACCCCTGCACTGCAATGAGATCATCGATGAGGTGCTGCATGCTGTCGAGTTGGGAATTACAGTTGCTCATCTTCACGCCCGAGACAAAACAACCGGAGAACCCACACAGGATCCAGAAGTTTACGCGACGATTATTGACGGAATTCGACGTGACGCCCCCGATTTAGTGCTTTGTGTCTCATTAAGCGGAAGAAGACAAGCCGCCTTCGCGCTGCGTTCCGCTCCACTTGAATTGGATGGCATTCTCAAACCTGACATGGCCAGCTTGACGCTCAGCTCATTGAATTTTCCCTCGCAAGCGAGTGTCAATGAGCCCGAAATGATTCAGACCCTCGCCATCAAAATGAACGCGCGCGGTATCAAGCCAGAGCTCGAGGCGTTTGACTTGGGCATGCTCAACTACGCACATTACTTGATCAAAAAAACTATTCTTCACCCGCCCTATTACATCAATCTGTTGTTTGGCAACATCGCCGGTGCGCAAGCGAATCTAGCGCAGGCTGGCATGATGCTGATGCATCTGCCCGAGCATTGTTACGCCGCATTTGCCGGCCTTGGTACATGTCAGCTGGCTATGAACTCGATCGCCATCGCCAACGGACAAGCCGTTCGAGTTGGGCTGGAAGACAACATCTGGTTCGACTCGGCAAAGTCAAGATTAGCAACCAACACCGACCTGTTGCAGCGCGTACTTACCATTGCCGCGTACCATGATCGAAAAATCATGAAACCATCTTCTTTTCGTCGGCGTTTGAACTTGAAGCCTGGCGCACAGGGCGGATACGGCTGCAAGGTGGAATCCGCCACAACAGAAGCTCCCGAACAGCAATTGCCGGATACCAAGTTGCCCCCGGAACCTACACGGTCGCATCCAACAATTTCCAACAGGCCTCACTGAGCTAGTCTGAACCTGTGAGAGGTGCGGGTTCGACCAGCGATAAGTTAACCGGGTGCTCCACGACCCTCCAACGCCGTCGCATTCGAATGCTGGTGACGGGAAGCGTTCTCGTTCTCCGTCCAGTCTTGTCGCGGTCGACGCGATTCGAATAACCTTTCCACCAGCAGGTGGTGAGGCAATGTCACGACAACAAACGTCGCTATGGCCAACGCGGCAAGATGGAATGAATCCCAAACCGGTAGCTTCCATAACGCGATCACACCGAATAACACAAGCGTTGGCAGCAGCAGTGGAAGCGAGTGGACGTGCAATCGCCCCACGCAACGGAATAGCTCATGAAGATTCCCTCTGCGCGGTTGACTGTCCAGGAGTGGAGCGACCAGATAAAGATGACGCCACGCATGCCATGTCAGCAAATATAAACCCATGGCAAACAAAGGATGCAGCAGCCAAAATGCAGCAGCGATTACGGTGATCTCGAGCCATTCCACCAAGGCGACTCGCAACTGACCTGTAAAGGTGCGGTACGTCGTCGAAACCAACAGTGAAGCCAACGCAACAATCACGCATGCAGTCGCCAGATAGGCAATGGNTTCACCAGCCACGATCAACGGCGCAGCTGAGACAAGCTGTGTGACGGCATTGATGACCGAAACCGACTCGTCAGGAAAAAAAACGAATGGCAGAGCAAGGATCGTGACACCTCGGGCGAACGCCGAGCAGCGACGGATTCTCCGAGGTACACTCGTTTGAAACCGCCAATCCAACATGCGTGCATCTGCCGTCCCAAAGTGCTGTGCGCTGGCAATCGCGAACAGCAGAAGCGTCAGTCTTGGGAATACGATCAATGCCAGCACGCCGCCAGCGAGTATGGTCACGTACCAAGTAAAAGCTTGCACCTGTTTGCCGAACCGACCCGCCGATTTCAACTTGGCATTAAGCAGGAAATCGACAGCACCGTGTGGCATGCCAACAACAAACAACGAAATCACAAACGGCCAACCTGCGTACTGAGTTGAAAAGTCTGGAACCAACCAGCCTGTGACAACACACATCAATAGCAAGGCGATCGGCGCATCAAAGAAGCATCGCCACGCCCATCTTTGATTGACTCCCGTTGTCACGTTACACCACCGTAGACAAACTGGTTGAATAAAAGAAAGCGAGTGGTGTCATAGCACACCACCCGCTTTCGGTCAGAGCCTCTTCTCAGGCTGTTGCGGCTTCTTCTTTGGACAATCCAAGTGATCGATCCACTTCGGNAATTGCCTTGATCCCCTGGTAGGCAACCAGCCCGAAGCCCACCTTGTTGATGATGTCTGCCACGTTGTAGAACAGCTCTCGCAATGCACCTCCGCTGTCACCCGTGAGTGCCATCAGGAATCCGATCGGGTAGATGGCCCAGCCGACCAGAATGAAGGTCCGCATCAGCCGCACGGACTTGGAAATCGGACGCGGGGCATCGAGAATGGCATCTTTCATCTGGAAGTAGAGTGTCGCCACAATCAGAGCTTCGGCCACACAAGCAATCAGGAAGAAGGACCACCAGACACCTCCGCCCACAGTGGAGACTTCCGCGATGTAAGCGGTCGCGACCATCACCAAATCAAGTGCGATCAGCTGTGCGAACAACTTCTTGCCCTTGGCTCCCAAACCCAGCAGCAACGGGAATTTGATCAGCATCAGCGGTGTGGTGATGATCCAGTCGATGTAACGATATTCCGTCGGGAAGCCCCCCCCTTCGTAAATCGCTGCCATGCGGAAGTAGTGGAAACACGCGATGCCGGTAATCAATCCGGAGACCGTCAGTGTCGTCCGGTACTTCGCCGGCACGTTGGACCGTTCGAGGAAGAAGAACACCGTTCCCGCTCCCATGCAAACGGTCGCAATCCAAAACATGTAGTACGTGAGCGAATCAATGCTCAATCCACCTGCGACAGCGGTGTAGCTCGATGTCGCGTCTGCCAAAAGTAGGTTCATGATCAGCCTCCGGAACCAACGAATTTAAAAACTTGCAAAACTGTCATTTCGTTGATACTGTATTGCAGAGGCGTCGACTGCCAAGGTGCGCGTCGATTTCTCTTGACCGGTTTTTTTGAGTCTTCTTTTGCCAGCATCATCTGGTGTTCTCTGCCGACCATCCATGCCATGACTCAATTCCTTTCACCTCGACAATTTGCAGAAGCGATTGGAGTCAGCGAATCGTCCGTGCGCCGCTGGGCAGACCGCGGAGACCTCGCCATCGCACGCACTGCTGGAGGCCATCGCAAAATCGCCCGCAGTGAAGCGATTCGTTTCATCCGGGACCATTCCGCCGAAGTGGTACGACCGGATCTGCTGGCAATCAGTGAACCCACGCATCGCCGCGCACGAACAACAGCGTTTGCCGAGCAACACGCTGAGTTGTTTGAGGCCCTGGTCGCCGGCGAGGCTGACGTCGTGACCAACATGCTCACGAGAATGTACGTCCATGGGGTCAGTGCTGCGGCAATCTGTGACGGGCCGCTGCGGCACGCCATGCAGGAAATTGGCGGTCTCTGGCCGGAGGATAAACGCGGCATCTTTCTCGAACATCGTGCGACGAATATTTGCCTTGAAGCGTTAACCACGCTTCGCAAACAATTCTCCAGACCGTCTGCCGAGCCACCGATTGCGGTAGGGGGAGCTCCTGAAAAAGATCCCTACGCCGTCCCAACGCTCATGGTCAGCGTCGTGCTGTCCGACGTCGGGTACGAGACGGTTAACCTCGGAGCAAACACTCCTCTGAGCGTGTTGACACAGTCCGCCGCCGAACTCGGTGCCAAAGTGGTGTGGCTCTCGGTGTCACGCAAGTTGACAACCACAATGCAAAAAGAGTTTGCGTCAGCAGCCGCACAACTCCAACGACGTCGCATGCATCTTTTCGTCGGGGGCCGAGGAGCAAGTCTGCTGCCGACTGTGAACAGGAAATACATCCACGTGTTTCACGCCCTCAGCGAGATGGATGCATTTGCCCGGAGTTTGCTGAGCTAGCCGCAAATGCGGATCCTGGACTCGCTCGCCATTTTCACACTTACCCAGGCTGCGCGGTGGCTTGTGACGGCGGGGGTTGGAGAAGCACATCGGGCAGCGGAAACACCTCCGGCTCGACGACCCCTGGTTCCTCGACGACTTCCGCCGGAAATAATGCCTGAATTCGATGAATCACTTCTCGGACCACTTCCTCCGGCACACTTGCACCGGCCGTTACCAGCACGTGTTCGCACCCACCAAACCAGGAAAACTCCAACTCCGATTCGTCATCCACCAGGTAGGATGACGTACCCATCTCTCGAGCGACATCGCAAAGACGGTTGCAATTGGAGCTGTTCTTACTGCCAACCACCAGGACCAGATCGACCTGGGGCGCAAGTCGCCTCACCGCTTCCTGACGATTCTGCGTGGCATAGCAGATATCACTGGTTGCCGGACCCACAAGCCGGGGGAAACGTTCTCGTAATCGGTCGACGATCATCGACACATCATCCAGACTCAGGGTGGTTTGCGTCAGGTACGCGACGGGTGCGTCTTGTGGCAAGTCCAACAAATTGACTTCAGCGGGCGTCGCCACGACGTGAATGGACGCCGGAGCCTCACCCACCGTACCCACCACTTCGTCGTGATCCACGTGGCCAATCAGCACGATGTGTTTTTTTTGAGCCGCGAAGTTGCGAGCTTCCTTGTGTACCTTCGCAACTAACGGGCAAGTCGCATCCACAACTCTCAGTCTCCTCTGGTGGGCCTGCTCATGCACCTCCGGAGCGACCCCATGNGCTGAAAAAACCAGCGTGGCTCCCCGTGGCACTTCCGCAACNGAGTCGACAAACACGACACCTNGCTCGGTNAAGCGGCGTACCACATGAGAGTTGTGAACGATCTCGTGGAANACGTACAACGGATCGCCGTACCAAGCCAGCGCTCGCTCGACAATCTCAACAGCGCGCCGGACTCCGGCGCAAAAACCTCTCGGGTTTGCCAGGATCACCCTCATCAGATTGAGGCTCCCGCAAACACTCGTTCTTCGGTGGTCACCAGATTGAGTTTGCCAACCGACTGCTTTCCGGCGCGAGAAACCTCTTGCAGAATCTGGAGCACTGCTTGGCGGGATACTTTTGCTCCTGGCCCCGCTTCTTCCACGCGATCCAATGTCAGCCAGGCGAGCCGTAGTGGTAGTTGCGAAAACCCGACATACCCGGCGGGCGGGTTCACGCAACTGAGACGCTCGACAAATCGCTGTGCGTCAATCAGATCTCGCCTGGCCAACTGCATCACCGTTCCACGATCAATCTCGTCGTTGAGGAACAAACGTCCGTGGTGCGCATCTTCGTCCGCATCTCGCAAGATGTTCACCAGCTGTAGCCCTTCTCCGAAAGCCTGTGCCGCCCGCCGCAACTCTTCGTCCACCACGAATCCATTTACGCGCGCGGCGAACAGATCAGTGATCATCTCACCGACTACCCCCGCGACGAAATAACAATAGCGTCGCAACTCTTCGAGCGAACGCAGGCGCTGTCCATCGCGCTCCAAGAATGCCATCATCCCCTGGGCTGTCCTACGTGCGTGGTTGATGACCAAATTACGAACAAGCGATCCACGCTGGTTAAGCTCTTCTAAAACGCGCGGCATGTGCAACAGCAGTTCCGCGTATTCAGGTTGCAGTGTGGGAGGCTTACCCAGCCATCGAGCCGCCATGTTGACGGCAACTCGGTTGCTGGGCCGTTCCAGCAATGCGTCAAAGTCCTCCAAGGCGTCACGACGCTCGGTCGCACTCAGATTTTCACCATCTTCGAGCGTGTCGACAATGCGAAACAGCAGATACGCCAAGGTCATATCCGTCCGGCTTGGTTCCGGCAATAGCGGGATCGTCACAGCGAAGGTGCGACTTGTTTTCTCGAGAAGCGCTTGCATATTGATCATTGGTGAAACTCGCAAATGAGACTGTTATTCTGGTGCAGCATGNGTGGGTATCAAAAGTCTTCGCTCGGGCAACGACCGGTCGACGACCTCTAGGGAAGTCGGTAAACCGAGATCATCCATCAACGTCTCACTGGTGATACGAGCCGAGGAGTAGATCGTCGGCAAACCGCTGCCTGGATGTGTACCCCCACCCACCAGATACACTGAATCCAGATCCTCAAACCGGTTCCGCGGCCGCAAATGCAGCATCTGCCTCAAGCTGTGTGCCAGATTAAAAGTCGCTCCCCGGTAAATGCCCTGATGTTCCCAGTCCTGTGGTGTGACAACGTGCTGGACCCGACAGCGGCGGTCGACATTCTTAATCCCAATGCGTTCGAGTTGCTGCAGGACTCTCCGACGGAATGGCTCGGCTTCACGATGCCAGTCAATGGACGCCGTTTGGTGAGGCACGGGAACGAGAACATAAAGCGTGCTGCGCCCTTCCGGTGCCAGCGTCGGATCCGTAACGGATGGGTTCTGCACGTAGAAGGAGGGCGACTCAGGCAATCGCTTGCAGGTCTCGATGTCGCGAAGATTCTGGCGATAATTCTCCGACAGGAAAATCGTGTGATGCGGCAAGTCGTCCTGGCGACCCTCCATGCCTAAGTAAAGCATGAACGTCGAACAAGAGAATTTCTTCTTTGCAATCGTGGCGTCTTTCCAGCGACGCCGCAGGCGGTCCGGCACAAGGCGCTTCATCGCTTGGGCGAAATCTGCATTGATGATCAAGGCGTCACAGTCATAGACGTCATTCGCTGTTCGAACGCCAGTGGCACGCCGCCCCTCAAACCGCACTTCCTCGACAGCTTCATTCAAAACAATTTTTGCGCCCAGCTGCCTCGCGATTCTCGCCATGACCTGAGAAACTGCCCCGCAGCCGCCAATCGGATGCCAGACACCATGCTCGTATTCCAAAAAGGACAGGATCGAGAAAAGGCTCGGACACTGAAACGGGGACATCCCGAGGTATTTTCCCTGGAACGTAAATGCCAGTTGCAGTCGCGGATCGCGAAAGTGTTTACCAACCTCGCGATGCAGGCTTCGCCAGGGACGCAGAAGCGGCAAGGCGCGGAGAATGTCACCTCGAAATAGATCGCGGATACTGTGAAACGGACGCTCTAAAATCGAGGTGAATCGCTCGAGCTTATTTCGATTCTCCGCCATGAACTGTTGAAAACCGCCTTCTTCTCCGGGAGCGAGACGCCGTATCTCTGCTTCCATCCGGGGAACATCTGGCGTTGCGTCAAGCTGACCGCCCGCGCCAAACGCCAGACGATATTGAGGGTCGAGACGTCGGAGATCCACCTCGTCAAACAAGCTGTATCCGGTCTGAGCAAAAATCTCGCTGAGGATGCGAGGATATAAAAAAAATGTCGGGCCTCGATCAAAACGGAACCCGCCAGAGTGAATGGACGATGTGCGGCCGCCCACATACGGCTGCCGCTCAATGACGGTCACGTCCAGACCCGCATGTGCCAGCAGCATCGCNGACGCCAATCCGCCCGGGCCAGCACCGATGATCACAACTCGTCGGCTCATCGCTTTCTCCCCGTTGTGCCGATCGTAAACTGCCCGTACGACCCGCCGTAATTTTTATAAAACTTTCAAAACTGTCACATGTCCGGGGGCACTTTAGCAGCCAGCCGCCGCTTGCAAACCCGCCTCGTTCAGTAACCCAACGCGCCAACCCTTCAAACGATCCGCCCAGGGAGGAGCCAAACTGCAGACCAACGGCAACCACCATTGCGGGCTGACTATCCCGACCTTGAAACCTTGTTGTCATCCGCGGCAACTTCCGGTTAGTACCAGGGCGGAGGAAGTTCTGCCTGACAACAGCGAGCAGCATCAGATCACCAAGTTCAAGTCACCTCACATGAAAAATATCCCCACTCACGAATTGCTTGCCACGATCCGTACGTGTACCTCGGAAATCTGTGAGCTGGGCCAAGACCGCGACAGCATCTCGATTCAGGCGATTTACGAACTCGCCGCACGCAAGCTTAGGCAGCGAGCAATGTTCCACCAGGAACGTGGTGAAACAGCACTGGCGAACGCCTACCGCCGCTCTCAAAACTCGTTGCTTTCCACCCTGCCGGAATCCACGACATCGAAAGATGGGGCGAGCGCCGCAGAAGACTGTGATGGAGCGTCGGGTTGGGACCGAGTAAGAATGCGGCGATCTCCAAGCGGTTTCACTTACTTTCAAAACTGACGCCGAGATCCTGATCAAGTGGCGACTGGATTTCATCCAGCCGGACGGAAATTGTTCCCTTCGCTGCCATGTCTCTTTGTAGGCAACTCTCTGCTGCCCACCCGCGTGTTGCTGTCCACCTCCCGTTCGGCATGAGTACCCTGTCCGGGCCGCCGCAATGGGTTGGGTACGGGAAGTTTTCCAAGATCCCAATTGTACAAGTTGGCGAACCGGATCTCGTGACTAAAGTGCCGGAACGGGGAGCAGATCACCCAAGATAATCGCCTCCATCGTCGCGGTGAGCCACACGATTACACGTCTCAAGCAGACGATTACTACTCGGAGTCGCACTCGATGAAGTTAGATGATTGGCTCGCGCCAGGAACGACCGATCGCAAGATCCGCACGTACCTCACGCGACGTGGCTTTCACGGAGACGAAGCGACATTCGATTACTGCCGTCTGATCGCAACCGGCGCTCTGCCACAAACGCGTCTCTACAAATTCCGTGTTCATGTGTCCAACTTGGAAAACCAACGCATCTGCTTTCATGGCATCATTCGGCTCGAGAAGGACAACATGACCAGCGTTCATCTTGCAGACACCGTCGACGCTCAGCAACACGTGTTAGCGGAATGGTCGCGGGATCTAACGCCGCAAGATCGTCAGGCAACTATGGCATCACAGTGGATGATCCTGGCCGTGGTCGGCTCCGTCATCTGCTTCACCTTACTGAACTCGTTGCTGGCGGCCCTGCCGCTGTAACTTCATCGCATCTGCGGCGATCCTTTGGAACCATTCTTTTAACGAACGGCAGCAAGTCTCATGACCTACGCTCGATCACGACTGTGGCTCGGTATGACCGGTGTCGGTGCGGTCGTCACTTTTGCTTTCCTGGCGATCATCACTGCCTGGCCGGCCAAAGCACTGCCGACGGACACCTCTTCTTTGACCAACGACGCCTTGTGGATTGGAACCGGTGCGTTTGGCTTTCTGTTGATGATGGTGCCTTTCGATTTTCTCGGGGGTTATTTGTTACCCCGACGTTTTGGCCGACAAACACCTCCATTCTCGATTTTTATTCGTCGCTGGCTGGTCGGTGTTACCCTGCAATCGACTTGGTTCCTATGTGTTGGATCGGCCATCTTGTGGGCGGGCCGATCCGCTGGTATCGGCGGTGCTCTGGCTGTGATCGCTATTGCAGCGCTCGCCCAAATCGTTCTGCAAGGACGCATGCTCAGAGCCCTCGTCTGCAACGTTCCCGATGATCGGATCGAGGTGATGTCCCGAGTACGCTCGCAACTGCGCACCTGGAGACTGCCGAATCCCCGACTCCAGTTTGCCGATTCTTCTGATCCCGGATTTACCGGTGGAGTGATCGGCCTGCCGGGGAGAGAGGAGATCATCATTCCACTCCACTGGCTCGACACGCTTGATGCCGACCAGATTGCGGCCGTCATAGCACGCCGTGTGGAAGCGATCCAATCAGGAAGTCGATCGTACGGGCTGGCGTTTGCGCTCCTGTGGATTTTCGCCGGTTTCATCGTTTCCACCGGATTGCCCGGAGCGGGTGTGACATCGATCGCTGAGCTGGCCACGACCTGCTGTGGGTTCACGTGTTGGACGTTCCTAGGCTTGCTGGTCCTCCCGACCTTGAGCCGTCGCGCATGCTTTGCGCTGGACATTCGCGTCGTCGGGCACGGGATCTCTGCCAACTTGTTAAGCCGTTCCTTAGAAAGACTTGACCGCTTGCAAGATGACGAGCCGAAGCGGCCGATCATCATCGAGACCATCTTTCATCCGGTGCCAAGTATCTCCAACCGTACGGTTACGCATTCCGTGCCTCGCGTGGGATTTTGGCATGTGGCCCGCACAACCTTGTTCCTTTCCTGGTCCTGTCTTGGTCTTCTATCGCGTGCTGTCCACTGCAACGCGGGTCGTCCCGAACTCTGGATCATGTTGCCCACCGATTGACGCAGACCTGATCTATCTCGGAACAGATTGTGACCAGCGTTTAACCGTTGTCGCGGCATCGCGACGTCATTCCAGGAAGTGCATCAGCTGAGCCGAGCCGATGATGCAAGCCAGGATCAGTGCGACTCCCACGATCATCGTCGTCGCTCGTAACAGCATTTTATTTTGGAGACGATACGCGACGAGACCCACGATGGCTGCCAGCACGAGACTTACTCCGACCGCCGTGTACAACCTTGCCTCCGCCTGAGGTGCCATCGCCAGGTAGGTCGCGCCACCAAAATACGCTGCACGAAAGTAGGTCAGGGCAATCGCGATGGGCAGCGATGCAAGGAAAACCTGCTGCAGGGTCAAGCGATTGGATTTCATGCGTTTCAAGCCGGGTGTAAGGAACCGATCATATCCGCTCGAGATCGACCGCGCTTACCACGCGATCTCGCAACCCAATCGACGACTATGGTGAGCTTTCACGCCAGACCTCGCTCGCAGCGACTGAAGCCCTTCCAGGCTCGGGACCACACCCATCCATCACTTGCCTACGAAAGGTTATCACCGAGGGTGGTTGGCGTCAGCGCGTCGACCGGTCAAGCTCAATTCCAATCGCACCGCACTTATCTCCTGACGTCTGGTGCGTTGGTTCTCGGCAGGCAGCAAATCCCTGCAGCCGACCTCGTCAGCATTAACCTTGGATCTCCGGCATCGTACCTGTACTATCCGCGTAACTCTCTCGCTGGATCCCAAGGCATTGCAATTGGGTCAGCCACAGGTTGGCAAGTGGCGTACCTGCTTTGCAATGGACGTGTTTTCCCAGTTTCAGCGTACCGCCACCCCCACCCGCTACGACAAGTGGCAGATCGTTATACTGATGCGTCGTGCCGTCACCGAGGCCTGCGCCGAGTGTAAAGATCGTATTGTCCAACAAGCTGGTCCCGTCCGCCTCTTCCATCGCATCCATTCTTTCCAGTAATCTCGCAAACGCCGAGACGTGGAAGTAATCCAATTTCAGGAGATCTTCCAAATGCTTATGGGGGCTGTGCGTCATGGCGTGATGACTGTGAGGTTTATCCAGGATTCCTTCCCAATTGGTTGGTGTGGTCCAACGTTCGGGTCCAACCATCAACGTACCAACCCGCGTGATCCCTGACTGGAGCGCTGTGACGAGCAGGTCGCCCATCAGATGGATATACTCGTTCCGGGGCAAATGTTCCTCGGGTCGTTCGATCTGATCAGCCGTCAGTTGCGTCTTCATGGACTCAATGCGGTCCATCCGTGTTTCGATCGCGCGAATTGCCTCGAAGTACTCATCAAACTTGCGTCGATCCTTGCTGCTCAATCGCCGCTGCAGATCCCGCGCATTCCCCAGCGCCAGATCTGTGATATTGCGAACTTGTGTGTTGGCTTGTGTACCAAACAGCCGATCGTAGACCTGGCGAGGATTTCGCATCGACGGCGCTACGTGACCTGTTCCATACCAAGACATATTGTCGAAATAAATCGACTCAATATTGTTTTTATGATCGTTGCAACTCAACTCCAGTGTGGGGTAGGGCGTCTGTTGGCCCATGCTGTCCGCCGCAATGTGGTCGAGCGTACGCGCGAGCGGATACGCCGAGTTTTCCACCTCGTATGGTGCCACACTGGTGAGGAAACAGGATGCGGCTTGGGCGTGAGAATCGGTCCCATGCTGGAAGGTGCGGTCCAATCCGGTGATCAATGAGATTTTTTCACGCAGAGGATGCAGGGAGGCCAAGGTCGGCGTCAGCGTGAGAGGATGACTTCCCGTGGGCACGGTCTTACCTGCAAACCGCCAGACGTTGTTCTGCCCGGCAAACTTCGGGAGTTCCCGATCGCTTTCTCCCGGAAAAAATCCTCGCCGAACGACGCCGTTTGGCAGGTAGAAAAAAGCCAGCCGCTGCGGTGGCCGATTACCCTCACCCTTTTCAGCAGCAGCACAATGACCAGCAAAGCTCTCCAGCCAAGGCAGGCTGAGCACAGCTCCTCCTGTCCCCACGAGAAATCGGCGACGTGACGTGCGGATGTTTTCAGGCATGGTCATTTTTCGTCTTTCTTGCTTGCGCTGTTGGTCGATTTACTGACTGCGACTGCGGGACGAGTATTTTTATGCAGAAAGGGCGCACTCATCGCAACACCTTTTAGCAGATCACGCATACTGTCATCTCCGGCCAGCGCTCTGGCCGTAATCTCATCCAATGCCGGTGAATCCGCTGGCCCCAATTCGCGGCCTAATGCGTACGCCAGCAGATGCGCAACGAAAGCACGAATGAATCGTTGCTTGTCCTTCACAATCAGCTTTTTGAACTCCACTGGCGTTGTGAAGTCGTGTTGATTGAAGAATCTGCCAGCAGGATCCACATCTCTGCCGTTCTCGTATTGATCTCGCCAGATACCGGTCGGTCCGTAGTTTTCCAAAGCGAAGCCAAGTGGATCGATCTTGTTGTGACAACCAGCACAGTCCGCTCGCTCACGGTGCAACGCCAACCGTTCGCGGATGGTCAATTTTTCCAGGGCTTCCGCATCCGCTTCTGGCAAGGCGGGCACGTCGGCAGGAGGAGGTTCGGGTGGATCATTGAAGATGACGGTGTTGACCCAGGCTCCGCGCGTGATGGGTTGGGTGCGTGTTGGCGTCGAGGTCATGGTCATGACAGCTGCGTTGGTGATCACACCTCCTCGCCGAGGATCCTTCAGCGGAACGCGGCGGAATACCTGAACCTGGACATCGCCGCCGGCGCGGGAATGTCCAGCATAATTCGCCCGCAGCATGTCACTTTCCCACGTGTAATCCGGATCGATCAAATCCATAATCGATCGATCTTCGACGAACACCGTCTCGAACAGCAATAACGGCTCCGACATCATGTGCATACTGCTACGGTATCCAGCGTAATAGAAATACGGGTATGTCTTCCGGTCGGGAACGGCCGTGATCAGCCGTTCGAGCTGTAACCATTGCCCCGGAAAATTGTCGCAAAACCGAGCCGAGCGCTGATCATTTAACATCCGATCAATTTGAGCGCTCAAGACACGGGACTCTCGCAACTTGCCAGCCTCCGCGAGATCGAGCAAGTCATCATCGGGAATGCTGCTCCAAAAGAATTGCGCCAAACGGGAAGCAAGTTCAAAGTCATTGACCGGCTCGCGCCCACGTTGGTTTCCGGCGGCTTTCTCATCCGTCGGGGCTGGCGCACCGCCCGCATTGTTTGTCGAGCCGGTTGCCCGGTCCGTCTCGTGAGTTTCGTAGAGGTATAAAAAATCCGGCATGCCCAAAACAGCACTGACCATCGTTCGCATGGTCTGCTCAAAGGATTGCCCCGCCTCCAGTTGCTGGCGGGCAAAATCGGTAAAACGATCCAAGACGTCGTCATCCACTGGCCGTCGGAAGGCACGGCGTAACAGCGGCTTCAGTCGAGTTCGCACCGCATCCACAACCGCAACCTGCGCTTGATTCGGGGATGCCAACGCTCCCATGCCTGTCAGCTGTACCGTATCCACCCCAAAGTAGAATCTCTTCGACTTGGCATTCTTGCCGACACACTTGAACTTCAACGTATGGCGACCCGGCTCGATCTTCAGCGAGTCGACCGTTTGCTCGGTACGTGCGATACCCACATGATACAAATCCAATTCGGTGATGATTTTTTTATCATCCAGGTAGACATCAAAAACACCGTAATCGGGCGCTTGCGTCAGTGCGAGCTGCAATCCGGTCGCCGGTCGTACGATATCAATCGCCAACACCAGCTCGAGACTGGCTCGAGGGCATCTCCAAAACAAGTGGGCATCTCCGCTCCACTTGTACGGCTGGATACGCAGCTCTTGTCGCGCCGCATCCCCTTGTGGTTTTCCCACGACCTGTGCCAGCCGTGGATTGTCAGCTTCGTACTTGCCGTCCATGGGACCGCGCACCACATCCCCCGGATCCGCGAACACCCGATTCCAACTACGGCATTCGTTGGCGTTCAAGTCGGGGCTCGCCGCAATCGTCTGGCTTAACTTGAGAAACGACTCCATCAGCAGGGGCGACAAAGTCAGATGATCGGCACGATTATCAAACCCATGCTCCGCGCGCTTGTCCTGCGGAAAAGCTGCCACGCCCCGAAATCCCTCGGGCCGTTGGTTATCAATATCTTTACTGAGCGGCCGGCTAGAAATACGAACCTGATCCGGCATCTTGCCTGACTCTGGCCGGAAATAATCATCACGGCGGCGCATCAGACGCTCGTTCAACTGAAAGATGTCTCGGTCCAATTCCAACAAATCCACCACCGCGTTGTTGTATTGAAAACGGTTCATCCTGCGGATCGGTGTCGGCTCGAATGGATACGTCTGCAAGGACTGACGGAGCAGCGTTTCCAATTGAACGATCATTTGCTGTCGCACCTCGTCAGGTACGGGTGGTTCATCTTCGGGTGGCATCTGACGATCGCGCAGCACGGCGATCAGATCCTCTAACAGTTCGGCACGCAAAGGTTGCGCGCCGGCAACCCATTTCGACAAATTAACATCGCCGGCAATGTCTTGTTCCTGGCCATGACACGTCACGCAATGTTTTTGAAATGCCGTACGCAGATACTCTGCACCGTCGGCGGCAAACGCCGTGGGTTTCCCCGGGAGAGCAACCACACACGTCAGCACAGTGATCCAAGACGCCATGGTGAAACGATCAAACGCAGGCATCACCCGGCAGTATCGGCTCATGGGACAACCCTCAGAAGCAAGTGTGGTGTTGTTAACCTGGCGGTTATGGGACGGCCAGTTTGGGCACTTCGAGCACTTTCACAAAAATGATCGGAGAAGTGCCAACTTCCTTCTAATTTAACACGGTCCTCGCTCATCTGCATTCAAGCAAGCGAAATCGCCTCCTGGTGGGTCCGTTTCGATGGCGTGCGGCAGTGCCTCATGCGACAACTGGCAGGATCGGGGAGCGTCTGCACGGACCGTATCAACTACTTGTCTTGGACGGAGATAACCTCGATCTCGTCGAATTTACCGCTGCTCATGTTGGCTCCCCCTACCATCAGTAGAGCGTCCTTGGAGAACGGAAGCATGCGATGAAAAAATCGTGCGGTGGGTAATTTACGAACGACCTCCCACGACTTTCCATCAACCGCTAATCGCTGCAGGTCGCCCGAATACGTACTCACGTACAGTCGTCCCCCGATGGCGAACGCGGATGAACCAAACCCATCCATCCCTTTACCAATCAAGCTCGGGCCTTTCGACCATACGTTTTTGTCGGTGTCAAAGACATCGACCCGCGTTGTCGGCCTTCCCTTTGGCTGCATGCCACCGATGGCGTAAATCTTACCCTGGTGAGCGGCAACCGAGAGCGCTCGTCGCTGAAACGGGGAGGTCTCCAGAGGTTCCCAGGTTGCTCCCTTCCGACCGAGATCGAGCACATAGGCCGTCTTGTGCCAAGTGGACTCTTGGTCGCCTTGCATACTCCACCCCCCCACAACGTAGATCTTGTCTCCTAAGACGGCAGCGTCAAACGAAGAACGCGGTTCGGGTAGCGGTGGCAATTCCGTCCACTTTTTCGTCTTCGGGTCGAAGCAAGACACGTTCGCCTGTGACCACAAGCTTTGTTCCTCACCCTTTTTGTTCTTCGCTCGAAAACCACCGATTCGATAGAGCTTGCCACCGTGCGCTACCATGGCCAAACCTTGCAAACCGTGCCCGCGCCCAACGGACTCCCATTGGCTCGGTTGCTTCAAATTCAGTCGCCGCAACGTGTTGGCTTGCGCTTCCTGATAATACGAATGCGCTTCGCCCGTATGACCCCCGTACACGTAAAGCACATCATCGCTGATCGCCGCACCAAAACTCGTCACCAACTCGGGGATCACTGGGTAGTCGACCTGCTTTGAATCAGCAGATTCCGCCGCGGCTTGGTCCTCGCCGAAGCACGCTGCGGTGGTCAAAAGGAGTCCCGACAAGACGATTGACTGATATGGCATGGTGAGATCCGAACAGTGAATAGGTCAATAGGTCAAGGTCATNAAGCCGATGACCGCCGGCACCTGGCTGGCAGCAGGGCGGCGGCCAAAATCTCATCTCCTTATTGTGGCGCGACGTCCTCGATTGGCAACCGTCGGCGCACCTCCATCCGTGCAAAAACGCTTGATTCCAGGCCTGCTTTCCTAATTTTTTTACGCCCAGCCCCACTTCCGCCACCTTGGCTACGGATCGCTGACTCGCCCGTGTCCCCCAAACAAGAGGTTGCGTTAAGCCGCAGCTGGAGGTTGGTGAGCACGCCGCGCCCGTGATCCGACCGACCCGGACGACCATCCGTGTCTGTGGAAGTGCATGCATGGCCGCGGTTCGTCCGCTCACACATCACCGCGCGATGCACCTTGGCAAACCATCGACATCAGCATTCGATGTCGAGGCAACAGCCTTATAGATACGTCGATTCGATAAATCGACAACTGGTGTCGCGCGGGGTGTTGTCCTCTTCTGGAGTCGGTGTCGTCTGCGATCCGAGCGCTGAGAGCAGCCACATGACCCCTACCGACACCAACAACACAAAAACAAATACCATGGCGATGGCAAGCACGATCAAGATCGGCTTCCGCCCACCTTGCTTGTTCCGTTCGCGCCGTAATTCAGCCACGGTGCGGTTTGCACCGGATGACCCACGAACATTGGCTTGTTCAATGGCTTCGATACCCAAGTCAATTTGATCCTTGGGTGCTGTGATCGCCGAGTCTGATTTACGACGAGCCACAGGAACATCACTGTCTTTCGCAACCGGTTCAGCTTTTACCGGTTCAGCTTTTACCGGCTCAGCTTTTGCCGGTTCGGCGTCGGCTGCCTTGGCTGTTTTCGTCGACACATCACTCGCTGGCACTGCGGATTTTGGTTTATCCACAACGATCGCTGGGGCGGCAACGGGTTTCTTTTGGTTTGCGGCTTCCTGTTCATCCACCACGATCTTCACCGCTTGCGCGGGGGCCGCGGTGGGCGTTTTTTCCGACGACTGTTTTTTCGGAGCGGGTTTCGCCAATTTCGCTGGCAACGTTTTCCCACTCGTCTCGCGGTCGCTTCCCTGTTCGCCAGTCTCAGTCGCCGACTGGGTTTGGGCGATCCACTTTTCCAAAGCGTCCTTGACCTCAGACATTGTCTGAAAGCGCTCCTCTGGATCCTTAGCAATCATTCGGAAACAGATGTCGACGAGCTCTGCAGGACAATCTTCCCGTTCGTCGCGCGGATCCGCAGGCATCTGGCTTTGGTGTTTGGCAATCCGCTGGGCCAACGTACCATCCACAAATAACGGATGCCCGAGCAACAAGAAGTACATCGTGCAACCCAACCCATAGATGTCAGCACGAGAATCTGCGTCGTGACTATTCAAAGCCTGTTCGGGTGCCAGATAGTCAGCCGTACCCAACACATTCTCGTTGTGGGCTACGGTCAACGATCCCTGTTCTTCATCATCGGAGAATCGGGCGAGCCCAAGATCCAGGACCTTCACCACCCCTTTCTGGTCGATCAGCAAATTCGACGGTTTCACATCGCGATGGATCAGCCCTGCTTCGTGCGCGTGCCCCAAGCCCACGCAGGACTGCACGATACAATCCACAACTGTCGCATAGGGCAGCGGTCCCTCACGTTTGACGAGCGACCATAAATCCTCGCCATCAACATACTCCATCACCAGATAGTGNGTGTCTTTGCCCTTGGGGTTATCGGACGGGGCAGCATCCACATCGTAGGCGCGCACAATATTGGGATGATCCAGCAGTGCTGTAGCCCGCGCCTCGCGATGAAAACGCGCCAGATACGAGGTATCGTTCACGCGCTGCTTGGGTAACACTTTGATGGCTCGACGCTGTCGCATCAATGTATGTTCTGCCAGGTACACCGAACTCATCCCGCCGGTCCCAATGTGTCCCAGCAATTTGTATTTGCCAAGAAAGAAACCTTTGAACCGGCCTTCGATGATTTTGTCTGTCTGCCAGGCTGTCGTCAGTTCCGCGGCGTTCAGAAAATCGGCAAGCGACTCGGCCGTTTTTTCCGGGTGCGTCCGGTTGTATTCTTGGATGGCAGTCTGCAGCGCATCTGTATCCACCACATTGCTTTTTTCGACCAGCTCCAGAAATTTTGCCGCGGATATTTTTGCCATCGGATAGCGGACGGGGAGCTAAGGGATCACGGTCGTTAACGAAGCGAGTGCTGCGCACGAGAACTCTACATCTGAGTATACGATCTTAAACCTATCGTAATCCATCTTTTCGGCAAATTCGATGCGGCTTCGAGAGATTGACAATCGGTGGCCAACAGCAACAATGCATCGATGGTGACCGATCTCCTTCTATCCGTCTTCAAGGCCATGTTCCGCAAACAGCCGTCACCCGATCCAGGATCGACGATCACGACAGTTGTTTACTCACGCCCAGGGTGTCATTTGTGCGATGAGGCGGTCGAGTTACTCCAAGAATACGGGCTCCAGCCAGAAACCATCAACATCGACACAAACCCCGATCTGGCGGATCGCTTCGGCTGTTGCATTCCTGTTGTGGAGATGGGAGGACGCATTCGTTTTCGTGGCCGCGTCAACCAAGTGCTCCTGCGTCGACTCTTGAAACAGTCGTAGTGGGATCCTCAGCCCTCCACGAAACGCCGAAAGGTGAACTTTGAATCAACTGGGAATGTTCGCCAAATTCTGGTCACCGGGTGACGTCAAGACACGCTTGGCGGCGACCGTCGGTGCCTCTGTAGCTGCCGAGATCTATCGCGCCTTTGTACAGACCTTGGTCACCCGTTGCGGTGCCACCGCCACACGACGATTGCTGGCTTTCGCCCCGAGTGACCAACAAGCCGCCTTTGCGGAACTCGCCCGCCCCAGCTGGGAAACCGCACCGCAACATGGTGCGGATCTTGGGGAAAAGATGCACAACTACTTTGCCGAAGCCTTCGCCGCAGGCGTGGAACGGGCTGTGCTGATTGGGTCCGACAGCCCCAATTTGCCCCCAGAGCTGCTCGATCGAGCATTTCACGAACTGGCCACGGTGCCCGTCGTTCTGGGACCCAGTGACGACGGCGGCTATTATCTGATAGGGGCCACCGGCAGTGTCCCCCCGGTTTTCAACGGGGTGACCTGGAGTTCGCCCGACGTCTGGCAACAAACGACCAAGCTCCTGACAGATAACCAGATTCCCTACGCTGTGCTGCCAACCTGGTACGACGTGGACGAGATCCAGGACCTACGGCGACTTCAAGCCGATTTGGCCAACGNNACGGAAACTGCCCTCCAACATTTGCGCGATCGCCTTGAAGCGTTGCTGGATGGTGTCGCCCCATGACGTCTTCTACCTCGGACTTTCTCATCGTAGGGGGTGGAGTCGTGGGACTCTCCATCGCCTACGAATTGGCTCATCATGATGTGTCCGTGCGCGTCATTGATCGTCAGGAAATCGGTCGTGAAGCCTCCTGGGCTGGGGCCGGTATCCTGCCACCCGCCAATCGTGCCACCGCCACGCACCCCTACGACCACCTTTGCGGCTTCGCCACAGAACTTCACGCCCCCTGGGCTGCAGCCTTGGCCGAGGAAACGGGAATCGATACCGGTTACCGAAAGTGTGGTGGAATCTATCTGGCAAGAAGCCCCGGTGAATCTGCCGCACTGGTCGGCCAGGTTGCCGAATGGCGAGAACAAGGGATCACGGTCAAACGACTGACTCCGGACGAATTGGCAGCCCTCGAACCTGGACTGGCAACCGTGGAAACCAACGGCCGGCGCTACTCCGCTTATCTGGTTCCGGAAGAATCGCAATTGCGCAATCCCCTCCATTTAAAGGCGCTCCAGTCCGCCTGCCGGCAACGCCACGTCGACCTGATACCCCATGCGGATGCAGCACAGTGTGTTGTCTCACAGGGACGACTGCAAACCGTCGTGACCAGTCGAGGCGAGTTCAGTGCAGGCAAGATTTGCCTGGCCAGTGGCGCATGGTCGCGTCTACTGCTGGAAAAGTTAAATATTGCTACCGGGATTTTGCCAATTCGTGGGCAAATGGTCCTCTTGCGGTGTAGCCAACCGCCCTTTCGCCACATTCTTAACCAAGGCCCCCGCTACCTGGTACCGCGCGAGGATGGTCTCGTCCTGATTGGCTCGACCGAAGAAGAAGTTGGCTTCGACAAACACACAACCGACGAGGCCATCGCGGAACTGCGCGGCTTCGCTGCCGATTTAGTTCCTTCATTAGCAACCGCCCAAGTCGAGCAAAGCTGGGCTGGCCTGCGACCTGGATCGTTCGACGGTTTCCCTTATCTGGGCAAGATCCCTGGTCTGGAAAACGCCTACGTTGCTGCCGGGCATTTCCGCTCGGGACTCTTTCTTTCACCCGCCACGGCAGTCGTCATGAGCGAACTCATGCGCGGCACTCCGCCCAGTATCGATTTGGATGCATTTCGCGTGGGCCGGGGTTAGTTCCCTGTCAATTCACGCATTTCCTCGGCTGTGAAGGGCTGATCCAGCCGTGCTCCCAACTGAGTCACAATCCGCGCCGCCGACGTGGATGCAAGGTGTCCTGCACGCTGCCACGAAAGACCGTTGGTGATTCCATACAACAAGCCGCCGGCATACATGTCACCCGCGCCTGTGGTGTCGATCGCTTCGACTGGCACACCTTCGATTGCAATCGTTTCGCCCCCATGCATCAAAATGGAACCATTGGGCCCCAGTGTCATGGCGACGCTTTCTACATGCTGATGGATCGCCGTCGCGCACGCCAACGGGTCATCGAGTTGCGCCAGACTCTTGGCTTCCTCTTCGTTACAAAACAGCAAGTCGACAGGACCTTTGATCAGTTCCCACAGCTCGTCGCGAAGCAAATTCGCGAGAAACGGATCGGACGCGGTCAACGCCAGTTTCACGTTATGCTGTTTGGCCAAGTCCATCGCTCGGTAAGCGGCAGCCTTCGTGCTGCCATCACCCACCAGCAGGTAACCCTCGACATAGACCACCTGGGACTGGCGCAGCTCATCTTCATCGATGTCCGCTGCACTCAATTCGGCAGAGACTCCCAGATTGGTCAACATCGTACGCTGGGCATCTTCGGTGATCAAAATGGCACTGGTGCCCGTGTTGCCCTCTGCCGCCGCTCCCCCACTGACGGCGACACCGCGGTCACGCATGTCTTTCAAAAAGAATTCGCCTGTCTCGTCACCAGCAACTTTGCAGGCGTAGGCACCTCGGCCACCAAAGTCAGCGATCGCCATGATGGTATTCGCGGCCGAGCCGCCGGCGCAACGATTCAATGACCCACCCGCTAGTTGCTCGAGCACATGCGCCTGCTGGGCATCATCCACTAGCGTCATCACACCTTTTTCAAATCCAGTGGCCGCTATGACCTCATCGGAAACCTGTGCTTGGATATCTACGAGTGCGTTGCCGACACCGAATACGTCGTATTTCATTGTGTTTCGAAGTTTAAATGTGTTTGGTTCTGTTTCAGCGCCGACTCATTCAACCAGTTGTCGCCAGGGTACGCAATGCGGGGTAGGCGATCCGTTCAACCCCCACAGACAACCCGCCACAAGAGACCGTTGACTTTACAGCACACGCACCAAATTGGACCGAGTGCCGCTACGAAATCAGTCCACTTGCTACGAGTCAGCTGCGCAAACGAGCCTCCTCTCAATGGAGCCGCACACCCACTCCATGCGGCTCGGCTACCAGGAACTCACGAAGCGCGTTCCCTTCCAGCGGAACCGGAACCAGCCTCACCATTCGTCACGCAGCACGGAATGAACTTGTCAGGAAATACCTCGTTCCCCGTCAGCCAGACTCAGGCTTGCAACATGCAATCCAAACCGCTCCAAAATGCAGCCCCGCTGGCACCCATTTGCTCGCCCGCGGTTCAAACCGCACAAGAAAGCGCGTCTGAACCGACCGCCATGAGTCGCGCCTGCAGCCACTCATGACACCACCTGGCAACGAACAAATCCGGCACTGATTTGCGTCTCACCGGAAAAACCCACTCTTTTTTACCGGGTGGCAAACCACCCACTCGGTTATTGTCGTTCGGGTGGTTTGCAAACCCCTATGGTTAAATTAAGGTATTCAGAGGAATAATTTGGGGGTTATTATCCGAGTTCCACTCCGCTGCAAAACGGCATTATCAACATGAGTATCCGAATTCTAGTCGTCGACGATCACGCCGTAGTCCGCAGTGGTTTGCGACAACTGTTTAAAGAGACGGACATCGAAATCGTCGCGGAAGCGACCAGTGGAAGTGAGGCACTCACCGCTGCCGGTCGCGACGACGTCGACTTGGTGCTCCTTGACATTCGGATGCCCGAAGGTGATGGTCTCAACGCTTTGGGTAGAATCAAGCTTGATTACCCCGACCTGCCGGTGTTGATTTTCTCCGCCTATGACAATCCGACTTACGTGGCCCGTGCGGTTGCACTTCACGCCGGCGGATATGTCTTGAAAGATGCCGAGAAGGACAAATTGATCGAAACCATCCGGAAGGTGGCGAGCGGCGAAACCGCGTGGACACGTGAAGAATTACGGCGAGTCACCGGGGCACTTGCCACCCCGCGTCTCAATGCTGACGTGGAAGTACCGCTGACTCAACGCGAGAGCGAAGTGCTGCACCAGCTCGCACTGGGGCTGACCAACAAAGAGATCGCTCAAGTGCTGGACATTAGCTACGAAACCGTGAAAGAGCACGTGCAACACATTCTGCGCAAAGTGGGTGTTTCTGACCGGACACAGGCAGCAGTCTGGGCCGTCCGCAAAGGGATCGTCTAATACGGGCGCCAACAGCCCGCAGTCACCTTATCGCGACTGGGCACTCGATTCGGAAGGCAGTTGGGCCACGGGAGTGGTCTCTGCATCAGCGCGGGTACGGTTCCGTTCCGATGGCAGCAGACCTCCATCGGGCCCAAACACAAAGGGCTGGTTTCTTCGCTGCGAAACAGGTGGCAGTAGCTGGGGAACCTCTGCGTTTTCGTCATCGGCAGGCGGCGGCTCAATGAGCTCAGCTTCATCTTCCGAATCGTCTTCCGCCTCAATCGGAAACATCGGCTCCGTCAGATAAGCACCTTGCCAACCACCACCCAGCGCGCGGTAGAGCGCGATCAAGTTACTGGCAATGTTACCCTTTGACGTCGCCAGTGAGTCTTGTGAAATCAACAGTTGACGCTGGGCATCGATCAGTGGCAGTGCATCGTTCGCCCCGGCGTCCTTGGACTGATCGATCGTCTTAATGGTATTTTGATCCGCCTCGATGGCACCTTGCAGCGCACGTTGTCGTTGAAGTTCACGATCGTAACTAATTAAAGCGTTGTCGACTTCTTCCGCTGCCACCAGGACTTGTTGCCGGTAGGCGGCGACCAACTGTTCCGCGCGCGATTCTTGGACACGGATGTTATTACGGATCCGGCCGAAGGTAAGAATATCCCACCGGAAGGCGGGGCCGATCATTGCGACGCTGCCCGTCGTGGTGAATAACTGGCTCAAGTCTTGGGCATCAAAACCGAAGTTGCCCGTAATCGAAAAACGGGGATACAGATCGCCGACAGCGACACCGATGCGCGACATTTGCGCAGAGAGTTGTCGTTCTGCACGGCGAATGTCGGGTCGACGACGTAATAAGTCGGCAGGAATTCCATAGGCCAGTTCATATTTCGCCGAGGGTATCGGTTGCGCGTCTTCCAGCAACGCATCCACATGCCCCGGTGCCCTCCCAAGCAAGGTACTAAGTCGGTTGATCGCGGCTTGGAGGTTCGCCTGCAGCGTTGGAATGGCGGCTTCGGTTGTAAAGACAACCGATTGCTGTTGATAGATGGGTAAGCGGGAATCCGCGCCCCCGTCGAGACGCTTTTCGAAATAAACCAACGCTTCCTTTTGTTTCTCAAGGTTTCCTTGTGCCAACTTGATCCGTTCCTGGAATGTTCGTACTTGAACATAATTGGACGCCACATCACTTAACAGAATCACAAGGACGTCTCGATAATCCCAGACACTGGCGCCAATGTCCGCATCTGCCGCCTCGATCTGCCGAAAGACGCGACCGAACACATCGATTTCCCAACTGCCGTTCAGCCCATAATTCCAGCGATCGGAAGTCGCATCGATACCAGGAATGAATCCGCCACCGCCACCGAAGATTCCAAACTGGGCACTGTTGGTGGAAAACTTTTGGAACATATAAGACGCTTCGGTATCGATTTGCGGCAGCCGATCGGCTCGCACTACGCCCCGCTGCGAACGCGCTTCTAGTATTCGCTGGCTGGCCTGCCGCAACGTCAGATTCTGCGTGGCCGCCTCTTCGATCAACACATTCAGCGTGGGGTCCTCAAAGACATGCCACCAACCTTTGAGATCTGCTGTCTCCTGCTGCACCACTTCCTCACCCAGATGGCGAAAGAAGGGCTGCATTTCAACACTCGGCACACACGGATCCGGACCCACGTGGCAGCCCAGGAGACTGACAACGCTTGCCAACACACACACCATCCCTGCGGCTCGGTGGCCAATCCTTCGCATCAACACGCTCCACTGTGGAAAATCCAGCAACGCTGACTCGACGCTCCGCTCGAACCGGACCGCCTGCCAAGTGCGATCAACCACTCCGATGCCATCGTCCGGTCCGTCTATGATGATTATTCGGGTTAAGACGGTTACGACACGAACGCGCTCCCTTTGCTTCGCTTGAAATCGCACCAGACACGCCCGCACAATCGATACAACCCCTAAAGTCCACGCTGCCAGCTAGCTGGTAGCGGATTCGTCGCTGAACGAGAATTGTGCGCCTAACGTTTGCAAGCAGTAGTAGCCAGCCAGCCCCAANACGCCGCCACCAAGATCACAAAACCAATCCCCCACGTCGGCGTATCTACCGACAGCAAAGGTTTGCGTAAATTCATCCAAGGCACCGTAGACGGCCACGATCAGCAGAATGACTGCGTACAGGTACGGGGGGCGTCTGGGGTACCCCAGGACGACAAACGCCAACAAACAGGTGAGTCCAAAATAGGCTACGACGTGCAACAGTTTGTCGCTCACCTGCACGGAGCTTACGGAGTCTCCCGGAAGGTGCGTTGCGACAAACAGTGCCACCCAGTACACCACGAGCAAGACGATTCCGAAGCGGTACGTCATTTCGAAAATCGTTTTCATGCTAGACCATATCTTGCAACGCGGCACAGTATGCGTCCGCATAACGCATCATTCCCAAATCGTTCGGATGGGATCCGTCCGTCGTTGATTCCCCGTCGCCACCGAGCAAGCGGTCGCCTGGCAAATAATGCAAATGCTTCACGCTGGCGTCCACGAGTCGTTCATAAGCTTTGCGAAGTGCTTCTCGGCTTTGGGCGTGACGACTACGCTGCGAACTACGAAAAACCGCACCAGCATTGGTGCGATCTTCCACTAAGAGAATCGGTGTTTGAGGTCTCGCCTTGCGCAACTGGTGCACCAGTGGTTCAGCCCGCGCGGCCACCTCACTGGCGCGCATATTGGGAAGGCAATCGATAATGTAAGCGCGGGGGTCAAGTTCCACTAGAAACTCGCCGACTTCCTTTTCCATGCGCCCGTTACCTGAGAATCCCAGATTGATGGTCGGCACGTTCAGACGCCTACCGACAATCCCGGTAATCGACATCCCCGGACGCGAGGCACACGCACCTTGCATGATCGAGGTACCGTAAAATACGAATGGCTTTTCCGTGCGCGGTGCCACAGGTGAAAACGAGGCACCTGGTGGTACCCCAACCGCCANTNCCGNNCGACGCCGTTGTACAACGGCAGGTAGATGGTAAACAGCCGCGACTGACCTTCCGGTAACGGGTCGATTCCAGAATTGATTTGTACGCGCATCTCCTGCTGAGTCGGTTTCGTCACCCCCAGCCAGCGATCTTGGCCTTGAGT
>NZVR01000106.1 GCA_002701545.1 Blastopirellula sp. | reverse complement strand
AAGGCCTGCAGGTCACGGACGCGCTGCAAGATCGTCGCCGCATCATAAGCGTAGACAGGCGTGCCGTACTGTTCTGCGAGAGCGGCAATCGAAACGCCCGCAATTTCATGCCGAATACTAGGGAAGGCAGCCGCATCGACCATAAAACTGATTCCTTTTCCGCTAAGAATTTTCTGTGTTTCTCGATGCCCTGCAACCTAGTCGACACAGAGCATTTTGAGAAGAACCCGTAGCAAAAAGGGAATCGACGCGACGCACGTCAAACACGCCATCCCCGGCAGGCAGCTCCAACCGGATCAGCTCGCCGGGCGTTTGGCGACTGCCGTTCGACTTGCAGATGCTTTATTTTTTTCCGCCAGCGCAAAAAAAAGGCTCCCGGAGGCATTGGGTCCCAGGGGGGCAAAGGACTCAACGATGTTCCGGGAGCGATTGGGCGGTCTTGGTTGCGCTTCCTTGCGTCAACCCCGATCCAGACATCACGTTTTAGTTGACAAACTGCTGCATCAGCCTCCGTGCCAAGTTCGACAGTTTGCGGCCCGCAGAATACTCCAGGTATTCCAGATGCAGGCTCGCTTGCGTGCTGCCTGTTGACACCAGTTGGAACGGGTCCGAGTGGAAGCTGCAGTAAGGTTGCTGGCTGTCACTCTTGGTTTTCCTTTACTCGTGTCAACGAGGCGGGAGAATATGGGATTCAGAAGACAGGGTCAAGATCGTTTTTTGAATCAATTTTTCTTTCTGTTTTTCACTCCAGAATGGTCTTGATCCAAGAGCAAAACTGTGATTCAAACATGCATGCACCGGATCAATAACGTCCGCGTGAATTGACCTCACCGCCAAACGCAGTTCGGGGTTGGCTTTCCAAAACAGATTGGCTTGACCGGCCTTTGCATTCAATAAATACGAGCGCATCAGCGCGCCCACGCGGATTGATTAAGTTATTGATTCCCAGCGGGCCACTGTTCTGAGCTGGACCGGGTGTGGCAACCACCCCGCAGCTCAACAACAAGACTTGGTCCGTCGGCCAGCGAAAACGTTCGTGCAAACGCCAGCTTACCAATTGAGGCACTTGAATCTGCACGCGTTGCAAAGCCGCAGCACCGGGCACGTCAACGGCAATGGGCACCAACCGCTCCACCTGATCGACGTTGCATTTGATCACTGCGTCCACCGAACGCTCATTGACCGAAAACAAGGGGCTCAACTGCAACGAATAGCCTTCATTGATCTGGCCGCGCACCAAGCTGTAACCTGCTGTCCCGTTGGTGTTCGGCTGCAGTGTCCGCAGGTAATCGCGAGGCCACGTTCGGGAAATTGTCTGCGATTGCCCATTCTCAACAACAATATCCTGCGAACTCTTGTCCGCAAAATCTCCGCGTCGCTGCAGATTAGCCAGCAATAATGCGGCATGCTCCTTGGACACCAACCAAGCCTCTACGCCGGGCGACTGAACCGTGACCGGCTGCATCAAAGGCAGTGCCGTCACGCGCCAATTCGGACTCCCGATGGTCACCATCCGCAACCCCAACACGTACGCTTCGGGGCGACTGGAGATGAAGCGATCGACAATCCCCTTCACCACTTGCTGCATCTCTTTGGTGTGATAGACGCGCAATGTCGACTTGCTGGCACTGAGAAAACCGAACGGCTCGGAAAACCAAACGTCGGTGCCGGTTTCCCGCAAGATCCAATCGACCAGCGCCTGCTCTGGCTTCACAGTCGACTTCACGCGGGCCGTGTAATCCGAGATATCGTACTCCTGCAACACCTGGCCTTGTCCGCCAGGCAGTGAAACTGATTGCCGGGGTCCGCCGCCAGCCACCGTTCGTGTTAATTGCACGGGATTGGGCGCGACCGTGGCAGGACTGAGGTCTGTGGGGTTGGAAATCACCGCGGGTGTGGCGCCAACCGCCGGCATCGGAGTCGGCATGGGAACGCCGCCCACGCTCGGCGGAGCCGCTGGTAATCCTGTGCCATTGGCCGGTTGCGAGGCAGGCAAAGCGGCTCCTGCAGAGGGCGAGACACTGGGTGGCGGCACGGCACTGGCAGCGGGTGCCGCAGCCCCAGGCGCGTCCGTCAGCGTGCCTTGACTCGGTAGTTGAGCCAACACCTGCAGACCGCTCGCCAGCCAAATCCCAAGAAATAGAAGTCGTCGAGCCAACATCACCAGCCTCCTTGCTAGTTCGTCTTGTGGGTCTGTACCTGGCACAACCGCCAAAACAGAGCGCGGCGGGAGTATAGAGAGCTCGGTTTCAGGGGGCAAGAGAGGTGTGAACCGCCAATCTTGACATCGGCGCGACTTGACCACTCACGACAGGTAGGCGAAAATCCGAAGTACGCTGTTGTCGTACCGATTTTCATCGACTTTGCTAGAACGGCTAGCTGAAGTGCTTGCCTATGGTCACTTCGAGCAATTTAATCGACACTCCCTTGCCCTCGCCTGGCGATACGCATGACGTCACGGTCGGCGCTCCAGAACAGCCGGCTCCCGTGACTGCAGGCAGCGCGCCAGCGGCTGACACAAGCGGTCCCGTTGTCGACGCATCGATTGCGAATCAACTGGCGCGCACCTTCCGCTGGCGGAGACTCCCCTGGCACGAGCAAATCAAAGCGTCTCGAAAAGCCAACCGTCGCTCCGCTAGCAAAACGGATTCCGACGTCAGGATTGTCTCCAAGTCCAGCGAGACCGAACCGTCTGACTACATTTCCTGGCTGTTCACTCAATGCTTCCTGGTCAGCGCGGTAGTGCATGCCGGCATCTTCATCCTGCTGGCAACCCTGACTTACGCCATGACGGTCCGTGAAGGATGGGCCTTAAAGGTGCTGCCACTGCGGCATGCCGAGCACCCGCTGGAGATCGCGACGCACTCAGTCCAGATGGCCACAACCGTCCGCGACCACAGCACCGCAGGCGCGTCTGCGGTGACCGGCGGAGTCCACCTGCCAAACGCCGATGCCATGGTCGGTGCCATGTCGCTCGACGAAGGGACCCACACCGTCGTGCCGGGGCGAACCGACCTGATGGGAGAAGCGCTGGCGATCCTGGGCGACCAGGGCGAGAGCCAGACACAGGATCCCGCCGAGGAGTCGGGAGCGGAATTTTTTGGCGTGCAAGCTGCCGGAACGAAATTCGTCTTCGTCGTCGATTGCTCGATGAGCATGCAGGGAGCCAAATGGCGTCAAGCACGGCAACAGCTGCTCCAGGCGGTCGAGCAACTCAGCACGCACCAATCCTTTTACGTGATCTTTTTTGACCGCGACTCGCACCTGATGTTCGAACCTCACAAGGCTGAACCTGAGCTGCTGCCAGCCACCGAGCAAAACATCGTCCGTTTGCGGCAATGGACCAACTCGTTTCGCTTGGGCTACGACACCGAGCCATTCTATTCCGTGCGCCAGGCACTGGCTTTCTGGCCGGATGCAATCTACCTGTTATCTGACGGCGACTTCAGCGACCCGACTGCGGCTTACCTGAGGCGCAACAACGTCAGACACGTCGACGGGGAACTCCGTATGCCAGCGGTCGCCGTGCACACGATCGGGCTTCACAATCCGGGCGGTCGCAAGCTGCTGGAGCGGATTGCCCGAGAGAATCGTGGCACCCACCGCTTCGTGTCCGACCCTGAGTAGGGCGGTGTCCTCAGGATCGCAACGCCACGTATACCGCTGCACAAAAACAGCGCAAGAAAGCGCAACGACAGCACAAGCGACGCTTACGGCTCAGCCGTTGGGTCCGCAGTGGCATCAGGTGTCTCGGGGGCCGCAGCTTCGGCTTCGCGTTCGGCAAACTTCAAGGCGGCCGAGTTGATACAGTACCGCATCCCCGTGGGTGCTGGCCCATCGTCAAAGACGTGTCCCAGGTGTGCATCACAACGTTCGCATTTCACTTCAGTCCGGATCGAAAAGAGAGTACGATCCTCTTCCGTAGCCACGTTTTTGCCTGCCACAGGTTGATAGAAACTCGGCCATCCCGTTCCCGACTCGTACTTGGCCTGAGAATCGAACAATGGCAGCCCGCAACAAATGCACCGGTACACCCCTTCGCGTTTGTTGTCGAAGTATTCATTTCGGAAAGGTGGCTCGGTCCCTTTCCGTTGCGTCACTTTGTATTGCAGGGGAGATAACTCAGCCTTCAATTCGGCATCGGATCGCATCACAAACTCCTCGTTATCCGTCGTCGCTTGGCTCTCCGTCTGCTCGCCCGTTCCGTCATCTGCGGGGGATTTCGGCGACCGTTCCGAGGGGGCCTGCGTGGTACTGCTGTCGGCACCCGAATCCGCGGGCTCCGGTGGAATGCAAGCTGACAGCAAGAGCACAACGACGCTACTGAGTAACAACAAAATGTTCTTGGACATGGGATGACTCACAAGACAAGAAGCGGGATCTTAGAGTGACATTCTACCGCAGCAGGTCGGAGAAACGAATGCGAAATTTATCAACCTTGGGGCCGACGACCGCGGCGCAATAGCCTTGCTGCGGATTCCTGGCAAAATAGTTCTGGTGATAAGCTTCAGCCGGAAAAAACGTTGCCAAGGGACTGATCTCCGTAACAATCGGACTGGGAAATGCGTCGGCCAAACGTCCCATCGTTGCTTCGGCTTGCGTTTGCTGACTGGCATCGTGGTAGAAGATCACCGATCGGTACTGGGTTCCGACATCCGCGCCCTGGCGATTCAGCGTGGTGGGATCATGGGTTTGAAAGAACACTTCCAGCAATTGCTCGAACGTCAATTCTGCGGGAGCGAAGGTGACGCGGACGACCTCGGCATGCCCGGTGGCTCCGGTGCAGATCTGCTCGTAGGTGGGGTTCTCGACGTGCCCACCACAATATCCGGAAACCACTTCGGTCACACCGCGCAGCTGCTGAAACACGGCTTCGGTACACCAGAAACAGCCACCCCCCAGGGTCGCCAAGCAAGTCTCTTGATCCATCGCGAACGACTCATCCTTACTTCGGAGCAGCTGGTTTCTGCGGCGCGCCCGCAGTGCGGAGGATTTCCACTTCCGTAGAACCAATCCGGTAGAACATGCGGAAGTGTAGCTTGCCAGCGGTATCCGCCAAGGCCACCACTTGATTCAGCATACCCAAATTCTTCTTCAGCTTTTCCAGTTCCAAGTTTGCCAGATTGATATTTCGCAGATTCTCCTGGACTCTCGGATTCCGCCTGTCGTTTTGCAACAGCTGATTCTGTTGCTGGAGTTGCTTGATACCGTTTTCGTAGGTCAGGATTTGGTTCTTCGCGACCCCTTCCAACGATTCAAGCCGGCTCTTGTTGAACTTCAGCGTTTTCCGTTCGCCGGGGAATTTCACCG
Source organism: Blastopirellula sp. (assembly GCA_002701545.1). Lineage (GTDB taxonomy): Bacteria > Planctomycetota > Planctomycetia > Pirellulales > Pirellulaceae. Next base: position 14,703 of record NZVR01000106.1, on the reverse strand, counting down.
CCACGTTGACTTCCAGCATCAGCTGCCGCCGAAAATCACTCTGAATGTCCAATTGCAACGGCGCCTCGTCAAAAATCAACAGCGTCTCACCCTTATTGGCAGCGAACGCCTGGGGTGGATCGAGGTGATATTTTGGGAAGCCGGCAACGCCCAGGATCTCGACTTGCAACTCAGCACCCTCAGGGGCACTTGGCACATCCCACTTTTCTGTCGTGCGGGGGGTCGTCAGCGCGAGTTCCAGTGGCTCCACTTCGACAGCTTCGCGCATCCGGATGACGCGTGATGCGTCGTCCGACGAAAGGCTCAGCAGGCAGTTGACAAAGGACGAGGCGCCGACGGTGCTGGCGGCCTCCGGTGTCCACTCGAAGGTCAGTTTGTCTTCTTGCAAGGACAACTTGGCGATAATCGTTCCGACGCGTGCATTTTCATTCACGTTGACAAGGTGGACTTCCCAGTCACGTTCCGCCTGGCCTGCGTCCGCGTTGCGAATCACGAAGTTGAACGGTTCCTTATAAGCTTGTTCGCCGCCCCGTGCGCGGAGGAAACACAAACCACCCTCGGGGATGTAGACGGGGCCGATCTCAAAGGCTGCGGTTTCCGCCACCGCGGGCAAGGGCACGACATCGACCAGCGCTGCAAAGGGAGGCTTGGGTGGGTTCTTGGGGGGCTTTACGGTCGGAGGTTCCGTCGTCGGAGGTTCCGTCGTCGGAGGCTCGGGATCGGCAGGGGGATCGCCATCATCCGTGCCGGTCGTATCCGAGTCATTACCGTTGGGGTCTTGCGGGTCGGCCGGCTCTTCGTTGGGATCATCTTCTCCATCAATTGGCTCCGTCTCTTCCACGACTTCCTTAGGCTCCTCGGTGGACGAATCGTCTCCTGGCTCGTCATCCCCCTCCGTGGTCCCATCGTCGGTCGTTCCTTCGTCTGGTTCACCATCGTCCGTGGAGTCCTCGGTCCCTTCGCTGCCTCCGTCCTCCACCACTGCCGCCACTTGGGTATCCTCTCCGACTGCCTCGACCATGTCTTGGGCAGACCGCATCCAGGGCAGGACAACGAACACCACCACCAGCGCCACCGCGGTGACCAACAAGGTTGCGGCAACACCGACGCCGCCAAGGATCCACCACAGCAGTCGTTTCTTTCCTCCAGTCGTCTCCTCGTCCTTGGAACTGCGTTTACTTTTCGAGACCTTGGAGGTCGACTTGGCCTTCGACTTAGACTTGGACCGGCCGGCGCCGGATATATCGACCGCGAACTCCGACGCACCCTCGCTTACCGCAGGCGATGCGCTCAGTGGTTCTCCCAGTGGGTCGGCAAGTGGTTCGCCCAGTGGATCGGCAAGTGGGTCCGTGATGATGGTGTCGTTCATGGCCTCTTCGACGACTTCGGCTGGTCGATTCTGATCAAGCCACTTGGTCAACGCGGAATCCACGGCATCCGCGGAACCAAATCGGTTCTCGACTTTCTTGGCCATCAACTTGCGGCAGATGTTGATCAGCCCCTTCGGAGCATCCGGCCGCAACTCTTCGATCGGGGTGGCTTTTTCGGTTACATGTTTCTTGCGCCGCTCGGCGTCGGTCCCTTCAGGAAATGGCGGCTGACCGGTCAGCAGGNAATACATCACACAACCCAGCGAATACAGATCTGTCGCCTTCGTCAGCTTCTCTTTCTGCAACGCTTGTTCCGGCGAAATATAATCGGCCGACTTCTCACTCTGTTCAGCCTCTGGAGAGAGTCGTGCGCTGGCCACACCCCCCATTCCGAATCCGGATATCTTCAGCAAACCATGCTCGTCGACGTACAACTTGTCTGGGGTGAGATCCTGGTGCAGCAAGTTCTTGGAATGTGCGTGACTGAGTCCACAAGCAGCTTGACGGATATAATCGGCGATCTCGAGCAACGGAAGAGGGCCGGTCTGGTCCACGATGGTGCCCAGGTCTTTACCAACAATCGGCTCCATCACCACGAAATAGCGATCGCCCTGTTTATCGACATCAAAGATGTGGATCAGGTTGCGATGATCCAACTGGGCGGCTTGCCGCGCTTCGTTCAGAAAACGGTCGACGGAAGCTTTGCTGGCAAGATGCTTCTGCGCAAGAATCTTGAGTGCCACTTCTCGATCGAGCTGCGTGTGGCTTGCCAGATAGACTCTGCCCAGGTCTCCTTTCCCAATCTGTTCGCGCAACGTGTACTTCCCCACGCGTAGCTGAAAGACCCCACCCAGAAACTGGTAGGCCTGCCAGGCCGTCAGNACACGGTCACGAATCAAACTCTTGGCCAACAGTTTGGGATCCGTGGTGTCAGCAGCGAGCGTTTTGACTTTCTCAAGCTGTTTTTTTGAGAGGACCTCGCTCTTTTCCACCAATGCAAGAAACGCATCGACATTTTGAGCAGCAGTTGCGGGCATGAGAATTTCCCCAAGAGACGTGACTGTTCAATTTTATTGTCACCATGTCTGCGGAGAACCGCAAGCATCATCGGGGACTTCTGGCAGGAAACTGCCAGCTCCCCCTCTACAGGGTTAACCAACCGATGCATGCAGATCGACCTTGCCCGTGCATGAACTGCTGGCGCCAGCGCGCCAAATGAGGCGTTTCCGTTGCTGGCACGAAGGATTTCCAAAAAAGGCAGGATTAGATGGTCGACTTTGCCGATTAACCAGAGTGTTCCGACAGAGGAAGAACTGTTGATTCTATGCGTTGNGCGGNGTCGNTGGGTTCTACCGGGGAAATAGCCAACACATTGGATGCCGTATGCCACTCAACTGGACACCCTGTAGAAGCAAAGAGCGGCAAATGAGCCGNGCCTTCGCCATGATCACAAGACGTATGTGCCGCGGAGATGTACTTATGAACTCGCAATCATCTTGGCCTTGCTATTTCATGCTGTTGGCGCTGGTTTGCCTGCCAGCCAACATGCGAGCGGAATCACCGGATTCCCCGCCGAATACAGCGGAATCGGCGGCCATCGCACGCACAGGGCCTCAGGCAAACGGCTCATCGCAGCAAAAACCACTACCCCTGGCAGCTGGTCCAGCGACCTTCGGGAACGTACCGCCTCCAATGGCAGGTCCGATCGGCCCGGCACCAGGCTATGCCCCGGGACTCGCTCCACCGGCGTTTCCTCCTTCAGGGATCGCCCCAGCATCCATGACAGCGCCAGCGGGCTTTGGTCCAAACGGAGCCGGTATGGGAATCGGTTTGCCACCTAACGGACCACCGATGGGCTTCCAAGGCCCGCCCAACGCCATGCCGATGGCTGGACCTGGTGGAATGCCTCCTCAGATGATGGGTGGTCCTGGTGGAATGCCTCCTCAGATGATGGGTGGCCCCAACGGTGGCGTCATGCCTGCAGCTCACATGGGCGGAGGAGCTCCTGGTCCTTTCGCACAAATGGGAGCACAGCCCATGGACGGACCGTACTCGCCCGCCGGATATGGTGTTCGCGGAAACTTTGACGTCCTCGGATACCTGCGATACCTGCTGCCTTACAGCGACGGTGGCCGTTGTGCACCACGCTGGTACGACGTGCAATTTGATGTGATGTATCTCAAACGTGATGAGGCCGCCAACTCGGACGTCATTTTCATGAGTGACGGACCACGCGGTCTGGCCGCTCCCGTCCCAGCCTTGACAGCGGATGATCTTGAATTCACCGATCGCGAGGGAGCCCCTCGTATCTCCATCGCCTTCCAGCTAGGCCCCGGGGCAAATATCGAAGCAACCTATTTCGGATTGGCCAACTGGGCTTCGAGCAGTTCTGTATTCGATGCCAACGACGGCCTGTACTCGATCTTCAGCGACTACGGTACTTTTCCTGCCGAGCAGCCGGGTGTCGGTACGATCCCGTTTGGCGACGATCCCGCCGAACAACCTCGACTGAACGGTGGCCTCTTCTCATCGGATGCCGCTCAATTCGCCTCCATCGGTTACTCGTCTGAGATCAACAGCGTCGAGCTGATGTACCGCCGCCGCTGGGTGGGTGCGAACTGCCGACTCCAAGGCTCGTGGCTCTGTGGTGTACGCTACTTTGACTTGTACGAAGACTTTGGACACCTGATTAATGTCGACTACGAGATCGCTGAAAACGCGCCACCCTTTGACGTGATCCAAGGATTCACCACCTACGACATTTCCACTCGCAACGCCTTGACCGGTTTCCAACTGGGAGGGGATCTGTGGGCGAATGTGGTTCCTGGCGTCCGCGTCGGTGGCGAGCTGAAGGCCGGTATTTATGGCAATCACACAACCCAAGTGACACGCTTCAACTTTACGACCATCAGCCCTGTCGCCAATGTGAACGCGAACGAAGAGCGAGTCTCGGATAATGCGGATGTCGCATTCATCGGGGAAGCGGGAGCCATGGCCACCTGGCGAGTCAACTACAACTGGACCATCCGACTTGGTTACCAAGCGGTCTATATCGACGGAGTCGCTCTGGCTGTCGACCAGTTCAACCCTGTCGGGCTCAACGGCGATCCGGCATCGCCACCGCGAGTTCCTTTCCTGAACGATAACGGCGAGGTATTCCTACACGGTGCCACCGGCGGTATCGAGTACATCTGGTAAGCAACGGCAAAGACACGACATGTTCCACAACCCCGGCAGCCATTGCCGGGGTTTTTTTGTTGCTCACGTTAACCGCAGCAACGCCTGTAACATCCACTTGACCTGACGCGACCGGAATTCCATAGTGGCGGTTCAGGGGAAAGCCAAGTTGTTTGACAGGGAACCGAGCCATGCGTGCTGGCATTTTCACCCTCTGCCTCTGCATCGGATGCGCGGGCTTGACCGATCGCTCCACGTTCGGCTCGGAGCCACCGACGTGGACGACCGCAAAGGGCAATTATTCGCTGCGTGCCGAGTTACTCTCGGTCCAAGCCGACGAGGCCACGCTCAGAACGCCAAACGGCGAACGGTATGTCATTGCGGTCACGGCGCTGGACACCGCAGGCCAACGGCGGATTCGCGAGATTCAAGCCGCGCGTTCTCCATCCCGACGCGCCGAGATGCAACGTGCGCTGGCTGCCGTCAAAAACGCCTTGGACAATCGTGATCCTCAGCGTGCCCAGGAACTCTTACAACAGGTCCAGACTTGGTCCCGTCAGGCCAACCTGGAACAGGAGATCGCATCCGCTGTGCAAGCAGTCAACGATGTCGACGCGTTTTGCCATGCCTACCGCAGTGGCGCGCGACATCTGCAGGCCGGTGATCGCCTGGCACTGAGCCAGGGCATCTGCCGCGTCGAAAGCACGCTCGACCAGCGCATCGCCCTCTCCCTCAACGGCCAGAATTATGACTTCGATACCGCGCAGCTGACTTCCATACCTCATGAACTGGTCATCGCAGTGGCTCGTCGCGCCACCGCCGACACGGCAGCCACACGCAGATCGCTGCTCTGGTTCCGATCCCTGGATGACCTGCAACAAGATGCGGCCCGTTGGCAAGCAGCGGCGCGAAAGGCGCAGTAAACGCGTCCTCTAGTCAGCCGACAACGCCACAGAAACTTGACGCTGCCAACTTGCTGTGCCGCTCACTCTTTCTTGCCGATACGCAATAGATGCAAGACGATGGCGCAGGCGCCGATCATGGCCAACACGGATTTCGCTTGTTCGGCAATCGTCTTGCCGGCAAGACTTTCCCAAGTGATCTCGAACGACTCGCCAGACGGGGCATCAACCGTAGCCTGATCGCGTCGGGCAGCAGGCGAGGAGCGAAACGGAATCGCGGGAGGGGGCACCGCAGCCGTTTCCGGTCGGTTTACCTCGGGATGGGCCGCGGGGTTCGCCACATGACTTGGTGGCGGACTCGGGGGCATACGATGCACCACCGGAGGCGAGGGAGTCTGCTCGACGTCCGGCACCTTGGCAATCTGCGGGGGGAGCTCGCGTTGCTCTGGCGTTTCGGATCTGCCAACCGGCGGCAACATCGGCGCAGGGTCCCGAGCCACCTGCGTCACGTCAGGTTGCGGAGTCGCGGGCCAAGCGGTTGCCAGGAACTGACGCACGCGCCCCGCGTAACTGCCAGACGTCGTCCCGGAACCTGAGCCAAACAGGACGCCGGCCAATTCCCCACGTTGATTCAAAATGGGACCACCCGAATCGCCTTGGCGAGCCTGCACGGAAACCTCGACCATCTCATAAGGCATATTCACCCCGGGCGCGACGTACTGAGTACAACGACCTGCAGCAGCGCGGAACCTTCCCGATCCATAGCCGGCAATCACCAGCGGCTCGCCCAATTGCGACGGCCTGTTGGCAATCGGAACGGGAGTGACCCCCGGATCCCAGACCAGCAGCGCTGCCAGATCCCAGTCCTTGTCCCACTTGAGAACGCGTGCCGGTGATTGAAAGCCGTTAGGAAAATGCACGCTGATCGGCCCTGCCGCATCTCGAACCACGTGCCAGTTCGTCACCACCATCGCTTTACCATCGCGCACGGCAACCAACGTTGCGGAGCCATGAGAGACAGCCCCCGACTCCTGCACACTCACCCGTGCCACCGCCGGATGAAGCTGCGGCGCTGCCGCGCAGCACACTTGGACAGCGATGCCCAACAGCGCTGGCAGGAAACAAGCAAAAACGGTCGTGGGATAGGGCCGATTCAAGGGGTAACTCGCCATGACTCCGTCAATACAACACACTCTTCCTGCAACCACCTTTCGCGCCTTGGGACACCACCTGCTGTTTACGAAGGGCCCAACTTCTTGCCGTTGCGCTTCATTTCATTGCGCAAAATATGCTGCAGAAGTTTCTTACGGACCGCATCTCGGTGCGTTGGCTGCGAAAGAGGCACAACGTCAGGACGAGGCTTCGGGGAACTTGATTTTTTCATCCAACCATCAGATCGCGTTCAATCGATCTGCCTCTTGGGGTGCGGTACGAGCACATCGCTCGTCCGTTGGTTGAGATTGCCATCGTGGTCCGTGTCAGGGGGCTGCTGCTGAGGCGGTAATCCATGGTAGCCACGCCCCCGCTTCGTACGGACCGGAAAGCATCCCGCGCCTCCGTGCCTGATGCGTACTGCCTCTTCTCTTCTGTTCGGCAGCCATCGAAGGATTCGCGACCGATTTGCTCATGGTCCCGATGTTCGTTGCAACCAGCGAGGCTTGGCTAACCCGAGGCCAACCGGATCGCCGGGACACGCCGTCACCTGCCTGCGCCCAGCAACCATCCAGCGCGCATCACATCCCGCATAACCCAACCACCTGTCTGGCAGGCCCGGCAACACCAAAGCAACGAGGTCAACGCGCCCGCCGGTCGGATTGCCATGATTTCGGCATCTAGCGCGGGTATACCGTGGGCCAACAAGCGATCGGGAGGGTACTTTGCCGTAAAAAACGACAGCGAGACTGGTCCTGCAAACTAGGCTTCGAATGCGGTGACATACAAGCAGACAGGGTGCACCGGAGATGCCAACATGAATGATTTCATCCACCATATCTACAACGTGATCGTCAAATTCGATCTATCCGATCGTCAAACATGGCTCGTACTCTACGCCGTGGCCATCGTCATCGGCTTCTTCTGTCTCCGCGGGTACGGCTCCCGTAGCTCCTACTAGGCTTTCGCTGTCGCCCGGCTGCCGCCAGCCAAACCAGGCTCCAAGGCTGCCAAGCCCCTGGTCCGTGGCAAACCAGCACGCAACGCCAGCGGTCCGCCATATCCGCCACTGACGTCAAACTGGCCACACCAGTACCGCATCCCCCCCGTAGACGCTCCGCTAGCAAATGCGGCCCAGAAGGGAAAGCATATCTTCGCTGTGCGCAACCGAGTGACGTGTTACCATGTTGCTTATGAGACGACGGGATTTCTTCAAGATCGGTNGTTTATCACTCGGCGCAATCACCCCGCTGGGGCTGACGCTCTCCGACCTGTTGGCNNATGACGCNCAGAGTGCCAAACCCAACATCAATGTGATCTTCATGTTCCTTCAAGGAGGAGCCAGTCACATTGACATGTACGACATGAAACCCGATATGCCGATCGACATCCGCGGCAAGTATCTCCCCACGTCAACGACGGTGCCGGGACTCCAACTGAGCGACCAGTTGCCGAAGCTCTGCCAAACCGCTGACAAGTTTTCCTTGATTCGGTCGATGCACGCCTTCACATCCAAACATGGACAAGGCGACGTCGAAATCATGAGCGGCAGCCCGTTGGACAAAAACGTGCAAGCTCCCGGGTTTGGTGCCGTGCTCAGCCGCCAGCAAGAGCAAGCGGCCCCCATACCGCCGTTCATGCATATCGGAGACATGAAGCATCCGGCGTACACGGCCCCCGGATTCAGTGGCTACCTCGGTCGCACCTATGACCCTTTCTTATTGACCGATGATCCCAATTCGGACAATTTCTCAGTTCCGGTGTTTGATACGGCAGACCACGTCACGCCCGCCCGTTTNGATGACCGCAANCAACTACTTCGATCACTCGATCGCTTCCAGGCTGCAGAAGAAAAACGCTTGAAGTTCGCGAGCGAACATGACCGCTTCCAGGAACGGGCACTCAGCCTCTCCACCTCGCGACGCGCCAAAGATGCCTTCGATTTATCAAAAGAGCCTGAGGTGCTGCGCGATGCTTACGGTCGCAACAGCGTTGGCCAAGGGATGTTGCTGGCCAGAAGACTAGTAGAAGCCGGAGTCAGATTCGTCACGATTCAAGGGTACGTCGACACGGGAATCTATGCCTGGGATCATCACTGGGGGATCTTTCCCCACTTGGATCAACAGCTGCCGTTCTACGACACCAGCTACGCGGCGTTACTGAACGATCTTGATGACCGCGGCATGCTTGACACAACCCTGGTCATCACGGCAGGTGAGTTCGGGCGGACTCCCAAGCTCAACCAAAACAAACGCGGTCCGGGGCGCGACCANTGGGGAGAATGCTTCAGTCTGACCATGGGGGGTGGGGGTATCAAAANGGGAATGACGCTCGGNGCCAGCGACAAGTATGGGGCGGTGCCGACGGAGCGNCCCGTTTCGGTTGCCGATTTCGCGGCNACCGTCTATCACGCACTCGGCCTGAACCCCCAAGCAGACTTCATCGCACAAGGTCGACGCATGGTCATGCTCCCCGAAGGTTCNGTGATCAAGGAACTGGTGTCGTAAGCAGGGTGCNCCGTCCGCTGAGGGGCTCACCAACCNGTAGCNGGNACCGATTTCACCGTCGGGAAAAAGTCGCACGTCAGNTGCGCGTNGCCCCGACCCTGGCGAATGCCCGTGACGGCCACTCGAGCTGCTCTGACAAGCAAGCCGAAATCCGCCAACCACACCTGGTCATGTTCGCCTGGCACCAACGCGTAACACCCCGGGTGGGAGACCAGCGGATCGCATATGGCAAAGAATCCCGAATACGAGTCGGCAGTCNCCACCGCGCGGGAACGNTGCCGGGAGGAGGTTCNGGCAAAGGTCACGCGGGCCTGAAGATTTCCCTCAGCGCAGATCCGCACTTCGATCGGGAAAGCACCATCGCCTTCTGGAGTGAACACCTTAATGACGCTTCCCCCCCCGAGCGGCACAATTCCGGCAAGCCCTGCGTCGACACCGAGTTCGCCGACCTCTTGCCAATCCGCGTGCGGAGTGATGGGTGGCCCCGGTCTGCAGGGCATTGGCGTGCCGACGGTCGAGGGCCCGGCATCATTGTGAATGGCAACGCATAGATCTCCGTTGCTGCCGCGGTGATCGCAGACGCGATAGGGCAGTTCAACCGCTTCCAACAGTTCAGGCATGCACCGCTCGAGACCACACCCCGCCCGCTGGCAACGCCGACAGCGTGTGGCCGCAGGCCACTGACAAGCAGTGCATCCGATCTCGTACGAAAAGAGATGGGGGGCTTCGATGTCCTGACCTGCCACTTCATCAAGCAGCAGTCGCATCCCGACCTGATCCGCGATGCGTTTGGTCGGCTTTCCACGTCCCGTATCGCGCGTGTTACGAATCTTGGCATACAGCTTGAGCAACGCCGATAGGTGATCGGCACCCCACAACGCACCCAGCTTGCCAATCGGCAACTCGGTCAGGAATCGCCCGCGGGTCGTCGTAATGTCTTCGATCAATTGCAGCGCTGCGATCGCAAGCTGGGGAGACGGTGCCGCCGTGTGCAGTGCCCGCAGACGGGCATCCATCGACTTGCGCTGATCACCTACCACTCGGCTGCTCATGCTTGCCTCCACCTCAAGGCCCGTTGATCGCAGGCATTTTGATCAGGAAGATCCTGGCGGAATAGACCGCCCACATACGAAACGAGGCCCGCCAGCAGATGCTGACAGGCCTGGTGGTTCACTGCGGGTCGAGAGACCCGTTTCAGTGGAGACGATCGGGATCGAACCGACAACCTCCGCCTTGCAAGGGCGGCGCTCTCCCAATTGAGCTACGTCCCCATGACGAAACGGAAAGCTGAAAGCGAAAAACGGCTTTTTCACTGATTGCAGAGCCGTTCTCAGCTTTCAGCTTTCCGCCTCAGGGTGGACGTGCGAAGATTCGAACTTCGGACCTCGTCGTTATCAGCGACGCGCTCTAACCAACTGAGCTACACGTCCTGGGCAAGCTTCTAAATTTATCTCTGGTGCCGGAACGTGTCAAACGGGGTTTCGCCTAAATCGAACAAGTCACCGGACCGGCAACCGCAGCGAACTGGCTTTGTCGTCACAACTGGTTCAGTTTATCCCTCAGAACGGCAATTGCGGGCTTGCGGGACGCCGGCAACCCGCGTGAGCCGGTTCGGCTTTGTCGTCCAGCGTCACCGAATCAATCCCCGTTTGGCGTTTCCAGATCCCCCATCCCACCGCATGCCTGAAACAAGCACAGTGCGTCCCGCAGAGTCCGTACGTCGTGCACGCGCAGGATCTGGACCCCCTGCAGTGCGAGTGCCAGCGCGGCACCATTGGTGGCGGAAGTCCGATCTGCCTGTTTGTCCCCCAGCAGCTTGCCCATGAATCCTTTCCGCGAGTGCCCCACCAGCAGCGGGCAGCCCAGAGGATGAAATTGCCAGCAATTTTGCAGCAGGTCCAGGTTATGTTCGTGCGTTTTGCCAAAACCGACGCCCGGATCGAGGCAAATGCGACTGAGCGCGATATCGGCTTGCACCAGCGCGTCGCGCCGCCGCTCCAGATATTGCCGAATGTCGCGGACGACATCGCCGTATTGCGGGTCGTCTTGCATGGTCTGGGGAGTCCCTTGCATGTGCATCGCACAGATTCCCGCCTCGGTCTGCCGCGCCACCTGCACCATGTCCGGGTCGCCTTCCAGCCCCGTCACATCATTGATAATTTCCGCGCCCCGCTCGACGGCCGCGCGCGCCACACTGGCCTTGGAGGTGTCAATCGAGACAGGCGTATTGGTATCGCGACAAATCGCCTCGATCACAGGCAGAACCCGCTGTTGCTCGTCGTGCGCGTCGACCACGGCGGCGTAGGGCCGCGTGCTTTCGCCCCCCACGTCCAGAATATCGACCCCAGCCTCGATCAACTGGCGCGCATGGTCGATCGCCTGGTCCGTTGCAAAAAACTTGCCGCCGTCAGAAAAACTGTCGGGCGTCACATTGACAATTCCCATGACCAGAGGCCGCACCCCCAGGTCCAAAGTACGTGTTTTCAGACGCCACTGCGTGGCGCGCTGGGGATGCCAAGGGTAACGGGAAGGCGGGCGGGTGGGCGTCATGAGGTCAGCTTACCAGACCCTCTTCGATCTCGACAGGTTGTCATTCATATCCCAGAGCGTCACAATCGGTGGGTACTTGCTCGCCCCACAGCTTCAGCACTATGAGTTCGATGGATTCACAACCAACCCCGATCACCGTGCCCGCCTTCCAGTCTCGAAAGGACTCCCAGCAGCGGATCACGATGCTCACCGCGTACGACTTTCCAACCGCCCAACTGCTGGATCAGGCAGGCGTGGATTGCCTGCTAGTGGGCGATAGCCTGGGAATGGTGGTGCAAGGCAAGACGAGCACCGTTCCGGTCACCTTGGACGAAATCATCTACCATGCGGAAATGGTNGTCCGCGGTGCGCAGCGGGCCATGGTGCTGGTGGACATGCCCTTCCTGACGTATCAAGTTTCTGTTCAAGCGGCAATTGAGAACGCGGGCAGGATTCTCAAGGAGACCGGTTGTGCGGCTGTCAAACTGGAAGGGAGCGCGGCACAAGCCGACACCATTCGGGCTTTGGTAACCGCAGGCATCCCCGTCATGGCGCATGTCGGACTCCGACCTCAAAGCGTCAACCAGACCGGCTACAAAGTCCAGCGCGACCGCGATCAACTAGTGCAAGATGCCCACGCAGCGGAGGATGCCGGAGCTTTCAGCGTCTTGATCGAATGCGTACCCAGCGACATTGCCGCTGAAATCACTCGTCAACTCCGCGTACCGACGATCGGTATTGGCGCCGGGCCCGACTGCGACGGTCAGGTCCTGGTCACCCCAGATCTACTTGGCATCACCTGCGGCTACGTGCCCCGGTTTGTCAAACGCTATGCCGATTTAGGAAGCCAGATTCGCGAGGCAGTCACGTCCTATGTGGACGACGTTCGCAACGGTTCCTTCCCCGCCAACGAACAATCGTACCAGTAATTTCTCTGGCCATTTTCACGTGAATCTCTCATGCCCAATCGCCTGCAACACGAATCCAGTCCGTACCTGCTTCAGCACCAAAACAACCCCGTCGACTGGTACCCTTGGGGTGACGAAGCGATCCGCGCGGCACAGGAGCAGAACAAGCCTATTTTTCTCTCCATCGGTTACGCTGCCTGCCACTGGTGCCACGTGATGGAGCACGAGAGCTTTGAAGACGAGACGATCGCTGCGTTGCTGAATGACAAGTTCATTTGCGTCAAAGTCGATCGCGAAGAGCGACCGGATCTAGATCAGATCTACATGACGGCCGTTCAAATCTTGACCGGCCATGGCGGCTGGCCCATGTCCGTCTTTCTCACACCGCAACTCAAACCGTTCTTTGGCGGCACCTACTGGCCGCCCCAGCGACGAATGAACATGCCGGGGTTTCAAGATGTCATCTTGGCCGTCGAGGACGCCTGGGAACAACGTCGCGAGAAAATTCTGGAACAGTCGGAAGAGCTGACACGACACATTCAGAACAGCGGGTCTGGTGCGTCCTCGGCAGAATCGTTGCCCGACGATTTCCTGCGCAGCGCTGCGGTCAAAATGGAACAGGCATTCGACTTCACGCACGGCGGCTTCGGCACCGCCCCCAAATTCCCGCACTCCATGGGCCTGCAGTTCTTCATGCGAGTCTACCAGCGCGAGCCACAAGAAGGGCTGCTCAACATGGTGCGGCTCAATCTGGACAAGATGGCTGCGGGCGGAATCTACGACCACCTCGCTGGCGGCTTCGCCCGCTATTCGGTCGATGCGAAATGGCTCGTGCCGCACTTCGAAAAGATGCTCTATGACAACGCCCTGCTCACCGATGCCTATCTCGACGGCTTCCTGCTCCTGAAAGACCCACATTACGCCCAGGTCGCCACGGAAACGATCGACTATGTGCTGCAATACATGACGGACGAGCAAGGCGGTTTTCACAGCACCGAAGACGCCGACAGCGAAGGGGTCGAAGGCAAGTTCTATGTCTGGACCCCCGCGCAAATTGAAGCAGTGCTGGGAGCCGAACGGGGGGAACGTTTCTGTTACGTTTACGACGTGACACCAGGGGGCAATTTTGAAGGTAACAGCATCCTCAATCTCCCCAAAACCCTGGAGCAATGCGCTTCCTTGCGGGACTGGGATCTGGCAGAACTCCAAGCGGAACTAGCGACATCGCGCCAGCAATTGCTGGCAGCCAGAGACCAACGCGTACGACCGGGCAAGGACGACAAAGTCCTGGTCAGTTGGAACGCCTTAATGATCCACAGCATGGCTCGCGGCGCAGCGATTCTTCAACGCAGCGACTGGCTCGATGCGGCTTGCCGTGCCGCCAACTTCATCCGGACGGAAATGCGTCGAGACGACGGTCGCCTGTTGCACTGCTGGCGATTGGGTGAAGCCAAACTCGACGCCTACCTCGACGACTATGCGTATCTGATCCACGCCTTGGTTTCGCTTTACGAAGCATCGTTCGACGAAACGTGGATTGACTGGGCCGTCGAATTGGCAGAGATCGTACAAGATCATTTCTCCGATGCCGGGGGCGGAGGATTTTTCTTCACCGCCGACGACCACGAACAACTCATCGCACGCAACAAAGACATGCAGGATGCCAGCGTGCCAAGCGGGAACGCCATGGCAGCCACCGCCCTGATTCGACTGGGAAAACTCACTGGGGCACAAGCCTGCCTGGAAGCAGCCGAAGGCGCTATCCTGGCAGCGGTCGACATGATGCAACAGGCACCCAATGCCATGAGTCAAATGCTGGTTGCCTGCGATATGCTGCTCGGACCGTTTCAGGAAATCGCCATCCTGGGTGGCAATACACCAACCGATACCGCGGCGATCATCGATCGCCGTTGGCAAACCTTTCTCCCGCGGTCTGTTGTCGCTCGTCGGAACCCAGCGTCAAACACCACCGATTCCAAACATCTCAGCGGGTTATTCGCCGGCAAACAACCTGCCGATGAAGTGCAAGTTTTCGTCTGTGAAAACTTCAGCTGCCAACAACCGGTACAAGGCCGCGAAGCAGCTGACGCACTTTGGGAATCGCTGTCCGCACCACCCGCCAGAGACTAGCCCAACCCTCCCTCGGACAGTCCCGACG
>NZVR01000105.1 GCA_002701545.1 Blastopirellula sp. | reverse complement strand
GCAGCCTCGTCTGCCGACGCCCCGGCGCCTCGCTCGTCCGGAGATGAGTGTCGCGTGCGGGTTGCCGTGAGGATCCGTCCGCTGCTCTCCCTTGAGGACGGCCAGGAGGGTGGGTTGCTGTGCGGTGGCCGGGGCCGTGTAACACGTGTGAATGATGACGGCAAGCGTTGTTAGCAGCGGCAGTGGGAGACAAGGGGAATTCACGGTGATCCTCCGATGAGTGACGGGGTGGTGGCATGCTGTTACAGCAATGAGCACCTCAGATGACAAGCTTCAGACCAGGGACGTGTCACGGGGTGGATTGAAGACGCGTTGGCACACGGAATACGGTACGCCTTCTGGAACGATCGGCCTTGCCAGCGTTTGGGTATTTGGACGCTTGGTACGTGAAACGGTCTGCGAGTTGGACAATGGATGTGCAACGGAGGTTCGGTCACACCCAAATTTTTTAGATGTCGGGTGGCAAAGCGACCGTCCCAGATTGTTCTTGGCAGAGACGGATACGCAGCGCCCTGGGGTTAAGGCGTATCTTTTGGGGAGTCGTTCTGCGGCGACCGTTGTGGGTCATGAGAAGGTGACCGGCGTAGCAGGTATTGCAGCACACTGAAGAGTCCTGAAAATCGGAACTGGGGATCGATATAGTTTTCGATCACGTAGAAGCAGTAATAATACAAACGGGCGGAACTCCAAGTTAGTAAACAGAGGAGGGCCAGGATGCGCAGATGCGGACTCTCCAGCAAGATCAGCGCAAAGCTGATCAACAGAATGCAGAGGAAGAGAGCGGCCTTGAGATGCATCCAAAGTGGATTTTTAAGATCAGCCATGTCGAGTTGCGCCGGGAGGTTGATGGTGCGGGACCACGCTATCTTTCGTCGGCAGAGACTGGTAAGTGGGGCGTACCGCTGCGCCGACGCAATCGGAAAATCATCACCGCACCGGTAAGGATCCCCAGAAGACCGCCGAGATAGCTGAAATTGTGCATGGTTCCCGCACGGGCGAAGGCAGCATCATCCTGGATGTCATTGCCGTAAACAATCAGCTCGGGAGTGTTCGATGGTTGAATCAGTAGAAATGCGAATGTCAGTGCGATGATACCCACGATTAAAGCAGTGAGCGCCACCACACCAAAGACCATGAGCATCCCGCGAATGTAATTGACGGTACCGGGAATGAGCAGGCCGAAGGGAATCAGAACGACGCCGATGACGATGCCCATCCACCACGCTGCGGACCAACCAACGCAGGCGGCGCCTAGCCGATCAGGGATGATGGGGGATATGTGGAACTGGTGAAATTTGAATTGGGTAAAATATTCCGGCGCGACGGTATACGAGATCTGATTGTGGATCGCGCCATAAACGCCAGCACACAGGCAGGCGGCGACCAGCAGCAGCGGCACGCAGATCAGCTTTCGCATGGAAGGGCTCCAGAGTCTGCGTTGCTCAGAAGGGTATTGAGTGCGGCTAAGTATTGACGTCAGTTTGCACGTGACCCCGCGGAGAGTCAACTTGGTCTGCCGTGTCGGACGTCAGCCCATCGGAGGAAAAGACAATCAAGATGCAGAGGAGTGCACCAATCAAGGTGACCACCACAAAACAGCTGATTCCAACGCCTGTGAGCGGCAAGCTGTCGTTTGGCGTGTTGTCCGCGTCAGCTGGCCGTGAGTACACCTTGTAGAGGAAGGCAAATCCCAGCTCGGAGCTGAGCACCGCGTAAAGGATCGTCAGCAGGCTGAGTGCCATACCTCCCCCGACTTGACTGGGATCGTCGAGTGTGTGCAACATCTGGACGAATCCAATCAACGTGCCGAGAACTCCGCAGCCAAGGATGTACCGACTGCCCGTTTTGGCAATATCGGCGAATAACAAATTCGGCGCATCGCGGACGGTAAAAAACGTGAGAGCCGCATCGGGAACGAATCGTAGAAACGTTGTTCCGTACGTTCCGAGCAGCAGGAAAAAAGTGACACGCACGGTGAGTAGCAGGGAGGGTGCATTCATAAATGCAGCAATGTCGCGGCCAGCGGAAATGGCGATCGCGCTAGAAAAAGCCAGGCAGACCATCATCGTGGATATCGTACGGGTCACAGAGAATTTTTGGCGAGTGTTGTCAGTCCTGGTGTTCGTGCGCTTTCTAATTGGGCGGGCAGTGGAATCTCTGGGGAGGGTAGGTCGTTGGCGAGGCGGGCTCTGAGTGCTCGGAAGGGGGGGATTGGGGCGCTATGCAAAGCCCCCGTGGCGCCGTCGCACGTACATCATCGGAGGCAACGCGACGGCGCGAAATGCCATCGAACGCGCGAGGCAGGTTTCAGACTAATTACTAAGATTGCCTGTGCCAAATTGAGATGGCCCATGAGGGCCGCAAAGATGTGGGCTGAGAGGTGAACGCTAGTACATAGTGTCTGCCGAGTTCTCGCTGCTGGGATTCACCGACGGCAATGGCTGCTTGGAGATTTCGATCGTAATCGGGTCAGAAAACGACCACTTGCTGCCGGTGGNTTTGACGCTGGTGGAACGCATGGCACGAATGACTTCGAGATTGTATTTCCAACAAGCCGCTGCAATGACCAACGCGATCACAAACAGTGGCGCGGACAGCAACCAGAAGGCCGCATGCCATTGGGTGGCAAGGAACCCCGTGAGCAGACTGGCGAACAGGCAGAGGCGGAAGAGCGGATAACGGGAGTAACGGATGATCCGCCGGTCTTCGTTTTCATCGATGTCAACGATCAAGCCCACGAGGCACCTCAAAACAACNGGTCGCAACACAAGGGAACCGCAGCAAGGATATCGCCTGTGACCGGAAGTGGCAACAAAGACCGCGTGCCGACTGGGGCAGCGAACCGACCAACAAAGGCGTGGTCCGAGGAACGGCGGTAGGGTCGTTTTGTTTTATCGGAACTTTGGCCGAGGGGTTGGCAGGTGGGTGGCGGGAGACGTGCAGCCGGAAGCGAGCCACCCTGGGAGGGCGGCTTAACGGCGGCGGGTACCGAGAATCAACATGAGCGCCCCTACGACGACGGCGACACCAAGGACAGCAACGAACCCGAGAACAAGTATTTCAAAAAATCCTAACATGGAACGTCTCCTTTGGGAGGAAGTGACACGAACGCATGAGGCCTTGTTGGCTGCCGAGCACATGGGTGCTCGTCAACGCCAAGGCGAGACCTAAGCAACCGAACTCTGGACCGCATCGCTCATCGTAATTGACGTGGTACATCCCTTGCCAAAAAATTTGGAACATGGGTGTTGGGATGGACCGCTGGACTTATCCCTTGAGTCCCTTGGGATCCGCGTTGCCGGTAAACGAACGGATGATGGCGCCGATGGCGGCCATGGCGTAACTGGGGGCGACCAGCATCAAACCAACCATTGGGGCGAACAATGCAGTCGAAGTTCCTTCCGCCAGCTGAGCCGGTTGCGGGGTGGCTTGGCTCATCGCAACGATCTGATACGACGCGATCATCCCTTGAATGCCCGCGAAAATCCCCAGCAAGAGTGGGGCATGGACAACCAGAATCAGCGCGGCGACGGACATGGCGCCTTTGCCGCGCAGCACGATGATCAACGTCAAAATAAAGCAAATCAAGCCTACCAGTGGTAACAGGAAGACGTAGGGGATTCCCAGAGATTGATACATCCATTGAAGATAGGAGATGTTGGCAGGTGCGTCTTCGGGCATGGTGGGCTCCGTTGAAAAGAGAATAGCGTGAAAGGACGGGCGATCTGACGAGTGAATGGAAATGTTGCTGCTTACCCGGACGCTGACTCCTCGGTCAGGACCTGTTGGGTTCGCGAGGCGCAGGGTGACTCAACAATCGAAGTGGGCGGAAAGATGCACCGTAGCAATCATGATGAGCTACCGGTACGTTGGCCATCATACTCGATGGGATGGCTCCGTTGCTGCGATGGAATGCGATGCGCTGGATTTCCTGCGGAGGTTGATTAACACCAATGAGCCGAGCCATAANCTGATGGCCGCGGGATACAGTGTTGGTNGGGTCGCGGCGAGGGTCCACATTGTGAATTCCAACACCAATACCAGCGATCCGCCGCCAAGTAGGATGCTGACAAGGAAGTACTTCCAGAAGTCTCGGTCGGTATGTTTCAATGGTCTGCTCCTATGGCCGTGAAGGTGGCTTTCCTGGTGCGTCGCGGGGACGCCTAACGTGCTTTCTGCTGGAAGGCCTTACCGATTCACGGTAACTGCTGGCGAACGATGGGTATTTCGCCGGTCGTTCGGGAATCTTGGGAAAAAAACGANTCAGCGTTGATCCCCAACCAACTTGGGCGGGCCGTTTCCCTTCCGACTGTCCTGTGGCCTGCAAATAGACTGGCCGGAACGGTTCTGTTTGGTGGCGTGAATGATTAAGATAGGGACGCCTTGATAAGGTGGGTTTCAGCGGCTGGCGCCAGGAAACGTCCGAGCACACGTCCCCCCGGGTGGTTTCACTCAGGGGCAACGGTGATCCGAACGGGCGGGTCGTGAGCGGGCCGAGCTATTTGTTCTCACGTTGCGTTACAGAAGGGAAAACGTCGATGGCGTTCCTGTTTTTGCTCTATTTCGTCACATTTTTGATGCTGTTTCTGCGGAAAAAGCAGGCGGCTTATGTGCTTTTTGGTGCCAGCACGCTGGCCTCGATTGGCATGTTTTTGTACCACACCAATTCGGTTCTGAAGTTGAATTTTTAACATGAACAGTCAACATCTCTACACGGCGAACACCTGTTGTCTTTTCATCGTGCTGTCGGTGCTGCTGGGGGCGTTTGGGTTCCAGTATGGATTGGGTGAGAACCCTTGCCCGCTGTGTTTACTGCANCGCATGGGGATGCTGGGCGTGGTTATCGGGCTGGCATTCAACACCCAATTCGGTTTCCATCGACGGCACTTTGCGCTGGTGATTTTCGCGGCACTTGTCGGGTGCACATTTTCGATACGGNAAGTGTTGCTGCACGTGTGCCCTGAACCNGGCCAGCCGACCGGCTACGGAACGCCCATTTTTGGCATGCATCTGTACAGTTGGGGCGTGTTGATTTTTGCGGCCAGCATTCTAGGCTCCGCGTGTTTCCTGCTGTTTGCCAAGGACGAAGCCGAAGGGGAGGAGCGAACGGCAAGTAAGTTCGAGAAAGTTGGTTTCTACGCGGCTTCCGGAATTTGCTTTGCCAATGCCATCTCGACCTTCATCATGTGCAATGTGGGTCCGTGCTGCGAGAATGGGCCCTGCCCCTAGCACGGCTGCGCGACTCAGACTTGTCGGAGACAGAGTGACGTCAGGTACTGGAAGCAGCCGGTCGCAAACCCGAATCGCTGAAAGCGTATTGCCTCGTGCTGTCGCGCAAGACGGCAAAGCAAGCGATTCGTCAAGTTGAGAACAAAGACGAANAATGAAAATNAATCGATTCGTCGTCCTTNTTTTTGCCGCTTNGTTCCATTCACTGGTGGCTTCATGGTCTGCATTACTTGCTGGCGACTTTGTGCTNGTAGATCGGGCAGCGAACGCCACACCGACACCCATCATCACGGCCAAAGACGCGCCGCCTTTCACGAGTGAGGCGGCTGGGGTGCTGGCGGACTATGTCGAGAAGNTCAGCGGTTCGCGTCCCGAAGTGATCGCTGGCGAGCCGCAGGAACTACCCGATCGTGCCATCTGGGTCGGGGTTCAGCCGATGGTCAAGAAGCGGTTTGCGAAGGCGGACTTCGACTTCCAACATCATGAGGAAATTCTCATCAAGGCGAGCAGTGACCACCTGGTTATCGCGGGGCGAGATCGCTGGCATCCTGACCATCTTGTCGTNAAGGGCAAACGCGAGACCGTCAACGGTGTGCAACGCGAGTACGGAACGGCGAACGCGGTGTACTCGTTCATTCACGATGATCTCGACGTGCGACGGCTCTGGCCGGTTGAACTGGGTGAGGATTACCCAAAGGGAACGTCGATTGTCTTCATGCCGTTCGAATTTCGATATCACCCACCGCTACGGGCACGCTCGAAAGTTCTTACGTTTTCCGTATTGCTCAAACACAGCGCCTACGGCCAATCCGGCGACTGGGCTCGGCGACAACGGACTCAATGGGATCCTCTGGATGTTCACCCGGGGCATTTCTTCAAACCGTGCGGTTGAAAGAACGGGCTCCGTATGAAACGCACATTTCTACTCATCGCGGGACTCTTTTTCCTGACGCCGCACGCCTCAGCCGAGGCTGACGTCAGTGCGGTCGCGTGGCGGCCTGATCAACCGTTGATCATTCGAAGTGTGCTGCCGATCGATTGCCGCCTGGTTCGCGGCTTCACACATGGGCCGGTTGATGGGCGTGAGGATACCCGGTATTCGAATGGGGTCGTGGGCGAGTGGGCGGGACTGACGGGTATTCCGGCGGTCAATTATCGCGTGTTTAATGGAAACAACGGGCTGCATCTGACTCTGCCGGACGGTGGGTTTGATGTCCTGCAGGTTCGCGGTGACTGGCGCGGCAAGGTTTATTTGAACTCCGACTCGCTGATGGAACCGAAGGTCAAGCCGCTCTGTGAGATTCCGTTGCGGAAGACGCTCGCACATCANGGCGACGCGGAGCGGCTTTCATTCTTTTATAGCGAAGGGCAGACCGGAACGTTGAAACACGTGTCGCTGTTTCGAGTTGAATCCGGGTCGCTGCGAGGCGGTTCGCAGGAGGTCGCGACGCGCGGAAAATGTGTGACTCCGGTTCAAGTGAGTGCGCCGTGGAAGGATTGGACGAAAGGCGTCACGGCGATCACATTGAAGATGCGAGTTGAGAATGCAGAGACCGGCGCGGTGGTGACGGTTCGAGTTGGCGACGTGCTGGATGCGCGGCGCAAGGCGATGATTGTGGATTTGCGTGTGCCAGCGCCGGGCGACTATTCGGTCACGCTCGATATTCCGGATCAGATTTATCTTCCGCCGAAGGCGAAGTGGAAGCCGTTGCCGCGGTTAGACGGGGCAGTCGCGCCAAAGCCGTCGATTGATGTCTCGATCGAGTCTGCCGACGGGGTGGCGTTTGAATCGGTCGCACTACTGGCTCACAGTGTGCCTCGCGCGCAAGCTCTGCCTGAAGCGGTGGCATGGCGAAAGTTTCTACTGCGCGGCTTGTTCGCGGCGCTCAGCGAACCTCGGCCGTGGATGCACTTGAANGATGGCGCACCGGTGCGGGAGCAGATCGCCAATCACCCGACGATTAAACGCTATGAGATAGCGATCACAGAANTACTNGANACGGCCGAGATCGCNCGACTGCTCGCGCCGGACGATCCGTTGATCGTGCAGTATCACAACTGGATTTATCAGAACATCGACCGGCGCAAACCCCATCCTGCGCCGGTGCTGTCGAAAGAAGCAGACGCNCCGCGCTGGGCAGTGTTGGTTCGCGACAACTGGGGCGAGCAGGCTCACATCGCTCGGTGGTGGCTCGACCATCGGATGACGTCCAATGGTGAACTTGGCGGTGGGCCTCAGGACGACACGGACATGTTTCAGGTCTGGCAGTGTCTGCCGATGATCGAAAGCGAACCGCTCGGAGCCGACCTGAGGGCGGCCAGTCACAAGTTGACCGATATTCTGCTGGACCGTTATCTGGAAGAGGGTATCAACCAACGGTCGATGGACGCGCTGCATGCTTACGAAGAAGGCGTGAATCAACTGGCGCTGAACGCGTGGTGGAACTACGGCGATCCAGTCCACTTCGAACGCGTCATGCAGGCAGCTCGGTCAGCGTCGCGGCTGATGGTGGAAACCAAAGATGGGCGGCTGCATTTCGTCAGTGACCGTAAGGTCGGGATCGAAGAAGCCCGCAACGGTTATCCGACCATTGGGAACACTCCCGGCACGTGGAATTGGGCTCCGGCTCGTCTGATGTTCCACCCGATGTATGTCGTGGCCGACTACAACCGAAATCCGGCCGTGTTGGAGCGGTTCGCGCAATGGGGCGAAACGTGGCTGGGTTATCAGGCTCCGAACGCGTTCGTGGACAAGGTGGAGATCGCCACGGGAAAGCCGGTACGCACGTCGAACCTGCCGGCTTCGGCGAACATCTCGCCAGTGGACGAGTTCCTTGCGTTGTATCAGTTGACCGGAGATGCAAAGTGGCGACGTCCATATCAGATGGGCGTTGATGGCGGCGGCTTCAGCGGCGCGCCGGCTCAATACGGCCGTTCGATCCATGCGCTGCTTCGCTGGCCCGAGCCGTATCAAAGTTATCATCGCAAACAGTACTCGGAGGCAGGCAGCGGTTACGCGGGCTTCTTCGTCAACCAGGACCGGGCGTTGTTGGACAAGTGGCTGAGCGACTCGCTGTCGTGGTTTCAGCGATACCGTCACATGAACACGGCCGCCGAGCAGAAGACGGACCGCGTCCTCACCTACAACGCGACGACGGCATTGTCGTGTTATCTGGGTGACGCGCCGAATCGCAATCGCTGGCTGAATTTGGGAGCGGTCAGCTACGAGGGCCTGCAAGGCAAAGACTTCGCAGCGCTGGTCTGGGATGCGGGGCCGAAGAAGCTGAAAGTTGCTGTTTACAATTTCGCGGATCGTGAACGGACCGGGCGGATGCGAGTCTGGCGTCTCCAGCATGGGCGGTATCGAATCCGCACGGGACCGGATCGCGATGATGACGGGTCGATGAACGAGGCGATCATGGAGCAGCAAACGGAACTCCAGCGTTACTCGGCCATTCCTCTCCGGCTCCCGCCACGGCAGGTGACCGTTGTGGAAATCGAACAACTGGAACGACTCGACGACATCCGCGACCGCGCGGATTTGGCAGTATCGCCGCTCGACACGCGATTGGCTGGTGAAACACTCATTGCCAGCATCCACAATATCGGCAACCAGCCCGCGGCCAATGTCCGCGTGGTCCTGAAACGTGACGGCAAAGTCGTTGCCGAACAGGCGATCGCTCGAATCGACGCCCCGCGCGACGCAAAACCGCGTGTGGTACAATTGCGTTTTGCTGCAGTCAAATCAGGTGACGTGCTGCAGGTTGATCCAAACAACGACGTGCCGGAAATCGCAGAGCACAATAACTCGCTGGTCTGTGTGAAACCTGACTCAGAAAGTGGCCGCGAATGATCGTATTTTCCGCCAACAGTCGCCGAATGCTCTGGTGGATCTGCATCTTACTGTGCATTGCTGAGTGCACGGCAAACGGGCATTCGGCTGCGACCGTGCAGCAGATCACCCATGGTCCGAAGAATCATTTCTTCGGATATGTCGGTCATGGTGGGACGATCCCCTGGGACGCAAGTGGACGGTACATCGTGGGATTGCGGACAAACTTTCACGATCGGATGCCGAAGCCAGATGATTCGGCGGAGATTGTGCTGATCGACACTCGGAACAGGTTTCGCGTCGAGGTCGTTGATCGAACACAGGCATGGAACCAGCAGCAGGGGACGATGCTGTTCTGGATACCGGGCGCGGCCGGCTCGCGGTTTTTATTTAATGACAAGGACCCTGAGACGGGCGTTGTGTTCTCAGTGCTTTACGACATGAAGGAGCGGCGACGCATTCGCGAGTTCCGCTTCGGCAATGAGTCCATTGCCAATGGAGGCGTGTCGCCCGTTCGCGATGAGTTTGCCGGAATCAACTACGGCAAGATCACACGCTCGCGCGAAGTGATTTCGTATCCGGGCGCTTACGATCACACGGCAGACGAGAAGCCCGCAAACCCCGATTCCGATGGTCTGTTCCGCATCGACATAAAGACCGGCGAGCGGCACTTGCTCGTTTCGTATGCGAAGCTTGCGGATTTGATTCTGAATACCGAAAAAAATCGCGCCCGGCTGGGCGATCCTGACAAATATCCGATCTACGTACATCACACGATGTGGTCGCGCGACGGGCAGTGGATCTTCTTCCTCGTGCGAGGCAAACAGAACAAGCGGCCGGATCAGTCATGCGTCATCCACCGTGACGGTACGGGGCTGACCAAGGTCCCGTACGCGGGTCACCCGGAATGGAGTGAGAAGAACGAGCTCATCCTCGGATCGAAAAAACCGGAACACGCCGGCGCATTCAATCTCTGGGATATCGCCACGAGCAAATGGTCCGGAACGATCGGAGGCAAAGGCGTCTTTCCGGACACGATCGACGACAATGCCCTTTCTCCTGACGCGAAGTGGTACGTAGGAAGTCAGAAACGCGGCAACGAGTGTTTCTACACCTTTTACCACTTTGCCGACGGTCACTCGTTAGTATCTCCGCCCATCCCAACGAAAGCCGGCGGCGGGACGGTCCGCATCGACCCGGCTCCTCGCTGGAATCGCACCAGTGACACGATCCTTGTGCCGGGGCTGGCGGACGATGGCACGCGACAATTGTTTCTCGTGAGGCTTCGATGAATCGACACGCAGTCATACTGACACTTTTGTTACCGGCGCTCGCCAACGCCGCGCCGCCGTTTCGCGCGGTCGAGCGTCTGTTCGATCTATCGGATTCGAAATCTCTGGGGCTCACGACGATTGCAGGCGAACACCGCGAAATTCATCGCGCGACTGAAGAGAGCGGTTTTCGATTCGCTCATCATCCCGGCCTGATTGTCTTCAAGGACCGACTCTATTGCTCGTGGTCGAACGGACGCGCGCACGAGGACCGGCCGGATCAGCGAGTTCTGTACTCGTCGAGTCCCGACGGCAAGGAATGGTCGGAAGCTCAGGTTCTTGCCGAGCCACCTGATGGCGTTTACGGCAGTTGTGTCGCCTCTGGCTTTCACGTCCATGATGGCAACCTCGTTGCTTACTACACGCTGACGCACGAATACCCGACTCACAATCTGTTCAACGAAAAGAACGGCGTCTATGCGGTCACGTCGGCGGATGGTGAAATTTGGAGTGAGCCGACAAGGGTGGCCTCGGGGTTTTTCATTGAGGGCGCGAGACCTCTGTCCGACGGACGGCTGTTTCTGGGCGGCGAACATGTTGGAGAAATCTGGAAGTCGCAGCGGGCACGGATGAAGTTGATGTTTTCGGACTCGCAGAATGGGATCGACGGGTGGAGCGAGGCAACCATCGACGCGGCTGCAGCAAAACCGAACGGGCTCAAGGTGTTCGGCTATACCGAGCCCTGTCCGTACGTCCGTAAGGATGGCACGATCGTCTGCCCCTTCCGCAACCAGAGCGGATTCCTCTACGCCAGTGTCAGTCGCGACAATGGCAAAACGTGGAGCGTTCCGCAACAGACCGATTTCCCCGATTCCATGGCGCGCTTTAGCACAGGCCGCTTGCCGGACGGCGGGATTTATCTCATTAACAATCCCGGTCCGGGCCGAATGAATCGCAGCCTGTTGACGATCGCGTTGAGTGACGACGGCAAGGTTTTTGATCGGGCGTGGCTCATTCGTGGAGAACCGACGACGCAGCGATTCAAAGGCAAAGGCAAACGTGACGGCTGGCAATATCCGAGTTCTCTGGTCTGGAACAACTCGCTCTTTGTGGCGTACTCGGTCAACAAAGAGGATGTCGCGATCACACGGATTGCGTTGGACGCATTCCGGAAACACAAGGATTAGCCGGCAGGAATCCCTGCCCCGGCTGAAAGAAGTTGCCGACAAAGTGACCCGCGCGACCCCGGCAACCCGTTTCAGCCAGCGGTATGTCTGCATCGGCCTCTTCGGATATACACCTTCGCGCAAGGATTTCGACGACCACTTGCAAGAGTTTCCGAAGGGGCTGCCGACCGTCCTGTCAGCAGCAAAACGGCGTGCGGAATTCAATGCGCTGCACGCTCGGATTTAATACACGTGAGTGGACTCCAATGTCGGCTACGCTGCTGGGGACAGATTGACTGGAGGCGGAAAATTTGCTTCCGCTGTAAGATTGCCGTACGGTAGAAATCAGCGTCGGTCGGTGATTTGGACAACGCCGGCAAATTATTTTGAGCAGCGATGAGTTTTGCGTGAACCTTTCGACTGCACGACCGTCATACTGTTCGTGGAATTCTAGTGCCGATGTGTGCATGCTTCTTGGTTTTAACGCGTGAGGAAACCGAACGATGAAGAACTTTTCGCTCCATTGCTATCTGTGGCTGCTGGCCTTGCTGGTCACCCCTCTTGGGGCATTGCATGCCGAACTGCCACCGGGCGCTTACGAAGAATTAAAGCAAGAAGCAAAAGAGGTATTGAACCTCAAGATTGAGAAAGTGACTCGCGTGCGTGGCGACGATCAGATTTACTATCACTGCCAGGCGAAGGTGAATCAGGTGGAACGGTCCGCACATGGTTACAAGAAGGGTGACGTCGTCACGTTTGAAACGTGGTTACTGTCGGCGGACGCCAAGAAGAATTTTGCCGGTC
>NZVR01000104.1 GCA_002701545.1 Blastopirellula sp. | reverse complement strand
CGCTAGTAATCGCGGGTCAGCATACCGCGGTGAATATGTTCCTGAGCCTTGTACACACCGCCCGTCAAGCCACGAAAGTGGGGGGGGCCCGAAGTCGCTAAGCCAACCTTGTGAGGCAGGCGCCGAAGGTCAACTCCGCGATTGGGACTAAGTCGTAACAAGGTAGCCGTAGGGGAACCTGCGGCTGGATCACCTCCTTTCTAAGGATTATCAGTTGCCTGATGGTGACATCTTGCAACTTACCGTGAACACAGTTCTTATCTGACAAAGAGGTTAGTCGATCCGATTTCGGTCGGAATTCGACAGCTATCAATTGACAAACAGAAAGCCGCTTAGATTAGCCGATCTAAGTGGCTTTTTTGTTTTCTTGACCACCCTGCCTTGGCCACCGCGGGAAACGCCCCGGACGGCAAACGGATCCCGCCAACGCACGGTGGAAAACCGTGGCAGCTTCACACGTCCGGAATCGGTACCACGAACCACCTCAACGCAGCGCCGGTCGCGCACCCAGGCCTGGCATGCAGGTGTTCTGCAGGATGGATTTTCAGCAAATGGTTGTCACCCGTCGGTCTCTCGACTGATAATGAAGCGTTCTTGTTCCTTCGGCGAGCGCCAGATGCACCCACTTCATTTCCGGATCCCTTGTTTGGTTACAGCGCACCACAGGTTGCTGGTGCGCGTGGTGTGCTTCATTTGGGCGTGCTGGACTGCGGACGCGTTGACCGCTGCTGAGAAGCCACTGACTTTTGAGCGGGATGTGGTGCCCATCCTGAAAAGTCACTGTTGGAAATGCCA
Source organism: Blastopirellula sp. (assembly GCA_002701545.1). Classification (GTDB taxonomy): domain Bacteria; phylum Planctomycetota; class Planctomycetia; order Pirellulales; family Pirellulaceae. The sequence continues at coordinate 64,910 of NZVR01000104.1, read as the reverse complement.
TGGTCAGGAAGGGCGCAAAGGTGGGGTCGATTTACGGAGGCGATTTGCCATGCTGCGCGGGGGCGACAGCGGGCCGGTGATTGTGCCAGGAAAGCCGACTGAGAGTCTGCTCATCGAGGTAGTGACCGAAGGGTCGATGCCACCTGAGGAGGCGACGCCATTGAGCGCCGGGCAAGTGAAGCTGTTGCGACGGTGGATCGCAGAAGGGGCGTCGCTTGCCGGGAAAACGGAAGCTCCGCTGCCAGATACCTTGCCAACAGAGGACCGGATTGGCGAGCACGCGCGCCGGCACTGGTCCTTCCGGCCGATTCGTTCTACTCCGTTGCCATCCTTGGAAAACCGCGTTTGGCCAGAGACAGCGGTCGACGCGTTTGTTTTGGCCACACTTGAACAACGAAGTTGGCAGCCCGCTCCGTCTGTGTCACGTGCACAGCTACTGCGCCGAGTGACGTTCGACTTACATGGACTGCCACCGACACCGGAACAAGTGGACGCTTTTGTCCGAGATGATGCTCCGGATGCATACGACCGGGTCATTGACCAATTGTTGGCGAGTCCGGGTTATGGCGAGCATTGGGCACAGTTTTGGCTGGATGTGGTGCGTTTCGCGGAGACGGAAGGTTTTGAATACGACCGCCATTTGCCGGGAGCGTGGAGATATCGAGATTACGTCATTGACGCTTTCAATCAAGACAAGCCGCTGGATCAGTTTATTCGCGAACAACTTGCCGGTGACGAAGTGGCTCCGGGGGATACCGTCGCCCAATCGGCAGCGATCTTTCATCGGCTTGGTGCGGTGCGTCGCAATGCAGGCAATCCAGAAATTGCACTGAGCCGTAATGAAGTGCTCACTGAGCGCACGAATATTGTTGGTGAGGCATTTTTGGGACTGACAATCGGTTGTGCCCGCTGCCACAACCATAAATTGGAGCCGATTTTGCAACGCGATTATTATCGTCTGCAAGCGTACATGGCGGCCAGTCAAGAGTACAACATGTGTTTGGCTCCGACGGCTGAACAGGCTGCCTGGGACGCGGAGGTGGCAGATATCGACGCGCAGCTCAAGCAACTTCAGCAGCAACTGGCCGCAGCGGATGACGGAGCGAAACCAGCGTTGGAAAAAAAGATCGCTGCGCTTTCCGACACCAANCCAGCTCCGTTGCCAACCATCCCGAGTATTCGCAACGAGCAGCCGAAGCGGACTCCAATTCATGTGCTTCGCCGAGGNGATTGGGAGCGCAAGGGAGTCCTTGTGGGACCCCGCCCGCCGACGGTTCTGGTCTCTGCTGCGCTACCCGAATTACCTTGCGATACTGCCAATCCTCGTACTCAGTTGGCGGCATGGATCACCGGCCCTACCAATCCCCTGACGGCCCGGGTGATGGTCAATCGGGTTTGGCAAAACTACTTTGGTGTGGGATTGGTCAAGACCGCAAACGATTTGGGAACCCATGGATCGCCACCCAGTCACCCGGAATTGCTGGACTGGTTGGCGCTAGAACTCAGGGCGAACGCCTGGCGTTGGAAAGCGGTGCACCGGCGCATCGTTCAGAGTCGTGTTTATCGTCAGGCGAGTCGTACTGAGGGTGCCGCAGACTACGCGCGGCGCGATCCGGAAAACCGCCTGTTGTGGCGGCATCCATCCCGGCGCTTATCCGCTGAAGAGGTCCGCGATGCCATGTTGATGGTTTCCGGCTTGATCAACCGTAAAGCCAATGGTCCGAGCGTTATGGTGCCGGTGGATCAGGAACTGGTCAATCTTCTCTACAAGCCTTCGCAATGGCAGGTGACTCAAGAGGTCAGCGAGCATCACCGCCGTTCGGTCTATCTGATTGCCAAGCGGAATTTGCGCTTGCCGTTTATGGAGACCTTTGATGCGCCCGATTTGCAGACAAGTTGTGCGCGTCGGGAAGTCAGTATTCACGCCAGGCAGGCTTTGGAGATGCTCAACGGAGAATTGGCTAATCGCATGGCCAAGGCTTTTGCCGATCGCCTGGTGCGTGAATCTGCCGAGCCACAGTCGATGGTGCGTCGCGCTTTTCAGTTGGCACTTGGGCGTTTGCCAACCCGTCAGGAGTTGGCGGTGTCCGTGGCGTTCTTGCGCGAGCAGCCTGTCGAAGAGTTCACCTTGGCGATCTTTAACCTCAATGAGTTTTTGCATGTACCGTGAGCCAATGCAACGCGTAATGCGAAGCCTGAATCGCCGTTCGTTCTTGCAAACGTCCGCGGGGGGCGTAGGCGGACTGGCCTTGGCGGGGTTAATCGACCAATCGTTGGCGACTGCGGCTACCCGGGGTCCGTTGGCCACGCGTCGTCCTCATTTTTCGGCCAAGGCAAAATCGGTCATCTTCTTATTCATGGCGGGCGGGCCGAGTCAATTAGAGACTTTTGATCCCAAGCCGCTATTGAACCAACTTCATGGCCAGCCTCGTCCGCAGCAATTTGGCGAGGCGAAATACCAGTTCATCCAAAGCGACGCCAAGTTGCTGGGGACCCAACGTACCTTTCGGAAATACGGTGAGAGCGGTATTGAGGTTTCTGATCTCTTTCCACATCTCAGTCGCTGCGTTGACGATTTGGCTGTCGTCCGATCTTGCTATGGAGATCAGGTTGTTCACTCCGCCGCCCAGTACGAATTATTTTCTGGTCGCACGCTTCCAGGATTTCCCAGCATGGGGTCCTGGACGCTGTTCGGTTTGGGATCGGCGAACGATGCGTTGCCCTCATATGTCGTCATACCTGACCCGAAAGGTGCTTTGGAGGCAGGCCAACCCATGTATATGCAAGGGTTTTTGCCGGCCGCATTTCAACCAACGATGTTTCGGCCAGGAAGTCGACCGGTGTTGAATTTGGAATTACCGGCCGGAGTGGCTGCCAGTCAGCGTCGCAAAACCTTGCAGTTGATTCGTAAGCTGAATGAAATGAATCTGGCCGCGGGGGACGATGAGGGAGCAGCGCGTCAGCATTCCTATGAACTGGCTTACAAGATGCAACAGGAAGCACCGCAGGTTTTCGATTTGGGACGCGAGACCCAGGAGACGTTATCACTGTACGGAGTGGGAGACGAGCCAACGGACGACTACGGTCGGCGCTGCTTGCTTGCCCGGCGACTGGTCGAACACGGAGTGCGGTTCATTTGCGTCGTATCGGGGGGAGGGCCCGGCAATCTCCAGTGGGATGCACACAAAGACATTGAAGAAAACCATCTGCGGAAAGCGGCTGAGACAGACAAACCGGTTGCCGGGCTTCTGCAGGATTTGAAACGCCGGGGATTATTGGACGAAACATTGGTGCTTTGGGGAGGTGAGTTTGGCCGATCCCCAGAAGCTCAGGGTGGCCAGGGACGTGATCACCACAATTTGGGTTTTTCCATGTTCCTGGCCGGCGGCGGCATTCGGGGCGGCACCGTCGAAGGGGCCACTGACGAAATTGGATTGCGCGCAGTCGAGTCACCACATCACTTCCGTGATATTCATGCGACCCTGTTACATCAACTCGGACTCGACCAGCATCAACTTACNTATCCGCACTTGGGACGCGACGAACGTCTGACGTTTCTGGAAGGCGAGGTGATTGAATCGATCCTTACATGATCGGCTATCTGGTAGATACGTCGGAATGGCTGCGATGGTCAGGAGCCACGATGAATCTTGAGTGTGAGTGAGCCCAACGCTGGCTGGAGCGTTCCAGCGGAGTGTCAGGGGTGAGCGGCCGCCCAGGAAGTACGGTCGACCAGCGAGCCAATCACGGTGGCAGTATTTTCTCCGATGCTTTGGCAACTTTGGATCAGCTTTCGTTGCATATTCGGTGGCCACATCAGATAATGTCCCCCAGTCCTTTCCTCCTTTGCAGCGAAGTGCCTTTGTGGGTGCTCGCTGTCCCTCCAAAACTCGTAGGGTCTGTCATGACACGATTTGCTTTGCTGCTCTGCTTGGTGCTGCTGTCCACTCCCGTGTTGGCTCAACTTCCCTCGGGGCCGAACGATTTTCCGCAATGGCGCGGGCCCAATCGCGACGGTATCTCGAATGACAAAGGGTTGCTCAAGGAGTGGCCGGAAGCAGGGCCAGCCGTTGCCTGGCAGATTGATGACGTCGGTGCGGGCTACAGCAGCGTTGCCGTGAAGGACGGTTTGCTCGTGACGATGGGAGATCTCGACGGTGTCGAGCACATCATTGCGTTACGTGTCGAGGATGGCTCACGCGTTTGGGCGGTGCAGCCGGAAGCCGTTGCGAAACGCCTCAAAGAGCGAGTGGATCAAGAGTTTGCCCGCTTCGACCGCAATCAAGACGGTCGCATTGACGAGNTGGAAGCCGTGTCAGGTTTAGGCTGGAATTTCTACAAACACGATCGTGAAGGCGATCCTAGTGACCTTGCCGGGCGAGTGCAGAAACTTTTCCAGGCCTTGGACGAAAACGGTGATGGCGCCCTCCACTATGGTGAAACCGAGCGTCAGTTTCGTGATCAGTTTCAGCAGATGGATATCTCTGCCAAGGAAGATGCGGAAGCGATCGCGGCGCAACGAGCGAACAAGTTAATTGCAGAGGCCGATGCGGACAAAGACGGTATCGTGACGCGGCAGGAATCGCGAGTTAACTATTTGGGCCGAATTTTTTCTCGCGCCGATCAACGCGATCCACAAACCAATGAACAGGATCAAAAATTGACCGGCGAGGAAGTGGTGAAGTACTTCCTGATACGCGAAAAGGGCAAGGATGGCGCGTTGAGTTTGGAGGAACTGGCCAAGTACTATCAGCAAAAGATCACGCAAGGCGATGGCACGTTATCGCGATCTGAACTGCGGAGTATCTATGGTGGTTACCGCAATAATCAAGGCGATGGTCCTCGAGGTACTCCGACCATCGATGGGGATCGTGTTTATGCCGAAGGTGGTAATGGTGACCTTACGTGCCTCGACTTGCGAACCGGTAAAACACTCTGGCATCTCAGCTTGATCCAAGATCTTGGTGGTAATCGACCCGGTTGGGGATATTCGGAGTCACCGTTAATCGTCGACAATTTGTTGATTGTGACTCCCGGTGGCAAACAAGGGACGGTCGCTGCATTGGACAAAAAGACTGGCGACGTGGTCTGGCGCAGTGAACAGTTGACAGAGGCCGCGCATTACGCGTCTGCGGTGGTTGCAACGATCGGTGGCGTTCGGCAGGTCGTTCAAGTTGCTCGAGAAAATGCCTTTGGTTTGGCATTGGACACGGGCAANCTGCTGTGGCGCTACGATGGAGCGTGCAACGGCACTGCCAATTGCTGTTCGCCGATTGTTGATAACGATCGTGTGTTTGTGGCCAGTGCTTACGGTACGGGAGGTGGATTGGTGAAGGTCGACAATGCCGCGACCGCACAGCAGGCAACCGAAGTCTACTTTGAAAAGAAAATGGCGATCCATCACGGCGGTATCGTCAAAATTGGGGACCACATGTACACGAATGGCTCCGGCACATTGATGTGTGTTAATTTCCTGACCGGTGAGATCGTGTGGCAAGATCGAAGTGTCGGTAAAGGGTCTTTGGTAGCTGCCGACGGTATGTTGTATGTCTTGAGCGAGCGCCAGCAATTGGCGTTAGTGGAAGCCACAACCGACAAATACCGAGAGCAAGGGCGCATTAAACTTGAGGGCCACGGTCGTCCTAGTTGGGCACACCCGGTCGTCGTCGGTGGCGTGTTGTACGTGCGCGATCAGCATACGCTCACCGCATACCAGGTGCGTTAATTCGTGGCCCCGGGAAATCGGGTCAATACACCCGACGCAGCCAGTGGCGTTGAGACAAAGCTGGCTGTGTTGACGGGGCACGTGTGGCGTTGCCACGGTCTGCTTAGTCGATGGGGAAATGCGCGACGATCAGCCCGGACGCAACTTGCCAGCACTCGACACGCCAGCCGTCCTCGTAATGGTAGACCCAGCGTTTGCAGTGTCCACTGATTACCTGGCGAATCCCGGCCGCTACCATGCGGGCTTCTTCCAAGCCGGTATTGGCAGCGGTGTCGCAGATTTGCAGATAATTCGAGCCGACCCCGTAGTCGTTCATGGCACAATGGTTCGCGTTCGCGAACGTTTGCCATGCTCGGTTGACTTGGGTGATCGTACCGTCGTCGTTCAGTAATGCCACATTGGCAAACAGCCGGTCCAGATCTTGTTGCGTTGTTGGTGCGATACTCTGGTGGCTCATCGATTGACTCCGGCTGCAAATGATATGACTTCTCCCTCTATTCCTAAGAGAAATGTCGTCAGCACAACAGGCGTTCCGAGCGACTTCGGCACAAATCGGTTCACCGATCGCCCGGTTGTAGCGACTAGGTAAACGAGTGCTTGAATTTGGTAGAACGCGAAGGAGTTGAGTGTTAGAGGCCGCTAGATCAGTTCAGACATTTCGCCCGTGCTGTCAGCAAACGCATCGACAGGCACATCGAGGCGGTCGAGCATGGTAACGAACAGGTTCGACAAAGGCGTTTTCGCGGAGAACTTTAAATACTGACCGTGTTGGACGCCCAATGCTCCACCGCCGGCCAAGACCAGTGGGTAGTTATTGTTGTTATGCGTGCGACTGTTGCTGCTTCCGTAGAACACCAGTGTACGGTCTAGTAGTGTGGCGTCCCCTTCAGGTGTGTCTTGGAGTCGCTTGAGGAAGTAGCTGAGTTGTTCAGCGAGAAACTGATCGAATCGTCCAAGTTTCTCGTAGCCTCCCTTTTTGCCGGCACCGTGTGCCAGGCCATGCCAGTTGCCGGGTAATCCCAAGGCCTGTGGGAAAGTATTCGCGATCGTGGTGGCGCCCGCCACTTGTCCGATCATGTAAGTCGCGACCCGAGTGGTGTCGGTTTGAAATGCGAGGTACATCAGATCGTACATTGTACGAATGTAGTCGAGAGGTCCTTCGGCCGACGCGTCCAAGGCGAGTGACTCGGAGTTGACTTCCGGTTTGGGAATGTCGAGCCAGCGTTGGGACCGATCGACACGCTGTTCGACGGCGCGTACCGAGGCCAGATACTCGTCAAATTTACGGACGTCGTGCGTGCCCAGTTTGCGTTTGAGCGAGCGCGAGTGTTCCAGGACCAGGTCCAGCATGGTTCCGGAGGTTTTCAATTGTCGGCGCTGATTTTTGACCTCCGCATCGCCTTCGCCGAACAACCGTTCAAAAATCTGACGAGGCTTGGCTAATGCGGGAATGGGTCGCCCTTTTTGCGAGAACGACAGGGTTGTCGAACGTGTGGGTTCGCCGACTCCGCCGTCACTGGAAAGGGTAAGCGACGGAAATCGTGTCCGTTCACCGATGTGCTGGGCGATCCGTTGATCAAGTGAGATGGAATTGCTGTAGCTTGTTCCTGACAACCTTGCTCCCGTCAGGAAAATATCACCCGTGTCATGGCCGCCGATGCTGCGGCCGTTGGGATGGGATAGCCCGCCGAGTACGGTGACATGTTCGCGAAGGGGGTCGAGCGACGACAAGGTGTTCGTAAAACGAAAATCCTTGCCCTCTCCTGTCGGGAACCAATTCCATTGGCTTTGTTCGTGATCCTGAGGAGGCAGGCTGACACCGAAGGGAAAATAGACCCCGCACATGCGTCGCGGCAGGTTATCCTCTTGATTCGCTCGAGCCGGTGTCATTGCATCGAGCAGTGGCAAGGCCAAGCTCGCACCCGCGCCTCGTAACAACGTGCGACGATGCAGATACCAGGAAGGAGTCGACATGGGAAAGTCCTCGGGAAACGGGTCTATTTGTGCTGAAACGGTTCGCTTTGCACAATGGCAAGGATCAAGTGCGACATGCGAAAATCACTATCTTCAAACTGCTTAGCCAGCGATTCGATGTCGGGCTCGTCGGATAGTTCCAATGAGCGACCCAACGCGTAGCTTAACAGCTTGGCAACCAAGGCACGAGCAAATCGCTTTTTTTCGTGCATCAGCAGATGGTCTTTGAGTGCCTCGAGACCATCGATGTGGTGACCACCGGGCAAGGTGGCCTGGGCGACCACTGGAACCGGTTTGGCGGGCGTCTTCTTTTTCTTCGCGATGGTTTGCACTTCTTCACGCCACTGACCGATCGCATCGTAATGCTCGAACGCCACCCCCCACGGATCAATCCGCCGGTGGCATTGATTACAAGCTTCCTTGGTGCGATGGATTTCTAATTGGCGTTTCAATGGCAGTCCCGCCAGATTGGGCTCATCCGGGTTCAGTTCCGGCACGTCAGGTGGCGGAGGCGCTGGTGGGCTGTCCAGCAGACGGTCCAGCAGCCAGACCGCACGTCGGATCGGATGAGATTGTTCGCCAGTCGAATTGGCCAGCAGAATGCTCCCGTGGGTCAAGAGACCACCGCGATGCTGGTCCGCCGTCAGCGAGACGCGTTCAAACGTGCTGCCACGAGGTCCCGAGATACCGTAATGTTGGGCGAGCCGCCGGTTGAGCATGGTGAAGTCGGATTGAATGAGATTCAGTGCGCTCAGATCCTGGTGCAGTATTTCGGCGAAGAAATGCTGTGTCTCTCTCCGCATATCCGCCTTGAGACGGTCATCAAAATCAGGGAAGTATTCGGGATTGACCGCGACCCGATCCAGTCCAGAAAGATTCAGCCATTGATCGGTGAAATGCTCGACAAACTGACTCGATTTGTGGTGGTCNAGCATTTTGCTGACTTGTGCGGCCAGCGTGTTGGGATCACGCAGTTTTCGCTGCTCGGCNAGATCCATGAGTTCCTGATTTGGCGTGGAACTCCACAGGAAGTACGAAATGCGCGAGGCGAGCTCATAGTCGGAAAGCGGTTGTCGCTTAGTGGTCCGCATGGTCGGTTCGACCAGATAGAGGAATTGCGGTGATACCAAGACCATGGCCAGTGTTTCTCTGACCGCGTCTTCCATCGTGGGGTAATCAGCACGAATCTTGTTGAAGAAAGCGACGAACGTTTGGAGTTCTTCTGCGGTGAGCGGCCGACGAAAAGCGCGCGTGGCAAAACGACGGATCACTTTGCGGACGTACGTGACTTCATCGTCGCCGGATTCCTTGGCAAACAGAATTTGTGTGTGGGTGGCCGGTGGCCATGAATCGAAAACCGGGCCCTCGAAATCAACCGATTGGACGACGATCACCGGCAGGGTGGGATCTGCTTCTGGTTGCTGCCCTTTTTTCTTGCGCGGAGGTTTCGCACCGCCTGCAGGTTTGCGTTGGTAGTCGTTCCAAATCGTGAACATGACCCCCGGATACTTGGGATTGTGTCCTGGCAAAGGGAATTGTTCGATGCGTCCGCGGAATTCGTAGACCCCCGGCTCGTCAGCTGTGGCCGTCACATCCGTCGCACCGAAATCCTCTTCGGCAGTCAACACATCGCTGCGCATGCCACAGGTGAGCCGCATGCGCGGATAGCCGGCGCCTTCCGGAACCTCGGCGTGTGCTTTGACCCGGACGACAACTTCGCCCTCGCGCGGATATTCGAGAAGTCGAGCGATGAATGTCGTGTTGTTATCGACGCGAGATGACGTCGGACTTTTCTTCCCTTTTTTCGCGTCACTCTTCTCGGTGTGATGCCTGACGACCTCGGGTGCCGGACCGGTGACAATCACTTTGTCCAATGCTCGACGAGCAGACTCGAGATACAGTTCGATTTGCAAAGGGGAAATCCCCAAGGCAGATCCATTATTCCGGAAGCCAGCTTGTGACATCGGTTCGGGAGGCAGGTCTTGGGCAAAATCGAAATCGATTCCCAAGAGATCGCAGAGCGTGTTGTTGTATTCATACCGGGTCAGTCTGCGCAGTACGACACGCCGACCCGTAGCACGTTTGGCCAAGGCGGCTGCTTTCAGTTCCGTCGTCAGCCAGTCGGTCACGACTTGCATCTGGGCAGCCGTTGGTTGGGATGCGTCCTCGGGAGGCATCTCGCCCAGATTCAATTTGTTGAGCACATCGTGCCATGTCTCGGCGGTTGCCGATTGACGGAAGTCGGTTGCTAACTGATCTAAACGTAGATCAGCTTTTTGCACTTTCGCTCCATGACAGCGATAACAGAATTCACGGAGCACTGTCTGGGCACGCGCGGCCTGAGGGCTGCGCTGAACATCGGGGTCCGCAGCCGGAGCCGTATCCGCTTGCACCCACATGAGCAGGATCGCTGTGAGGCAGGACAAAGCAAGGGTGTGACGACAGGTCATGCTGTTTCCCGGTAGTGGCCAAAATGCCCAGGCCAGAGGTGCCGAGTTGGAGTCAAACGGTGGGTAGTGCCGTGGCGGCAGGATGGTGACAGGGACTAGAACTGTGATGCGCCACGTGCTTCTATTATTGTCGACAAAGGGAAGCGGCGGCAATATCTTAGTTGGCAGGTGGCCTATTAATCGGGGCCTAATTCGCGGTATTTTTCCCTCGGGGCCCGGTTTCCCGTGAGGTTCGGTGTGAGGCACCGCTCAAGCGACGGGCATCATGCCAAGAGCCCTTGGGCGACACGGCCGTAGACGTCTGTCAGACGAAAATCACGACCTGCGTAGCGATAGGTCAGTTGTTTATGATCCAAGCCGAGCAGGTGAAGCGCGGTCGCGTGAAAGTCGTGCGTGTGGAATTTGTCTTTTGCGGCCGTGATACCGAATTCGTCTGACTCGCCATACCGCAAGCCAGGTTGGACACCACCACCCGCCATCCACATGCTGAAGCCGGTGGCATTGTGGTCGCGTCCGTCATCTCGGCGAACTGCTGGCGTTCGCCCAAACTCGCCGCTCCATACGATCAACGTATCCTTCAGCAGGTCGCGTTGTTTCAGATCGGCGATCAAGCCCGCGATGGGCAGGTCGGTCGCTTCGCAGTTGCGTCCCAAGCGTGACCGTAATGAATTGTGTTGATCCCATCCCTCGTGAGTCAGTTCAATGAACCGCACCCCTGCTTCGGCGAAGCGTCGGGCCATCAGGCACATTCGGCCAAACTCGTCAGTGACTGGTGCGTCAATGCCATACATCTTTTGCGTTTTGGCTGTTTCTCCAGATAGTTCCATCAGGTCTGGCACGGCCGTTTGCATGCGGAACGCAAGTTCATAGGACTCGATCACACCATCGAGTTGCGAATTGTCCTGATAGCGTTCTGCGAGGTCGTGATTGAAAGATTGCAATAGCTCCAGCTGTTTGCGTTGTTGGTCGAGTGTTGTTTGTGGCTTGATATTTCCGATGCCACCATCCTGCGCTTTGACGCTGGCAATTTTGGTTCCTTGATAAACCGCCGGCAGGAAGGCGCTGCCATAGTTTTGTGCTCCACCGAGCCGTGCGGGTGGTTTGATGGTAATGAAGCCGGGCAAGTTTTGGTTATCCGTGCCGAGACCGTACAGCGTCCAGGCTCCCAGCGAAGGTCGGACAAATTGAAAGTTTCCGGTGTGCAGTTGCACCAGTGCCTGCGGATGGTTGGGGAGATCGGTGTGTGCACTATTGATCAGGCACAGGTCGTCTGCGTGGCGAGCCAGATGGGGATACAAGTCAGAGATCGGCAGACCACTTTCGCCATGTTGCTGGAATTTCCACGGAGACGGCATCAGTTTCCGACCCTTTTGGGACGTTGCACCTTCGACATCGCCTGGTGCTTTGCCNGCGTGTTTGGTNAATCCCGGCTTGTAATCAAACGTATCAACGTGAGAAGGACCACCGCGCATGCAGAGGAAGATTACCCGCTTGGCTGTGGGCTTGAAGTGAGGTTGTTTGGGCGAAAGTGGATTCGCGTAGGACGCGTCCTGGCGAGCCGCTTCGGTGGTCATGCCGGCCAGTGCGAGGTAACCAAAACCACAAGAGGCTGCCTTAAGCATGTGTCGTCGTGATATCATTTCAGTTCCCTTTTGCCCTCGTTCGTGGGCTGATTTTGGGTCTTTGTGTGCGGTGATCTTTGGCGCTGGATGCGTGTTGGAATTTGCCCGTTACTGCAGGTAGCGAAACTCGGCCGAGGCGAGCAAGACCTGGCACAATGCTTCCCACGCTTGCTCTTGATCCTCGGCATCGTTGAGGAATTGTTTCATGCGCGCCACTTCGCTGTCGCTTGGGTTGCGGCAGAAAGTGAAACGGACCGCGTGGGTTACCCGCCCGGTGGTCGAATCTTCGATCGAACGGACGCGCGCTGCCAAGGCTTTGGCCTGACTTAAAACAAACGGGCTATTGAGCATGTAGAGCGCTTGCGTCGGTACGGTCGTGACATCCCGTTGTGCGGCAATGATGCTCGGCTCGGGGAAATCAAAAATGCGCAAGGTTTCCGGTACAGCAGACCGCACAATGGGCAGGTAGACGCTGCGTTTATTCGACAGAGTCTCGAACTTATCAGGCGAGATACCGCGCCCGACATCGCCGTTGCCGATCTTCGCCACGACGGAGCTGGTCGCTGGTGCAAGGTCAATCTGACCACTGGCAACAAGCATGGCGTCGCGGATCGATTCGGCTTCCAGGCGACGTTGGTTCTGTCGGGAAAGGAAACGATTTTCAGGGTCCACGTCCGATATGTCAGTGGGACTTTGNCATGCTTGTTGATAGACACGACTGGTGACGATCTGNCGAATCATTTGCTTGGTCGACCAGCCATTCTCGCGAAACGAGATCGCCAGATGGTCCAGGAGTTGAGGATGTGAGGGGCGGTCACCGTTGTTGCCAAAGTTATTNACNCTGGCAACCAGCCCTCTGCCAAAGAGGTGTTGCCAAATGCGATTGACAGCGACACGCGCGGTGAGCGGGTTTGGTTCACTTGTGATCCAGCGAGCCAGTTCCAGGCGGCCACTGCCCTGCAATGGAGATGGTACTTTGCCGTGAAACGATGCCACGGTCAGAAAACCTCGTGGTACCGTGTCGCCCCGATCATCCGGTTCACCACGCACGCGGATTTGTGTGTCATCGGTTTTAGCGCTGTCCTGGACACCCATGATGACAGCATCCGGTTTGGTCGATTTGGCTTTTGTCTCGGCCTCCATTTGGCGACGCGTATCAGACAATCGCTTCTTGCTGGCAGCAATCTGTTTTTCGAGTTTTTGGATTTTGGCGGCAGCATTGCCAGCGCTTTGAGCGCGTTTCAATTGGTTCTCGAAATTGCGAATTTGTTTGGTCAGTTGTTTGATCTTGTTGGCATTCGCCTTGTTTTTGTTTCCGCCGTTGGCAGAAACTTTGCCGATTTGTCCGTCGCGCAAAGTCAACAGTTGTCCTGATTGGCGATTGCCGTTGCCGCCCCCCGTACCATAAAAGGTATCTGTGCTGCGAAAGATACCTGCCAGTGCGTAATACTCTGCTTGAGGAACGGCATCGAATTTGTGGTCATGGCAACGAGCACAGGCAACGGTTAAACCCAGGAATGCACGGGTCGTCACATCGATTTGGTCATCCACAATGTCCATCGCAAACTGCTCGCGGTTGCGTTCATTAAGCGACTTAGGGCCAATCGCGAGAAACCCTGTAGCCACCAGATTTTTCAGGCGTTCGCTGGGGGATTGCGATTCCAGTAAATCACCAGCGATTTGTTCGGTGATGAATTCGTCATACGGCTTGTCGGCGTTGAATGCCGCAATGACGTAATCCCGATAGCGCCAAGCCTGCGGGAAGGTGTAGTTTCGCTCCATGCCGGTGGATTCGCCAAAGCGAGCGACGTCCAGCCAATGACGGCCCCAGCGTTCACCAAAATGTGGCGATTCCAACAACTGATCGACCAGTCGTTCCATCGCCGCGACAGGAATCGCCTCGTCGGCTTGTCGGAGTTGGGCACAGTCTTCGACGAAGGCGTCGACCTGTTCCGGTGTGGGAGGCAAACCAATTAAGTCGATCGTCACGCGACGTATCAGAGTTTCCGGTCGGGCGGCAGCAGCGGGTGTCAGATCATGAGACTCCAATCGCGCTAAGACGAACTGGTCGATGGTGGTCAGCGGCCAGGCACGGTTTTGGGTGGCGGGTGGAGAGACCGGTTCGATCGGTTGGTAGGCCCAGTAAGCGCGCGCTTCTTCAAAGTTGATTTTTCGCTGCACGGAGGATTTTCCCGCGCGCGGATCCGGTGCGCCCATTTGGACCCACTTCTCGAAGTTTGCGATGACGTTCGCGGGTAAGGGTGCATTGGGTGGCATCTCGACGGATTCATACCGCAGAGCGCTAATGACCAGACTCTCATCCAGATTGCCCGGAACGACGCCGTGTCCCATCTCACCACCACGGCGAATTCCATCACGCGTGTCGAGTAACAATCCTCCCTTGGGATCTTTTGAATCTGCGGAATGACATTGGTAGCAATGCTTGACCAGCACGGGCCGAATCTTGGTTTCGAAGAACGCAAGATCGGCTTTGGACAGCTCTGCCGCGCCGGCGCTCGAGGTTGATCCAAGCACGCAACTGATGAGGACAAAAAGGCTTAGGAGGATTCGCACGGTGCAGGTTCCGTGTTGAGGGGAGGGAGGGGCTTGTGTCTATGACGCGCGAACACAGCGAAATATTGGCCCAGTACTAGTATATCGGCTTTTCGCCACGAGATTAACGGCGCTGCTGCCACGAGATTAACGGCGCTGCTGGATGCGGACGGGCTGGAGATGAAAGGGCAGGCACGTGGGGGGNCGGTCAGTGCGCGCGAATCACGCGATTGCGGAGTTTGCCCAAATGCTCGACTTCAAGTTCGACCACATCGCCCGGCTGAAGCCAACGATCCAGTTCCAGGCCACAGCCGCCCGGAGCCGTTCCCGCGCCAATGAAATCGCCGGGGTAAAGCGTTTCGTCACGAGATAGATAGGCAATGATCTCCTCAAACGTGAAATGCATGTCGCGGCTGCTGGTCNCGCACCAGAGTTCGTCATTGACACGCACGGACATCGCCAGGTGATATGGGTCGGGAACAGAATCGGGCGTGACCAGCCAAGGTCCGAGTGCGTTCCCGGTATCAAAGTCTTTGCCTTTGGCCGGACCAAGTCGTCCTTGCATTTCTGCTAACTGGACATCCCGTGCGCTGAAGTCATTGAAGATGGTGTAGCCCAGGATGTAACCGGTGGCTTCGCTGGCGGGAATGTTTTTTCCCTGCTTGCCAATGTAGATTCCAAACTCGAGTTCAAAATCGAGCTGTTCTGTGTAGCCGGGCCAGTGAACTTCCGCTTCGTGGCCCACCACAGAATGGGGATTTCCTTTGTAGTAGATCGGTCGTCGATACCATTCGCGTGGTGGTCGAAGAAATCCTCGACCAAAAACGCGCTCGCAGACACGATCCGCCAAGGCAACAGGAGGTAGCTTCCACTTGGCGACGGTGCGTGTGCAATTGACCAGATGTGCTTCGAAGGCCATGCAATCACGTAGCGTGTTTGGGGTTGGGATTGGTGCCCGCAGTTGCACTTGTGATGTGTGATAGGATGGCAATTCGCTTTGCTCGATTCGCTCGCCAAGTTCCGCAAGTGAATCCTGATGAGTGGTGACGAACTGGAGCAAGTCATTTTCTGCAGCCAGAGAAGACAGGTCGATCAGTCGGTCATCGTCCGTGACCAACCCGACGCGATCTTGCGTTGTTTCGTATCGGAACGTGGCGAATTTCATGGTAGCTCTTGATCCAAGATGGCGACGACACGTGCGGGACCCGCGGAACCGCCTTGCACCTTGAGCGGAAAAGCACACACGGTGAAACCCGACGGTGGAAGTTGGTCGAGGTTGGCCAGACGCTCCATGTGAGTGTAATGGCGGCGGGTGCCAACGTAATGTGCTTCCCAAAAGAATTGCTTGTTGGCCTTCTTACGGGCGCGCTTCGCCATNGGTTGGAGAGGCATGTCCCAGCCCCAAGCGTCAATTCCGGTCAGCCGGATGCCTTGATCCAAGAGCCAATCTGTGGCTGCTGCCGACACGCCAGGTCCACTCGAAAAATAAGCACGACTTCCGAGGAGGCGGTCATTGCCAGTTCGCACGAGTACAATCTCGTTTTGCGTCAACGCATGATCGATATGTTCCACGGCCCGCTTCAGGTCATCAACGCCGGCTGCGGCGTCAGTGGGTAAATGACTGATGTCGAGCACAACGCCAGGGCCATAGAACCANTCGAGTGGCATTTCGTCGATGGTGCGGGCCTTTTCACCCGCAACGGTAGGGCCAAAATGCCACGGCGCGTCGACATGGGTTGTGCCGTGTGTG
Source organism: Blastopirellula sp. (assembly GCA_002701545.1). GTDB lineage: Bacteria > Planctomycetota > Planctomycetia > Pirellulales > Pirellulaceae. The sequence goes on along the minus strand of NZVR01000104.1, from coordinate 48,836 downwards.
GAAAGTCGGATCTCGTCATTCGCCCAGCCTAACCCCGTTTGCAAATAGTCCTTGGTGAGACCAAGCAGCCAGCGAATGGTAAATCGTCCGAAGCGATGGCTTTGATGGCGGATGTGATTGCGCGCCCAGCGCGGTGCCCAATCGCGGTTGTTGTCTAATGGGACACTGAGGTCGACAATGCGGTGTTGCATGTTTCAGAGTTTANCACACGTTCGGTCCTCGGCTACCCGCAGGAGACCGCGCNGGACAGACGAACTTGCCATCTNCTGGGTGAGTGTGGCACACTCTGTGTTGTATCGTTTGTAGTCTCCCTTTCGAGAAAGACTCTTATGCGTTTGGCGACTGTACTGACTCCCGAGTCTGACGAGAACTTGAAACTGGCTGCTCAGTGCGGCGTGACGGATGTGGTCACTCGTTACCCGGGCCCCAAGTTCGAAGACCTGATTGCGAAACAGGAACGTTTTCGGAAATTTGGATTAGAAGTCGCGGCCATTGAAGGTTACCTGCCGATTGAGAAGATTAAACTCGGTATCGACGATGGGCGGGAGCTGGATTTGATGCAAACGCTCATTCGGAACATGGGGCGAGTGGGGATCCCGATCCTCTGCTACAACTTCATGGCAGGTACCGATTGGGTAAGAACACGCGTGGATGTTCTTGAACGAGGCGGTGCGTTGGTAACAGCTTTCCAGCTTGACGAAGCCGAACGGGCTGTCTCTCTGAATCATCACGCGCAGCAAGAGAGTTCGACGATCGCTGCAGACGCGCTGTGGCAAAACCTCGAACTGTTTTTGCAGGCGGTTGTGCCGGTCGCAGAATCGGCGAACGTCCAGTTGGCGATGCACCCGGATGATCCGCCGTTAGAGCAATTTCAAGGGCGCGCGCGGATCATGAATTCCGTCGCCGGATTTCAACGCTTGTTGGAACTGAACCCTAGTCCGGCCAATGCAATCTGCTTTTGCCAAGGGACCTTTGCCGAGATGGGCGCTGATATTCCGGTAACGATCCGAGAATTCAATCAGCGGATTGCTTACGTGCATTTTCGCGATGTGCGCGGGACGGCGAGTTCCTTTGTGGAAACGTTTCACGACAACGGCCCAACGGACATGGCTGCGGCCATGCGTGCGTACCAGTCCATTGGTTACCGGGGCCCGATCCGGCCAGATCATGTTCCGCAGCTGATCGGGGAAGAGGCGGGGGAACCTGGTTACACCACCAAAGGTCGGCTCTTTGCCTGGGGGTATATGCGAGGCCTCATCGANGCCACCAGCTCGCCACCGGCGTGACCGCGAGATGGGGCGGCGCACGCGACGTGCGCGAGGCTCGGCTGAATTGACGAGCGTTTGAACAGAGCTCGCGTTGGCCCGACCGCTGACGCGCGGGAACACCGGTCCCTGCCACGCAGAGGATCCGGGGTAGGTGAGCACCTAGAGCTTGCCGGTGAAATCAGGGGTCGGTCACGATTTTGATTTCGTGCCAGTACGCCCACTCATTGCGCCAATCGTTGGCGCGATTTTCGATGGCCAACTCAATGTCCTGGCCGGCAAATTCACCCAGGTCCACTGTCATTTCCAACCATTCCTGATCCAAGGATGCAGGATTCACAATACGATCTGCGAGGACTTTTTTTCCTGACAGGACGCGCACTTGCCAGTCGCCGTGAGGATGATGACTGACCTTCAGGCGTAGTTTCGCATCTGCCGGAACCCGCAATTTGCGGTAGATCGTACACGGTACTTCGCGATTCAAAGGATGTGTCTGAACGGCGGTGCGATTGCGAAATGCTTTGTGGAAGACGACACCACGTTCGCCGACGTTTTTCACTTGGAAGCCCGGTGCGACACGCGCCAGGATGCGTTGTTGATCAGCTCGGCTCTGTTTTTTGGGCTGATTGAGATTACTCGCAACGTCACCACTGATCATGCGGCGGGCAACAAATTCTGGCAACATGGGCTGCTTGCCAGCCAGCGCCAACTGGAGGGAACGCTGTGGATGTTTGGGAACCATCGGTTCCAGTGCGAACCACATCATACGTGGGAGATTCGCATCTTCGCGGTCTTCCTCGCGACTTGCCAGGCCGGCGAGAATCGACCAGCGCTCGGCAAATGGTAAACGTTGAGTCAACGCGGCCAGATGCAACCGGACGACGGGTGAGGGATCTTCGACAGCCATCTTTGCCAGCTGCTCTCGAACGGCGGATGAGAGAATGGGTTGGTCGGTCGTCGCCGCCACCTGAAATGCATTGACGGAGCTGGCATCGCCAAGTAGTTGGACGGCCCACGCCCGTATATGCTCGTCCTCGTGGTCTAGCAGNGCAACCAAACGCGGTTGGTCGAGACCTCCGGTAACATGCAGAGACCACAACGCGCGTAAGCGTTTTCCGGATGTTTTGGCTGTGCTGAATTGTTTCTGCAACAGCGCATGCACCGGTGCTGTGTCCAGGGCTCCCGCTGCGAAACGAGAGTGCAGCAGCACACGGGCTTGCCGCACGTACCAGTCGTTCGGGTGCATTTGCAAATCAACGAGTTCGGTGTCGGTGAGCGACCGCAGGTTCGGCGCAGAGGTGCGGCGTGCTTGTTGCGGCAAGATCCGGTAGATCCGACCCGAGTTGGGGAAATTCACTTTATTGCCACAGACATCTGTATCGTGCCAGTCCAGGATGTAGACGCCCCCTTCCGGACCAATCTCGACGCTGAATCCGACCCAGGCCAGATCATTGGTGGGCATGAAGTCGTCGCCATGTTTGCCGACAAAACTGGAGCCTTTGGGAACCAGGATATCGGTCAGCACCGCGTGTTCGTGGATATTGCACATGAACAAACGGTTGTGGTATTCCTTCGGAAATGCATCCGCCAGATACACGCGAGCGCCCCCATGCGCAGAGAGATGGGTGTGATCGCGAATCGTTTTAATGTCATCATAAATGTGCGGGTTCACATGAGGCCGGCTTTGTTTGTGATAAACACCGCCTTGCACAATATGGAACAGGTGGGGAATGACACAGCAGGTGGCAAACCCCTGACCATGGTCGTTGAAGTCGAAGCCCCATGGATTGGATAATCCGCGGGCAAAGATTTCGAACTTCTTGCGCACGGGATGGTAACGCCAAATGCCTCCGTCAATGAACTGACGTGCCGAATCGGGTTCGTCTGGACGAGCCACCCGCGAATGGGTGAATACTCCGTGGCAGCCGTAGAGCCATCCATCCGGGCCCCATAGGAAGCTGTTCAAGGTTTCGTGACGATCATTGATCCCCCAGCCATTGAGGAGGACCTCCGGTGGGCCATCGGGTTGGTCATCACCATCGACATCGGGGATGAAGGACAAGTTAGGAGGAGATCCGACAAAGACACCGCCAAAGCCAAGTGCAATCCCTGAGGTGAACTTTAGCTTGTCGGTGAACGTTTTCTTCTTGTCAAACACACCGTCTTGGTCGGTATCTTCAAGAATCTGAATCCGGGTGACTTGATCCTCTGTGTGATNGCGTCGGGTGCGGTAGTTGTAGTTTTCCACGACCCAGATTCTGCCACGGTCGTCAAAGCAGAACGCGATCGGCTCGCCGATGTCAGGTTCTGCCGCGTAGATGGAAACGTCGAAGCCCTTTGGAATCGACATCTGCTTAACGGCTTCAGTCGGCTTCAGGAAGGGCGCATTGCTGGTTTTGTGTTGGCTTTTGGGAAGGCGATTGCGGCTCTTCTCTTCGGCGAAACCGAGTGGAACGACCAGAAGGCAGAGCAACAGTTGCGTGATCACGGTTCGTGGTTGGGAAAGCGATTGCATCATTCGGCCACCTCGACTTGTTCAATCGTCTGCAAGTATTTGATTAAGTTGATCACGTCTTGAGGCTTCATCTGGTCAAGTTGACCATCGGGCATCATGGACTTTGGGGAAATGCGCCGGACTTCAATGTCCTTTTTGAGGACGACGACGCGCGGTTGTTCGACGGTCTTGAGGACTACGTTCTGGGCATTTTCTTCAGCGATCACTCCGTTCAGGACGCGTCCGTCCACTGTCTGAATGATCACCATTTTATAACCTTCCGGAACATCGTAACTGGGGTCAACACTATTCAGCAGGATGTAATCGAGATTGGCTCGATTGGAGCCGGTAAGATCAGGACCAATTTTGCCGCCGGCCCCGTAAAGCGTGTGACATGAGGCGCAGGTTTTGTTGTAGATCGCGCGTCCCCGCGCCGCATCTCCGTCAGCTAATGCGGTTGGCGTCAGCAATTGCTTGTATTTTTTGATTTGCGACTCACGATCTTGCGATAGTTGTCTGACGTCACCAAAGACGCTTACAAAGTCATCCCCCAAAAGGAATCGCAGAGAACGGGCGACGTGTGTGGGGATGTCCGCGCGGGGTACCTGCTTGGCTTTGATGGCTCGCAGTAACGCTTGCGCATAAGGTTTCCTTGTTGCCAAAGTCTCCAGGATGGCCTTGCGAGATTCCATCGGAAGTTTGGGATAGCGTTCCAGCAACAACTTGGCAGCTTGTGGGTTCTCAATCGCCGCGTAGCCTCGAATCGCATCCATCCGCAAGGCTTCTTCGTCCAATAAGGGAAGAAGCAGAGAGGACACTTGTTTGTTCTTTAGCTGTAGCAGCGAGTATAGTGCCCGGCGCCGGTCAGCCACGTCAGCAGAACGGTCTTGGATCATACTCAGGGCCCGCTGGGTAGCGGACTCATCGCCAAAGACTTCAGACAACTGAGAGGTGAGTTCACGCACTTGAGCGTTTTCGCTTTTGCCGAGTCGCGCAGCGAGTGCTGCCCAAGCATCGGGCGGTGTGACATCGCGTCGACCGGCAAGTCCCGCCAGCATGCCACGTAGCAACGCTGTTTGTTGCACCGGATCGTTGACCTGGTCCAGCGCCGATGNTAACAGACGTAAAGCCTGTGGTTCGTCCACTGCCTGTGCCGAAACGGGTAGCAGGAGGAGAGAAGTCATAAGGAGCAAGCTTGCAAAATACTGTCTCATGTTTCTGCCGGTGATCGGGCCTCGGGCGTGATAATTTCGATTCGGTATGCCCTCAAGTTTACACTGCTCAGGCGGCCAAATGAACTCGCGCACGAGACGAACTGGTGGCCGCAGTTCTGCCAGGCTTAGGGAGGGACATTGACGGGTGGGAAATGCTGGTACACTAGCGGCACAGTGATCGCCGCTTTGGGACCTTGCAGGTGAATGGAAATCCGTGGTGAATACCCCCGAATATCGTACGTTGATTGGGCCTGGCGAACTTGCCGAATGCATCGATCAGGTCGTGATTTTTGATGTCAGGTTCTCCCTCGCGGACACTCAAGCGGGGCGCCAACTTTATCAAGCGGGGCACCTTCCGAAGGCGCATTTTTTGGACCTGGACGGTGATCTTTCCGGGCCGGTCGGTCCCGGAACGGGGCGACATCCCCTTCCCGATCCGGTTGAATTAGGGACAAAACTTGCGGCTGCGGGTGTGAACTCGGAAGCACAGGTGGTTGCCTATGACGATTCCCACGGTGCCTTTGCTGCGCGGTTGTGGTGGCTGTTGCGGTGGCTGGGACACGATCGAGTCGCTGTTTTAAATGGTGGTTGCGCTGGCTGGCAGGCTGCCGGTCTCCCGCTGGCGACGGCACTTNCCCAACCCGAACCGGGGCAGTTCCAGCCACAGTTGCGACACGATCTGGTCGTGTCCTCAGAAGCACTCGCGGACCTGCTCGAGCAATCGGGCACCACGTTGATCGATGCCCGCGGAGCGCAGCGGTTTCGCGGTGAAGAAGAGCCCATCGATCCCGTGGCAGGGCATATCCCAGGTGCCATCAATCTGCCGTTCGCGGCCAATCTGGATGACAGCGGCAAGTTCTTGCCAGCTGAGCAACTTCGCCAACGACACGAGCATCGACAAGCGATCCACATGTGTGGTTCCGGTGTGACGGCTTGCCACAACATCCTGGCGTCGTGTCATGCCGGCAACGAATTGCCGCGTCTCTATGTGGGATCGTGGAGTGAGTGGATTACCGACGATCGGCGACCGGTCGCTACCGGCGAGTGAGTGCCGGAGAACTTAGGTTGCTGGCTTTGCCGATGTGCCAATGCGGTGCGTGAGTCAATGCGGTGCGTGAGCCAATGCGGTGCGTGAATGACCAAAGCGCTGCGCGAAGGAACAGACCAGACGTTGGCAGTACGAAGGCGCACATTCCTCGGTCGGTGAGCCGCTGGGGTGCTGACTCTAGCGATGGGAACCGGGATGACGGTACCAGGCAAACTTGCTGTGGTGTTGGGCAGGATCTGCCTTAACTTTCCAGCAAACCTTTGTAGTTCCGCATCACCAGGTGACTATCGATCTTTTGTACCAGATCAAAGGCCACACTGACTGCGATCAGCAGGCCGGTGCCTCCGTAGAAGCTGGCGACCCCAAAGGGGATGTCGAGTGCACTGGAGATCATCGTCGGTACGATGGCGACCAAGGCCAGGAAGCCGGCACCCACATAGGTGATGCGGACCATGACCTTTTCCAGATAGTCTGCCGTTCGTTTACCGGGGCGATAACCGGGGATGAAGGTTCCGTAGTCTTTCAGGTTCTCGGCCATCTCTTTGGGATTGAATGTGATAGCCGTCCAGAAGTAGCAGAAGAAGTAGATCAGCCCGACGTACAGCAGGTTGTAGAGGAATGACGAGCCACGACCGAACGTATTTCGCATCCAGTCGGCAAAGTTTGCCATCGCAGGATTGTCGGCAACGCCAGCCAGTCCTGAGATGACGATTGGTGGGATCATCAACAAACTACTGGCAAAGATGATCGGCATCACACCCGCTTGATTAATACGCAGTGGCAGGTACTGACGCGTGCCNCCGTAGACGCGACGGCCACGCACGTGCTTGGCGCTTTGCGTTGGGATGCGTCTTTGGCCGAGCGTGATAAACACAACGCCGGTCACAACAGCAACGAACAGGCAGACCAGGACAATCAGCGTTTCAACACCCTTCTTACCGGGGCCCAGGCCGACCAAACCCATCTCAGCGTTACTGAGCAGTTCCCAGAGAGCGGCAGGCATTCGAGCTAAAATGCCTGCCATGATGAGCAAGCTAATGCCGTTGCCGATTCCAAATTCGTCAATTTGCTCACCGAGCCACATGAGGAAGATAGTCCCGCAGGTCATGGTGAGTACGGCGACAATCTGCCAGCCCCAGTAGAGGCTGGTCGGGTCTGCCGGATTGGCGAGGAATTCAGGAGCGACCATCGAACCACCTGGGCCGGCGGCCATCAGGTAGAAGCGGACGTACATGAAGCTCTGCACGAGGCACAGAATCACGGTGAGGTAACGAGTGTNCTCNTTGATCTTTTTGCGGCCCGTTTCACCTTCTTTTTTCAACTCTTCGATGGGCTTCCAGACGCTGCCGAGCAGTTGGAAGATAATCGAGGCGGAAATGTAGGGCATGATTCCCAGGCCAAAGATCGTTGCCTGGCGCAAGTCGCTGGCGGCGAACACGGCGACTTTGGCGATGATTTCGTCCAAAGCACCACCACCCGAGCCGGCATTGCTCAGGTATTCCTGATTGATCATCGGCAGCGGAATCTGCCAACCGACACGGTAGATCGCGAGCAAACCCAGGGTCAGCAGAATCTTATTCCGCAATTCCGGGATTGTAAAAACGACTCGTATCTTTTCCAACATCGCTGACCCGTCCTAGAGAAGATTGGGAGGCAATCATTACAACCGAGTGAGTGCAATCCCACGAATGCAATCCCTGCGTGACACTTGTTATTCGGCCGCCTTCTCAGCTGCCTGACTCTTGCCTTTCTTCTCCGCGACCTTTTCGGCCACGGTTGTTTTCACTTTCAACTCAATCGCTTCTCCACCCGCCTTTTCGATCTTTTCGCGAGCACTTTTGCTGAATCGGTGGGCCGAGATTTTAAGCTTCTTGGTGATTTCACCATCGCCCAGAATCTTGAGCACGTCGTAGCGTTGCTTGGCGAGGTTCTTGGCTTTCAGCAAATCGGGCGTCACTTCCGCGCCGTCTTCGAAAGCTGCGTCGATGTCGGAGACGTTAACCGACGCGACGGTCAGAGCAAATTTGTTGTTGAAACCTCGCTTGGGAACGCGGCGCACCAGTGGCATGGCACCACCTTGGAACGCGGGGTGCCGTGACCAGCCGGCGCGGGACTTCTGGCCTTTGTGGCCACGCCCAGCGGTCTTGCCCGTCCCCGAGCCGGTTCCGCGACCGATGCGTTTGCGTTTTTTGTACTTCGTGATTCCGCGATGGACGTCATTCAAATTCATTACAGTTGTACTCCACGAAGTCGCTCGACTTCCTGCTTGGTCCGCAGTTGTTCCAGCGCGTCGAATGTCGCCTTCACCAGGGTGATTGGGTTATTCGTACCAAAACTCTTGGTCAAGATATTCTTGATCCCCGCAGCTTCGCAGACAGAACGTACTGCCGCGCCAGCGATGATACCAGTACCCGGACCGGCGGGAATCAACACGACTTTGCCGGCGCCGTAACGCCCCCGCACGGCATGCGGGATCGTGCCTTCTCCCTCGAGTTGGATGGAGATCATCTCGCGAGAGGCCTGCTTTTGTGCTTTATCCACACTGGGCGGGACTTCATTCGCCTTGCCGTATCCCCAGCCTACTTTGCCATGGGTGTCGCCAACGACCACCATCGCTGCAAAGCTGAAACGTCGACCGCCTTTTACCACGGCAGCACAACGCCGGATCTTGACGACTCGGTCGACAAGTCCACCACTCTTTTCATCTGGTTCTACACTTACCGATGTTGCTGCTTTTGCCACGACCTGGTCGCTCCCAGTTGTTCGGACACATTTGATGTTTATTTCTGACGAATTACAAGCTTAATCCGGCTTCGCGTGCCGCATCGGCCAGTGCCGCGACTCGACCATGGTACTTACTATGTCCACGATCGAATTTGACTTGTTTGACCCCCGCTTCGAGAGCCCGTTCTGCCAGGACTTTACCGACGGCGGCGGCCGCTTCCGNGTTCCCACCCGGGCTTCCGGAAAATTGCTTTTCCAGACTGCTAGCAGCCGTGATGGTCTTACCCGTCTCATCGTCGATCAGCTGGCAGCTGATGTTTTTCAAGCTCCGCGTGACCGACAAGCGTGGTCGGTCCGCAGACCCTTTGGTTTTATTCCGTACATGCCGACGACGTCGTCGCCGTGTCTTGTCCAGATATTTTTCTTTATTCATGGCGTTATCTCCAACAGGACTCTGCCATCTTGATTGCGGTTGTTTGTTTTGTTTCGCACTGCGTTCCCCGGGGACACAGGGTGGGGGAGTGATCAGTGTGGTGATGATTTACGTTAGGTGGCTGTCTTACCTGGCTTGATCTTGACGTGCTCGCCTTGGTAGCGGACGCCTTTCCCTTTGTAGGGTTCGGGTTTGCGCACCGCTCGGACCTCGGCGGCGAATTGCCCAACGAGCTGTTTATCACAGCCTTGGACGACCACATGGGTTTGATCGGGACAAGTGACATCCAGGCCTTGCGGGACCTTTTTGTGGATTTCGTTAGCAAAACCGACGCGCATTTGCAGCGTGTCGCCTTGCAGGCTGACGACATAACCGACGCCGACCACTTCTAGTTTTTTCTCATAGCCGTCTTTGACGCCGATGACCATGTTATTGATCAAGGCCCGGGTCAAACCGTGGTAGGCTCGTGACTCGCGGTCATCTCCCTTGCGATTTACCAGCAAGTTTTTGCCATCGTCATCGAGCGTGACTTCAATTTCGGGTCGCACGTCGTAAGACAACTTCCCCTTGGGACCTTCTACGGACACCGTTTGTCCATCCAGTTTAACGGTGACACCGGAGAGTACCTCGACAGGTTTATTTCCGATTCGTGACATGCTTCACTATCCAACAGGGCAACAGGGCAACAGGGCAACAGGAGGATCTGTAACGTTAGGCTTCCACGGGGGACGGCCAGACTTCATTTACCAGATTTCACACAATACTTCGCCGCCAAGGTTCTTTTGGCGAGCTTCACGATCGCTGACAACACCATTGCTTGTGCTGATCACGGAGATCCCCAATCCGTTCAGGACGGGTTTGAGATCTTTGCTTTTCGAGTACACACGTCGTCCAGGCTTGCTCACGCGTTTGATCTGCTGAATGACACGTTCGCCACTGGGGCCGTATTTCAACGCCACGCGGAGTTGGTTACACGGTTCAGCTTCGATCTCTTCCCAGTCCCAAATGTAGCCTTCGCGTTTCAATACATCCGCGAGGCCGCGTTTCACTTTGGAGAGTGGGATGTCTGCGTACGGGCGCTCGACACGCACAGCGTTCCGAATACGAGTTAACATATCGGCAATCGGGTCGGTCATCATACGGCTTGGGTTCCTTTACCAGCTCGCCTTGCGAACACCAGGAATCAGACCTTGGTCTGCTAACTTGCGAAAACAAATTCGGCAGATACCGAACTTACGGTACACAGCACGCGGGCGACCGCACATTTTGCATCGCCTTTCGCTGCGAGTCGAAAACTTCGGCTCACGATTGGCTTTCGCAATCTTGGATTTGCTTGCCACAGTTTGTCCTTTGCTCGGCTCATCGCGGTTGCGATGGGCGCTTCGTGTTAATAAGCATTTCTTACAAAATACCGCGGTCATGCCATTGCGTTAGGCAGCGTTCGCGTCACTATCTTCTCGCTGAAATGGCATTCCAAACAGCTCTAGCATTTGCAGAGCTTCTTCATTGCTGGTCGTGGACGTCACAAACGTGATGTTCATCCCTTGCATCAGGGTGAACTTGTCCGGGTTCAACTCGGGAAACACCAACTGCTCGGAGAGTCCCATGCTGTAATTTCCACGGCCATCAAACGCTTTCCGGTTGATTCCACGAAAGTCGCGTACACGGGGCAACGCGATGGAGATCAAACGGTCAAAAAATTCATACATACGTTGCCGTCGCAGGGTGACTTTGGCACCGATTGGCATACCTTCCCGCAAGCGGAATCCGGCCACCGATTTGCGTGCCAGGCAGACCACGGGCTTTTGGCCGGTGATCTGAGTCAGGGTGTCGACGGCCAATTCCAGGTGTTTCTTTTCCTGGACAGCAGTTCCCACGCCCATGTTGACCGTGATCTTCTGTAATCGCGGCAACTGCAGACGGTTGGTACGACCAAGGCTCTCAGCCAGTTGTGGCAGGATTTCTTGTTCGTATTTTTCTTGTAGTCGCGGTTTCATGTTTCAATCCAGCGTTGCTTATTCACCAATTTGTTGGCAACGTTCGTTGGCAATTACTTTTTCGCATAGGTCGCTTTGGCAGGTGCGATATCGCCCAGCGACGCACCAGAACTTTTCGCATAGCGTTCTTTGCTGCCGTCTTCGCGATAACGTACGCCGACCCGCGTTGGCTTGTTGGTTTGCGGGCAAATCAACATGACATTGGAAGCCTGCACGGGCATTTCCTTTGACAGTCGTCCACCCTGCGGATTCTTCTGGCTACGTCGCACGTGCTTGTAGACCCGGTTCACACCCTCGACCAGCACTTTGCCCGACTGATGGTCTACGCTGAGCACTTTGCCGCGCACCCCTTTGTCGTCGCCGGTGATGATTTCCACGGTATCGTTTACTTTAATATTCATTACACCACCTCATTCGCGAGGCTGACGATCTTCATAAACTGTTTCTCACGCAATTCCCGAGCGACGGCACCGAAAATCCGTGTGCCGCGTGGGTTCTTGTCCGTATCGATGATGACCACGGCGTTGCTATCAAAGCGAATGTAACTGCCATCGGATCGCCGTGTGGGCGATTTGCAACGGACAATCACGGCACGCACAATCGTCTTCTTCTTGATGTCGCTACCAGGAATGACACTTTTGACACTGCACACGATAATGTCGCCGATGCCAGCAAAGCGCCGGCGCGAGCCGCCCAGCACTTTGATGCAGGCCACTTCCTTCGCGCCTGTGTTATCTGCAACCTGTAGTCTCGACTCTTGTTGAATCATGACTCGGATTCCTGTTCTTGTTTCGCTTCCGCCTGAGCCGCTTTGAGTGCTGCGACATCCACGGCTTGACTCTTCTCCACTACTTTGACCAAGTCCCACCGCTTGTTTTTGGATCGTGGCGGAGCTTCCACGATTTCCACGGTGTCCCCGATGCCGGACTCGTTCTGTTCGTCATGCACGTAGCAGACCGTTTTCCGCTTGACGAACTTGCCGTACTTCGGGTGACGCACCAAGCGGGGGATTTCCACCCGGCGTGTCTTGTCCATTTTGTCACTCGTGACTACACCAACTGCTACTTTTTTGGGCATCGTTTATCTTCTACTCACCAGTGACTTCGGATTGGGTTTCCTGCTGCATTTCGCGCTGGCGCTGAATCGTCTTGACACGCGCGATCTGCCGCCGCAACTTGCGCAACTCGCTGGGGGCATCCAATCGCTCGGTCTGCGATTGAATCCGCAAGCGAAACAGATTTTCGGCAGCTTCTTTGGCGGTAAGCGCCAATTGCTCGTCGCTCATCTCGCGTAATTCTTTGACTTCTTCACTCATAACCACACCATCACAGTCTGACCGTTTGTTTTCGACAGGTAATCGTCTTCAGGGCGATTCCGAGCACCTGATTTCAGCCGGTGCTTTTGCGTACCTCGGAGGCACGACGTTAGGCAGGCCTCCGGGTCACCAGCCGAGTTCGGATTGGCATTTTGTGAGCCAAACGACCGAAGCATACTTTGGCTTGTTGTTCCGTCACGCCTGCCAGCTCGTACAAAATCGTTCCCACCTTGACGACGGCAACCCAATATTCCGGTTCACCTTTTCCCTTACCCATACGTGTTTCCAAAGGAGTCGACGTAATGGACTTATGGGGGAAGATGCGAATATATAACTTACCTTCACCACGCACGTATTGTTGAGCAGCGATACGTCCGGCTTCGATGGTTTGTGCCTTGATCCAGCCGGCCTCAAGGGCCTGCAAGCCAAATTCACCAAACACCACCTTGTTGCCGCGCGTCGCGCTACCTTTTATACGTCCTCTTTGGCTTTTTCGGTGCTTGACCCTCTTCGGCATCAGAGCCATCAGATGCGTCTCCCGTATACATACCGTTGTTAATCCAGACCTGGACACCAATGTGTCCTTGGGCTGTTTTTGCTTCTGTGAATCCGTAATCGATCTTTGCACGCAGTGTGCTCAGTGGGATCGATCCGGAGATCTGTTTTTCGCGTCGTGCCATCTCCGCCCCGCCCAGGCGACCGGCCAATTGAATCTTGATTCCCTTGGCACCGGCATCCATGGTTTGTTCCATGGCCCGTTTCATCGTGCGTCGGAAGCTGGATCGTTTCTGCAGTTGCTGGGCAACTTCTTCCGCCACCAATTGAGCTCGTAGCTCGGGGCGACTGATTTCTTCGATTTTCAAATTGACCACGCGGCCGATCAGGTTCTGCAGCTCTTCTTGCAGCAGTTCGACTTCCTGACCCTTCTTACCGATGATCAGACCTGGTCGAGCGACGTGCAGGACGACTTTCACTTCGTCGCGCGTCCGTTCAATTTCGATCTTGTCGATCCCGGCATTGCGATACTGAGTTTTCTTAGGATGGTTCTTGATGAACTTGCGGATCTTCTGGTCTTCCAGCAGCAGGTCTGCAAAATCCTGCTTGGAAGCGTACCACCGACTCTTCCAGCCAATGACGACACCGGTGCGGTAGCTGATCGGGTTAACTTTTTGTCCCATGGTACTGCCTTGCGTTACGCGTGTTTTCCTGAGCGTGAGGGCTGGTCTGAGTCTGTCTTACAGTTTTTCCACGTCTTCTAATTCAATCCGCACGTGGCTCGTGCGCTTCTTGATGACGAAAGCCATCCCGCGAGCCCGTGGTCGGATCCGTTTGAACATCGGACCTTCGTCGACTCGTGCATCCACGACGACCAGCTGATCCACATTCACGGCACCACCGCGATTTTGGTCTGGATCCTGAGCGTTACCCAACGCACTTTGGATGACCTTTTCCAAAATCCGTGCACCCCGTTGAGGCTGGTATCTGAGGATGTCGAGTGCCTCGTCGGCGTATTTTCCACGCACCAAATCGGCCAGCGGCCGAATCTTACGAGCGCTGACGCGGGCATAACGATGTGAAGCTTGAAAACCCATCGGTTGTCCTTTGATCTATCGCTTACCCTTACCGCCATGGCCACGAAACGTTCGCGTCGGCGAGAACTCACCGAGTTTGTGACCAACCATATCTTCCGTCACCAGCACCTTCAAATGCTGGCGTCCATTGTGAACCATGAAGGTGAAGCCGACGAACTCCGGTACGATCGTACACGCTCGTGCCCAGGTCGTAATTGGCTCTTTGGTCCCCGCTTCAATTTGCGTGGCTATTTTCTTGTAGAGCTTGGGATCCACAAAAGGACCCTTTTTCGCTGACCTACTCATACACTACCTTTGTGTCTTGCAAACGATGAACTGCTGGTTCGCTTCGAACGCTGGCAGAATCGCTTGCCCGTCCTCGTCTGATTGCTTCAGTAATTACTTCTTCAGGGTTAACTGTCCATAACGTTTCGTACGTCGTCGTCGCACGATCGCTTGATTGGATGGTTTCCGCTTTTGTCTTGTCGGCCCACCCTTGGCTGGCACACCGGTCGGACTGACTGGGTGACGTCCACCCTTTGTCCGACCTTCACCACCGCCGTGCGGGTGATCAATCGGGTTCATGGCGGTACCGCGGACGTGCGGTCGGCGACCGAGCCAACGCTTGCGTCCCGCCTTACCCAGGCGAACGGCCATGTGATCCGAATTGCCCACTTTGCCAATCGTTGCCCGGCATTTTGCCGGGACACGGCGGATCTCACCGCTTGGCAGCGAGATCTGTGCCCAATTCGCTTCGCGAGCCATCAGCGTTGCGCCGGTTCCGGCACTACGGCACATCGTGGCTCCACGACCCGGCAACAACTCGACGTTGTGGATCGCGGTGCCCAAGGGAATATTCTTCAAAGGGAGGCAGTTGCCGACAGTCGGCGGGGCTTCTGCACCACTCTCTACGCGGTCGCCTTGCTTGAGGCCATCGGGAGCGATGATGTAACGCTTTTCACCGTCCTCGTAGAACAGCAGTGCGATCCGGGCACTCCGGTTGGGGTCATACTGAATCGAGTTGACGACCGCCGGGATACCATCTTTGGTGCGCCGGAAATCAATCACGCGATAGCGACGTTTATGGCCTCCACCACGATGCCGACAGGTGATCTTGCCTTGGTTGTTACGTCCGCCCTTTTTCTTGAGGGGGCGCAACAGCGACTTCTCCGGCTTGGCACCGGGAGTCAAATCAGCAAAGTCACTGACGCTGGCATTCCGTCGACCGGCCGATGTCGGTTTGTAAACTCGAATACCCATTGTTTTTTGCCTTCTGCTTGTGCGTCCTTGGTCACGTCCATCATCAAACGAACTGGAGCGAGCGATCTCCTGGGAAGCTTCCCCAGGGACTCACCCCGCAGTTCATTAAAAGAAATCGATACGCGACTCCGAATCCAACGTCACGAGCGCCTTCTTCCAATCTTTGGTGCGGCCCCAGCGGAAACGATAACGTCGAGGCTTGCCGCGACGGTTCTGCGTCCGGACCTTGGTTACTTTCACTTCAAATAATTCTTCGACGGCAGCGCGAATATCCAGCTTGTCCGCCAGCGGATTGACCTCAAAAGCGTACTGGTTATTTCGTGTCGCTCGATGCACACCCTTTTCCGTCACCAGCGGACGCAGGATCACCTGATAGGGCTCTAGCTTCAGCCGTGTTTTCTTTTGCGGTTTTGCCTTGGGGCGCACCATGATTTGACTCCCTTACGAAGCAGCCTTCGCTTTAATCGCATCCAACGCAGCCTTGGTAACCAGCATCTTATTGGGAGCCAGTACACTGAGTGCGTTCAGGTCAGACACCGGCGAAACCGACACGCGGTCAATATTCCGCGCGCTCTTGTAAACGTTGATGTCTTGTTGTTCTGTCGCTACCAGGGTCGATTCCCCTTGCAGCCCAAGCGCCTTCAGGACGCCTGCCATGTCTTTTGTTCGAGGTTCAGCAAAGGTCAATTCGTCGATCACCACGACCTGATCGTCTGCGATCTTGGAAGCGATTGCCATCCGCGTCGCCAACCTGACTGCTTTGCGGGGCAATCGATACGAAAAGTCGCGCGGCTGTTTTGCGAAAATATGTCCGCCACCGCGACGCACACCACTGCGGCGATGTCCCGCACGTGCGTTACCGGTTCCTTTTTGGCGATACATCTTTTGCGATGCACCAGCAACCTCGGCACGCGATTTGGACTTTGCCGAACCTTGCCGTTGATTTGCCTGGTACATTACGACTGCATCATGCAGCAACTGCTTGCTGATCTTCTGCGCAATTTCAGTTGGCTCGATGTCGTACTTGCCAACCTCGGCACCACTGCGATCATAAACCGTCAAACTTGCCATCGGAGATCACTCAATCCAAAAAGGAGACGCCGGCCCAACGACCGCCGCACCGAATTAGCCAACCTTGTTTGTATCTTGAATTACCAGGTACCCGCCATTGGGGCCGGGCACGGCACCGTTCACTAGCAGCAGATTGTTTTCCACATCCATGCCCACAACCTGCAAATTACGCGATGTCGAGCGTGCATTACCGTACTGACCGGCCATCCGCTTGCCTTTGAACAGGCGGCTTGGCGAGGCACTCATGCCGGTACCACCTGCATGACGATGCACTTTCTTGACGCCGTGCGTAGCCCGCTGACCGGCAAAGTTATGCCGCTTCATCACACCGGCGAAACCGCGACCTTTGCTCGTCCCAGTGACGTCCACCGCTGCGACTTTGTCGCCATCNCGCACGACTTTCTTGTTGTTCTTTTGCGCCTCAAGCTCTTTTTCCAGGCGGGCGATCCGCTCTTCGTCGGTCTCGAACAGGTCGGCAACGGTGACCGACTGACCAACTTCGTAACCTTTGGTGCAACCACGCAGTTCACGAATGAACTTCTTAGGCTCACACTCGGCTTTGGCGGGAAGCTCGATCCCGGCGGCGGCACGCGCTTCAGAACGCTTGCTACCTAACTTGCTGGTCACATGACCACGCTGGGATCGTGAGGCCTGACTTGGCCGGGACCGCTCACGACCTTCCTTAGGTCGTTTTTTGTCGAGAAAACCAAGTTGCACAGCGTCATAACCATCACGTTCCGCCGTCTTTACCTGCAGAACCTGGCAGGGGCCGGCTTCAATCACCGTCACCGGGATGACCGTCCCAGCTTCGTCATAGATCTGCGTCATCCCGACCTTGCGGCCGAGTATACCCTTAGCCATCGGTTACATTCCTGTGCTCTGTGTAGGGCAGGTTCAAGCGGCCTGCGGCCACTGAATACCTAACCAACATCCAATCATACGAACTACTTGTGACCCACTTGGTTACCAA
Source organism: Blastopirellula sp. (assembly GCA_002701545.1). GTDB lineage: Bacteria > Planctomycetota > Planctomycetia > Pirellulales > Pirellulaceae. The sequence goes on along the minus strand of NZVR01000104.1, from coordinate 31,474 downwards.
GTTTGCAAGTCAGCAGGGCTGCCAACTTACCGAAGCCGCCCGCACACCGACAATCGGTGCTGCTGCTGCGGCGATCGAGCCTAACGCGTCGAGGCCTTGATTTTAATATCAACACCTGCCGGCAGGCTGAGTTTATTCAACGCCTCAATTGTCTTTGCTGTTGCTTGCACAATGTCAATCAAACGCTTGTGCGTGCGAATCTCAAACTGTTGCCGAGCCTTCTTGTTGACGTGAGGTCCAGACAACACGGTATACCGCTCGATCCGCGTAGGTAGTGGAATCGGCCCATGCACTTCGCTGTGCGTCCGTTTGGCAGTATCCACAATATCTAGCGCACTCTGATCGAGGATTGAGTGATCGTACGCTTCCATGCGGATTCGAATTACTTCTTGCTTTCCAGCCACTGCTTCCACTCCACGACACGTGCCTTGCACTCACCCGGTGGTGAGCTGATAGCAAATGGGAAACAGGTAAAACTATCACTCCCTCAGAGGATCGTCAAGGCCAGCGAGGCCTGAAAGTTTCGACTTCGTAGAGCGGCGTGGGACAGTGCAGTTCCCCGCCCTCCATCCCGGAGGAAAACAGCGGCTCAGCGGGACGCTAGGTCAGCTCTTGACGACGTTTTCTTGACTCCATTCGGCTCAGGTTCGGTGGGGATGCGCTGCGGACCACGCTTCGTGTCGCGGTGGAAACGCCAAAATCCCCCTAAATGGGTGCCGGCAGATCGCGCTGACAAAACGTAACCGCGCCGCCGACGTAGCCGATCAAGCCGATTCCCAAGAGCATCGCATTGCAGGCCATGGCTCCAGGAACGAGGGCCCCTTCGCCATTAATCCAGGTAAAGCTCCACAATGCCTCTTGCTGCTCTGCTCCCAGGTAGACGAACCATTGTGGTTCGAATGCTGAAAAGAAGCTCAGAGGCTTGAGCCACAATAACTGTTCGGCGGAGATCGCCAGCAGCTTGATAATAAACTGCAGGATGTACAGACCGGAGGCGATTCCGACCGTCCGCCAGCGGTAGCGATCCCAGGACGAGACAAACGTGGTCAGTCCTGCGACTCCGAAAGCCATGGCAAAGACGTTCACGATGCCGGGGATGACCAGTTGAATGTTGACTGCCGCTGACAAAGGTTGCATTTCCTTGTCTTCCGGGGCCGTTTCCACTTGGCTGCCCGCCGCCATGGCGAAAATATCCATGAACGTGATGGGTTTTTGCACCGCCACCTCCGTCCAGCGAATGCCGCCCCAGATCCCTGCGGTGCAGACAGCACAGAGCAGGACGATGCCGCCGACCGTCACGCAGGCTTGCGTGACAAAAACTTGTAGCCGGCTCAGCGGTTGCCCGAGCAGCATTTCCATGCTCCCGCGTCCGATTTCACCGGCGACGATATCCGAGCCGCGTGAAATCGCCCAGATCGACAGGCCAAAGACCACCACCGGTTCCACCAGGGTCAGGGCCACNCGCCCGGGGTAGGTCAGGATATGATCGGGCGGGACGGGCGAAAGGTGCCCGAATTTCTTGACCAACGGGCCCAGCATATTGCCGAAATCAGGCATATCCAGCAGGCTGATGATCCAGACTCGCAGCCAGCAAAACGAGAACAGGAGCACCGCCAGCGCGACGAACAGCCACCAAGCTTCGTTGACGCACTTGAACAGTAATGCGCGGTTGACGAAACGTTTCACGATTTGGGCTGCTCCGGTGGGTGGTAGGCGTCGTAGACAGGTCTCAGACCGCGCGGCTCAATACAGACCTCGTCGCATTCCAGGGTCGCGAGCCACTCGAGCACCGGTCCCAGCTTACTGTCCGTTTCCAGGCGCACCACTCCCTGCGCCGCGACGCCCAGCTGTAACGTGCTTTTCAGCCTTTCGGGAATTTCCAGCTGAGGCATCTCGGTATGCAGCGTGATCAGGTGCTGTTGCTTGAGATCGCTGACGATTTGGGTATGCACCAGCTCGCCTTTGCGCAGAATGACGACGCGATCGCAGACTTCTTCGACCTCGGACAGCACATGCGATGAGAAAAGCACGGTGCGACCCTCCGCCTGCGCTTCTCGGACAAGATTGAGGACGGTGGCTCGGACGGTTGGGTCGAGATTCGCGGTCGGTTCATCCAGGATGATGATTTCGGTTTCAGCGGCCATGGTCGCTGCCAGTGCCAGTTTTTGTCGCATCCCGGTCGACATGAAGCCTACGCGGCGGCTTAAGTCCAACTCGAGGCGTTCTGCAAGTTCTTCCGCTCGCTGGCGAGAACCGCTGGGGCGCACGTCGGTGAAGAAATGGAGGGCATCGCGTCCCTTCATCTGGCGAAACAGTCGGGCGTCACCCGGCAGATAGGCCAACCGCTGGCGGACCTGAAGCGAATTGTGGTAGCAATCCAGGCCATCGACGGTCGCCCCGCCCGAGGTCGGCCGGAGAAAACCGAGGATCAATCGCAGCAAGGTCGTTTTGCCCGCGCCGTTCGGTCCCAGTAGCCCAAACACTTCACCGCGTTCCACCCCGAGGGTGCAGGCACGCAAAGCGACCATGTCGCCGTACTTTTTAGTGAGTGCATCGGTGGAAACAAACACGTGCAGCAGCCAAAAGGGGGGCAAGAGTAGGAGGATGATCCGTAAAGCGGGTGAGAACCGTCGTTCCGCAGTGCCTCCCGCAGGGGACATTGTTGGCTGGGAAGACCCGCGCGACAAGCCTCCAACCTTTCCGGAACTGGGGGAGGCAAATATAACGAGGGGCGTCAACCTGCCAGCCACGGTGGTCTTACTGGTTTTTGCTCCGCTGTGGGCAAGCCAGCCCGGTGTTCGTCGAATCCGTGACCTGCAGGGTTCCAGCTTTCGTCTCACCTGGCTCACGTCCTGGCGTACATGATGACGCGTATCCTTGCTATCTGGCTGCCTCGCTGGTCGATCCAGCGGTTTTTGCAGACCGCACCGGAATGGCGGCAGCGGCTTGTGGTGCAATACCACAGCACCCGGCGAGGGCGTGTGGTGGCGGAGCGTTCTCCCGCAGCCAGCCAGAGCGGTATTGATATCGACATGCCGTTGGCGGAGGCCAAGGCGATGCTGCGAGGTGATGAGGTTCACTGGGAAGCTTGGGATCCTCGACTGGACCGCGAAGCGTTGGAGACGCTGGCGGTCTGGTGTCATCAGTTCAGTCCGCATGTCAGCCTGGAGGATTCCGATCATCCCAGCACACTGCTTTTAGATGTCACCGGGCCGATGCCGTTGTTCGGCGGCGCGGATGCGTTGCTGGCGCAGGTGGGGCGTGCATTCGAGCGTCTCGGTTTGGTGGCATGCACTGGTCTGGCGGGGACGGTGGGGGCAGCGTGGGCCTTGGCGCATTTCGGAGGATCGGTTGCCGAGTTGCCGGAGAAGGCGTCCGCGGAGGCTCAGGTTGCCGTGCCCTTGAAGGATTTGCCAGTCGAAGCTTTGCGGTTGGATTCCCAAACGTTGGTGCAGTTGCAACGCTTGGGGCTGCAGAAACTCCATCACATCGATCGTTTGCCGCGCAGTGAATTGCAGACGCGGTTTGGTGACCAGTTATTGTTACGGCTCGATCAGCTGACAGGTGCAGCGTCGGAGATTCNCCCGCCAGTGGCCGCGCCGCTCGAGTTCAAAGTGGAGTGGCTGTTTGAGTACCCGGTCGGTAACCGTGCCTCGCTGGTGTCAGCAACGAACCGATTGATCGAGCGCTTGTGCCAGGGGTTGCGCGAGCGGGAAGCGGGTGTGACCGAGTTGACCTGCACTCTCCACCTGGAGGAAGCTCCCGACGAGCAGATTGTCGTTGGGCTTTGCCGAGCGAGCGCCGATCCGCAGCATGTGAGCGAGTTATTTCAAGTGCATCTCGAGCGTTGGTCGATGGCGACGGCAGTGGAGGCGATTACCTTGGAGGCGACCAGGCACGCACGCTTGGCCTATCGGCAGCGCGGTCTGTTTGATGCTCACGCTGATGGCACCTCACCCGAGTTGGCTGCGTTGGTCGATCGTTTGACCAGCGAGTTGGGGCGTGACGCGGTGGTTCAGCAAGCTTCGCGAAAAGAGCCGCAGCCCGAGCGTGCCTTTCGTGAAAAACCACTTCTTGATGGTCTGGTGCCGCGCCGACGTTCTCCTCGCGACGAAGCTTTTACGACTTCGCGACCGACGCATTTGTTGCCACAGCCCGAGCCGATTGCCGTGCTGACCGTTNCGCCCTCCGGGAGACTTGTCCAGTTTGACTGGAAAGAGCAAAGCCATCGGATTGCACAGATGTGGGGGCCGGAACGTGTCGAAACCGGATGGTGGCGCAGTCGAGGCGTCTGGCGTGACTATTATCGCGTAGAATCTACGACCGGCTTGCGCTACTGGATCTTTCAACGGGCCTCAGATCAGCAGTGGTTTCTGCATGGACTGTTCGACTGATCCGCTCGCCTGAGTTGAATACCACGCTGGCATCGATGACCGAACGTGTCCCGCCCGCAGTTAAGTTCCGTTCCTGAATTCGCCAGCCGCTCTGTCCACATTTTACATTTCGACAGGTGAACACCAANATGCCGGAAGGCTCTCTGTATCCGAAACGCACACCGCAGCGAGCAAGTGCGACGCAGTCGGCAGACCGTGCTCCCGCCTACGCCGAGCTTCATTGTCGGACGAACTTTTCTTTCCTGGAAGGCGCGTCTCACGCCGACGAACTGGTGGCACGCGCGGTTGAGCTAGGGTATTCCTCGCTGGCCATTACCGATCGCAATTCGCTGGCGGGCGTCGTCCGTGCGCATGCTGCGGCCAAGCAAACGAGCTTGCAGTTGATTTTGGGTGCCGAGGTGGTGCCGACTGACGGCTTGCCGATCTGCTTGTTGGCAACCGATCGCGCAGCCTATGGAAACCTGTCGCGCCTATTGACCGTCGGCAGGCGGCGAGCCGAAAAGGGGGCGTGTCACTTGTCGGTGAGCGACATCGCGGATTATCAAGCCGGATTGATTGGCTGCGTTGTGCCGCCGCATGTCGATCATCCCACCTTGGATGCGTCAGCAGACACCTACCGCGAAATATTCACTGATCGCTGCTACTTGTTTGCGGAGCTCCATTATGGCGCCAACGACCAGCAACGCCTGGCCCGACTCCGTGCCGAGGCAGCGCGGACGAATCTTCCCTTGGTGGCTGCCGGGGATGTCTATCACCATGTGCGTGAACGGCAAATGTTACAGCATGTGTTGACCGCAATTAAACAGGGGACGACGGTCGACAGACTGGGGGAACACAGTCTGCCGAACGCGGAACGCCACTTGCGAACACGTGCCCAGATCGCCGAGATTTTTGCCGAGATCCCAGAGGCCATGGCCCGCACTCTGGAAATCAGTGCACGCTGCCAGTTTTCGCTCCATGAATTGCGCTACGAGTACCCGAAAGAACTCGCTCCTGCCGGTGAAAATCCGATGGAGTATCTGACTCGATTGGCTTGGGACGGGGCACGCAAGCAGTACGCTGGAGAGGTTCCAGAAAAAGTCCAGATGCAATTGCAGCACGAGTTGGCGCTGATTGACGAGCTGGGTTATGAGGCCTTCTTCCTGACCGTTTACGACATCGTGCAGTTTGCTCGGTCACGTAACATCCTGTGTCAAGGCCGCGGTTCGGCCGCGAATTCGACCGTCTGTTACTGCCTGGAGGTGACGGCGGTGGACCCCATGTCGACGCAATTGCTGTTTGAACGATTCATCAGCCGTGAACGGAACGAAGCACCCGATATCGACGTCGATTTTGAACATGAGCGCCGAGAGGAAGTGCTGCAATACATTTATTCGAAATATGGGCGTGAGCGAGCTGGGTTGGCCGCCGAGGTGATCACCTATCGCCCGCGATCCGCAATTCGCGATGTGGGCAAGGCGTTGGGGCTGTCTCTGGATCGTGTCGATGTGCTGGCGAAAAATATTGATCATCGCAGTGAACACACCGTGCTCGCGGATCGCTGTCAGCAAAGTGGTATCGATCCACAGTCACGCATTGGCAAGCAATTGATTCACCTGGTTAACGAGATTGTTGGTTTCCCGCGTCACCTCGGGCAGCATGTCGGTGGNATGGTGATTACCCGTGGTGCTTTGTGTGAGTTGGTGCCCATCGAAAATGCCGCCATGGCAGATCGTACCGTGATTCAATGGGACAAGGACGATCTGCAGGAACTGGGGATGCTCAAGGTGGATTGCTTGTCTTTGGGGATGCTGACCGCAATCCACAAATGTTTCGACTTGATCGAGCAGCACGGTGGCGACAAGTTGACACTGGAGTGCATCGATGACGCTGACCCGGATGTCTATGCCATGATCAGTCGCGCGGAAACGATTGGTGTCTTCCAGATTGAAAGCCGGGCGCAGATGAGTATGCTGCCCCGCCTGCGGCCAAAGCGATTCTATGACCTGGTGATNGAGGTTGCGATTGTGCGGCCAGGGCCGATTCAAGGCAATATGGTGCATCCTTATTTGCGGCGACGGAATGGGGAAGAAGAGGTTCGTTATCCCAACGATGACATTCGCCGGGTGCTGGAACGCACGTTGGGCGTGCCGCTGTTTCAAGAACAGGCAATGCAGTTGGCCGTGGTCGCTGCCGGCTTTACGCCCGGCGAAGCGGATCAATTGCGGAAGTCGATGGGCGCCTGGAGAAGGACGGGGGTATTGGAGCGGTTTCGCGAAAAAATGCTGAACGGCATGCGCNCGCGCGGGTACACCGATGAATTTGCAGATCGACTGTTTCAGCAAATCTGTGGATTTGGTGAATACGGTTTTCCGGAATCCCACGCCGCCAGCTTTGCAAAGTTAGCTTACGTGTCGGCTTGGCTTCGCTACCATCATCAAGCAGCATTTACGGCTGCTTTGATCAACAGCCAGCCCATGGGGTTCTATGCTCCGTCGCAATTGATTCGCGACGCACTGGGGCGCGACGATCAAGCGATGGAAGTGCGGCCTGTTGATGTCAATTTCAGCGATTGGGATTGCACGTTGGAAGCCCTTGCGAACACGGATTCCGGTTTTGCCATTCGCCTGGGATTCCGACTGGTGCGCGGTTTTTCGGAGTCGCAGGCGGAGCAGATTGTCGCTGCCCGGACCAAGCGATTTGAAACGTTCGATCAGTTCGTATCCCAGACCAGATTGGGACGGCAAGCTTTGGACCAGTTGGCCGAGGCGGATGCGTTTCAGTCTTTGGGGCTCAATCGGCGGCAGGCACTTTGGCAGGCGCTGGCTCACGATACCAAGCCACGTGACCTGCCCTTGTTTGATCAGGTGGTGGAGTCGGTTGAGCCACCACCCGAGCTGCCTCAGCTATCCGAGCAGGAGGAAGTGTACGCGGACTATTGGGCGTCGGGCCTGAGTCTGCGTCAGCATCCCCTGTCCTTCCATCGCCAAGAGTTGCAGGCCTGCGGTGTCGTCACCAATGAAGCGTTGCAGGAAATCAGAACCGACGCCTGGGTGGCAGTTGCCGGTCTGGTCCTGATGCGGCAGCGGCCGCAAACGGCGAAAGGGATCACCTTTGTCACGATCGAAGATGAGACAGGCACCGCGAATCTCGTGCTGCATCCTGCTGTGTTTCAGCGTCACGATGCGGTGGCACGCAAGTCAGCTGCCATCATTGCGCACGGGCGTTTAGAACGCAAAAACGAAGTCACGCACGTGATCGTTCAGCGGCTGGCAGACATGAGCGACCAGTTGGGCGAACTCCGGCAGACGTCGCGTGATTTTCGCTGAGTCGCCTGCCNGAGGGGCGCTGCTGCTGCTGGTCTGCGTGACGATCTCTGGTGTCGTTAACGGTTGAACAAGAAGGAAGGATTGTTGATCAATGCCCAGGCTAAATCTTGTACACCTAGCAGGCGTTTGTTTTTCACCATTTCCGCACTCTTGTTGACCTGTGCTTCGAGGTCGGTCAACATGCGATCGGTCTTGCGATAGGCATCCAGCAGGGCTTGGCGCTGTTGATCGTTGCGGTCTTTCTCGGGGACAGCCAGGATGGCCGCCAACGCATCGGGTAGCTTGCCCATCTTGAGCGGTCGCGGTGATTGGGTCACGGAAAGGCGGAATTTTCCGAGACTGTGAAGGCCATCGGAAAACTGTTGCGAGAAGAGGAAGGTGAGTTGGCTTCCGCCTTCGTCGCCGACCGACTTCTGGGTTTCGAAGATCGCCGTATGGTTTTTCCCAAACGCAGGTGAGACGGCCCAGCCCGAATTGGGATTACCATCAACGGCACCTGCGACATCCCAGCTTTGCTGACTGAAATCGGCGGATGCATTCCCCAAAGCGACCTTTTGCATTTGCGAAGGGTCTTTTGTGGAGGCGATGTTCAGCGTGAGTTCATTCAAGACAAAATTGCCATTCTCCGCACGCCCCGGTCCACCGGCTTTGAGTGACTGATCGGCGAGTGCCTCCAGTCGGATGCCGGTGATCCCCGTCAGGTCGGTTGTCGCCACGACCGTATAGGTATCTTTGGCTCTCTTGCCCGTGACCAACACGGACTGATCCGCCTGTTTTTTAAACTCGGCACCGACCGCCGACTTGAATTCGCTCACGTCGAGGACCGTCCAAGTGGTTTCGCGAGACAGGTTTTGTTCCCAGAGCTTGAGTTTTTCGGGGAGCGTCTGTCGGTAGTTGTTCAGGCGGGCGACGAGTTCTTGATGCTCTGCTCCGGCTGTCGCCAGGGCTTCTTTTCCAAGGGAAACTTCTTTGTCAGACGGCATGCGAGCCAAGAACCGCAGGAACACCTGGCGAATGAGTTCATCGTCGTCTTTGTATTTGGATTCGAGTTGCGTCAGGGCATTCGCCGGGTCTGCAATTGCGTTGGCCACGGTGGGTCCATTGATCAATTTCATGATCGGTCCCAGGACCATGCTGCTACTGCGCTCACACTCGCAGGCGCTTTCTCGGACAGGTTTGCCAAAGTCGTCCAGGAACGGAACTTTAATTCCAGCGTCGGGGAGTTCGGCGGCTCGAAAACCGGGCGGTACGCCGGGGATTTTCTGCTGTGCGCCACACGCCAGGTGAATGGCATCGTATAGTGCCTCCGCGGTCAAGCGGCGGGGGATGGCGTGTGAGTAATTGATGGTATCGTCTTCGTTCCACTCGTTGGTCACGATGGAGTGTTGGTAAACCCGTGACTTACAGATCGTACGTAGCATGTGTTGCACGTCGAACTGATGATCGACGAAGTCTTTTTCCAGGGCGTTCAGGAGTTCCGGGTTGGTCGGTGGGTTACCGGCCCGGATGTCGTCGATCGGTTCAATGATGCCAGTGCCAAATAAATAGCCCCACAAACGATTGACGTAACTGCGAGCGAAATATTGATTTTCAGAGGAGGTAATCCAATGGGCTAGTTGTTCTCGTCGTGATCGTTCGGGAGCCAGCACATCTTCATGTCGATAAGGGAATGCGGGCGCGGTGGTCTGTCCGGTGCGGTCATGTTTGATCTCACCCGCGTTCGAGTCGAAGACCACCTCGACCAACGGTTTGGCACCTTCAACGGCCGAGCCGCCGATTTTCTTGCCACGGAATTCAGCCGCTTCTTTACGGCCGATTTGTGCGAAGTAGGCCGCCAGTTCGTAATACTGATTTTGGGTCCACCGCTCGAAAGGATGGTCATGGCACTTGTTGCAGTTAAATCGCACAGCCAAAAACAGGTGCGTGGTGTTCTCCATCAGATCTGCGGGGTCGCGCAGAATCTTGTAATAGGCTGCCGGCGGGTTTTCGAGTGTCGAGCCGCTGGCGGTGAGTACTTCACGCACCAGTTGGTCGTACGGTTGGTTGCTGGCAACGGCTTGCTTGATCCAGTTCCGGAGTGCGACCGCGCCCTCTTCCCCCAGGAACTTGCGATTGACCTGTAACAGATCGGCCCATTTGTTGGTCCAGTGTTCGATGTATTCACTGCTTCCGATCAGAGTGTCAATCAACTCGTCGCGTTTGACTTTCGATTCTCTNCCGTCNCTCAGGAAGGCNTGCACCTGCTCCGGTGTGGGCGGCAACCCGGTTAAATCAATGTAGACACGTCGGAGGAAGTCATTGTCGGAGCAGAGCTCGCTGGGCAGAATCTTGACGCGTTTTAATTTTTGGTAGACCAGATCATCAATGTAGTTATTGGCTGGCGGCGGNGTTTTCCATTCAAACCCACTACGGTCCCCCATCACGGTGAGTGTGGTGGCCGCATAGGCTCCCTCATACCGGACCAAGACCGGGGCCTCCCCGCGACGTAAGACGGTCAGTACCCCGTCGTCGCCCGCTTCGATCACCTCAATATTGCCGCTCTCGATAAAGGCTTCTCGAGTCACGTCGCGCACTTTGCCGTCGGCATAGGTGGCCAGGACCGACATTTGTTGACGCATGTTCGCCCGCGGCAGAATTGGGTCTTTGGGGAACACTTCGATCGCGGTGACGCGAGGTGCGTCCAGGTCGATTTGCGCGCTGTCTGCAATCCACTGTCGGACGATCTGATAGTAGGGCGAACCGACCTGGGTCCGCACACCGCCGACATGAGGAATGACCCCGGTGGCTTTCAATAACATCAGACTCTGATCAGGAGCCGCGCGATTGATGCGCCGCGCCCCAACATCATCCGTGAAGGCTCGGTGATCGTAGAGCGAGTCATACCCCCGCAGCGAGAGTTTGAAGCCGTTCTTGCCGTCTTTCGCACCGTGGCAAGTTCCCGCGTTACAGCTCATCCGAGACAAAGCGGGTTGGACATCATTCACAAAGCTGACAGGTCGCGGGGCGTTGATGCCCGTGACGCGAATGGGAATTTGGATCGATTGCTGGTCAAAGCGAAACACCAACTGGCCATTGCCGTCTGCACGCGGTGACACGAGTCCCAGTTCGGAGACTTGCACCAGGTCGGATGCTTCCGTCAACTTTGCCATGCGGGTCAGATCGACGGTCTCGCCGGTGGTCAATTCTCCGGTGAGCACGAGCTGGCGATAGTCAAATCGATCGTGTAGTTCGATCTTCGCGGGAAAGGCGCTGAGTGATTTGACCTGCAGTCCGGCGGGCAACGANTCTGGCGCTGCTGCGGCACACAAGGTTGTCATCAGACAGGCGGAGAACCAAGCANCGATTGATAGTTTGCGATGCGATAGTTTGCGATGCATAACGTGATCCATGGCGTGACGCATGTTTTGGGGGTTTGTTTGGTGATGATGTCCGCTTATGAGCGGGGTAGGATTTCAGGGGAGTCAGCGTGGACATTGGCGGTCAGCCGGTGCTCACGGGCTGGCAGCGGTCTTGTCTGTCAAGTCGACGGGATAAAACTGTTTGATGGTTTTTCCATCTGCTACGTTGATCAAGCGAATCATTCCGTCGTAGCCGGCCGCTGCGACAACGTTTCCATTGGCGGTAATGCTGACCGCGTAAATGGCGCTTTCGGGAATGCTGATCTTGAGGAGTTCCTTGGCGTCCTCGTAGTTGAAAACGCGTACTTCACCGGTCGAGTTAAAGCTGCTGCCGGCGACGACGCGCTTGCCGTCCGCGCTGACGCCGACCGAGAAGACGCGGCCTGGCAAGGCAGGGAATTTGCGGATGAGATTGAAGTCATCACCAATCTTACGGGCTTTTTCACGAACCATCCGATACAACTTGGGNACACCGTCAGCACCGCCGCACAGAAGCTCGTCCTTAGTCGGATGACGCGTGACGGAGTTCAATCCACCTTTAAGTGCGCCGGGGGTAATGCTGGTAATGTTGTCGATAAAGCGTTGTGTTGCGACGTGGATGAGCTTCATCGAACGATCACGACTGACCGTGATCAGATGATCGGATTTGGCGGAAAAGACGGTGTCCAGAACCCAATCAGCGTGAGCCCCGTTGAATAGTTTTTCTTCGCCGGTGGTCGCATCGATCACGCGAATGGTGGTGTCGGGGCAGCCAAAGCCGACCAGTTTGCCGTCATTGCTCCAGCTGGCGCCGTAGACCGTGTCGTAGCCAACGGTCTTGGCAACGATCAGTTTGCGATTGGCGATGTCCCAGACTTGCACCTCGCCCATGCGACCTGGAGATCCGCCGGTCACGGCCAGCATCTTGCCGTCGGGCGAAAAGACTGCCGACTCAATGCGCTCTGATTGTCCAACCAGTCTGGCAACGACGCCCGACCCATCGGCTTGATGCAGAACCACCTCGTGGTAGCCGGATACGGCCAGCAATTTTCCATCGGGGGAAAAGTCCAGCGAGGTAATCACCGGCGGTGCGTTGTAAACCGGTGGGTGGTCCATGTCGTATTTGGGTTTGGCCGATTCTGGCGTGTCGTCTTTGGCGCCTTGTTCGATCCAGCGCGTGACCAGGGCGAGTTCGGGTGCGGTGAGTGGTTTGGCCTTCTTGGGCATCTCAGCGACCCCGTCGGTCGGCGTGATCTGAGCCATCAGATAGCTGTCTTGGGGTTTGCCCGGCACGACTGCGACCTCGCCGCTCTCACCACCTTGCATCAGTGCCGAGAAGTCGGTCATGACATATGCGCCGCCGCGTTTCGCCGGTTGGTGGCAGCCCTGGCAATGGGTCTGGAAAATGGGCCGCACATCGCGGTAGTAACTCACCTGGTCCTTGGTGGAATCCGATTGCGCACTCTCATCCGCCGCCAAAGCGAAGGCCGAACAGAAAACAGCACAGCAGATACTAANCGTGAACAGAACGTGTTTGGGCATAAGATCGTCTTTGAGCGCGGGCATGGTCAACGACAACATCGCAGGAAGATGAGGGAGGAGAGCGGGATTCGACTTGTTTAGTTTACACAATGGCCTATCCACAAACAACTTACTGGTGCTCCTCGCAACCCGGTGACCCGTTGCCGGAATCGCCTTTGTCCCTGTTTTTCACGTGAACCCGGGGTCAGCGTTGTTGGATCTCCCTCGTGCCCGGCCAAAATACTATGATGAGAGATGATTGCCGGGCAGCGGAAAGCGGACATGATTTGCGGCCCGTCGCCCCCCCTCCCCCGCGGTAACACGTAACTTGAGGCTTGTATGTCCGTCGCTTTGCTCCAGCAGTTGATCTCCATTCCCAGCGTCAATCCGATGGGTGGCGATGCACAAGGCCCCCAGTATTACGAGGGGGCACTGACTCAGTTCCTGATGGATTTTTTCGAGCAACGCGGCATTGCGTGCGAGTGTCACGAGGTCGTTCCGGGACGCTCGAATGTGATTGCTCGCCTCGAGGGTCAGCGGGATGAGACTGTGTTGCTGGACGCTCACCAGGATACGGTGCCAGTGGACGACATGATCATTGATCCGTTTGCCGCGACGGTCCGTGACGGAAAAATTTATGGGCGAGGTGCATGTGACGTCAAAGGCGGATTGGCCATGATGCTGGACGTCATGGACCGACTCGCTCGAGCGGGCCATGGTCAGCACCCGCATCTTGTGCTGACTTGCGCCTGTGATGAAGAACACAATCAACTCGGAGCCAAAGCGATTGTGCGATTGTGGGACGAAGATCAAGGGCGCTCCCAGTTGTTGACTCAGCGGCCCGATGCTGCGATTGTGGCCGAGCCAACAGAGCTGGATGTGGTCGTCGCTCATCGCGGTTGTACCCGCTGGAAGATGACGACCCGTGGGGTTGCTGCTCATAGTTCAGATCCCTCGCAAGGGCTCAGTGCCGTGTATCGCATGGCGCGGGTTGTGCAATGTCTCGAACAATACGCGGTCGAACTGCAGGAGACATCGACGCCCCACCCGCTGTGCGGTCCAGCGACGCTGAGTGTTGGGCGGATTACCGGTGGAACCAGTGTCAATGTCGTACCCGCTGAGTGCACGATCGAGATCGATCGACGTGTCCGACCGGGAGAAGATGGTTTCGCTGTGATTGAACAAGTCGAAGCGTATTTGCGCGAGCGGATTGATTTCGAGATCGAGCGTCAGCCCCCCTGGGTCGTTGGGTTGACTTTATCGGATGAGAACAATGGGCCGCTTGCAGAACGGTTGTGTCAGGCGGCACACGAAGCAGGTGTCGAATCGAACCGCATCGGCGTGCCTTTCGGAACCCACGCCTCACGCTACTCATCCGTGGGCATTCCGAGCGTCGTTTTTGGTCCAGGTTCGATTGCTCAGGCGCATACCAAAGATGAGTGGCTGAGTGTCGAACAGCTGGAACGTGGCACGGAGATACTTCACCAGTTTTGCGTTGGTTCCTGAGATGCCTTGCCAAAAGTTTCTCTCGTTGAGGTGCACTATGGTCGTTTTGCGAAATCTGGCTTGTCGCTGTTTGGGGATGCTGTTCGTGTTGACCCCAGCCGTGCTGTTCGGAGACGATTCGCCACTGCCCAGCCCTTCATGGCGACTTTACAGCAAGGGGCGGATCACGAACGAAGACTATCAGATGCCCGCTCCGCCTCGCCGCCAGGGCTCCCCTGATGACCCTCTGGATGCCAAAATGTTTACCGGGCTGTATTTCTATACGGATTTCAATTTCTTTGTGCAGCGACAGCAAGTCACCTTGCAATTGAAGTCGATTCGATTTGTTGGCTACGTCGACCGGAAGCGCTCCTGGCGGCGCCGCGAGTTGGATGCCGCGTTATTGGATCACGAGCAAGGGCATTTTGACATTAACGAGATCTATGTCCGGCGAGCCGCCGCCCTGATTCGTGACCAAATTCGCAGGCCCGGCGGAGTTCAGGCAAGTGCGCGGACCCGCAAGCAAGCCGAGAAAGTGTTGAATGACAAGATTGGTGAATTGATCGAGCCTGTCGTATATGATCTTCGCAAAGCACACGCCAGTTATGATCGCCAGACGTTCCACGGCACGATCAAAGAGCAACAGGAACTCGCTCGCAAAGATCAGCTTTCCAAGCTCCGGTCGCCAGCAACTGCCCCCCAGCCACGTGGCAACGCGCCTGCCGAGCCTGGGACTGCGGANCCGGCCTCAGGTAGCCGCAGGTAATTAGCTAAAAGCTTCACTATGGACATGCCACTTATCCTGACGACGAACACGATTCGTGTGGCGCTGTTGTGTTACGTGCTGTCCAATGTGCTGTGGTTGGCATGCCGAGATCAGCGGCGAGTGGAGCGCTGGGCACGGTGGTGCTGGACGTTGGGGTGTGTTCTTTTTTTGGCGCACATGCTGTGCGGATTCGCATATCACGAGTGGAGTCATGCCAAGGTTTACGCATATACGGCGCAAGAGACCCGGCGATTGATTGGCTGGGAATTCGGAGCGGGAGTTTATTTCAATTATCTCTTTGCCGTAGTGTGGAGCGGTGACGTCGTTCGCCAGTGGTGGTTTGCTGATACCAAGTGGGCCTCTTGGTGTGGCGTCGCGGCGCAAACCTACATGGCCTTCATTGCGATCAACGGCACGGTCATTTTCAAGACGGGGTGGATCCGCGGACTCGCGGTGGTTGCCTTGGCTGCGCTCTGTTTCTTGGTATGGCGAAGATATCGTCTGATCAAGGTCAGCGACGATCAGCGGCCCGATGTGGCGACCTGATACGTTGCCTACGTGGCCAGGGTATTCTGAGAATACCGGTCGGTTGCTCGGTTCGCAGGTAGATTCCGAGCTTGGCTTCGAGCGCGGCCCAGATCGTTTGCGCCTCCGGGAAGATGACTCAGAGACCAAGTGAACGTTGCCGCTTTTCTCCCACTGTTGGGCAGTGCGGTGTGCGTCATTCATGCGGCTTTTAGTGGGACTGCGTTGAGTGCGCATTTTGGCTGAAGGGTCATTCACTGCAGCTACCCTGACTGTGATTCTGCTCAGCAAGCCCTATACTAAGTGGCCAAGTGCACGTCATGAGACTTGACGTCATGAGACTTGGATATCCGCCTGCTGAGTCATAAGCGGTCGCTTGTCTCGTCTCCAGTTGGACGTCCGTTTTGCTCGACACAAGTGCCCTCTATCAACACACTGTTGTCTCAAGAAAGGAAACACATGGCCATCGAACTTTCTCCCAATGCGGAAGCCAAGACGCTAGAAGTGAAAGCCAGCGGAAAGCTGTCGGCAGAAGATTATGAAACACTCGAGCCCGGTGTAAGTCAGCTGATTGAAAACGTTGGCAAGATCAAGATCTTGTTCGTGATGCATGACTTCCACGGTTGGGATGTGGGTGCAGTGTGGGAAGATATCAAGTTTGCAACTCACCACTGCAATGACATCGAGAAAGTGGCGATGGTCGGTGAAACGACATGGGAGAAGTGGATGGCTTCGATCTGCAAGCCGTTTACGATGTCCACCATCAAGTACTTTGATGCCAATGAACAAGATGCTGCACGGGAATGGCTGACTTCGTGAGCCGGGTGCTGGCCTGCCGGTGAAGAAGGATCTTCTGTGTGCCGACTTGCAGGCGGCGCTGGGCATGAGTGCCATGCCTTGGCAGCCGTGGGCTCGATTCCGGTGGAGACTCGGAAAGACACATGAGTTCTCTCAGGTTAACGTGTGCATGCGTTTTGCTTCTGTTCCCGGTTGCCACGGTTTCCGGTCAAATCGGAACGGGTATCGGAGGTGGAGTCGGACGGGGTGTGCGCGGGTTGTCGACAGCTCAGGGAGGTTGGCAGCAGAGTCCCAGCGTTCAGCCTGCGGCTTCGTTGACGCCCGGTGAGGTGTTGTATCCGCGCGGTTCACTGAGGCCTGCGGAGGTCCGATACCCGCGGGCTTCATTCTTTCGACCGCAGGTTTCCGGCAGTCCGTCTGCCAATCGGCAACGGGTCCTCGCAGGGGCAGGTTCGCCGCACGTGCGAACGTTCAGCGAACAGCAACGCCGACGCGATGAATTGGTTTCTGAGCGGAGCCGCTTAGTCGGAAGCAGCACGAGGCAGGAACGCATCCAGCCGCCCACCGGGTCTGTAGAAGCACGTCGTGCTGTGCTGCGCAAACTCGCGTCACCAACGGAGCGACGCTATGTGGAACTGCAATTTGCCTTCATGCAACTCGAACGTCAGTTGGGCGGCCACACGAATGGGAAAGCTTGGGCTGCCTACCTGGCTTTGCCGAAGGAGTGGCACAGGTCGCGTTCGCCGCTGCGTACCGCGGCTGCCAGTAAACTACTCGCTCGCTTCGAAAAAGTTGCGTCCCAGCCCGAGTATGCGCTGGTTGCGTCGTTGCCTGAGTTCCCTCTGGCCCATGCGGCGCTGAAGGAGTTCACTGCCGGATGGGTTGCAGAGCAAAGCCTACTCCAAACGGTGCAGGCCGTCGGTCCGACACACAGTTGGGGGCACTTGGTTGAGAGTCTTCCGGTCGCGAGCCGTCTGACCTCGGATGCGGTGGATTGTGAGCCTGGTCAATGACAACCTTGACTTGGATCTTGATCGCCATCCACTTCGCAATCGAAGTTGTTTTGTTACTGCGCGTCATGTTGCGACCTCATCGCGAGCCGGCATCCCGCATTGCCTGGGCGGCAGCCATCACCTCACTTCCCGTTGCTGGGATTGTGGCGTATGTGTTGTTTGGCGAGGTGAGTATTGGGCGCCGGCGCGCGGCGCGACGTCGGGCCGCCATCGAGAGCCTGGCCGACTTACCCGCCTTTGTCCGAGGGGACGAAGCACCTGGGGAAACTGCAGCGGCATCCGTTCCGGCAGCCTACGAACATCTGTTTCGCATGGGCGCCTCAATCAGTGGCATGGAGGCAATCGGTGGGAATTCTGCTGAGTTGCTTGCGGACTCGAATCAGACCATTGACGCCATGGTCGCCGATATCGATGCCGCTCGCGACCATGTGCACGTTTTGTTTTACATCTGGTTGCCAGACAAGAACGGTGCCAAGGTCGCCGCAGCCCTGCAGCGCGCAGCCGAACGCGGAGTCGCCTGTCGGGCGATTGTGGATAGCCTTGGGTCACGTGCGTTTTTGGATTCCGAGTACGCTGAAGCATTACGAGAGGCTGGAGTTCAGCTGGCGGTTGCCTTACCCATCGGCAACCCGTTGTTGCGACCCTTGCGGGGACGTATTGATTTGCGGAATCACCGCAAAGTGGTGGTGATCGATGGCGGTGTGACCTACTGTGGCAGTCAGAATTGCGCGGATCCCGAATTTCTGGTGAAGGCGAAGTACGCTCCTTGGGTGGACGCCGTGATGCGTTTTGAGGGCCCTATCGCTCAGCAGAATCAGCAGCTGTTCGTGGCAGACTGGATGACCTACAGCGATGAACCGATCAAGGAACTGCTGGTTCCCAGCGTGACATCGACTTCGTCGGGATTGGCAGCGCAGGTGATTGCCACCGGCCCGACCAACCGGCATGCCGCCATGCCACAGATGTTTGAAACTTTGATTCATGCGGCACGACGCGAACTGCTGATCACGACACCGTATTTTGTGCCAGACGAATCGATGATGGATGCACTGTGTGCTGCTGCTTATCGAGGCGTGAAGACCAGCATGGTCTTTCCCGCACGTAACGATTCGTGGGTCGTCGCCGCCGCCAGTCGCAGTTACTATGAGACCCTGTTGCAAGCAGGTGTCATCATCCACGAATTTCAGGGTGGTTTGCTGCACGCGAAGACACTCACGTTGGATGGCGAAGTCACCCTGCTGGGATCGGCGAACATGGATCGCCGCAGCTTTGATTTGAACTACGAGAACAACATTCTCTTTTATGACCCGCAGGCGACTGACGCTGTGGTCGCACGCCAGCAGCATTACATTGCCCAATCCGAGCTAGTCACCCGCGAGATGGTCGCTGCCTGGTCGGTTCCGCGCCGCTTGTGGAATAACACGCTCGCCACACTCGGCCCGATTCTCTAGTGGTTGGTCTCGCTGATTGTCTGGCAGCATTGCTAGCACCTCGCTTGGCGATTTAGGGGGTCTGGTAAGACCTTTGCGTCTGTGCCGTGTGGTCTGTCCGCAAAGTTGAGCTGATCGTTACAACCGGCATATTCGGACGGTCAATTGGACGAAATCGGTGTCCACCGCATCGTCTTCTTCGTGATAACCGTTACGACGGTCGAAATCAGAGCTATCGGTCCGACCAATACAAGTCGGAGATTCAGGGCAATCGACGCGGTAGGGGTCCGCTGAAGTTGACCCAGCGGACGGACGTCCACGGATCCCGGCCTGTGCAGTAGAAGAACGTTGGTTGTTTTTGGGAACGCAACCGGCGCGTGCCCGCAGAACTGCGGTCCGGACAAGTTTTGATCATCTGGCCAGCTCTCTGGATGGAGGAGTAGCATTCATGTCGCGGTTTCACACCAGGTCGATTCGTGTGTCGTTCGGTTGGCGAACGTCAGTGAAATCCATGCTGTTATTGCTGTTGGTCTCTGGCTGCATCATGTCAACGGGCTGTGCGTATACAGGAAGCTTCCAGAATTACGTGCACAATGGTTTCAAGGTTGGCCCCAACTACCGCAAGCCTGCGGCGCCGGTCGCTCACGAATGGATTGATAGCTATGACGATCGCGTGCTGTCGGAACTGTCGGACACACCGGAATGGTGGACGGTTTTTGATGATCCGATCCTGACGCAGTTGGTCCAGAATGCGTACCAAGAGAACTTGCCGTTGCGCGTTGCCGGGTTGCGGGTTTTGCAGGCACAGGCCCAACGTGGCATCGCCGTCGGTTCGTTCTTTCCCCAGCAACAAGAGCTGACCGCCAGTTTCAGCCGCACAACGCTCAGCAAGGAGGTGGCTCCCGGTAACATCCCGTTCTCTCCGCGAGCTGAGACGGTGTGGGGGAATCACGGGCGGATGGCCTGGGAAATTGATTTATGGGGGAAGTTCCGTCGTAACATCGAATCGGCGGATGCCAGCCTGCAGGCCGATATTGAGAACTATGACGAGATCCTGGTTTGTCTGCTGGCGGATACCGCAACCGCCTACGTGCAGTACCGAGTGCTGCAGAAGCAGCTGGAATATGCACGCCAGAACGTCGAGATTCAGGAAGGCTCGTTGGCCATTGCCGAGGCCCGTCAGCGTGCCGGTGGTGATTCCGAGTTAGACGTGACGCAAGCCAAAACGAACCTGAGCAATACGCGCCGTCTGATTCCGGTGTTTGAGAACCGGCTGCGGATCGCGAATAACGCCCTGTGCACGTTGCAGGGGATTCCGCCAGTCGACTTGTCCGAACAACTTGGTGACGGCGCGATTCCTGTGTCACCAAAGACGGTGGCGGTGGGTATTCCGGCAAATCTTCTCCGCCGTCGTCCCGACGTGTTGCGAGCCGAGCGTTTGGTCGCGGCGCAAAGCGCGCGGATTGGTGTGGCTGCAGCGGATTGGTTCCCGGCGGTCACGATCGCCGGTTCGTTAGGCTATGCCGGAAACGATTTGGACCGTCTCTTTACGCAACCGGCCTTTACCGGATTCATCCAGCCGCAGTTAAATTGGCCAGTGCTGAATTACGGTCGGATTCTGAACAACGTCCGCGTCCAGGACGCATTGTTCCAGCAAGCCGCAGTCACCTACCAGCAGACGGTGCTTTCCGCAAATACGGAAGCCGAGAATGCCATCAACAGTTTCCTCAAATCACAAGAGGCGTTGGTGGAAGCAGAAGCTGCAGTGGCGGCCTCGAAGCGTTCCGTCGAACTGGCGTTGATTCAGTACAAGAACGGAGCCACCGATTTCAATCGCGTGTTCAATTTGCAATTAGCACTGGTGCAAGACCAGAACACGCTGGCGACGTCACAAGGCGAGATTCCTTCTTCCTTGATTGCCCTCTACAAAGCACTGGGCGGCGGCTGGCAGATTCGTTTGGGAAATCAGGTCAGCGGCGGCGTGGTCAGCGAAGAAGTCGCGACGCCCAAGCCGGAGGATGGGGAGGAGCCGGAAGCTGCGAAGCCGGAAGCTGCCGAACCGGAGCCGTTGATCCTGCCACCGGCACCAGCCGAATAAGGGCATCGTTTGAGTTGATTGCATCCTGGGAGTGGCCCGTTTGAGAGCCGATCCATCGTCCATCCTGCTTACCTGAGGGGAATCCGTATGCATCTGCGTAGACTCATCTTGCTGATCGCGATGAGCGGTGTTTGTACGACACCGGCGGTTGCTGGCGACTTGCTGCATGCCTGGCATCCCGCGCGCGTCTGTGACTGCATCGGCAAATGGTGCTGTCCGGATTATTGTCCGAAGCGGGCCCCCTGCGCTACCGCGCCCTGTAAGACGACCTGTGACAACTATTGTGCCAAACCGGCACCTGGGATCTGCGCCACCATCACTTTGGGCTGCGATGATTACTGTCCCAAATGCCCTCCTCGTCCCTGCCGTACGCCGCTGTGTGCGTGGTTGAAATGTCGTCCTGCAGGAGCACCTCAGAAGACGCCGCCTGTTGTGCCGGCTGACGGTGTGAGCGAAGAACCGCCAGCGCAAGCCGCAAAGTCCTCGCGCCGCGTGACTGCGTCAGCAAGCGTATTCTTGCGCAAGCGTTAGTCGCTTGCAGCCAAGCGTACTCACTAGACCTTGGATGTGGTCGCCACCGAGTCCTGTTGCCGGCGACTTTCCGCTAAACGCGTGTCAACGGACAAGTGCATGGTCACGCTCCAACGCCCCTCCGCGTCGCCTTGCACAATCCAATGAGGATAGACCGCAACGGATTGGTGGACCAATTCAAAGCCGGCTTCCGAGTTGCTGACCGTTTGCACAGGAAAGGCCCACATCGAAGTGGGGCGATCGATCGTCAGCTCGACATCCATCCCCAGCCACTCGTCGACTAAACCGAGGTTGGTCACGTCGCTCAGGGTCAGGTGTTCGCCCAGTTGCCCGAGGCGATCTCCTGTGCCTTGATAGAAATAGCGATCGTCCGCTCCGGCAGGCATCCCGGCAAAGTTAAATTCGGTGGCAAAGTGCAGGGGGCTGTTGGGAGGCAGGCCTTCGAGTAGATAAGCGACTTCGAGCGTGTTGCTCCCCGCATCCGTGGTCACACCTTTGGTGATGGTCAGCGGAATCCCCCAGGCATTTCCGGTGCGCGTCATTTGTACCTGAATACGTTCCGCGTTGCGACGTACCTTGGCAGTGTAGACACCGGTGGCAAAATCACCTCGCTGCATTGCGTGACCATCACGTACGTCTTCGAAGCTGACGTCGTTGTCGAAGAAATGGTCAATCAGGCTGCGACGTGGTATCTGATCGTAGTGCAAGCAGTCTTGCAGTCCCTCTTGTTTGAAGACGACTCGATCGTGAATGCTGGCGACTCCCGAGTCGTCCTGCTGTTCACCACCACGCACTTTGCGATGGTAGGATTCCGGGCGGCGGGTAAGTGTTGCCAGTAAGTTGTGGCAGATACTACGCACGTCCAGTTCGTACATCTGGCCGCCGGCAGCGGGAGTGAGCAGGCAACTCAGTTTGTCGTTCGTCAAGCGAACTTCTTGCCGCGCGTCGAAGTTATAGTCATCGACGGTGGCTTCTACGAACGCGGCAGATTTGCCGATGGCTTGATCGAGTAAATTGTCAGCCGCGATCAGCTGTTGATAGACCGCATTGCGCAGGTGAGGTAGATAGACGCCGCCAAATGCGCCGTGCCAGTAACTGCAGTTGCACTGGCCTCGGTACAGCGCCTGCCGCGCCTGCTGTACCTCGGATGTCTCACCGACCTTGCGCTCGATCTCTTCCAAACGCCGGCTGACCATCATCATCCGCGCATACATGTCGTTGGTCTCGGTGTACTTCACCTTGAAGTTCCGCCAGAATCCGCCCCGCATGAATTGTTCGAGCTGCTTCCAACGCGGGTCCGTGTCCATCTCGTGAGTCAAATCGTCGAGCTGTTCTTGGCGATCGACCGGCAATGCCCACTCGGTCATTTCCCGGTAGCTGGCGTCGGGCAAATAGATTTTGCCAGCCGGGGGTACCGCTTGGACCGCGTCGGCCAGCGTTGACGTCAACAGCCAGTCACGGTTGGCGGTCAACGTATCAAAGAAGTCGCGGAGCCAGCCATCACCATACACATGTTGTTTGGTGTCCGGCCAAGTGCCGAATTTTTCGCCATCGTCACCGAATACCGCCACGGCATGAGGATGTTGCTCGGCGATTTCCCGTAGACGTTCGACCGTCTCTGCCGGTTTGCCGTAGGGAATGGCATAGCGTAGCCATTCCGCTCCCGGGAACACGCTCAGCACGCGACCGTTATCTTCGGTGACGTAATAGCTTTGGAGTGCCTCTGGACGTAAACCTGCATTGCGGAAATGCGAGTCATCCAAAACCGTGTACTTGATGCCGGCTTCGACGATATCGCTGGTTAATGACTGCTCCCAGACACGTTCGGGAATCCACATACCTTGGACTTGAGCTCCCAGGCGTTGTTCCAGCCAATGGGTGTAGCTGCGGATTTGTCCCTGCCGATCGCGGGGCGGAATCATCGCTAGAATGGGCTCGTAAAAAGCCCCGCCAACGATCTCAACGCGACCATCGCCGACCAGAACTGCCAAGCGGTCCAGATACTCCGGGTGGTTCGCATCCAGCCACTCCATCAGCGGCCCGCTGGTATGCAAGCTGATGCTTAGTTCACGATAGGGTTCGAAAACCTCGAGGAATGGCAGGTAGCTATCATGATATGCTTGCTCGAAAACGCCATCGAAATTGCCGATGGGTTGATGGTTGTGGAGAACAAGGCACAGGCGAATCGGATTTGTCATGATCGTGGACCGGATTTTTTTCGAACCGTGGAAACAACGGGGCGGCAAAAGTACAGGTTGTTATTCGTCACATCTCGCCTGATGTGTCTAGTTTTTCCAGAGTGAAAATCTTCTCCGGGATCGCTCGCCTGCTTGATCGTTAAGGTTCCGGGTGCGAACGCTCCCGCAATGCCACAGATTCACGCTGTCTGTCAGAGATTCACACGACGTAACTGCTTGGCCGCGGTTTCTGGAGGCATCGTATTCAAAAACCAGCCCGTCGCCCACTCGAATCCAGCCGCCTTATCCAGACGAGGAAAACACTCCATACGCCAGTGATAGTGATCGTGCTGTGATGTGTCAAAGGGGGCGGTGAGTAATAGGTAGTTGTAGGCCACTTGGGGGTGCAGGGATTCTAAGCGGCGGATGATGTCTTGCAGGAGAATTGCGGCATCTTCGAGGACTGCTTGGGTGGCTTCGGAAAAACTGGGGGCGTGCGTTTGAGGCATGATCCAGGTTTCCCAGGCAAAGCGTGGGACACGTGGGCAAAAAGCGATCATGTGGTCCGTTTCGGAGACGACACTTTGGCGTTTACGGGCGTCTTCGATCCAAGCTTGGTGCAGGAGTTGTCCAGTTTGCGAGTGGTATTGTTGGGAAGCTTGGAAGGCGTGTTGCAGCGTGGCAGGCACTTCTTCGACCGCGAGCAACTGACTGTGAGAATGTTCGATCGAAGCTCCCGCGTTGACGCCCACGTTCTTGAAAATCTGCGCGTATTGGAGTTCGCCGATGCTGCTCAGGGTCTGTAACCGGTCCTGATAGGCGCGCAAGACCAGTTGTGCCTTGGCGGTTGCCAGTTGTGTGAGCGAGCGGATGTGGTCTGGGGATTCGATGAACACCTCGTGCACACCGTAGCTTGGGATCGGCTCGGAACCGTTTGGGATGGCAGGCTGTCCAGGATCGCGAGGAGTCAACGCTGGGAATTTGTTGGGTACGACACGGACTTGCCACTCGCCAGTATCCGGATGGCCATCCTGCTGATACACGGCCACGGCCGGGGGTGTCTCGTGCTCGTTGCCGCGGCAAAACGGACAACTTTTCGCCGCCGCGCTGCCAAAGACCTGGGGCCGGTCCTGCCGATGGGCAGCAAAGATCGTGGTCCGATCGGTGTGGGAATCGTGGCGGATTTCAGACATGCTGCGTCACGGTTCGATGGCCGATGGCAGGCCCACCAGCTCCAAAAGTTTGAGTGCGTTTGTCGTGGTCGCCACCCCATCGCGCATCTGGTAGTCGAAGGTCATTTGTTGCTCAGCTGTGTCATGCAGCGTCTCCCGAAAGTGAACCGGCACGCAGGTTTGCCGCAGCGCTTCACTGGTTGCCAGATCGAGATCGTGTGTGGTCGCTGCGCCGATCGCCCCGTGGGCCACGAGATACGACAGGACGCGTTCTACGGCGATATGCCGTTCTCGCGAATTGGTCCCCTGCAAGATTTCGTCGAGCAGGAAGAAAAGGCGCCGTTCGTCGTTGTGTTCGTATGCGGCAGCCTGATCGACGATTTGCTTTAAACGTCGTAGTTCTGCCATGTAGAACGAGACACCGTCACGGAGCGAATCCTGGACGTGAATGCTTGTGGCTACCGCGAGCGGTGGCATGTGTAACGCATCACTGCAAGTCACTGATCCCATCTGAGCGAGGACGACATTGATGCCGAGCGACCGAAGTAAGGTACTTTTGCCGGACATGTTCGAACCTGTGACCAGCAGGAAACTGCCCGGCGGCCCAACGGTCACATCGTTTCTTACACAGGTGTCTTGAGTCAGCAGTGGATGTCCCAGTTGGACAGCAGCAACCTGTTCCAGCTGCGGGTCGACTTCAGGGAACGTCCAGGAGGGATGGTCGTGTGCCAGCGATGCCAACGAGGCCAACGCTTCGAATTCGCCCAGCGCTTCGAACCAATGGCGAACGAATTGCCGATGACGACGGTGCCAGCCTTCGACCAACCACAAGCAATGGAAATCCCAGGCCAGCAAAAGTTGCAGTGGGATGTAGAGCAAGATGAAGGTCATGGCCGAATGGCGAATGTTTGGCATGACCATGATCTTTTGCAGTCCATGGAGCGCCCGCAATGCGTCGTGTTCTTGATTAGCCATGTCGCGTCGAGCAGTCTGCAGTTTTTCTGAGGTGAACTGTAAACCGCTGAGCAATTGAAAGAGGGTGCAATAATGTCGCACCTGGCCACTGGTAGAAGAGACGGTGTTGAAGATGTCGTGGATGCCTCCGGCGTAGAGGATACTTAATGCTGCGTGAAACAAAATCACGCCGACGAATCCGCAGCCGGCAATGTTAGCGGGGAGACCGAGAATCCAGCCGACGGCAAAGCAGATTCCGCAAAGCGTCGAGAGGCGCGGTAGCCAGATCAACCAAGGGCGTTTCTCAAGCGACGCGGGTTGCTCGCACCAGGCGACGAAATCTTCAGGGCCGCGCTGGGTGGCTTGTAATAGGCGCCCTCGTAAATCCAACTCCTCTCGCAGCTCCCAGGCCGGTATTAACTCGCGAACCGCTGCCTGACGCAATTGGATTTCGTCAGGTTCTGCGGGAGTCAACAACCAATCGCTGAGAATCTCGAGGCCCCGTGGCGTATTGGCCCGACACAGCAGTTGAAAGACGGAGGCACGTCCGAACAGATCGAGGTCTTCTGCTACGGCCTCGTGTTCTGGTGAGACCGTCGTGGTGAGTGGTGGCAGGTCCTCCCAGCGACGCTGGTTGCGTGCCAGCAGCATTTCGTTAATCCGTTTGCGTTCGCGGACCTGGCGCAACTGAACCAGAATGGTCTCGTGATAGATGCAGAGGGCCAAAAAGGGTAACGCAGCGATTAGGCACAGGGCGGCGTATAGTGTGGTCTCGGAAATGGTCGTGAAGCCGACCACTGCGACGGCGACAGCCAGGACAAACGTTGCCGCCCGAGCGGGTGAAAGCAGGCGATCTCGTTCATGCAGTGGCTGTTCTGCTGCGGCGAGGTGCCGAATTCGGTCTTGGTAGAACGTCTCAGTCGACTCAGGCATGAGGGCTCGGGCAGCTGTGGCAACATTGGCTGGGTTATGGACGGAACGTGCATCGGCTACGATGATGCTCCAGCTTGGCGAAGTCAAGAGGAGCGAAGATGGCCCGCAACGAGCAACTCATCAGGCAGCATAAAATCCTGCAGATTCTGGAACGGTATAAGTTTGGCCGGCTGATCGAAGAAATTCGTGACGAGTTGGTCGACGAACTCGGTCTGACCTCATTGCACACACGGACGGTCAAACGGGATCTCGAAGCGTTACAGGCAGCAGGGATTCACGTCGAAGCCAACGAAATCGCCCGTGGACGTGTCTGGAAAATGGGAGCTGGGGCTAAAGGAGCCCACAAAATCACCGCCTCGGCGACCGAAATGATTGCTCTCTCCCTGGGGCGAGATCTGATGTATCCCCTCTTGGGGACCCCGTTCTGGCAAGGTATCGAATCGTTCTGGAACAAGGTCGAAGACCAGTTACCGGATGCCATCTGGGATCACTACTACAAGTACCGGCAGGTACTGTACGTGCTGGGGACGCCGGCCAAGTCCTACGAAAAACAACATGGGATGCTGAAGACGATCAATCGCGCGATTCTGGAACATCGGCTGGTGGAAATCGACTACCAGAAACCAGGCGAGCCGATGTCAAAACGCACGATCGAACCGTACGCGATCGTCGTCTATCAGTCGAGTTTGTACATCATCGCTGCGGCTCACGAAATCGACGTCGATGGCGATCGCATCCGTCATTTCAAGCTTGATCGATTTCGCAAAGCGACCGCTCGGGACGAGTGGTTCAAACCGGTCGACGAATCCGATCTACAGGAATACGTGGGTCGCAGTGTGGGGATCTTTTCGGGAGGAAAAACAAAGAACTTCAAGGTCCGTATCAGCGCTAAAGCCGCACCCTGGGTCATCGAAGACCCTTGGCACGCTGAGCAAAAAGTGGACCAGCTGAAAGACGGGAGTATCCAACTCACGGTGAAGGCAGCGCACGAACTGGAAATCATTCCTCGGGTCTTGGCCTTGGGCAAAGAAGCCGAGTTGCTCTCACCCAAATCCTGCCGCACTGCGATTGGCGCGATCTACCGACAGATGGCCGACGTCTACGACGACGCGTAGCCGGTACGTGTCCCTTGTGGCAGCGGCAGGCTCGATGATCGCCAAACGGATTTGTGATCAAAGCCGTAACGCGCACGTCAGCGTCGCGCCTCGCGCACCAGATGCCCCAGTTCCGGTACGATGATCTTTTGCATGGCCAGTCGAACCGCTGCGCGTGAGCCGGGCATGGTGAGCAGCACCGTTCGTTGCATCAATCCTCCGGTGGCACGGCTGAGAATGGTTGCCGCCCCAATCTCTTCGTAGCTCAACATGCGAAACAGTTCGCCGTACCCGGGGAGCGGTTTCGTTAACATGTCGGACACCGTCTCATACGTTTGATCGCGTGCGGTGATTCCAGTCCCTCCGGTCATTAACACCACGTCAACGTTTTCCGCATCGCGAAACCGTTCCAGCAATGGCCGCATGACGGCCGGTTCGTCTGGGACAATCTGCCGCTCGACGAGCACGTGTCCAGCATCCTCCAGATGGTCGATCAGACATTGTCCTCCGGTATCGGTTTCCACCGTCCGCGTGTCACTTACGGTGACTACGGCACAGCGAATAGGATCGATCGCCGAGGCTTTGTGTGCTTCTACCGGGTTGTCCATCGGAGGGTCTCGCTGGTGTGAGAGGTTAGCTGAAGTGGGGCGCGGGGGTTGGCCGAAACGTAGGGCCGCACCTGCCGTGGATGTTCCACTTGTGTCCGGGGGGCTGTGGTGGTTGGGCAAGCTGGTGCGACGCGCCGCCGAAGTTTGCCGGTTCGTAGTCGTACCGGGATTGTGACCACGCCGCAAGCGGGACGACGTCCGTTCGTGGTGGCCGAAGCGTTTCGGGAGGCGAAGGAGGGGGCGGTGGTCGGTGTTTTTCGTTATTTCTGAGGGAAATTCTCCAGGCGGACCGCTGCAAGTTGCAGGGCGGCCGGCGAGTAACTTACACTGAAATCCAGGCGGGTTGGACTGATCTCATACTGGTTCCTGGCGAACGCATGGTAGATCTTCGCGTAGTAATGGTCGCAGTCATCACCGCGTCCCTTGTG
Source organism: Blastopirellula sp. (assembly GCA_002701545.1). Lineage (GTDB taxonomy): Bacteria > Planctomycetota > Planctomycetia > Pirellulales > Pirellulaceae. The sequence continues at coordinate 2,862 of NZVR01000104.1, read as the reverse complement.
CTGGGCAGCAGTCGGGCGGGGCGTGCGGACGAATTGCTATTGGCCAACGGCGGGCGAATTTCCGGTACCTGGCTCAATCGGGAGCGACGGGCTGCCGATCCCTTCGTGCTGTTGACTCAAGAGGGGGTTCGCCTCACGCTGGACCGGGATCAGGTTCGCGAGGCCCATCGAAGTCGCGTGGAAGTCGTGCAATATCAGAAGCTGGCCCCGACCTACCCCGACACGGCTGCCGCTCAATGGCAACTGGCCGAATGGTGCCGCAAGCACAATCTTTTGAAAGAGCGTCAAGTGCATTTGGCTGCTGTTTTGAAACGGGACCCCAACCATCATGAGGCACGCTACGCCTCAGGCTATCGCTTCATTCGCGGGCAGTGGCTGACGGTCGAAGAATTTCGTCGTAGCAAAGGGTACGAACGGTATGAAGGGGAGTGGCGATTAGCGCAAGAGATTCAGCTGGAAGAGGCGCGGCGCAAGAAAAATCGTGAGGAGCGTGAATGGTCGATCAAGCTGCATCGTTGGCGTGAGAATCTGGAAACGAAGGATGCTGCCGCTGCTGCGAAACAGATCGTCGCTGTGCGTGATCAATTTGCCGTACCAACACTCAAGGAAATGTTGCTGAATGATGCGTCACGGGCTGCCAAGCTGTTGTATGTGGAAGCTCTGGTAGAGATGAATACGACTCGGTCCATCGGGGCTTTAGTCGTGTCGACGCTCAGTGACCCGGACGAAGAGGTGTTCTATGAAGTGGTACGTCGTTTGGTGGAAACGGAGCATCCGGAATTAGCCGAGGTGTATGCAACGACCCTGACGGATCCTAACAATGTACGTGTGAATCGTGCCGCGATTGTCTTGGCCAAGCTCGAAGCGACGATGGCTATCGATCCTTTGATCGAAGCCTTGTCCACAACGCATGCGGTGACTGTTGGCGGGAACCCGAACCTTTCCGCAGATGCCTACTCCGCTTCCTTCGGTAAACCGGGTAATGGAGCGTTGCCCGGTGGCTTTGAAGGGAATTCGTTCACCGCCGGGAATGGCGCAAAAACGACTCGCGTGACCGTGAACAATCAGCAAGTACTTAACGCGCTGGTGGGGATTACAGGTGGGGTCAATTTCGGCTTTGACCAGAAAGCCTGGCGGCATTGGCAGAGTGCCCAGAAGCGGAAGTTGCCGGTGTTCAATGTGCGTCGGGATTGAGCTGTGCTACCGTTTGCTGGGTCCTGCCTAGGAATCAGCGGACGTCGTTTCCGCTGACGAGTCGACGGGTTGGCGGTACCGGTTCATGACCTTCTTGACGAGCAGAGGAAACAGCCCCAGGGCTGCAAAGGCGGCAATCCGGTCCCAGGTCAAGATGGGAGGCCGCGTCGGCGCCGTTAGCTCTTGCAGGCTAGGGATGGTGGAGCCCGCGTACACATAAACGCACGTACCAGCCAGCATGCCCAACTGACTGACCCACCAGAACGTCCACAGTCGAATCTGTGTGAGCCCCATGACTGCGTTGATCACGAAGAAGGGGACGGCGGGGATCAGTCGCAGGGTGAACAGATAAAAGGCGCCCTCACGCTCCAACGCTTCGTCGAATGCTTGTAGGCGAGCGCCAAATTTGGATCGAATCGCATCCCGCAACAGATAACGCGTGATCAGAAATGCCAACGTGGCGCCCAGGGTCGAGGCAAAGCTGACGATGACGACGCCATTCCAGAAGCCAAAATACCAGCCGATCAACAGACTCATGGGGACGGCCAGCGGTAAAGAGAAGGCAGTGACGATCACATAGACACCGAAGACAGCCAAGTAGATCAGGATAGGGTGCTCTTGGTGGAAAGCACGAAATGCCACTTCGTGTTGCACCAGGCTATCCAGAGTCAGTTGGTCGCGAAACCGATAGGCAGTGAGGCTGATAACGAGCACCAGGACGGCGAAGATTCCGACTTTGATTCCGCCGAAGCCGCGGCGCGTGGTGGTGTCTGGTGTGGTCGAATCGGATTCCATCTCAGGCTGACTCTTCGTCGGTTTCCATGCCGAGTTGGCGCATTTTCCGGTAGAGATTCGAGCGATGGAGTCCGAGGTGTTTGGCGGCTTCCGTCATGTTCCCGCCGGCCCGCGCAATCTGGCGCTTGATGTACTCGGCTTGGAATCGACGAGTGGCATCGTTAAGCGGTAATTCCAATGACAGGGCCTGTGGTTGCTCGCCGGTTGGTGAGATAATGAAGTCCAGATCTTCCTCATCGACCCGGTCGCTAGGGGCCAGGTAGGCCAAGCGTTCCATCATGTTCCGCAATTCGCGCACATTTCCGGGCCAGGTGTGACCGCGCAAGCGTTTTTTGGCTGCTGCGGAGAACGTTGGGGGCACTCTGCGGGCCTTGGCGGCAAACTGTGCCAGGAAATGCTCTGCCAGCGTGACAATATCATCGCCCCGCTCGCGCAACGGCGGCAGTTCCAAGGTAACGACATTGAGCCGGAAGTAGAGATCTTCGCGAAACTGTTTATTGCGGACCAATTCCGCCAGGTCTTGATTGGTGGCAGCGATGACGCGGGCGTCGGTTGCGATGGTTTGCGTGCCTCCCACGCGGACGACGACTTTCTCTTCAAGGACGCGTAGTAATTTGGCTTGGCCGCCCAGGCTCATGTCGCCAATTTCATCCAGGAAGATGGTTCCCCCGGCCGCCAGTTCAAACTTGCCTGCACGCGTTTCGTGCGCATCGGTGAAAGCGCCTTTTTCATGACCAAACAATTCGCTTTCCAGTAGCGTTTCTGTCAGAGCGGCACAGTTCACGGCGACGAGCAACTCGTTGCGGCGTTCGCTGTGGTAATGAATCATCTGACTCACCACTTCTTTGCCCGTGCCATTCTCGCCCAAGACCA
>NZVR01000103.1 GCA_002701545.1 Blastopirellula sp. | reverse complement strand
ACCAGCGGTGTACTGAGCCAACAGATGTCCGGGACGATCACATCTGCCGGTCTGGGATTGATGGTCGACGGGACGACGACGCTGCAAGCAGCGAATGACGTCGATACGTTGGCTGCGATGAATGGCGGCGAAACGTTGTTCAACGATGTCGACGGTGTGACGGTTGGCAGCGTGACGGTTGATGGGATGGCGATCAGCGGGTTCACGACCAGTGATGACGACGTCAAGTTGACCGCCGGCGGGAATGTGGAACTGGCCGAGGCGATTGGTTTGGGAATAGGTGACTTGTTGGTTGCCACCAGCGGGGATCTGAGCCAGCAGTCGTCGGGTGTGATCACTTCTGTTGGTTTGGGGTTGATGGTCGACGGGACGACGACGCTACAAGCAGCGAATGACATCGATACGTTGGCTGCGATGAACGGTGGCGAAACATTGTTTCACGATGCCGATGATCTGACGGTTGGCAGCGTGACGGTCCAGGGAATGGCGATCAGCGGCATCACGACCAGTAACGCCGACGCGAAGTTGACGGCGGGCGGGAATGTTGACTTGTCCGAGGCGGTTGCTGTGGGAACAGCCGACTTGTTGGTTGGCACGAGCGGAGATTTGAGTCAGCAACTGTCCGGCACGATTTTGTCCGCAGGCTTGGGTTTGATGGTCGACGGCACAACGACACTGCAAGCAGCGAATGACGTCGATACGTTGGCCGCGATAAACGGCGGCGAAACGTTGTTCAATGATGTCGATGATCTGACGATTGGCAGCGTGACAGTTGATGGGGTGGCGATCAGCGGGCTCACGACCAGCGACGATGGTGTGAAGTTGACGGCTGGCGGCAACGTCGAGTTGGCCGCAGCGGTCGATTTGTTGACTGGCGATTTGTTGATCGCGGCCACCGGCGAATTGATTCAGCAGTCCGCCGGCACGATTGCCTCTGCCGGTTTGGGTTTGATGGTCGACGGGACGACGACACTGCAAGCAGCAAATGACGTTGAGACGCTGGCTGCGCTGAACGGCGGCGAAACGTTGTTCAATGATGTCGATGATTTAACGGTTGGCAGCGTGACGGTCGATGGCATGTCGATCAGCGGCATCACGACCAGTGATGACGATGTGAAGTTGACGGCTGGCGGGAATGTGGAACTGGCCGAGGCAGTTGCTGTGGGAACAGGCGAGTTGTTGGTTGGCACGAGCGGAGATTTGAGTCAGCAGCTGTTCGGCACAATCACGTCCGCCGGTTTGGCTTTGATGGTCGACGGCACAACGACACTGCAAGCAGCAAATGACGTCGGTACGCTTGCTGCCGCCAATGGCGATACAATCTTGTTTAACGATATCGACGGTGTGACGGTTGGCAGTGTTTCGGTCGCCGGCATGACAGTCAGCGGTGTGGCCACCAGCGATGACGATGTGAAATTGACGGCTGGCGGGGATGTAGATCTGTCCGCCGCGGTCGTGTTGGGTGCAGGTGATTTGTTGGTCGCCACCAGCGGTGCTCTGAGCCAGCAGGTCTCCGGCACAATCACGTCCGCCGGTCTGGGGTTGATGATTGACGGGACGACGACATTGCAAGGTGCGAACGACGTCGATGTATTGGCGGCTTCGAACGGCGGAGTGACGTTCGTGAACGATATCGACGGTGTGACGGTTGGCAGTGTGTCGGTCGCTGGGATGACGATCAGCGGCGTGACGACCAGTGACGATGACGTGAAGCTGACGGCCGGTGGGACTGTCGAGTTGACTGAAACGGTTGCTCTAGGAGCGGGGAACTTGCTGGTGGCCACCACTGGCGGCCTCAGTCAGCAGCCAGCAGGCGTGGTCACCGCAGACGGTCTCGTGTTGATGGTCGACGGAATCACGGCACTGCAGGGTGCGAATGATATCGATACACTGGCTGCCTCCAATGGTGGTGAAACGTTCTTTAATGACATCGACGATCTGACGGTGGGCAACGTCACGGTCGACGGCATGGCAGTCAGCGGTGTGACCACCAGTGACGACGATGTGAAGTTAGAGGCGGTGGATCTTGCGGTAGATCAGGCAATATCCACAGGTGCTGCTGCAGGAGGCGGGATTGAGGTTACAGGGACGATTTTGCGTGCGGAGGTAAACGCTGGTGGTGGCTCGATTGTCCTGTGCGGTAATGAAGCTGCCACTTCGATTGAGGTTGCGGTCGCCGCGGTGGACGGGCTAGTTGTTTTTCATTCGCCGTTGGTGGTTGCTGATGATTCGCAAGTGATCTCGGGTGGCATGGGTGATGTCGACTTCCTTGCCAACGTGTCGGGTGTTGGGCTGTTGATCGTGGATGCGGCTGCGGGCGACATCACGTTTCAAGGACCTGTCGGTGATGTCTCGCCGCTCAGTGGTTTGGTTGTTGCCGATGCGGCGCACGTGCAATTTGATCAAAGCGTCGAGGTGGATGACGAGGGGATCGATGTCTTTGCAGGCGACGTGAGTTTTCATGACATGGTGACGACGACCAGTGGCGGGGTCTTGCGGATTGATCATGTTGGCAATTTGTTGTTCGACGGTGAAGTGCTTGCGGACGGTGGTGTTTTTCAGACAGGTGCGGGGGCGACGCAACTCGCGGCAAATGTGACGACGACGGGTGATGATATTGTTTTCACCGGGACGCTTGAGTTGCTGGGGAATCTTAAGATCGATACGGGCGGCAATGCGGGCGAAATTGTTCTGGGGAATCGAGTATTCAACAGCACTGCGGGAGGTGCACATCAATTCGCTTTGCTTGCAGACGAAGTCTCCATTCTTTCAGGTGGGAGTGTGGAATTGCTGCCGACGTTACTCCATCCCGAGAGTTCGTTGTTGATCCAAACCAACTCATTGAGTGCTCCGAATGACGGAGTGAATGCAGATGTAGCTGTGTCCAGGCTTGGTGTGCGATCCGGTCTTGGCTTTGCACTTACGACGGATGTTGATGCAGTTGCCGCGGAGAATACTCAGTCGGGGATCATCGAGATCAATAGCGTTGCGCCTCTGGTCACGATTGACATGGTCAATGGTTACAGTGGTATCGGTTCGATGGTTGGCGTGACCAATCATGCGATTCAGACTGAGTTGCCAGAGCCGGACAACGCGGTCAGTTTGGTCATCACCGGGCCTTTGGCGATTGCTCCGGGAAGCTTCTTGGAGACGAAACGGCTGGACAGTGCGAATGCCGTCGTTGTGAAAAGTCGTATGACACAGCTACCGACAGCGAGCATGTTGGAGATCCCTTTGCCCGGCGATTTGCCGCAGGTGATTGATGGCGAGGCGGTGGTCCAGCACCAGGCGGGAGTCGGAGCGGAGGACAACCTCAATTACGTTCTGGAGTACAACTGGGCAGTTGCCGGACCGGTGGGACCGGGTGTCTTGAATTTTGAGTACAACGATGTGGCAGGAGAGCCGTGGCTTCAGCAAGAGCCCACAGGAGCAATCACGACCAATGCCGGTCTGTTTTTCCAACAGATCCAGGTCTACAACGTGAATCCCGGACCTGACCCGAATTTCATTGATGTTGATATATCGTTGTTGGTTCCGGAAGACATGGTCTTACCGGACGTTCCGGTGATCACCAAGACGGCGACGCTGAGAGTTTTCGAGCAGATATTTGTACCTGATGGCCCGGAGGCGGATGATCTGCAAATATTTGTGGTGCAGGCACCAGTGGTGGATCCCATCGAGTTAGCGGAAAAGAAACTAGTGTTTTCATTTTCAAGCATGGAGCAAATGGAAGCGACCGGTGAGGAGCAGTCGTCAGGTGCGGGAGCTGCAGAAAGTGACTCAGGAACGGTCACCGAGTTGCGTTATGTTTTGCGGTTGCTGACACCAACTGGGTTGAACGGTGAGTTTGAAGAGAGTGAAGACATCTCACTCGATATTTCGGAATTGGATATCGAGAAGTTGGCCAGCAAATTGCCAAGCGGTCGTTATCGGATTTACCGTATCATCAAGGGGACGGAAGAGTTTGTGCAAGAGATCATTGTACGAGCGAAGAAGCCGTATGATGCGCCTGACAAAGAAGCGGAAAAGGTTCCTGCTCAAGATGCTCCGGATGGTCAACGTGATGCGGAAGCTGAGGGTGATGCCTCGTCCGCAGATGGAAAAGATGCCCCGTCGTCGCCGGAAAAGAACTCGATGGGGGCAGTGCAGCAGACGCAGGATGCGGGGCAAGCGGTTTCTGATTTGTCTCAGAACGACCCCGCGGATGCTCGTCGGGCAGATGCCGTGGCGACTATGCTAGACGAAGCGTCACCAATTGTGCGCGGCAGCGTGATGGTGGGGGCGGCGGTACTGACCGAGCGAAATACAGCGTGGGAAAAAGAAGCGGATAAGACTTTGGCGAAACTCAGTTCGCGACCGATGTCGAAATGCGGTCGCTGGTTACGACATATGATGGGTTAAACAGTGTCCATTTGCCAGTTTTGTGGTTTTAACTTTGGTAACAAGATGCCGAATGACAATCGGTGTCCTGATTGCGGCAAACTGTTTTCTCCCGTGGAAAGTCCAGGGGATTCCCAAGGACCTCAGCGCGAGCATAATCCGTTGGAATTGCCGCCGGATGGAGATACATGGGACTCTGAAGAGCAAGAAACGCCCCCGCGACCGGAGCTTGGGTACGCTGCCGCAGGTGATGATACAGATGAGTTCGAAATAGTTCCTGGCGGTGGCGAAGCCGGAACAGCAAGCGAACCCCAAGACGACTCGACAGCTACCGACGACGATCGTGCCGCAGGCGAGGTCGAGCAGACTGATTCGGGACCTTCTGATTCGCCGTCGGATGACGTGCAGAAGACAATTCAGGATGTAGGGCAGGGGACGGTGGAGTGGGAGCAGACCGAGCCGGGTGCGTCTTCGTCGTCGGATGACGTGCAGAAGACAATTCAGGATGTAGGGCAGGGGACGGTGGAGTGGGAGCAGACTGAACCGGGACCTTCTGATTCATCGTCGAATGACGTACAGAAGACGATTCAGGATGTGGGGCACGGCACCGTGGATGGTATCGAGGCTGAATCGGTTGACGCCAGTCCGAGCATCGAGAAAACGTTTGTTGGTGATGTGGGCGGGGAGGATCCGTCGAGCGGGGAGAACGCAGGGAAAACCATTCAGCAGACCGACGGAACACCAAGCAACGCGACAGTCAATTCTGGGGCGACGTTTGAAGGCGGGGGGCCGCTGTCATTTGATGATGAGGACAAGGGAACGGCCGGTACCATCGAGTTTGATGGCACCATGGTTGACAGTGACAGGATGGGTAGGAAGACAGAACGAGGGCAAGGTCTTACCGATATCCCGGAAGGGAAAACCGATCCCAAGCGTCGAGACGTGACCGCCGTGTGGGGCGAAAGTTTTGATGAAAGCCGTCCGGAGATGACGATCCGGGCAGAGTCCACGCCGATTGGGGCTGCGACGCGATTGACCATTCGCCCGCGGGATGTGTCATACGTTGATGACCACGCCAGTGCTCCCGCCGACTACGAATTGCTCAAGATCCTGGGGCAGGGTGGCATGGGTGTCGTTTATATGGCACGGCAGTCATCGATTAATCGTACCGTTGCCTTGAAGATGCTGAAAACCAAGGATGCCGGCACGAAGGAAAAAGATAAGTTCCTTGCCGAGGCGATTGTCACCGGCGATCTCGATCATCCGAACATCGTACCGATTTATGATCTGGGCAGTAACAAAGACGGTGCGCTGTTTTACTCGATGAAGCGCGTGAAGGGGACGCCGTGGAGTGAGGTGATTGGTGAAAAGTCGCAAGCCGAGAATCTTGAGATTCTGATGAAGGTCTGTGATGCGGTTGCCTTTGCTCATGCGCGCGAAGTCGTGCACCGTGATATCAAACCCGAAAACGTGATGCTGGGTGATTTTGGCGAAGTGCTTGTCTTGGACTGGGGGATTGCGATTTCCGATCCGCTCATGAAAGAGATGGGCGCGGACCCCTCCAAGACTTCGATGGGAGGCACCCCGGCATACATGGCTCCTGAGATGGCGACCGGGCCTGTTGGCAGCATCGGTCCCCACAGTGACATCTATCTTCTCGGCGCGACGTTATACGAAATCCTTACGAATCTTCCGCCGCATACCGGCCGGAGTGTCATGGCTTGCTTGAAGGCGGCTGCGAGAAACGAGATTCGTGCAACGAATGTGGTGAGCGAATTGCTGGACATTGCGATGATCGCAATGGAAACAGACAAACACGATCGCTACGCCACGGTACAGGATTTCCAGAACGCGATCCGGAAATTCCAGTCGCATTCCGAAAGTATCTCACTGTGCACGCTTGCAGAGGAAGATCTTGAAGTCGCAAAAGACTCGCAGGATTACCAGGACTTTGCCCGCGCCGTTTACGGATTTGAGCAATCGTTGGCGCTGTGGAGCGACAATCGTGGTGCTCACGACGGAATCTCCCTTGCCCAGCACGCTTGGGCACATAGCGCCTATGACAAGGGGGATTATGAGTTAGGTTTGTCTCTGTTGGACAGCAATCAAACAGAACATGAGGAACTGGTTGCTCAATTACAAGAAGCTCAGGCGGAGCGCGAGGGAAGACAAAAGCGTCTGGCAAGTTTAAAGCGGATGGCGGTGGGGTTGGTTGCCTGTTTATTGATTGGAGCCACGATCAGTTCTTTTGTGATCGCCGGTTTCTGGCGCGAAGCGGTGGTCGCTCGCGATCTCGCTCAGGTGGCAGAAGGCGATGCCATCGACGCTCAAAAGGTTTCTGAGCTGCGACGAGAAGCTGCGGAAGTCGAACGGGAAAAAGCACGCGACGCGGAGGCCAAGGCCGAGCAGCAACGCAAGGTTGCCGTCGAAGCAGAGAAGTCCGCACGCGACGCGCGCGACGTCGCGGTCGAGGCCAAAAACGAGGCCGAAGAAGCACGTTATGCGACCCAAGTTGCCAAAGAGCGCGAAGAAGAAGCTGCGTATAAATCCGAAATTCAATTGGCGGCGGAGCGGATTCGAGATAATGCCATCACCAATGCAGTGGACTTGTTGGACGGGCAGTTGCGCGGTTCCAAGAAGAAGTTTCGGCATTGGGAATGGGGACGCTTGCGATACCTGTGTGACTTGGCACAGCATACGTTTCAGGCGGATGATCGAAGTGCGGGTGGCATGGTCGGCGCAGTGGCGGTTTCTGCTGATGAAAACCAGCTGGCCATCGGATACGTGGACGGGACCATTCACGTATATCAGCAAGACGCGGAACTGGGCTGGAAAAAGGCTGTTCGCAGTGGCCAGTTCGAAGTGGCTTGGCCCGTGCGTGCGCTCGCCTTTGGTCCCGAAACCCAACAACTGGCGGGCGGAGGAGGACTGCTTGGGCAGGGGCAAATTACGTTGTGGAGTCGTGAGGCATCCACCGATGACGCTTATGCGATTGGGCAGACATGGAGTGACCACGCCGATGTGGTCACCAGCCTTTGTTTTACTCGCGATGGCCAGCAGTTGTTGAGCAGTTCGGAAGATGCAACTGCGCGCATCTTCGACCTCAAGGGTGAGGCCCCCGTGCGGATCTTCCGTGGCCATTTTGATGCTGTTTGGCACGCAGGATTCTCCGCCGATGAGGCATTAATTGTGACTGCCAGCGAGGACGCAACGGTCCGTGTTTGGTCCGTCATTACCGAGACGGAGATCTTTCGGTTTACCGGGCACGACGGCCCAGTCTTTGCCGCAGACTTTGCACCCGATACCAGTTGCATTGTGTCCGGTGGCGAGGATCGACGCGTGTTGGTCTGGGATCTGGACGACACGGTGCTGACTGACCTAGGCGAAGATCGTGCTGAGGCACGGCGTACATTTCGTGCCAATCGTGTCGAGTTGGTTCGTCGAGCTTTGGCCGGGGAAACGTTGCCGCAACCACGGGTGCGAGAATTCCTGGGACATACGGGGCAGATCCGCACCGTGCGATTTTCGCATGATGGCGAATTGCTATTGAGTGGCGGTGATGATCACACACTGAAGGTTTGGGACGCCTTATGGGAAACGGACGAGGCAGCGCAAGCGCAGAGCGCATTGAGAAAGCAATTGTTGACGCGCGCCGAGATGACAGATCTGCCCAACGGTTTGTTGGTGACGCTGAGGGGGCACGGCAGTTTGGTCAGTTCGAGCGCCTGGTCTGGCGACGGAAAGACGGTGGTGAGCGGGAGCTTTGACACCACCGTACGGACCTGGCAACTAGCAACCTATGCCGAAATACAGACGATGGCGGGGCCTTTGCGTCCCGTGCTGGGTGCCGCACTGTCACCACAAGGGACGCACGTCGCTGCGGCCTACGATGACGGAACGGCGCGAATCTGGACACGCAACGGCGAACAAGTGGCTGAATTCAAGACGCTTCGCGAAGGCCATGAATTCATGGCCTCCCACGCAGCGTTCCTGAGTGAAGGAAACCGTTTGCTCACCGCGGCAGGTGACAGCACGGTCCGCATTTGGGATACGCAGAGGGGAACGCAGCTCGCGACAGTCTTGGGAACCGGGCAGCGCGGCGTCTTGGCGGCGTCACCGCAAGGCGAGCGATTCCTGACGGGTAGCCAGCGCAAGATTGCTGTCGTGCATAAACTTGACGGCAATCAAGTCACGGAAGTTGCTCGTTTGGATCACACCCGTAAACTGCTTGCGGAACTGAAGAAATCATTTCCCGAGGCAACAGAAAAGAACTTGCTTGCAAGGTTACCCGCGGTGGCCAGTGCAGGCTTTGCCCCTCAGGGGAATCTGGTCGTTGTCGGTGATACCGAAGGGGGGTGCTGGGTCTGGGATCTGAGTCAGTTGAACAAGGAGCGCGCGCTGGAACCTCAGCGATTGGTAGGCCACGGGGCGACGGTCAATGCAGTGCGTTTTACCGACAAGTACGCCGTGACGGCCAGTGCAGATCGCACCGTTGCACTTTGGAATCTCGCGAATCTGAAAGAGGTTGGTCAGCGACTGCAGCACGATTACCCCGTGACACATCTGGCCGTTGCGCCCGATGGTGATTATCTGATGACGGCGAGTGTTTTGCGGACCCAAGTGATCACCAGAGATGATAATGCGGGCGAGCGAGCGACCCGAGTTTCGCGCGTGTATCTCAAACTTTGGGAAATCAGCGGAGATCAAGTCGTCAGCAAGCCTGTGCAAGCGTTAGAGCTGACGTTAGCCGACGGTCAAGCTGTCGAACGCGTTCATTCGTTAGCGTTTACCCCGGATGGCCAGAGTGCCATGATTGCTTGCTCCGTCGGGATTCGTGACCATTTGCTACGTTGGGATCTTCGTCCGCAGGCCCCGCAAGCCATCGACTCGTTCTGGAAGGTCGGCACCTATCGAGGGCCGGTGACCAGCGCGATCTTTTCGCCGCAAAAGAACATTGTGACCGTCGGTGGTCGGGGCGCACGACTCTGGACGCAGGCTGGCGAAGGCTTGCGCACCTTCCGCCCTCATCGCGAAGTGACTTCGATTGCCTTTTCCCCGGACGAGCGTTTTGTGGTGACTTCCAGTAGTGACGGGTCGGCTAAAGTTTGGTCGTTCGCCGACTCACAGCCTACGGCTGTCTGTAAGTTAGAGCAGTTCCAGGCTGACGGGCAGGGACTGCAAGGGCACGTGGGCCCGGTGAATCAAGCGGTATTCCACCCGCGTGCCGAACAGGATTTGATTCTCACCGCAGGCCAGGATGGTAGTGCCAAGCTGTGGAAGTTTGACCGCGACAACCGAACCGCGTCCTTGACGGCTTCGCTGGAAGGCCACAAATCTGCCGTCACGTCCGCCGTCTTTTCACGGCAAGGCGATCGGGTACTCACGGTATCGCAAGATAAAACAGCAAGGATTTGGCAGTTAACGCAGCCGCCCAAGTTACTTCAGAGCCTGAGTCACGATTCACCTGTGTTGTGTGGCAACTTTTCACCCGATGGCCAATGGGTCGTGACCGGTTCCGAGGATCGGCAAACGCGTGTTTGGCGCGTCGTCGATGGTATGCCTTTAGTGCAATTCAGTGGACACTCGTCCTCCGTGACGGCGGTCGCTTTTTCAAACGACCGACAACGCCTGTTGACGGCCAGTCGGGATCATCTGGCAAAACTGTGGGATACCAAGTTGGTTTGGGAAACGGCGCGCAGTCGGCCGGTAGGGGAGGGGGTTGCAGAAGCAACCTTTGTCGACGTCAGACAAGATATTCTGAAATTGGACGCACATGATGATGACGTCGTGAGCGCAGATTTTTCTTCCGACGGGCGGGCAATTCTGACAGCTGGTATGGATGGTCGAGTTCATTTGTGGTTAAGCCAGGATGTGACTCCCGCTCTGCTCTTGTCGCTGGGAGTACAGAATTACATGCAGTCGGGGGCGACGATCGCGATTGATCCGATGGCGATGGTCCGTGTGCCCAATACGATCGACCTGGCCCAGTGCGTTGTGACCTGCCAGCTTTCAGGCCCCGTTCCCATGGGGTTGGAAGGGAAAGAAGTGCTTGGCTTGGAGGACACGGGAAATGGCATTCAGATTTCTGAAAACCGGGTCCTGTTCGGACCGGAAGGTGCGCAGGTTCTGATTGGTGAAGTGCAGGAAGCGGATTCGCGTCGCATGGTGATCTCGATGACGGAAGATGCGAATAGCCTTGCATTGGAAGCACTCATTCGCAGTTGCGTCTACCACGCAGACGGGGAGCTTCCCAGTGGTGCGAGTCGGGAGGTTGAATTCCAGTTCAACTTTGGCGAAAACGCGATGGGACATCAAGCCACCACCAAGACGATTCGCTTTGGCACATCGCCCTAGAGCACGCGGGGCATGCACCGTGAATACGCGGCAGCCCACCGGTGTTGTTCCGAAATACCAAGCCAAGCGACCTCGACGGATGTGGCGGACGCCTCGGAAACGCTCTGGACGTGCCGCTGGCAATTCTTTATTCTCCCGGCGATTCTTCGATATTGGACCCCCGCTCTTTCTCGTGCCCGAGTCTCACGTATGGCTACTCGAAAATTCGTCGTGTATGCGTTGCTAGCGATCAGTACCTTGGTGAATGGTTCAGCGATTTTTGCCGACCAATTCCGCATGAAGACATCGGTCTACCAAGAGGGTCGTCGCGAGCCGTTGAGTATCAATTGGACCGTGTTTTCGGAGCAGGGGATTTACGATTTTCGATACGACGATAAACAGCCAAAGCCTTCAGAAATCACCATCTACGAACCGGTGACCGGTGGTTTCCAATTGCTGGACGTCCGGCAGCGAATTCAAACGGCGATTAGCAAGCACGACCTGATGGTGTTTATCGCCAGATTGAAGGCCCAAGCGACCGATCCAGCGCAAACGCATCTGGCGTTGTTTGTGAACCCGGAGATCACAGTGACCGCTGACGAAGACTCGGGATCCGAGTTTACCGTGGCGAGTGAAAAGCTGACTTATCACGCCAAAGGAATTGCTCCCAAGTTACCTGCGATGGTAGCCACCTATCGCGGGTATGCCGATAAGACTTCCCAGCTGAATACTACGCGAGGTCGTTTGCCGACCGTCTTCATTCGTGCGCGGGTCAATCAAGAACTCGCGACCCGGCAGCTCATCCCGGATACGATCACGCTGAAGTTGCTGGCGACACGGGACGGTAAGTCCGTTCCCCTGATCTACCGTAGTCGACACGACACGGCAGTAGAACTCTCCGGCGAAGATCAGAAACGATTGCAAAGTGCCAAGCAGTATCTGCAGGAATTCCGCAAGGTTTCGTTTGCGGAATACAATGATCTGGCCGCTGAGGTAGCGAGTCGGCAGAGCAAGTAACCGGCGCTGCTGATAACCGAGTGCTGGCGACGCGTCACTTTTCGGTATCTGCAAGCAGCGGTGCGAGGCGTTCGGCAAGCAGGTTTGCCAGTTGTGTTTCGCCTGCTTGAGTCAAGTGAATCATGTCCCCCAAATGCTCGGCGTTGGGAGTGATTTCGAGCGGAGCATCGATCAACAAGGCCTTTTTCTGGTTCGCCAAGCTTTGCAACTCGTCACGCACGACTTGGAAGATAGCAGCAGTCCGTTGCCATTGGCGATCGTCCAGGTTGAGAGTCTGGCGGAAACTGTCTGGCGTTGTGGGGTGAGCAGCGGTGACCTGCTGGCAGATGACCAGCTGAGCCCCTGTCTGTTGGACTGCGTCTGCCAGTCGTTCAAGGTTGGCATGCAATTGCGCACGACCGGCAGGATCGACGGTGTCACCTGCCGTAGCGACACCGTTGAATTGTGTGGATGATCCCAAAAGTCGATAACGCACCAAGCCGTAGGCGACCGAATGGCCTGCAACACGTTCCCAAAGCGGCGGGACGGTGCGCTGCTGCCAATGATCGGCATCCGGGTGGGAACTGGTGAGATAGGGGATGTCGTTGTATCCAAGGTAGAGGACGACAATGTCTGGTTTGAGTGGGGCGATGCATTCTTGGAATCGGGCGGTGGTCTGGAATAAATTAAAACCGGGCACACCTGCGTTGATGACTTCGACCGGTTGTTGCTCGGCCAGCAGTTTGGTTTCGAGTTGCCGCGCCGCCTCATCGCCGTCGCTGACGAGATAGCCGAAGACCGATGAGCCGCCGAGGATGGCAATGCGCGGTACTTTGGTTGCCTGCGACTCGCCGTGAATCTCCGGACCGCGGAGTCCTTGTGCGTTGGTCGAGATTTGAAAGGTACCGGAACGGAGGCGAAAGTTGGACGCCAGCGTGGCGCCCATGAGTGGATCGGGTTGGAACATCGACAAATGAGCGGCGTAACAATTAGGAGTCCAACCGCGGAATGCAACATAGACACGTAAGCCAGTTTCCAGAGCCAGGCCAGCACATATCAGTGAACCGAGACAAGCCAGGAGTGCAAACCAACGTCTGCGACGTCGTCGCTTGACTTGGGGAGACGCTGGTGGCACAGGGGTGGGGTTGTCAGTTGGATCCAACGTATCCAGACCTCAAAGCGTTCAACCAGTTGCAGGGAGAGATTTCCAGTGGTGCGTTTCCCCGTTATGGCTCGCTGCGACGCAATGTGATTTGCGTGACCTCCGGACGGCACCAGTATCGCAACGTGTGGACACCTGAAATTCCACGGCTGACATGCAGCAGCGTTGGCGATTCATCAAACACACCGCAGGCGTAACGTGTACCGTACCAGCTCGGAGTGGCAATCGGACCAATGACCGGGATCCGCACCTGACCTCCATGGTTATGTCCGGCCAGCATCAAGTCAAATGCGCGCGCCCGCGCCCACTGGATTTGGTCCGGTGTGTGCGACATGAGAATGCGCAGTTGATTTTCTGAGCGGTCGGGCAGGGGGGTTGGGGGTTGCCACGGAAACCAGGGAAGTTCGTTACCGGCCAGGAGAATCGATTGCCCCTGGATGGAAAGCTGGCGGAATGTGCCGCCGACATCCACAATGCCAGCTTGGTGCAAGGCCTGCCGTACCTGTTGGACATCGCAGATCCGTTTGTCGTGATTCCCAAGGATGCCATAGACCCCCTTGCTGGCGACCAGTTGTCCCAGGATCTCGGGGATCCAGTCCATGCAAGGTTGTTTGTCGACGATATCGCCCGTGATCATGATGATGTCGGAACCCAACGCATTCGCTTCGTCCACGACGCTCGCGAAGAAGGGGGGAGTCAGCTGGCCGGTGAAGTGCAAATCAGAAAGGTGCGTGATCGTCAGGCCATCGTTGTCGGGGCTTAATCGGGGCAGAGCCAATTCTTTTCGATTGACTTCCAACGTCAAGATTTCATTGCCGGGCAAACTAGCTTGCCAACGTGTTTTTCTTTTCCCGACGGGGAGTTCCGGGCATTGCTCGGCCACGTTGACGATGTGACTGTCCGTGCTGAGCAGCGCCGGCGGTGCGGCGGGTGAGAGTTTCCAACGCACCCACAAAACGAAAATGCGGCAGGCCTGCAACAGGCACAGGATCAGGTAGATTTGCCATCCGGTTGATAGCTTGGATGAGGTGGTGAGCCACATCGGGACTTGCCACACGCTCGAGTAATTCCAGCAGAACCAGCCCATGATGGCCCAACAAATGAGGACTGCTAGCCGTTCACTCACTCGGACTAGCCAGCAGGGCCAGGGGAACGCGTGGACACGGTTAAAGATCGCGACCCAGACCGCAACGTGGCCGAACAGAGCAAGCAGTAGTAACGAACAGTCAACCGCAGGCGTCATGATGTGTCGCGTGTGTCAATCTTGGTTCGCTGAGTCAAGACGGTGACTCAGTCTTGCGAGCAAGCGGTCGTCGCTAGTCGAAGTCATTTCGAATTGGCGCGAGTGATCGCCGGTGACGGTAATGGTGATTTCCAAGTGTGCGCGCGGTAGGCAGTCACTGACGCGATCGCCCCATTCCACAAACGTCAATGCCGTATCGTCAAAGTACTCTTCCGGTCCGAGTTCGAGGAATTCATCCTCATCTTTTAACCGATAGGCATCAAAGTGGTGAATTCTACGCGTTCCATGATAGTGTTGGCAGAGCACAAAGGTCGGGCTGTTGACGTCGTCCGCTGGTAGCCCACACGCGACCGCGATGGCTTGGACGAGACGCGTTTTCCCGGCCCCGAGCGTGCCGATCAAAGACACCACGGTCATGTCAGGTAACTCATCCGCCAGGATGGTTCCCAAGCGGTCGGTGTCATTTTCTGAGGAAGCGATAAAAACCACTGGGTTCATTGCGTTGTCACTCAACAAGTCGTTTCATGTCGCGAACCGCTTCGGTCATCCCAACCATCACCGCCCGGGAGATGATGCTGTGCCCGATGTTCAATTCGTGCATGTCCGGGATCTGGGCGATCGGTTTCACATTCTGGTAGTTCAGGCCGTGACCTGCATGTAATAACATGCCACTTTCACGAATTTGGCGAGCAGCGGTGGTCAACGCCACGAGTTGTTCGGTGATGTCTTCTCCGCGGGCCAAAGCGTATTGTCCGGTGTGGAGTTCGACTGCTTCCACTCCCAGTTGCGCTGCGGCTTCGATTTGGGCTGCATCGGGATCCAGAAACAGGCTGGTGACAATCCCGGCGTTTTTTAATTGTTGGACCGCGTGTTGTACCGATTCCAGGTTGCCCACGACGTCCAGTCCGCCTTCGGTTGTGACTTCCTCTCGTTTTTCCGGTACGAGGGTGGCTTGCTCGGGGCATATTTCGGTGGCGATTCGCAGCACGTCTTCGGCACATGCGAGTTCCAGATTCAGTTTGACCGTGACCGTCTCTTTGAGTACCCGCAAGTCACGATCCTGGATGTGCCGGCGATCTTCCCGAAGGTGCACGGTGATGCCGTCGGCGCCTCCTAATTCGGCCAGAGACGCCGCCCAGACGGGATCCGGTTCGTACGTCTTTCGCGCTTCGCGCACGGTGGCGACATGATCGATATTAACACCTAATTCTGGCACAGCTGGCTCCTACGGTTTACGTCGATTGTACGTCGCGACGACAATATGAAAAGGCAGGGTCTGCCTGGCTGTGGAAGCTTGACAGCCTTTTCCCGAATTCCGTTCCCTGTCGTGACATCAGGGGGGTGAGGAACGGTCGCAATTTGTTCGCTGGTTATGGTGAGGGTTTAGCTGGCGTGTCATACTGCGAGCGTATGTGTTGCGTTGATAGGAGACAAGGGAGAGGTTTGGCTTTGGAGACTCGTTGTGCGACGCTTGCTGACCGCAGGCAACGGCGTTTGGCCTGGTTCCGGCGTGGCTGGGCCGCCAGTTGCCTGGCGCTGATGGTGGTCACTTGGAAGCTGTGGACACCGCAGACGGTATTCCCGCAGGTGCCGCTATTGGCCATCGGTCTCTACTTGCCCGCCTGGCTGGACTGGTTGGCTTGCACTGTCGCTGTTGGTTCCCTGGTCGGTTTGCTGGTGCTTCGCTCTCGTCGTGGTGTGACGGTTGCAGGTGGTCTCTTCAGTGCGGCGATGCTGCTGTTGGTTTTGGCGGATCAACATCGTCTCCAGCCGTGGGCCTATCAGTCGATGATCCTGGCCGTTGTCTTTGCCACTTGTTCTGCGGCGGACGGGCTGAGGTGGTTGCGGATGCTGGTGATCAGTATCTACATTTTCTCCGCGATTGGTAAATTCGACTACGAGTTTTTGCACACGTTGGGCCAGCAGTTTCTCAGCACTCTGGCGGGGCTGTGTCATCTTCCCGATCAATTCTGGTCGCCTACGTTTCGCTTGGCATTGGCGGCGCTGTTTCCACTTGGCGAGTTACTGATTGGTTTGGGGCTCAGTTGGCGCAGGACGCGCCGTTTCGCTGTTGGAGTGGCTGTGGCGATGCACGGTCTGTTGTTATTGGTTCTTGGCCCTTGGGGTCTGAATCATCAGGCAGGGGTGCTGTTGTGGAATGTCTTTTTTGTCTTTCAGGCAGTGCTCTTGTTTTGGCCGATTCGACCGCCTGCAGCGGACGCGTCTGAGGCTGCGCTGCCGCCCCGCACTCGTTGGTCACTGCTCGGGAAGTGTGTGGTGTCTGCGGCGGTAATCTTGCCCTGTTTCGAGTGGTTTGATCGCTACGACCACTGGTTGGCGTGGGGCCTGTATTCGCCACGCAACAGTCGCGTGCTGTGTTTCCTTGACGAGCAGCTGGCGGATCAGCTTCCGGAACCCTTGCGACAGCATTTGCAAGTGTCTCAAGAGGACCTCGCGATTCTGCGTTTGCGGATCGACGATTGGTCACTCGAAACGCTGGGCTGTCCGATTTATCCGCAAGATCGTTTTCAAGTCGGTGTTGCGCTGTCCGTCTGGGAACGCCATGGCTTGGGTGACGGCATGGTGGTGGAACGACGCGGGGCTGCCAATCGGTGGACGGGACAGCGTGCATCATCACGCTACCGCGGGCAGGAAGCATTGCAGCAATTGAGCGGGCAGTTTTTCTTCAACGCTGTGCCCCGTCGGCAAGGCGAATAACGGGGCTGACTAACCATTGGCATGCACCGTCGCATCTCCTTCGCTGCTACCCTGGTGGCTCCGATGGTGGGTGGCTTGCTTAGGGGTGGGTGAGTCGTTCGCTTTGCCGAAGGCCGTTGATGTTGGCCCTGGCGATTACGACTTTTTCTTGCGGTTCTGCTTTTTGGAGTTTTCTGGAGGTGGTGTCAGGTTGTCGTCAGGCTGATCCCACAAGCGATAGGGGTCGTTCAGGCGTCGCATTTCGGATAACAGCAAGGCCTCCATTTCCGTGCGTTTTTCAGCATGTTTGGGGTCGTCGGCCAAGTTGGTTTGCAGGCCGTTCTGCTTGTGATGTTCGGCGAGAAACTCATGTGGGTTTTCGGCCAGGTTAAAGAGTTGCGTTTTGCGTACGGTGCCATCCATCGTGTCGTACTTGATCAGTTTCCAATCACCTTGTTTTACGCAGCGCATCCCGGGTTTCGTTCCACCGCAGTACACGCCAAAAAGGACATCACGCACGGTATCTGTTTTGCCTTCGAGGACCGGCTTCATACTGATACCTTCGACCGACTTGGGAATGTCGATGCCGGCCAGATCGCACAGCGTGGGCAGGACATCGAGTAGATAGATATTTCCTTCAGCACGTTTTCCCGCTGGGATACCCGGCCCTTTGACAATGAAGGGAACACGCCAGGTATGTTGATATAGGTTCTGTTTGCCCTGGAGGCCGTGTCGGCCAATCGCCATGCCGTGGTCGGAAGTGTAGATGATGTAGGTGTTATCCAGTTCGTCCATTGCCTTGAGTTGAGAGAGCACACGCTGGATTTGCTGGTCGATGTTTTCACTACAAGCGAACTCGCGCCCCACTTCGTTCCGAATGGTGCGTTCGTCTCGGCGTTCCCAAACACCTGATACGGCGACTTCGTCACGGAGCTTGGGATGTCCGTGGTGAAAGGGATGCTTGGGCAGGTAGTTGATCGGCAGCGGCGGCTGCTGTGGATTTGCCGGCGGCAGGGAATTGCGATCACGATGATTCGTGGCTCCGTACTTGGCAAGTAACTCGGGAGTGCCATCGCGTGTATCGTGCGGATGAGAAAAGCCGAGATAGATCAGGAACGGGTCCTGGTCTTCGGTGTCCTTGCGAGCTTGCAGGTAGGTGAGTACCTGATCTGCATGCCAGGCACTACCGGTTTCCGCAGTACCGCCACGTTTCGTTGCTTCATGGACTACCTGGAATTGGCGGTTTGCGGCGGGGTAACTGTTGCCTTTTTTACATGTTCTCATGGTGTCGTATCCCGCACGATTAAAAACGGCGGCCATGACATGTTGTTCAATGTCATTGGGGCAATGCTGGCCACCAAGCGCATTAGGCAGATGCCAGACCGTTCGGCCGCACATCACCATGTGACGTGACGGGGTGCAGACCGCGCCTCGAAAAGCTCCCATGTGATAAGCCCCGTCGAAGACCATCCCTTCGGCAGCCAGACGATCAATCGTGGGAGTCTCGAGTTTGGATTGAGGGTCATAGACCTGGAGATCAAACGGCGATTGGTCATCTACGATAATGAAGAGAATATTTGGTCTCGCGGCCGAGGCGGGGGACAGCCAAAGGAGGCTCGCGAATAGCAGAGTGACACAGGTCAGGGCGGTTTTCATACGTTGCTCGTTTCCAGGTTCTCGAGTTTCAGATGCACTCACCATGTATTGTAAAGTGGATCGGCTCCGAAGGCAGATGGTCCGGGCAGAAAAATTCTGCTGACTTGGCGACGTAGGACGCGCCGAGAGGACAAGCCAGCGTCTCGGATGTCTTGTTGCTGACATGAGCACAGGAACGTGACAGACGGGAGGCGATACGGTAGGTTAGACGCGCGTTTTCTCGTTTTCCCAGCGGAGGATGCGGCATGTGGGTACCCGCCTCGGCAGAAGCGAGTGTGCTATGTCAATTTCGCCAGGGATGAAAAGGCTCGCGAGGTGTGAAGTATGCGTCATCTGACAACAACTGGAATTCGCCACTGGTTAGCGGTGGGCATGGTGGTTGTCATCGTCGTGTTAGTGGCATTCTGGTTTTTTAGTGGTGAGCGATTGCCGCGGAAAGTGCGTCTGGCAACAGGCGAATCCGGTGGCTTGTACAACCTGGTTGGCAAGAAGGTCGCTGCGGCACTGAATCAACGCATTGATCGTGAGGTGGTTCCGGTTGCGACGGCAGGCTCCCGAGCGAACTTTCAAATGTTGTTTGATGGCGAAGCGGAACTGGCCATAGTGCAAGGCGGAACGTTGGACATCCAAGAGGTCTCCGTTGTCACCTCTTTGTACCCTGAATATGTGATGGTCATTGTGCGCCGCGGTAGAGGGATCGAAGCGATAGCCGATCTGTTTGGCAAGAACGTCGCCATTGGCCGCCAGGGGTCCGGTAACCGGCAGAGTGCTTTAGCCGTGCTCGAACATTTCGACATCGAGCTGGATAGTTTGGGCAAGAAGGATCTGTATTTTAAGCTCTTATTAGACGACCCGACGCTTGACGGTGCGATCGTCACCACGGGAGTTGCGAACCCTGACTTGGAGGCATTGTTGCAGACCGGTCAATTTGATTTGTTGTCACTGCCCAGCGCCCCGGCCATCGATATGATCTCCCCGTTTTTCCAAAAGACGGAAATTCCGCGGGGGTTGTTTGCGCCGAATGTCCCTTCGGAACCCGTGCCGACGATTGCGACGACGGCCTATCTGGTCGCTCGTAGTGACGCGAATGCGTTACTGGTTCAGGGGGCCCTGGAGGCAGTGCACGAAGAAAGTTTGCGTCTCGATGTGCCGACCTTGATTCCTCGCCAGGAAACGACTCAGTGGGTATCGACCCGTTTGCACCCCGTGGCGCAACGGTACTTTTATCCCTCAGATAACATCGGCATGATGGCCAATGTCATGGAGTCGCTAGCAGCCACGAAAGAGCTCTTATTCGCGATTGGTGCGGGCGTGTTCCTGTTGTGGCATCGTTGGCGACGATTTGAACAGCAAGAACGCGATGAAGCGGTCAGCGTGCAGAAAGAGCGTTTGGATGTGTTTCTAGAAAAGACGTTGCGGATCGAAACGCGGCAGCTCAAATGCGATGATCCGCAGCAACTTCAGAAATTCTTGGACGAGGTGACGAAAATCAAACTTGCTGCCTTGCAGGAATTCACGGAGGAAGAGTTGCGCGGAGACCAAGCGTTTTCGATCTTCATGACGCAATCCGCGAATCTGGTGACGACCTTGCAGCTAAAGATACTCTCGGCAAGGGAAAAGGCGTAGCACGGCGGCGGTTCCGGCGGGAGTCCTGCGACATGTGGCTATCACCGTTCCGCGGCACACAAAGCGGCGACGCCGCGACCGAGTTGTTCGCAAGTTGCCACGGCGTCGCGGTATTCGGCGTCCAGTGGTTTCACCTGGTTGGCTTCGAACAGGGCGACGTAGCCAGCCCACGCATCGGGTGACCCGGGCATGTAGACGGTGACCTGCTGGCTGCGATCGTCTCGTTCCGTCTCGAAAGCGATGCGTTGATAGTTGTCTACTTGGACCAGCACGGGTTTCAGTTGAGGCTTTGCTTGTTCGCCTCCGATGCTGTCTGCCATCTGGTCTTTCAGAATGGCGTAGCGAGGAAAGAACATCAACAGATTCTTTTCGAACGCCTTCGAAAGCCGCTTGCTGAGAGACCAGCTTGCCACCACACCGGCGAGGAAGCATAGCAGCAATAGAATGCCAATGGCCGCCGCGACGAGGATTGCAATTCCGCTGGGGGTCTTGAGAAAACTTGGCAAGAGCTCTCCCAGCATTTCGGCAATGGTGATTACGATCGGAACGATTTGGCCGATCAGTGCACCGAGGACGATCAGCGGTAACAAGAACAGGAGACCACCGACTGCAGTGGTTCGCAGAAAGTGAAACGATTTGTGAGCACTTTTCATGATGTTGCAGCTATCGTGAGAAGGACATGGGGGACGTCATGCTGTGGATGTGCCACCATCGGAGCATGTTGGAACTCGGATTGTCAACTCACCGACGGGTGTAGTTGTCAAGCGCCGGCGGGCTGGATGGCAAGCTGCTGCGGGGTGTATTAGCACGATGGTCCTTTTGGGCGACATGGCTTAGAATCTCGGCAACCTTGAGCATTCGGACCCCACCGAGTGGCGAGCTTGAACGAACTTTGAAGGAAACGATGAATACTGACGATTTGCGAATTTCCCGGACGCGGCCCTTGCTGGCACCAGCGATTCTGACGGAAGACATTCCCCGGACCCAAGAGGCCTCGGACCTGGTGCAAGATACGCGTTCTGCGATCGAAGAGATTTTGGCGGGGCGCGATGAGCGTTTGCTGGTGATTGTCGGTCCGTGTTCGATTCACGATTTGGAGGCGGCGCGGGAATATGCCGAGAAACTACGGGCCTTCGCGGATACCGTGGCCGAGCGGCTGTTGGTCGTGATGCGCGTTTATTTTGAAAAGCCGCGGACCGTCATCGGTTGGAAAGGGCTGATTCAGGACCCTGATTTAGACGAGTCTTATCAGATCAATAAAGGGCTTCGCTTAGCGCGTCAGCTGCTGGCGGATTTGACAGCCATGCAGATGCCCGTAGGGACCGAGTTCCTGGATACGACATTTGGACAGTTTTACGCAGACCTCGTCAGCTGGGGTGCGATCGGAGCGCGTACTGCTGAAAGTCAAATCCATCGTGAACTCGCTTCGGGGCTTTCCATGCCCGTGGGGATTAAGAACCGTACCGACGGCGATATTCAAGTGGCCGTCGATGCCATCCTCTCGGCGCGACATCGACACTTCTTTCCCTCGCTCACCAAGGAAGGTGCACCGGCAATTCTCGAAACGAACGGGAATCCGCATTGCCATCTGATTCTGCGGGGAGGCAAAAAGACGGGGCCGAACTACACTGCCGAGCATGTGCAGCAGGCCAGCGAATTGTTGCACTCGGCAGGATTGCCCGCAGGCCTCATGATTGATTGCAGTCATGGTAACAGTGACAAGCAACCGCACAAACAAAAAGAGGTCGCGGATTCGATTAAAGAACAATTGAAAGCGGGACAAACGGCGATACGCGGGTTGATGTTGGAGAGTCACCTGCAGTCGGGCCGTCAGGATCTCACGTCAGGCAAGCTCCACTATGGACAGAGCATCACCGATGCCTGCCTGGGATTCGATGAAACGACCGAGGTGTTGCGGCGTTTGATCGATTAGCCGATTTCTCAGCAGCGGCTTGATGCTGAACCACGCACACCCGCTGATGGTGCTTGAACGTGAGAACTAGCGTATTGTCAGCGAACGTGGGGAATGCGCTGAACCGCGAAGGCCGCGCGCGTCCGCCAGGGACGCGTCGCGGCATCATCGGCAGTTTGCTTATCCTAGAATGCCTTCGATCAGTTGATCCAGGAAATCGTTGTTCGGCGCTTTGCCGTCCTGGTAGGTGTGGTGCTTCCAGAGTTGATCCAACCAATCCGTTTCCGAGAAAGCGAGCATCGAATTCACCTGATGAGGCTCTAACGACGAGACCAACTCATCGACCGACGACAGAAAAGCGATGGACTTCACGAGTTCTCGAGTCGTTGCATCCTGGCGTTGGCTCGTGATTTGGTCCTGAGGCAAGTGATGAGAAGCAGCGTGTGCTTGTTCGCTAGCAAAGAAGCTACTGAACTGCTTGTACAGTATTTCTTCGCGAGGAGTGGCCCACGGAGTGACATCGTAGAGAGTGATGGCACCTGTGGGTTTCGCGCCGGTTTTTGCTGATTTTGCAGCAGGTTTGTGCTTGCTCTGCATTTCCGGCTTGGGGTCGGTTNGCAGTAAGGCTGNATCCTGAACCTGCGCTTCCTTGTGGTGCGGCATCGCTTTCTGGGCGGGTGCCGGTTTCGCTTCGGCATCTGCAGTGGACGACTTCTTGTCATCATCATCACTCACGAGTTGCTGTTTGACGACCACCAGATAATCTTCTACCTCACCCGGACCGCCGTAGCCGATCGGGGTGATGGCGAGGGACGACGCGGTGGAAACGACTCGGAAACGAGCATAGGTTTCGCCAAGGGACGCCAGGTTAGGTACAGCAAATGAGAGCGAATTCGCACCACTCGATATCAGGGTCCCGTTGAAGATAACTTCATTCGAAAGCGNNCNGTTGTCGAACGACCCGTCTTGATTGAAATCCATCCACCCATACAGCAGGGCCGTCGTCGCGTTAGATAAGGTGACGTCCGCTTGGCCATTGTTTGCGATGCTGACGGAACCGGTGACGCCATCTTCGTCGTTGCTCCCGTTCGTGTCGTCACCGTCCGCGTTGAGTGTCGGTTGTCCATCCGGATCCATGTCAATCAGGCTACCCAGTTGCGGACCTCCGGAGATATGGCGCGCTCCATTGCTACTGAACAACGTCCCGTAAGAATCTGGGGCGTCGCCGTAGTCCAAGTCGGTAATTGGCTGCGAGATGCCCGTGCGAAAATCTTGGACTTCGCCGTCCGGTGCTGGACCGATTTCCGGTGTGGTAGGTGCCAAGCCACCCGTGCTGCTGACGCGGAAGCGAGCATAGGTTGGGCCTGGGATCGCAGTTGCCGGCACCGGGAAGGGCAAGTTGTTTATGCCCGGCACGATCGGTTCACTGGAGAAAATCTGCTCGCTGGTTCCCGTGAAGTCCCCGTTGCCATCGAAGTCGATCCAAGCATCCAAAAAGGCTGGCGCGGCAGTACCCAGTTCTACCTCGGCATTTGCCGTACCACTGATCATCATGCCAGTTAGCGTGATGCCGTCTTCATCCGGCAGATTGTTGGCGTCATCACCGACTGCACCCATGCTGGGTTGGCCGTCTGGTTCAGCATCGATCAAGGTACCAAAAATGGGCCCACCCAGTTGGTGGCGCGGGCCATCGTTATTACGGAAAGTTTGGTAGCTGTCGGGTGCATCTCCGTAATCCATGGGGGATTCTGGTTTGATATACACTCGATAATCTTCGACTTCACCGTTCTGAGCAGTTCCCAGGGGGCCGAGACCAGCGGCTGTGCTGATGCGGAAGCGGGCATAGGTCGCGCCAGTGGTGGCTCCAACCGGTACGGTGTACGTCACCGTATTTCCGGTTCCCGATACCCACAGGTTGTCGGCAATAATTTCTGGGGAACCGGCGGAATCTTCGAAGCTTCCATTGCCATTGAAATCGATCCAGGCATTCAGATAGCCAGGAGTCGGTCCGACATCGACGGTGGCGGTGGCCATGGTGCCGGCAATCATCCCGGGAAGTGTGACGCCATCTTCGTCATCCACTCCATTCATGTCGTCGCCATTAGCAAGCGGGCTGGGCTGTCCATCCCCTTCGCCATCAACCTGCATTCCCAGGAACGGTCCGCTAAGAAAATGGCGCGCCCCGCCCGCTAAATTTGTCGTTTCGTAAAGGTCCGGGGCATCTCCATAGTCCCAGCCGACGATTTTGATTTGATAGTCTTCTACCTCGCCGTCCATCGCTTCGCCGGTTGCGCCGATGCCCGGATCGGATGTCACACGAAACCGCGCGAAGCTGGCTCCGGTCTGGGCTGTGGCCGGCAGCGCGATGTTCACCAGGTTGGTTCCGTTAGTGATTGGATAATTGACACTGACGTGTTCTCCCAAGTCGGAAAAATCGCCGTCTGCATTGTTGTCGACCCAAACATTGAGGAACGCATTGGTGACATTTTGGAGGTTGACGGGCACGACGGTTGTGGCCCCGACAAGGAGCGTGGAGATTGTCACTCCATCTTCGTCGTCGACCACGGCCAGATCGTCGGCATTGGCCGAGGGGCTCGGCTGCCCATTCAATTCCCAATCGACCAAGTTGCCGAGTCGCGGCCCCTTGATTTTGTGGCGCGCACCGACGGTCAGCAAAGTGCCATAGGAATCTGGCGCATCACCAAAGTCATACTTGACACACGGTTCAACCGGAGCCTGCACGCAAACGCATGTGATCCCACTGGCATCCGGGCCACCTTGGCTGGTGCTGTCGGAGCCAGGGCCACCGATGAGAATGTCGGGCCAGCCAGATCCGCCCCACAGGTTGTCGTTACCCGAACCGCCGTTCAGATTGTCAACGCCGGCGCCGCCCCAGAGATTGTCGTCTCCCGAGTTGCCACGCAAGGTGTCCCGGCCAGCATCACCAAAGAGATGGTCATCTCCGGAATTTCCCCTGAGCGAATCCCAGCCGTTTCCACCGTAGATGCAGTCGTCACCCGAGTTGCCAAACGCGGTGTCCCAGCCATTGT
>NZVR01000102.1 GCA_002701545.1 Blastopirellula sp. | reverse complement strand
TGGATTACGTCTTCCCGCGTTACGCTGACGAGGGGGATGTGATCCACGGAGGTGACGGTGCGGATTTGATTTACGGTGGCCCCGGCGATGACCTGTTGTACGGTGGGCCCGGGAAGGACACGATCTTGGGTGAGCAGGGTCGTGATACGATCCGGGGCGGTCTCCACGCGGACCACATTCAAGGGGGCACGGAAGACGACGTGCTGTATGGCGACTTTCGTGATCGGAAGGATGCCGGTTATTTTCCGTTTGGCGGTGCCGATCAAATCTACGGCGGGTCGGGGGCCGATACGATTCGAGGTGGGCCAGGGAACGATCGGATTTGGGCCGGGGCAGGCAATGATCAGGCGTTTGGTGATGCGGGCTGCGACGTGATCGACGGTGGCTCTGGATTTGCCAACGTCTTGCGTGGCGGTACCGGTGACGATTTGTTGAGCCAAGCACTCTTGCCTAACTCGCAAGGTGACTCGGGGGTGGATCGCGTCAACGGCCGACTCGAAGATCCCCCGGGGACGCTGTCGGAAGGTTGTGCGTTCGGGATCGAAGTGAATGTCATGCCGACGCATCGCGCCACCAGCGAATGGGGCAGTACCGCCACCTTGAACGTCCGCCTGCTCTCTCCCCCGACAGCGGACGTGGTGATTTCCGGCATTCATTCCGCAGACCAGTCGGAGGGCACCGTGTTACACCCTTTCTCCACCCAGACGATCACCTTGACCTTTACGCCGGAAAATTGGAGCACGTTTCAACAGGTGACCGTGGTGGGACAGTCGGACCAGGTGGATGATGGCGACGCCAGATACGCGATCATGATTCCCGCCGCCGTCAGTAGGGACCCGAACTACGACGGTCGGCTATGGGATTTTCAGCACGACGACTATCGCTTTTCCATTACCCACGCAACCGTGGAGCATTCGGCCGTCTGTCTGGTGAATCTCGACCAGGACGCGGATGCGGTGGATGACCAGGCAAAGACCGTTCAAAACGTGCCGGTACGGATCGATGTGTTGGCCAACGATCGCGACCAGGATAGTAAGAACGAACTGGTAATCGAACGGTGGACACAGCCGGTGGCGTTGGAGAATCCGAGTGTGGAGCGAGGCACCGTCCGCGCGGTCGGTAAGCAATTAGAATACATGCCGCCACCGGACTTTGTCGGAAAGGTACAGTTTCACTACGAGGCGCGGGGAAGCGTGGTCACCGTCACCGACCAAGCGACGGTGACCATCGATGTGCAGGCGGGGCAGTCGACCCTAACCAACGGCGACGCGCCGGAGGGGACAGACGCTCCGGACGTTACTCCGCGACTATCTCCGCAGTTGCCGCCCAGTCTGCCCGCGGATTCCTTTCAGAAAGCGAGTCGCTACGATCCGGCAACGGCAGCGATGCGTTGGGCTCCCCCGCCAACTGAATTGGAAACACNNACTNGGTTGGGCTNGTGGGAACTTCCGTCATTGACGAGGCAGTTGCAGGGGNTGGAATCCGCGATTGCAGAGAACATCACTGGCTGGCCGTGGCTGGGTCCGGTTGTTGAGACGGAAGCTCGAACAACGGAGCACAGCACGGTCCAGCTGGTTACGGCCACCACGGACCTTCTAGCGTCAACCGAACTGCAGACACACGAGGCGCTGGGTGCGACGTCGTTGACAAGCCACGTCTCCTTCCTCAGATCTCTACCAGCATCGATGTCTTCTCTTATGGCATCCACTGCATTGCAAGTTCTTGCTGGGCAGGAAGGGGGCGTCGACGAGTTTTGGGCGAAGCTCGTCGACAGGGTATTCGAGGGAATGACCTAAGGGGCGTTCCCAGTCGCGACCGCCTTCACTCTTGGGGCATCGGGGGCGGTCGCGACGCGAATACCGTTTCAGCGGTTGAAAAAACCGGGGCGTGGCCGAGTGACGGAGACGGCGCGGTGAGCCGCTGCGACCTAAACTTGTCTGGCCGGTNGGTGCCATTTTTCAGTCGTAGCGTTTGTAACGTTTACATGGTTTCGAAATCCCTGATTCGACGTTTTCGCTGTTGGGCGATTCCTGTGCTGCTCTGTGCAGTCGCTTTGCTCCATGTGGTGCGGGTCTACACCTGTGATCAGTCCGCTTGGGGTGCCGGCTGTGGATTTGGGATGTTCTCCAAAGTCGATTATCACGGTTCACGGTTCCAACGCTGTTATGTCGATACGGACCGGGGGACGTATGCGGTTTGCCTGGACGCNCATTTTCCGGAACTCGACTTTCAAAGCAAAGTGCTGCCCAGCGAGCGGAATTTAGAGCGATTGGCGTACGCGGTCGCAAGGACGCGATGGAGTTATCCTCCCCGCGAAATACCATCCGACGACAGCGGTGGGCAACTGACACTGACAGCCAACGGCTCACGCAGCAGCACAGACGGCTTCCTGCTACGGCCTTGGGAATCACAGTTAACCGACGCGGCCACCATTTATCGGGTTCGCGTCGAGCAGTGGCGGGNCGCGTTCCGAGGTCAGGAGAAGCTGGTTGACAGTCACTGCGCGAAGGTCTCCGAGACCGTTGTGTTTGGGGGGCAGTGAGCGGATGAAACGACTGGCAGACTCTCTNCGNGCTTTCATCGATTCCTGCACGGCATCCGTCGGCAGCATGGACATTCGGGATCTCGTNGCCCTGCTGACACTGGCTGCGCTGTTCTTCATTTCGCACACCACGACAGCCGTGGTGTTCGTGGCGTTGGTGTCGGTCACGAGCTTGTTGGTGACACGGGTACGTCGAGGTCCTTGGATTTGGTTGGTGACAGCTCTGTTCTTTGCTCCTGGTTTGCTGTTGAATTGGCATCACCAGGAGGATCATACGTACTTGGCGGTGTACTGGTGTCTGGTGTTGGCTTTGGCCTTTGGTGGCCGTCGCCCGTTGGCCGTGCTACGGTCCAATGGCCGTGTGCTGATCGGGTTGGTGTTTGCCTTTGCCGTCATGTGGAAGATCATCACNCCGGCGTTTGTTGATGGGTCGCTGTTTCACTACAAGCTGCTGTTTGATTATCGATTCCGCGACGCCGTCACGCAGCCGATCGGTAGGCTTTCCGACGTCGAGACACAANGGAATCTCGAGTCGCTAGGGAAACTGCAAGCACCGACGAGTTGCAGTAGTCAGGCGGTGATGCAATACCCGGAGACGGTTTCTTGGTTGGCCCACGGGCTGACCTGGGCGACGATTGTCATGGAACTGGCACTTGCGCTGACGTTTCTACTGCGTTATCGCTGGTTCCACCNTTTCCGCAACAGTGTCTTGTGCTTGTTCATGCTATCGACCTACACGTTGGTGCCGGTGCTGGGTTTCGGCATGTTATTTGCCTCGCTTGGCATCGCCCAGACGCGTCGCCGCGAAAAGGGTGCTCGACTCGCGTATCTGGCGACCGCATTGTTGACTTCCGTCTGGTTCTACCGTTGATGGTCTGTGGGTAGTGGAACACCACTCGCAACGGGTTGACCAGGGGTTCACGCGGCGCGGACGGACCAGCCATCAGTGCTGGTTGCGACATCGTAGTTGTAGGTAGTCGGTGGCGCGGCAAAGACCCGTTCGATACACTGGCGCCGCAGTTGGACGCGTTGGCGTTCCGCTTGCTCGTGCCTGGCTAAATCGCCGAATAGGGAGGCGATGTAGGGGTCCGCCCAAGGCAAAAGATCGTGCTGCTGCGGGTGGTCGTGATGCTGGATTTCTTCGGCTCGTAAAATTGTGCAATGCATGGTTCCGTTGGCCATCTCTGCGCTCCTTCTCAAGACTGTAACGATTGCGAATGCTGATAGGTTTCCAGTAGTTTCTGGCGTTAGCGGGAGTTATGCACGGGCCGTGCCAAACGCAACAACAATCTTGGGGCGTGGCGGAGAATTTGCTGTAACTGACGTCGGATAAGCCACTTCGAGAGATGGGCGAGGAGTTGCGTGGCTATCGAAAGGACGCCAATCCCTGTAGGATTTGCACAACGGAGTTACTTGGNCGACAAGCTGGGTAGTTCGGGGTGTCGGTAGCGTCCACCGGCGCCTAAAGTGCTCGTGTCAGCTCCACGCCCTGTCGGTCCCACGGAATGCGTTGGAAAGTGAGGAAGGTCTTTGTTTCAGATACAGGCACCCTTTGAGCCCGCGGGCGATCAGCCGCAAGCGATTGAATCGCTGGCGCGTGGTATTCGTTCCCAGCAGGAAGCGCAGGTGTTACTTGGAGTGACCGGTTCGGGCAAGACATTCACGATGGCCAACGTCATTCAGGAGGTGCAAAAGCCGACGCTGGTGATCTCGCACAACAAGACCCTTGCGGCACAGCTGTATTCCGAGTTCAAAGAGTTCTTTCCCAACAACGCTGTCCATTACTTTGTCAGCTACTACGACTACTACCAACCCGAAGCGTACATACCGCAACGGGACATTTACATCGAGAAAGATGCCTCGATCAATGAGGAAATCGATCGGTTGCGGCTCGCCTCGACCAGTTCTCTGGTCAGTCGCCAGGACGTGATCATTGTCGCGAGTGTGTCTTGCATTTACGGCCTGGGTAATCCGGAAGATTACAAATCCATGATGGTCGCGGTCGCGAAGGGCCAGACGATTGATCGCGACGAGATGTTGATGCGACTGATTGACATACAATACGAGCGGAACGATGTCGCCTTCGAGCGTAGCCGCTTTCGCGTCCGGGGCGATTGCGTTGAGGTTTGGCCTTCTTATGAAGAGTACGGTTTTCGGATCGAGCTGTGGGGTGACGAAGTCGAATCGCTGGCCATCATCAATCCGACCAGTGGTGAAGTGATTTCTCAGCAGGATCACCTGTTCATTTACCCGGCCAAGCATTTTGTGATGCCGGAGGATCGGATCAAACATGCGGTCGAGCGGATTCGCGAAGAACTGCAAGAGCAACTGGCCAAGTTCCGTGAGCAAGGCAAGTTATTGGAGGCGCAGCGTCTGAATGCCCGCACTCGGTTTGACATCGAGATGCTGCAGGAGGTAGGGCACTGTCCCGGCATCGAAAACTACAGTCAACCACTTTCAGGTCGCCCACGCGGATTGCCGCCCTACACCCTCTATGACTTTTTCCCGGACGATTACCTGTTGGTGATTGACGAGTCTCACGTGACGATTCCTCAGGTACGTGCGATGTGGGCGGGCGACCACAGCCGCAAGTCAAACCTTGTCGAACATGGTTTTCGGCTGCCGAGCGCTCTNGACAACCGGCCGTTGAAATTTGAAGAGTGGGAAGAGCGTGTCAAGCAAGTGGTGTTTGTCTCGGCCACTCCCGGCGAGTACGAACTGGAGAAGTCGGGTGGCGAGGTCGTGCGGCAGGTGATTCGGCCGACCGGGCTGCTCGACCCGGTGGTTGAAGTCAAACCGGCACGCGGCCAAGTGGCGCATTTGCTGGAACAGGTGCGGGAGCGCGCGGCGGTTGGTGAACGTGTGCTGGTCACGACGCTGACGAAACGATTAGCCGAAGACCTGTCGGCGTATTTGAACGAGCAGGGAGTCGGTTGCAAATGGTTACACAGCGAGTTGGACGCCTTTGAACGGGTGGAATTATTGAAAGAGTTGCGGGAGGGGCGTTTTGAGTGTCTGGTGGGCGTCAACCTATTGCGTGAGGGTCTGGATTTACCTGAGGTGAGTCTGGTTTGCATTCTCGATGCGGACAAACAGGGGTTTCTGCGGAGCGAGACGTCGTTGGTGCAAACCATTGGTCGCTCGGCACGCAATGTGAACGCCAAGGTGTTTCTCTATGCCGATCGGATCAGCGATGCGATGCAGGCGGCCATGGAAGAAACCGCTTCGCGACGTGCGATCCAGCAACGATACAACGAAGAGCATGGGATCACGCCGGAAACGGTCCAAAAGAACATTCGGGCCGGAATTGAAAGCGTAGCGGAGGCGCATCGGGAAGCGAACGCGGCCGTGGGGAAAACAGACGAAGCGGAATATGTCACCGAGGAGTTTATCAAGGAGTTGGAAGCGGAGATGATGGCGGCAGCCGAGGCTTTGGAATTCGAACGGGCCGCAACCCTTCGCGACCGTATCACGCAGATGCAGGACGCCATAGGCGAACGCGTCAGCGACGTCGCCATCAAGAAGAGCCCTGGGAAAAAACGCGGGCGGCGTGCGGCCAAAGGTGGCAATCGCGTACCCAAGCCGAAAAAGAGGTAGCCCCGCTCGGTGGCGCAGCGTGCGCGCGAGCTGAGGCGAACGCCCGCATTTAGTTTTTGGCTTCAATGCAGAACAGATGGTCACGTCCACGCAGGAATAACTGCTTGCCGACGACCGCGGGCGAAGCATCCACGGGTTCGCCAATGGCGTTGGTGGCAAGGACGCGCAGGGTGTCACTGCGTTCGAGCACCACGGTGGTGCCATCGCGTCCGACGTAATAGACGCGGTTGGCGGCCCCGACCGGCGACGCATAGACCCGACGCAGACCGGGAATCCGCGTCCGTTTCATCACTTCCGCACCATCGGCTGCGTTGACCACGGATAGGATCGCGTCGTTGGACTGATTGTAAAAGAGCCAGCCATCGTACAGCAGGGGCGAAGGGACATACGGGGTGCCGCGGTCTTGTTGCCAGGAGACCTTGTCCGTTCCACTGACATCGCCCGTCGCGTCCAGCGAGATCGCATACGCGGCGCTGCCGCGATAGCCGCTCATGCAAATGACGCACGCGTCATCGGCAACGGGGGATGGAGTCACATTGCCGACTTGTCCGCTGCATTGCCAAAGCAATTTGCCGTTTGCCAGGTCATAGCTGCGGACGTAGTTGCTGGCGCTGCAGATCACCTGGGTCTTGCCTGCATGGGTGACGACCAGCGGCGTCATCCAGGTGCTCAATTCGTCCCGTTGCTGACGCCAAAGTTCTTTTCCGTTGGCGGCGTCGAGGGCCACGACATACGATTGGCCGTCGTTGTCGCGATTCAACACCAGCCGATCGCCGTGGATGACGGGTGACGATCCTTCGCCAAAACTGCGCCGCATGTTGACTTGACCTAAGTCGCGTTTCCACAACAGTTGGCCATTGAGATCGTAGGTCACCATCGTGCCGGCGGAACCAAACCAGCAGTACAGCCGTTTGCCGTCGGTGGTGGGAGACGCCGAGGCAAAGTTGTTATCGCCGTGGTGCCCTTCGGCGGGAATGAGTTGCGCGGCCGTTTGACGCCACTGTTCTTTGCCGGTGCGGCGGTCAAGGCAGAGGACGACAAATTGGTATTGCGTGTTGGGGTAAGTGATCCCGAACGGACGCCGCGGCTGGTCCTCGGGTTTGGGCAGATCGGGATCGACTTGTCCCGTATTGATGGCTGTCAGTAAGAAGATTTTGTCTCCCCAAACGATCGGGGTCGAACTGCCGGCTCCGTCAATCGCACTCTTCCACGCAATGTTTTGGTCCGGTGACCACGTCAGCGGCGGGTCAGCGGTCGGGTTGACCCCGTTGGCCAGCGGGCCGCGCCAATGATGCCAGGCCTGGTCCCGCGCGGTGCTGTCCTGCTGAGCGTGAGCCGCTCCGGCGCAACAAGCCAGGCAGGCCAAAAGTGCGCCGACGGTCAGCTGTCGCAGCCAAGTTGCCTGGTCTGCGCGGCGAACGGGTGTTGCTGAGATCATCTTAGCCATCCTCTTCTGTGGCGGGTACAGCGCGGCTTCCGGATTCATTTCGCGGGTTGGTTGGCAAAGAAGTCGCGGCGAATGCCTCGCATTTGCTTCCAGATCTCTGAATCCTTTTTGTTAGGTGAGACCAGGATGAATACGTAGGTGCGTTTTTCTTTTTCGTTGTTCCAGACATCGGCTTCGAGTAGCAACGTCTGCCGTTTGAGCGTCCGGAAGGGTTCGACCCACTGCATCTCGCCGGTGTACGCTGTCGCACCGGGGCGCGTCGACTTGGCCTCTTTCAACTTCAGTCCGAATTGACTGACGTCCAGGTCGGCTTTCTTGGGCTTGCCCACCGCGGATGCGAGGCCGCGATAGTAGGCTAAAAACTCGCGCTGTAACACTTGTTGCGTGACCGGCTTCTGCTGTTCGATTTGGAAGGCGATCACATACGAAAAGAAGGATTCCGATTGAGGGTCAAACATCCCGGGAGCAAACCGGATGAGTTCAACACCCTTCCATTGCATCGCTTTCGCGAAGGAGGGCGGCAGTGTGATTTGCTCACCCGGCCAGTCCTGTGGCGCGTTGATTTGCAGCTTGCGCGGCTCATCGGCAAACAGGTTCGTGGCGAAAGCGATGGTGGTCAGCAGTATCAGCACCGATGGTTTCACGGCAGGCTCCTTGAATGAGATGTCAGTATCGCCAGTCTAACGTTCTGGACCGCGAATGAAAGTTGGGCACTGAGTGCGGGTGGCGTTCAGCGCGAAGGAGGGCGAGCGGTGCCAGGGCGGTTGTTCGCTTCACTGGCGAAAATCGACTAAACTGATGGCATAGTAAGCTTGCGAATCCTTCCTCACGACACGTACGATGCCCCACCTTGTTGCAAGTCCCACGGCGCGGCTGCTGATGACGATTTGGCTCGTTGTCTGTTGTCACGTTGTGCACGGTGAGGAGAATCCCCAAACGACGGCGGCGAACGCGGTCCGGGCCGCGTATTTCGAGCGTCATATTCGGCCTGTACTGGTGGAACACTGCTATCAGTACCATTCGGCGAAGAGCCAACCGCTGAAGGGGGGCTTGGCGTTAGATTCCGCTGCGGGTTTGCAAGCTGGCGGTGATTCGGGCGAGGTCGTCAGCGCGGGGCAACCGGAAGACAGCCTGTTGCTGTCAGCGCTGCGGCACGATGCGTTGGAAATGCCGCCCAAAAAACGTTTACCCCAGGTGACCATAGATCGCTTTGCGCATTGGATTGAACAAGGTGCGTATTATCCGGGCGCGGGTGCTCCGCCCGCGGACTCGGTGGCAAGCCGAGCCGCCGAGCACTGGGCATTTCAACCGGTGCGCCGCCCTACGCCTCCCGCGCTGGCCGACGGTTCCGAAATGGAGTCGCAGGTCGATCACTTCATCCGTCACCGGTTAACACAACGTGGACTGACGGCGGGACGTCCGGCGGACCGGCGGACCCTGATCCGTCGCGCCTATTTCGATCTGATCGGCTTGCCTCCCTCGCCGGAAGCGGTCGAAGCGTTTGTTGCCGATGAATCCCCACAGGCGTTTCACGCCGTGGTGGATCAGCTGTTGGAGTCGCCAAGGTATGGGGAACGCTGGGGGCGATATTGGCTGGACGTCGCGCGGTACGCGGACAACAAGGGCTATGTGTTTTATTTCGAAAAGACGTTTCCCTGGGCGTGGTCCTATCGCGATTATGTGATCCGGGCGTTCAACGAGGACCTGCCGTATGATCGTTTTATTGTGGAGCAACTTGCGGCGGATCAGTTAGATCTGGGGGACGACCGGCGCGCTTTGACGGCGATGGGATTTCTCACCGTAGGACCGCGTTTCACGAACAATACCCACGACATTCTGGACGATCGCATCGACGTGGTGACGCGCGGATTGCAGGGGCTGACCTTTGCCTGTGCACGGTGCCATGACCACAAATATGATCCGATACCCCAAGCAGATTATTACGGCCTGTACGGAATCTTCCGCAGCAGTTTTGAACCGCTGGTCTTGCCCGAATATCAAACGGCAGAAGATAGCGCAGCGTATCAAGCGTTTCAAACGGGTTTAGAGGAGCGGCAAAAGAAACTTGCCGATTTCATTGAGCAGCAACGTCTGACCATTGTGACGGGAGCGCGCGAACGCGTCGAAGAATATCTGATGGCGGCTCATTACCGCCGCCATCATCCGGCGACGGATAACTTCATGCTGTTGACCGACAAAGGTGCTTTGATCCCCTTGATGGTGCAGCGGTGGGAGCAGTACCTGAAGCGACGGCAGATCCATCGGGATCCCATCTGGACCGTATGGCATGCGTATGCGGCGGTCCCTGACGGTGACTTTGCGGAACAAGCACCTAAAATCCACCAGCGGTTATTTGGCTCGGACGATGCGGCGACCGCAGTGCCGATGCATCCGCGCGTCCGGGCGGCGTTTGCCACGACTCCACCGGCGACGATGCGCGACATTGCCAAAGGCTATGGTGCCTTGTTTGCCGAAGTCCGAGGTGGTGAGGGCGACCAGGGATCGAAGGCAGCGGGCGCGCCAGCCCCAACTGCGGCGGCCGACGCGCAGGCCGAGGCGTTGCGCCAGGTGCTGTACGCGAAAGATTCGCCGGCGAATCTGCCGTTGGAGTTCGACTGGGGTTTCTTGCAGTTATTGCCCGACCGCCCCACGCAAGCCGAATTCCAAAAGCTACTCAAGGAGGTAGAACAGTGGACGATGAAGCAACCAGCGGCACCTCCGCGCGCGATGGTGTTGCGCGATCGGCAGCAGGCGTATGAACCGCATCTGTTCGTTCGCGGTAACCCGAATCGACGAGGCCGTCCGGTGGGGCGTTGCATTCCGGCACCGATTGGTGGTCCCGAGCGACAGTCGGTCACGACAGGTAGTGGGAGGCTGGAATTGGCTCGGGCAATTGCCAGCGTTGACAATCCATTAACGGCTCGGGTGCTGGTGAATCGCGTTTGGCGGCATCACTTTGAGAGCGGATTGGTGACCACTCCGAGCGACTTTGGGTTGCGGAGTCAGGCGCCGTCGCACCCCGACTTGCTGGACTGGCTGGCCAGTGATTTCATGGCGAACGGTTGGTCCATCAAGCACCTTCATCGGCGAATCATGAATTCCGCGGTGTACCAGCAGCAATCCACTCCCGCTGACTCGGCTCACGCCACGTTGGGACTGCAACAGGATCCGAATAATCGCTTGCTGTGGAAGTATCCACGCCGGCGGCTGGATTTCGAAGCGATGCGCGACTCGCTGCTGTCCGTGGCTGGTGGGCTCGATTTGAAGGTCGGCGGACCGCCGGTCAATTTGTTCTCGGGGTTCCAAGGTCGGCGTTCCGTGTATGGCTTTGTGGACCGGATGAACGTGGCGACGTTGTTACGCACCTTTGACTTTCCCGAACCGACGACGTCCAGTAGTGGTCGAGAGCAAACAACGGTGCCGCCGCAAGGGCTCTATTTTCTCAATCATGACTTTGTGCATCAGTGCGCCGAACGGGTCGCGGCACGGTCGAACGTACCGAACGTCTCGCCGCAGGACAGGGTCACGCGGATCTATCAGATGCTGTTTGGGCGGACGCCGGATGCCCGCGAATTGACGTTGGCCCTTGGGTATTTGCAGGCCGGCGAGCCGAAAACGGAGCCGACCGCCTGGAAATACGGTTACGGAGCAGTGGACGCCGATCAGCAACGGGTCCGGCAATTCACCGAATTGACGACGTTTGTCAACGGACGCTGGCAAGGGGGCCCCGCGTTACCTGACCCCAAGTTGGGCTGGGTGTTTATGGATCGCCAGGGCGGGCATCCTGCGGTCAGTGACGATCGCTGCTGTATCCGACGTTGGACCTCACCGATTTCCGGCACGGTCACCATCACCGGTAAGCTGAGGCATGTTCCCGAACCAGGTAACGGTGTGCGCGCCAGGATGATCTCGTCGCAACATGGCGTTTTAGGTGAATGGAAAGTGGACATGTCGCAGGCGGTGACGGGGCCGGTGAAAGTGCAAGTGACTCCGGGTGCGACCGTCGACTTTGTGGTGGATGCGCAAGGCCACATTACCCATGACGAGCATCAGTGGACGCTCGCAATTCAAGGCGATGAGGGGTCGAGTTGGGATTCCGCCGCCGATTTTCGGGGCGGACCGGCGAATTTGTGGGTCGACTTTGCGCACG
>NZVR01000101.1 GCA_002701545.1 Blastopirellula sp. | reverse complement strand
CGACAGTGTGGTGTAGAGCGAATAGACGCGTGCCAGCGTGTCATATGATTCGAACTTCGAGGAGGTAATGTCCTGCATTTCGAACGACTTGCCCGCAGCCACCAGGGTGATCTGTTTCTGTTGCGTAAAGTGTTCCAGGGGGTTTAACCCGTTCGCCAGACGCAGGTCTCTGAACCGAGCTTTCTGTTCCCCCAGTTCCAGCGAGCGGTAGACCGTGCTGCGCGGGTCGATGGCGACGACGTGGAGCTGCTGGTGGGTGCCCAACGCGTCGCGTTTGAAGGTAATCACCCCTTGCTTGTTGGGAACCAGATTGATCAACACCGTCGACGCATCGGCGAGGAAATCGAGATTCGCAAACTCCGTTTGTTCCCGGTTGCCACCATTACTGTTGCCATCACGTTTCGCTGCATTTTCAGCAGCATCTTCTGAGGGTGCAAACATATCGCCCGCGGCGGCGTCCTGGTTGCCGGTTTCCGTGTTGCGGATGGCCCAGGGGTTTAATAACAATTCCGGCCGTTGGAGCATGTTGCCGGGGAAGCGATGTGCCAGACGGCGATTGATGATGTATTGATATTCGTCACCGATCTTGCGTCCCGCCGCATACATCGAAGGCTGAGCGGGGTAGAGCATCCGCAGCGGTTCGATATCGTGTACGCGATCTAAGCGTGCAAAGGCGTGATACGCAGGGTGATAACGCGTAGCGAAGACGTGAACACGTGCAAATTTCGAGACGTTTTGTAATTGGATTTCCACAGCGTCTTCATTCGCGGTCACCGCTTGGATCTGCAAGGGCTTTTCACCGCGAACTTCCAGCAAACGCAGTTGCCCGAGCGCGTAACCGGCTTCGGCTTCACCGTCGGTGATGCGGAGGCGGATCCGGCGCAGGCTGGTTTTGTCGAGCAAGTCATAGTCGCCCGCGGCCAGTTTTCCGACGTTCAGTAGTCCGTTTTTGACTGACAGGGCGCCGAAGCGATCGGCGACAAAGCTTTCGCCGCGAACTTCCAGCAGTGATAATTCATCACGGGTAGGTTCACCGCGACGACTCATGAACGGGATTTGCATGGTCCGGGTCGACAACCCTTGCAGTGTTTGCAGGCCACTGGTTTCGTCTCGCAGCAGTTGCCACGTTTGCGATGTGCCTTCGGGACCGCGAGCGGTGACCGACGTGATCTGCGGCAAGGCACCTAAGGAGACGCGGCCTGCCAAATCGGTTTTCAGCGTGGCCGTGACTGGCTGTTTGAAGTCACGGTGTTTAATCGACAGTTGGACCGCTCGGTCAACGATCGGTTCACCGGTACGTCCGAGTAATTCGATGGCATGCAGCCCGTTGTAGCTGAGCAGATGGAGATTCTCGAGTTTCTCGGTGCGGTCGATTCCGTTTAACGCAAAGCTGTCTGTAAACGCAACGTTGACCTTTTTGTTCTGGCTGAGGTTCTTGACCTTGCCCTGCAACTGAAACTGGATATTCGCCAGGCGGCGGGGGACCTGGAAATCGAAGGTCGCTTCGCGATCTTCGTACAAGGGAAAGTTCTTTTCTTCGCGCGTGGTGACGATGCCGTCACTATCGGTGGACGTGATGACCAATTCGACGTCTTCCAGTAGCTCAAGACTGACGGGGATGCCGTTGAGGTACAGTCCGGGGCGAATCAATACCTGAGCTTGATTGCGACTGAGCAACGCTTCGCGGTCGACGTAGATACCGGCTTTCAGTTGATAGTTTTCCGACTCGTGCTGGAAATGTTGCAAGTCCGAAAAATCACCTTGTGACAGAACGATCGTCTGCCGTCCGGGTTGCGTCGAGAAGGGCGTGACGATCGTGCCGTCCTCACTCGGCTGATACTCATGTCCGGCCATCCACAGCGTGGCGTCTTTGATGATCTGATTTTGATCGTCCAGGATGGTGAAGATCTGCCCTGCGGTCGAGGTGCGGGCGAGATACCGCAAGCCACCTTTGCGGACCACCACGCGACTGCTCTTGCCATTGCCAATAAAGTCGATGACGTACACCCCGCGACGTTTGAGTTCTGGGAACTCGAAGTGGCGAGTCACGCGTCGTAGCGGAGGATCAGCGTACTGATAGGTCTTTTCCGAATTGGCGACCAGACCGTCCAGATTGATGTCGGTGTTTACCTCGCGACCCTTCTCGCGATAGTAATTCTGAGTGTTGATTTCGTAGACTTTGACGATCAGCGAAGGGACGTGTTTGATGTGCAGGTCGAATTGCACAGGATCGTCGGCTGCGAAGATCTGTTGGTTGGTGAATGCGAAGTCGAGATCGATGCGTTCTTTGAGCTGTTGATACTGAGCCGGGGGCAACATCGAGTACCACTGTTCCGGTTCTCCCAGACCGTTGACGATTTTGGTCTCAGCGAAATTGTGTTTGAGGTAGATGTCGTTGATGTACGGTTCGTATGGTTTGAAGGTGTTTTCGTCGACAAAGAAGTGGTGCAGGTAGCTGCGCACCAGCGGTTCGTCATTGCCAATCGGTGTTAGCAGCGTGGTGGCGCGAAAGTCTTGATTGAGGTTGACGGTGTAGCGACGATTTTCGTCCAATTTCATGTAGTCGGCATTGATATAGCTGACGTTCCGCGGCAAGCGGATGTAAGTCATGAACAGTTCTTGGTCGTAGATTCCACGAGAACGATTGTGTTCCAGTTGGTGGTAGACAATGTGTGCTTTGAGGCTGTTGTGTACGGGGGCCAGGCGTTTGGCGAATTTCCAGAGTCGCGCCAGGTAGGCTGCGTACGCTTTGTCGTCATGTTGCCACTCGACGTCGCCGGTCGGTTGCAGTTTGGAAAGGTAGATGTTGACGAAGTTCGTTTGGTTCAACAGGTTCGATTGCAGGCGGAGGCACTCGTCCAATTGCGTGAGCAACAGCTGCCGATGAATATTCAACGACCCAAAGCCACGGCTGGAGCGGTGGTTCAAATCGTCGACGATCAGTTTGGGAAGATTCGCATGGTCTGGGCGATCGAGTCGGCCGAGTAGGTGTCGGCGGCGATCGGGATCGAGTTCCGAAGCGATGAGCCAGTCGAGTGCCCGGTGCTCGAATCCGTCCGTGTTGCGATGTCTGGCCAGAGCTTGTTGGGTGAGGGTTTTGCGATCGATTAACTGGGGGTTGAGTTGGGTCGGGAGGTTCGGCTTGCGTCCCACGATTTCGCGCTGATGATTGAATTGGATG
Organism: Blastopirellula sp.; assembly: GCA_002701545.1. Taxonomy (GTDB): domain Bacteria; phylum Planctomycetota; class Planctomycetia; order Pirellulales; family Pirellulaceae. The sequence goes on along the minus strand of NZVR01000101.1, from coordinate 13,134 downwards.
CCGAGTTCCTGGCGGACGAATTCCAGCGACTGGGCCGGATGTTGATCATAGGTCAGCAGGGCCTGACGATAGCGGATCTCTTGCACGCGGGCGGTGTAGTTGTAACGCTTGATCCAGGCTTTGAGCAGTTCCTCGACCTTGTCGAACTGTTCGTTATTCTGGTAGTGCAGGGCGTGGTAGTAATAGTAATCTTCGGTGCCGGGGATCAGTTGGGCCAGCGCTTGGGTGCGGTCCTCGGCCAGTGAGAAATCTTCGATGAACCCGATTTCTTCGGCGGAGGCGGGGCTCGGTAGCAGGATGCACGAGAGGCCAAAAACGAAGTGAACCAGGGCGAGTTGCAAACGGGACATCAGCGATTCCTATCGAGTTGGTCGAGATCTGCCGCGTGCCAGAGGGCAGCTGCGGTGTTCCAAGTCTAGCTGCGCGCATCAAAAGCCGCAGCCTGCGAGGATAGACGAACCAGCAACCCGCAGAGTTCCCTGCTGATGCTGGAAAAATTAATATTTCCGCGAATTGTGACGCAGGGGATTGGACGCGGGTGGGGTAACTGCGTTCAGCGGGCGAGCACGCATCCAAGTCGCGTGATCGGTGGGGCGGAGATTGAGCGTTTTTTGTTGGTACTGCTATGGCGAGGCGAGACGGGAAACTTCGTAAGAAAGATGCGGTTTTTTTGATTTCTGGACTTGGAATCCAGGTCGTTTCGCGAACGCGGTGTGCAGCTTGGTGGCTTTTGCAGCGGAATAATCGCCGGAATGTGCATGGAGTAGATACCGCCACGTGAGCGGTTGGTCGGGTTCCAGGGAGAAGGATTTGAGGAAACAACTGGAAGCTCCCATCCAGCCATCTTCTCGGACGTGCCAATGCGTTGGATACCGAGGGTTGCTGGGGTGATCGAAATAGGTGATTCCTTCTCGGCGGGTGGTGCGATTGGGGCCGCGTCCGACGAGTACCGAGCCGCTGTAGTCGACCCATCGAGCTGGTTTCCCGAAGATATTTTTCTCGCCAATAGCGCCTTCACTGTTCGTCAAGGTTCCATCCCCGAAGTGGACAGAGAGTGTTTTGGCGACGCGGACTGCGAAGAAGCCGAAGTTTGTTTTTTCCAATTCGAGCGGTTGCTGTGCCTGTTCCTCACTCAGGCGAACCGTGATTTGGACTTCGAGCGCGTGCTCGCCGTTGGGGAGAGGCAGGATGGCGGAGACGAGTTCTTGGGTCAGCAGTTCGCTACCGTCAGGATCGAGCCACGCGAGCGAAGCGGCCATGATCGCTTCGTCCGGTCCATCGTGGTAAGCCAGCCAGGCTTTCTGGCGTATTCTGCATTGAGTGTTGTCTGACCAAAAGTCGTGACCATTGATTTTGGCGTGTGCAAACCAGACGCTGCGGTGATGATCGTGATTGGGCGCTCCGGGATGTCCCATGCGGGTTAAGGAAGCACCTGACGGTCCGCGAAACGGAAAGAAAAACGGTCTGGGGTAGGAGGTACCGAAATGCCAACGAGTTTTTTCGATGCCATCGATTTGGAATGCAACCTGTTGTCCAGCCAACGGGATGACCTGACACCGGTTGGCTTGAAGCAAGTCGTTGGCTGTCAGCGGGGCCGTTACGGAGGTGAGGACAACGCCAAGGCACAACAAACTTGTGGAAATCAGCAATCGTGGCGGCACGGGAATGCTCCGAGAACGAGGGCAGGGCAGGGGCGGCAATGTGACGATAACGCGTCTGGTGAACGCGGTCAAATCGATGGTGTGGAGGCGGTCGCGTTCACTCGCTGAACGGCAATTCAGCTTGCTCGCGTGTGGCCAGTCCTTCTTTAAAGTGTTTGCGACAGACTGACATGTAGCGGTCGTTGCCACCAATTTCCACTTGGTCGCCATCGCGTACGGGGCGCCCTGACGGGTCGATGCGGAGGACCATGGTGGCCTTACTCCCGCAATGACAGATGGTTTTGATTTCGACCAGAGTGTCTGCCCAGGCGAGCAATTGCATGCTGCCATCAAAGAGGTTTCCTTGGAAGTCGGTGCGTAGTCCGTAGGCCAGGACCGGGATGTCGAGCGCGTCGGTGACGTCACTCAGTTGTCGGACCTGTTTTTGGGTCAAGAACTGAGCTTCATCGACCAGGATACAGTGGAGTTCCTGTTGGTCGTGTCGGTCGCGCGTGATTTCCAGGAGATTGTCGACCGGCGAGAACGTTGTGGCTGGGGATTCAAGTCCGATTCGGGAGGTCACGCGCGCGTGGCCAAAACGCGTGTCGAGTTCCGGTGTGAACACCAAGGTGTTCATGCCGCGTTCTTGATAGTTGTAACTCGACTGTAGCAGGATGGTGGATTTTCCGGCATTCATTGCGGAATAGTAGAAGTAGAGTTTGGCCATGCCGTCTCCAGGGCGAATGCAATCAGTAGCGTGCGGCGTAGGTTATACCATGAAGCGACCTGTTGCCCCATGAATGGTGGCTTGCAAGAAACCGGGGTTTGACGGGCCATGTTGGTTGCTGGCCGCCCAGGCCGGGATCCTGCACAGCGGTGCTAAGGTGTGGCTTCAAGGTGCGGGCGTGAGTTGTTTGACCGGCAGCAGGAACGGTCCCATGCGGCCCAGAGTCCGTTCGCCAATGCCTTCGACTTTCAGCAACGTCGCGTGGCTCGGAAAGGGCCCATGCATGTCACGATAGGCGACGATCCGTTTGGCTGTGGTTTCGCCGATCCCGGGCAAGATGGTGAATTCCGGCCAGTCCGCCCGGTTGATGTCAATCAGGAACGCGACGGGGTGAGATTCGGCTTCTTCGAATTCCACGAGTTGTCCTCGGTGTCCGCCAAAGAAAAACCATTGCGCCAGCAGCAACAGCAGGCAAAGCGCTGAGATCGAGGCGGCGACCGCTTGATCGCGACGTCTGAGGATGAGCGTCGGCAGGCCTCGGTACGGCGCGCCCGAGTCATTGGAATTTTTGCTTGCCTTGGTCACGAGACTGCCCCTCGTTGCCAAACCTGTGTTTCCGATAGAGTGATGGCAGCATGTCTGCCGGACTCACTCCCCTTTTACGTACCCAGCCGAAGAATCGAAATACTTGCGTTGTCGTGACGTGCGCGAACCGGCTTCCTCGACGTGCTGCTGTCGCATATCGTCTAAATTTGCCTGACAGAAACTGCAGCCCACGATGGTGATATGGAAGTGGATATATTCCATCATGGGTTCTTCGAGGGTGCCGAGCAGAAAGCTGCCGAGTTGTTCACGCGTTGGGCACCCGATGCGATTGCGTCGCCAGATGGCACCGAGGCTATGTAGCCCTGCGTTTTTGCGGCCATTGACCGATGCCAACTGATTCAGCATTTCCTGGTTGTCCCGCAATTGCTTTTCGATGGCTGCGGTTTCTTCGGGCGACAAGGTCCCTTCCAGGAAGGCNTCCAGTTCGGCTTGGGTGTACGTTCGCGCCATCAACTTTTATCCGCCGGTTGGAGTCGACCGCCCATGGCGGTGCGTTTCATGTTTTTCCAGTGTGGCAGAGTGTTCGCGCATTCTCAAGGGCCAATCCGCAGTCTGGCGATGCGCACCACGGGCTGCGAGGTTGACCGGCTGTGGGGGGCTGGGCAAGGGAGTGTGGGGGTGCCGGTGGTTGGCCGGCTGGGTCACGCTTGAATGGGACCTTCTCGACGGGATCGCTCGTACAACTGCTTCCAGCGCGGGCTGCCGTCGTTGGCCAGCAGTTGCGTGTGGGCACCTTTCTTGTAGTACGGATACTTGCCGTCGTTTGCCGCATTGAGCATGAAATTGACTTTGCCGTTGTTGGCGGTATACATCTTCGAGCCGTCTGCAAATATCGTTTCCATGAGTCGCGGTGGATCGGGGCGAGTCGCGGGGCGTTTGACTTTGAGTTTAGCGACCTGGTCGCGGTCGATTTCATACCCGATCCCCGGTCGATCCGGGACCTTGGACATGCCCTGTTTCACGGTGATGGGCGTGGTCAATAAATCGGTTTCGTAAAGCTGGTGACAATTCACGGCCGGCCAACGAGACTGTTGCAATACGCCGCCGAACTGCAGCGACCAGGCTGCGGTGAGTCCTGAGCCGACCAGTTGTAGCCAGAAGGGCATTTCAACTTCTTCGCAAAAATGTCCGGCGCTCATCAGGTCTGACGCACCACGACCAACGACGAAACCGTCGCAACAGCCAGTGCGCGCGACATCGCGCGGTGTGGGCGTACCGTAATGCATGGCGACGTTGACGTGGGTGGCATCGACGATGGCTCGGTTGCCTTCAATGTCGGACTGAGGAATGGGCGATTCGTAAATGTCGGTTTGAGGGTATTTGCCAATGCGTTTCAGAATGGGCAGGCCTTGTTCGGCAGTGAGCAGCGTGTTGTTAAAGTCCATGTCGATTTTGAAACGATCGGGAACCGCGTCGGTTGCGAGTTCCATTTGGCGATCGATGTCGAACCAGGGGCGGCCTTTGGTTTTGTAAGACATGTATCCCGCTTTGTAAGCGGTGGCGCATTCCGACGCCATGTCGACGGCCGACGTGTCGATATTCCACCACGACAGCGGGGTGGTGTTGTGAACTTTGCGGCCCATCAGGGCGTGGACTGGGACACCGGCCGTGCGTCCAACGGCATCGAATAAGGCCATTTGCAAGCCAGCGCCGAGGTTGTCATCCCACATGACTTCCAAAGCACTCTTGCCAATCACGCTTTTGACTGCCTCGTCACTGGGGACACCCCAGGTGTAATACAGCAGCGTTTCGCCCGTTCCCGTGACATTGCTCTTGAGTCGAACATCGCAGAATTCGGTGTAACGCCAGTGCGGTAGTTCCCGATCCATACTGCGACGGGGCACGGGACGGTATTCGAGTTTCACGGTCGTGCGTTTCACATCGACGACTTCGAAATGTTTTTCCGACGCAACGGCACCATCAGCAGAGATGGCTTGACGAGTGAAGTTTGGTAGTGCCAATGCGCCAACGAAGGCGGCGGAGGTGCGTAAAAAATTGCGGCGGTGGCTGAGCATCGAATTCGCTCCGTGATTGTGTATGACAGGGAGTAAAACAACGTGGAGTTCCAATGGACAACGCCAAGGATACTCCAGATGTCGACCGTTTGCGACTTGTGGGTCGCCTGGAGGTAGGGGGCAGCGGGAGTGCTCGGGTCAGGCGAGTTCGACCCATCGCCGCTCTTCGGCGGCTTGCAGCACCCCCAAATTGACTCGCAGCGTCTGCGTTGCGTCGGCCAACGAGCAGCTGACCGGAGCGTGTCCTTCGAGGGCGTCGAGGAATTGTCCTGCCTGCGTGACGAACAGATCGTCCCGTTCGAGAGGCGGGAGTGTTTCGTGTTGCCATTCCCCGCCCGGTTCCGACTGCCATTTCCAGCGATGGTGCAGCGGTTCGACTTGCACGACGCCCGACTCGCACGCGATGGTCATCGCACTGGCATTCACCGCTTGATGTTGGTTGAGGCTGTAGCTTGCCAACGCCTGCCCGTGTCGTGCCAGGACGTGGACCGTGTCTTCCACATCGACATCCGGGAGCACCTGATGGGCCGCATCTGCGGCGAGGGACGTGATCGGCCCCAGCAACCATTCGCCTGCGTTCAAGACATGCGTCAGGGCATCCTGGATGGCACCGCCTCCGCGTTGCCGATCGGCATAATAGATTTCGCGATACGCCGGGCGATAGAACGGAAAATGCTGACCACCGGAATAAACGAGTTGCACGGGTGTCCCGAAGCGCCCCTGTTGCAACACATCCCGCACGGCGCGCAACGTCGGGTGGACTCGCATTACATAGGCCACGCCGATGACGACGTCGGTGACTTGCGAGAGTTGATCGACCCCTGCCAGGGAGGTGCTGAGAGGTTTCTCGATGAGAACATGCTTGTCCTGCTCGACGAGTTGCATGGCCATCGGGACATGAAGGTGAGCGGGGGTGCAGATCACGGCCGCGTCGAATTGGTCGGTGGGAACACTGGCCAGATCGGAATAGTTGCCTTGGATCTGATAACGCTCGGNCACTTGCTGACCCAGAACGCTATTTGTTTCACAGATGCTGANGATGGCTCGTTGGGTGGCTAAGAAACAGCGAACGTGACGTTCACCAATCGATCCGACGCCAATGATCAGAATGCGGTGCATGGGGACTCTGGTTCTCTCCGTGTTCGTGGGAACTTGCCAGGAAGCGGTTTTGGGCAAGGGCTCGGGCGACCGACGAGGACCGGTCTGGCCGCGTGGTCCGGTGGTGACGCGGATTGTAGTATACTGGGGAGAGAGACGAGGCGGGCCGGTTGCGTCCGTAACGAATCAAGAATCCCACCGACTTCAAATTATGCAACGTTACGTTCTCGCCGCTGTCACGCTTGCGCTCCTCGGTGGTGCTGTCTGGCTCTACTTTCAAGACACGAGTAGCAACGCTTCCGCTCAGTTCTATGGCGCACTCTGTATGCGGGCAGGTTTAGTGTGCGGCGCGTTGTGGTTGGCCTTTCCAAAGGTTGTTCCCTTGCTCTCTCGTCGCCCTTCGCCATTCAAACTAGCCATTGTGTTGGGCATTCTGATGGTGGTGATCAGTCCCCGCCTGGCGTTGCCCGTCGGGGGCGTGGTAGCTGTGATTGGTGTCCTGCAGGCAGTGAAGTGGTTGTTCGCTCCGTTAGAGACCAAGCGTGAGCAACCGTCCAAGACGAAAGAAAAATGATGCTGAATCGTTCGCGGGTGTTATTCGCCCTGGTGCTGGTTGTGGGAAGTGCTGTGGTCGTTTCGGCCGAGCGCCGGAGTCCCCCGAATATCGTGTTGATGATGGCAGACGATATGGGGTTAGGTGACACCAGCGCGTACCAGGACTTGACTGGTAACCGCGACTCGGACCAGGTGCATACTCCGCAGATGGAGCGTCTGGCGCGCCGAGGTGTACGGTTTAACGACGCACATACTCCCGCCTCCCGCTGCACGACGACGCGTTACGGGTTGCTGACCGGACGTTACGCCTGGCGCAATCGGATGAAACATTGGGTGTTGTTTGGTGCTCAGGGAGATCCGCTGATCGAACGCGATCGTCCGACCCTGGCCACGCTGCTGCAAGATCATGGGTACGCGACTGCGATGGTTGGCAAATGGCACGTTGGTTTGCGATATCGTCGCGCCGATGGAAAGGCTGCACGTGGTTGGGGCGATGCCGATCTGCAGCAGCCCTTGGCAGACTCGCCGTTGGACCACGGCTTCGATTATTGTCGTTTCACATCCCGTTCGCACGGGACGTCCGGTCCGGACAGTACGCGGCCAGTGAAGAATGTGAAGAAGCGCAATGGTCCACAACAAGAAGTAGGTCCGGGGCACATTCACGGCCGCGTTGCGGTGGCGGCCACGCCGAATGGTAAACGCTTGAAGGACCAGGGGGCGACGGCCTACGAGTTGAAGCGTTTAGGCAGCCGTCACTCCGACCACGCGGTGGAATTTCTGGACGGACATTTGGCCGGTGAGGCCAGCCGGAAGCAACCTTTCTTTTTGTATTACCCCAGCAACTCGAACCACGGTCCGTATACCCCGGATCAGTCCATTGATGGCCAGCCGGTTGCGGGAGCGTCGCGCAGTGTCAGCGGTCAGCCGTTGAATGCCCGCGCTGATTTTATCTACGAGAACGACGTGGCGCTCGGCAGACTGCTGGACTATCTCGAGCAGCACGCCGACCCGCGCGCTCCGGGCAAAGCGTTGATCGATAACACGATTGTTATCTTTACGAGCGACAATGGTGCTGAGCGAGATAATGAGATTGCGACCGGACCGTTTCGCAGTAACAAAGGGTCGTGTTACGAAGGCGGCCACCGCGTCCCGTTTTTGGTGTCCTGGCCCGCTGGCGAGGTAGGCGATGGCGACGCAACGGATCCTGGCCTGACGAGTGATGCGCTGGTGGGTTTGCAGGATATGTTTGCGACCTTTGCCGAGGTATTGCAGGTTCCCTTGCCGAACGTGTCGGCGGGGCAAACGGGAGCGGAAGATAGCCTGAGCGTCCTGTCGGCATGGCGCGGTGAGCAACTGCCGTCGCGACCCATGTTGTTTCACGATCACAAACAATCGCGCATGGATCCCGCCGCGGTGGCGTTGCGTTTAGACAACCCGCGCGTGAACGGTCAAGTGATCTCCGGGCAATGGAAGTTGTTTCTCGATGCGACGTTTCTGCGGCATGCGAAAGCGAATCCGCTCGAGTTGTTTGATCTCGCCAGCGATCGCCGCGAGCAGCACAATCGCTTGGCGGACCCTGAGCTGCAGCCGCTTGTACAGCATCTGCTGCGTGTGGCTTTGCTTCACCGCCAAAGTGGTGGTCACCGTTTGGCGAAGGTTGCAGCCAACGCACCGCGGACTGTTTTTGACTGGCGGCGAGATGATGATGAACAAAGGGTCGATGGAACACAGGTGGTCGGCTTGGCCAAGAAATGGGCGGATCGCTCGGCAGACACCCATCGGGTAACCACCGAGAAGCTGGTCTTGGACGCGCGCGTGAACATGCCAAAGCGACGGTTTTCGGTGACGGCTGCTGGGTTGGGGTTGGCTGGAGGAGGATCACCGCAGTTCGATGACGGCGAGGTTTTNGAATTGCAATTTGATCATGATGTCATCATCGAATCGGTCACATTGATCGCCGGCGCAGGAGCTTGCGGAGGCTTTTACCAGATGGGTGACCGTGCTCCGGCGGCCATCTATTGTGTGGATGCCGATGGGGATACTCAGGACCAATCGGGCATTCTTAGTGATTTGGGGGTGCTGAAACGCGGGCAGCGATTGCGACTGGATACGCATCCGCATTGGGGAGTGGAAGCGCCGGGCAACTGGCGGGTCGGTGCCGTGACCGTGCGGGTACTGGCGTCTCAGGGCGGCGAGGACGCTTCTTGAGGAATCTGGGACGCCTGTGATGCCAAGCTGTTTTCCGTTTCTGAGCTGGCGCCTGATATTCTGAGCGCACCGCGACGTGGTACAATCAGCAGACATCATTCACCGTAGTTACCGAGCAAGTGGAAAGAGCAACGATGACGCACGACACTCAAGAGCAATTCTTTTGGAAACCGTTGACCGCGCTGCTGGTTCTGACCGTTTTGGCTCCCCTACCTGCCGTGAACGCGGAGGTATTACCGGGCAGTAAGCTCCAAGCGACTGAGTGGCCCTGGTGGCGTGGACCGTTACGCAATGGCATCGCGGCAGCGGAGCAGAAACCGCCGGTGCGCTGGAGCGCCACGGAAAATGTGGTCTGGAAAGCACCCATTGTGGGGCGTGGCCACGGATCTCCAATCGTTGTCGGCGAGCAGGTGATTCTTAATACGGCGAATGTGAAAGCGGGGACACAGCACGTCCTGTGTTATTCCCGCAAGTCGGGTGAGCTGTTGTGGGACACGACCGTCCATCGCGGTGGTCTGCATGTGAAGGGCAAGAAAAAACCGAATGAAAAAGCATCCTGGGCGTCGTCGACGCCCGCCTGTGATGGTGAACTCATCTTTGTCAGCTTCTATAGCGATAATGCGATTCATGTGACGGCGCTTGATCGTCAAGGCCGACAGGTCTGGCAGAAAAAACTGAGCGATTACATTGTCCATCAAGGCTATGCGGCGTCACCGGCGATTTTTGGTGAGTTAGTTATTGCCTCCGCGGACCACAAAGGGGGCGGATTGGTTGCAGCGCTTGATCGTCAGACCGGGAAGCTGGTTTGGAAGCAGGATCGGCCCAAGGCACCCAACTATGCCTCGCCCGCTATCCTCGAGGCCGGTGGTCGAACTCAGTTGGTGTTTACCGGTTGTGATCGTGTTGCCAGTTTCGATCCGACGACAGGGAAAGGGTTGTGGCAAGTCGAGGGTTCCACGACCGAGTGCGTCACGACGGCCGTCACGGATGGAACACGCGTTTTTTCAAGCGGTGGGTACCCGGACAATCATGTCGCGGCGTATCGTGCGGATGGATCGGGGGAGAATGTTTGGCGCAATAATGTGCGCGTCTATGTACCTTCGATGCTGATTCGCGACGGTTACCTGTTTGCGGTTGCGGACGCCGGTGTGGCGATGTGTTGGGAATCGGCAACCGGCAAGGAAATGTGGAAAGGTCGTTTGCGTGGCACGTTCAGCGCCTCTCCGGTGATGGTGGGAGATCATATCTATGCGACCAATGAAGCCGGGCGTACGTTCGTCTATCGCGCGGATCCCAAGAAGTTCAGGCAAGTAGCTGAGAATGACCTGGGGGATCTCGTGATGGCCACGCCAACATTTGTCGGTGGCCAGATTTTTATGCGAGTTGCTATGCGTGATGGTGACACGTTACGCGAGATGCTGTTCTGTCTCGGAGATGCCAGGTAGAGATGGCGAGATTGATGAATCCCACGTCGGGCGGATGGGCGGCCGGAGCGTGGTCGACTCCCAGGCCACGATCGGTTTGGTTGACGTTGTCCGCGCTGGTGATGACGTTGTTGGTGTTGCCAAACACGTGGGCGGTGGATTTGCTCTCGTCTGCCGACCAGCCGTTGGCTCCAGAAGAAGCGGCGCGAACGATGGTCGTCCCCGATGGCTTTCGAGTCACTTTGTTTGCCGGCGAGCCGGATGTGAAGCAGCCCATCGGATTCTGTGTTGATGATCGTGGTCGATTATGGGTGGCCGAAGCCTACAATTATCCACGGCATGGGGACCGCGCCGGTGATCGAATTGTCATTTTGGAAGACACGAACGGCGACGGGCAATTCGATGAACGCATGGTCTTCTACGATCAATTGAACTATGTGACCGGGATTGAGGTGGGATTTGGCGGCGCCTGGGTCATGTCCCCGCCCTGTTTGTATTTCATTCCCGATCGGGATGCGGATGGCATTCCGGATGGGGAACCCGAGGTCGTGCTGGATGGTTTTGGTAACCATTCGAACGCGCATAATCTGGCAAATGGCTTCGCCTGGGGGCCCGATGGCTGGCTGTATGGCACGCATGGGCGCACCAACTGGTCGATGATCGGTAAGCCAGGTTGTGATGATTCCGAACGCGTCCGGTTTGATGGGGGTGTCTATCGTTATCATCCGGTCCGGAAAGTGTGGGAACCCTTTGCGGATGGAACGACGAATCCGTGGGGTATCGATTGGAATGATGTCGGGGAAGCGTTCATTTGCAACTGCGTGAATCCGCATTTGTTTCACGTCGTGCCCGGTGCGCATTACGAACCTTGGCGCAATCGCAAGTCCAGCCAGTTTGCCTACGAGCGCGTGCCGACGATTGCAGATCACCTGCATTATGTTGGTTTGGCCAACGTCCGCGATGGCATTGGGACGCCCCAAGAAGCGGATGCTGGAGGTGGGCATGCGCACTGCGGGACATTGGTTTATCTGGGAGACAATTGGCCTGCCCGGTATCGCAACACGCTGTTCACCAACAATATCCACGGCAAGCGGATTAACAACGATCTCTTGCGGCGTGCTGGCTCCAGTTACGTGGCTTCGCATGGGCGCGACATCATGCTGTCGCGTNATCCGTGGTTTATGGGAGTGACGTTGCAGTTGGGGCCGGGCGGTGAAGTTTATGCCAGTGACTGGTCGGATACGGGAGAATGTCACAGCACGCGGAATACACGTCGGCAGACGGGGCGTATCTTTCGGATTGCGTATGGAGATCTGAAGCGCCCCGAAGTTGATTTGGGACGTGCATCGTTGGAGGAGTTGGTGGCCTACCAAATGCACGAAAACGATTGGTATGTTCGCCATGCCCGGCGATTATTGCAGGAGCGCGCCGCTGGCGGTGAATCGATGGTCCTTGTGCACCGTCACCTGCGCGAACGCTTGGCCAGCGACATCGCGATTGCAAAACGCTTGCGTGCGTTGTGGGCCTTGCATGTCACTGGCGGATTGAGCGAGGCGGAATTGCGCCGTTGGCTATCATCTGAGGATGAATATTTGCAAGCCTGGTGCGTCCGTTTTTTGTGCGAGAGCAAAGCACCATCCAGCGACGCTCTGGCACAGCTGGTCTCTTTGGCTGCGACGGGAGATTCCTCGTTTGTGCGTCTCTATTTGGCGAGTTCGCTCCAACGTCTCCCGTTAGCGAGACGTTGGGAGTTGGCTGAGGCGTTGTTGGCCAGATCGGAAGATGCAGCAGATGCCACACTGCCGTTGATGATCTGGTATGGCATTGAGCCGTTGGTGGAGGAAGATTTAGCGCGTTTTGTGCGTTTGGCGACGACTGCCAAGATCCCCAAGGTGCGGCAGTACGTTGCCCGTCGTGTGGCCGGCTTGCCGGACCGGACAGGTTTGCAAATGCTCTGTCGCACGTTGGCAAAGCCGCAGACGGTTGCCGTAGCTCGTGATCTGACAACCGGTGCGTTGCAAGGTTTGGCTGGTCGTCGCACGATCATGATGCCCTCGGGGTGGCCAGCAGCGTATCCGCGGTTGCTTGCCCACCGTGATACGCAACTCACGGACGCAGCGATTCGACTCGCGCTGATTTTCAACGATCCCGTAGCCACACGCACCTTGCGTCGGCAGGCTCAAGATACCAGCTTGGATGCCAGTACCCGGAGTCGCGCTGTGAACGCGTTAGTGGCCGCCAAGCCTGATGGCTTAGATGCTCTGTTGATTGCATTAGTTGACGATCCAGCGACGCAGCAGGCCGCGGTTCGTGGCTTGGCCGAATTCCAACATCCGCAGACGGCCAAGATCCTGTTGCGTGAATTCCCACGGATGGGCGTCGCTGCCCGTCAGGATGCCTTGCAGACTTTGGCATCGCGCCGAGTTTGGGCGGGTGATTTGATTTCCGCGCTCGAGAAGGAAACGCTGGCGGATGCGCAGATTTCGGCTTATCTTGCCCGGCAGTTGCAGAGCCTGGGGGATGAAAAATTGACTCAGCGGGTTCGACGGTTATTTGGCAATGTTCGGGCGACGAGTCAGCAGCGCGCAAAATTGATTGCCGCTTATCAACGCGAATTGACAGCTGCGAAATTACAGCAGGCAGACCTTTCCCGTGGACGTGCTTTGTACCAGAAGCAGTGTGCGAACTGCCATCGATTGTTTGGGGCAGGCGGCACGATTGGTCCGGATATCACGGGATCCCAACGAACCAATCTCGATTATTTACTTGAGAACCTGCTGGACCCGAGTGCCGCCGTCTCGAAGGACTACGTGGTCGAAGTGATTGAAACGACCGGGGGCCGGGTACTCACGGGGTTGCCC
>NZVR01000100.1 GCA_002701545.1 Blastopirellula sp. | reverse complement strand
CCATTCAAAGCAGGCAAGTCGGGGAAGCCTTCTGGCTTGATGGTGTCACCTTTGTTTTGCTTTGACGACTTAGTCGACCAGGCAATCAAACGCGACGTCGCCTTGGCATTGGGGACCGGCGAGTTCTCGCTGGTGTCGAGTAGCGAGACGCGAAAAATATGGCCGTCGCCGTTCAGCGTAAACACCACGCGCTGACACTTATCCGGTCGGAAAGCAAATTGCACCGAACCATCAGTGAACTTCGGAGACCATTTAAGAATCGGACCGTGATTCTTGTACTGCTTGTATAACTTGAGGTCCGCCACGCAGGTCGCGACTTGATTCTCAAATTTCCAAGCGCCTCGATCCGCAACGCGCCCTGCAAACTGAGCGTCGGAGAAGTTGTCGCGAATCTCGGTCGCGGTAGACGGGGCAGTCACCAGCAGGGCAAGGAGGATCGGAGTCCAGACGTAACGCAACATGAAATGCTCTTCGTGAAAGGACATGGAACAATCTACAGAGCAGGATTACCACGGAATCCGTCCGCTGCCATGTATCCTAACATCAATCGACAGGCAATACCGCCGGCGAGCGATGCGAACGTGACCTTATCGCCCTGCCGTGTGTTTCGTGTCGCCCCAGTACACGGCGAGCCACAGGGTGTGGACGAGTTTTACTGGTAGCGATGCGTCGGCACGGGTCGTCCCGGACGAAAACTGGCCGTTTGCTGATTGTGCACTTGCCCGGCAAGCGATTGCGCAAGTCCAGAGACAGCCTGATCGACATGAGTCTGTAAGATCTTGGGATCGATCGCCACGCGCGCGTTGATAATCAAATCAGCCGCCTTGATCGCAGCATGCGAAGGCAACGAGAGCTGTGGTTCTGAATCGCTGCTGATCAAGTTGGCAACGGCATGACCACCATCAGCAATCCCAATCACTTTCAGGTGAGCCGTTTCCGCACCCAGTTCACCTAGTGATTTACGCAGTGCCTCGATCAATTGCATCACCGTTTCATCTAAGGAAAAGGTTTCCGCAGCTGAGATACTGAGCGTACTGTTCAACCAACCTAACTCGGCTTCGCCTTCCGCATAAATGTCGTAATCCAGTTCGAGAATCCGCGTACCGAATTCGCCTTCCTGCTGAAAAGCAGCCAGCAAATCATCGAATCCTTCACCTGTCTTCGCCGAAGTTTTCACCACCGGAATATCTGGGTGCCGTTCGTGCAGCAGTTGTTCCAGTTCGGAAACCTCCGACGCAGACAGCTCATCGATCCGGTTGAGGATAATAAAATCCGCCTCCTCTAACTGTTTCTCAAAAATGTAAGCTGCTTGTGGCGAAAAACCTCCGCCTTGCTGCTTTTTGAGAATCCGAAAACCGTGGCTGGGTTTTAAGATCACCCCATACGGAGCAACTTGATACTGATCACCATGGAGGTGTCGCAGCGGCTGCACAACGGTCGCCACCAGATCCGTGCAACTGCCAACAGGTTCTGCCAAGATGATGTCGGGGAGATGCGCCTCGCTCAATTGGCCTACGGTATCGGTCAGTTCATTGAAATTACAGCAAAAACAAGCACCAGCCACCTCGCCGACGTCGAAGCCTTGCGACCGAAGCGTATGGGTATCGACCAGATCAGCAGCTTGGTCATTGGTTACAATTCCAACATTCAATCCTTGCTGTTGAAATTGACTCGCCAAGCGCCCGATGGTGGTCGTTTTACCGGCACCCAGAAAACCGCCAACCATGATGAACCGCATGAGAATTCCCCTCAGAGTGTGAACCTGGACCTTTGTATTTTACTCGGGGAAGGCGGTTCCTGAAACTTACGGGGAGAAAGCATGGAAATTCACAGCGTCCTGGAAACCTGTCTCTATGTCGATGACCTTGCCGCTGCCGAGCATTTCTACGGCGTTGTGCTGAATCTACCGGTGGTCAGCGCCTGCGAATCGCGCCACGTATTTTTTCGTTGTGGCGACCAAATGCTGTTGATTTTCGACCCCACCGAAACCTCTCGCCCTGACGGAGAGCTACCGCCGCATGGCACCACCGGGGCGGGCCACATCGCCTTGAGCGTCACCCCAGCGGAGTTACCGGACTGGCAAACGCGTCTGGCGGACTTTCAGGTCGAGATCGAGCACGTCGAAATCTGGCCGAACCAGCAGCGTTCCTTGTATTTTCGCGATCCCGCCGGAAACAGCGTGGAATTAGCCAGCCCTCAGATCTGGGGAATCGATCAACCGCACCAGACCACCCATTGACGCGATGCGGAAATCCGGGTGTACTACGGGATTGCGTGAATTAGACCATCGTTATACACTGCTATGGTTCCCCCCTCACGTGAGGCCGGGACCTCCCACGGTCACCCCTCGCGCAACGGTCATCCGTTTGCAGCGGTACCCGATTCCATAGCTGAGTGTTCGTGTTACCGGAGTCAACCAGGCAGGCACCTTTTGTAACCCCAACAAATGGAAATCGACCGGGGAATCCGATGTCTGAAGTGGGCATGCTTTCCCCATACAACTATTTCAAATCCGTGAGCAAGCCAGCGTAGCTTCAATCGGCAGAGCACCGCATTCGTAATGCGGGGGTTGCGGGTTCGACTCCCGCCGCTGGCTCTTGAAACCGCATCATTCTCCAGATAAGAGAGTTCCAATGTCGCAAGGCTTAGAACCTGTTGAACCTACTCCAGGTGTGAATGACATCGTGATGAGTCACGGGGGATTTGGTCCCAACGAAATTGACGAGATGAGTCGGATGATCTCAGACGACTACTCTCAGTTTGCCGTCTTGCGAGAATCGGTTGCGGAACTGGAGACGCGCGAGCAGACCCCGGCCAGCGCCGTGCGACTCGGCGTGTGCTACTACATCATGGGGCGCTATGATGGGGCCATTCAAACGCTGTCGAACGCAGATGGCGGTGCCTTGGCACACTTCTATCTCGGCAAATCTTATTTTGCCAAAGAGGATTACGACCAAGCGATCTCGAGCTACGAGTCGGCCAAGAGGGCTGGCTACGCCGGAGAAGTCTGCGATATCGCTATCGCCGAGGCCCATCGATACGCCGCGCGAGCCGATGTCGCCCTGCAATTGCTGGACTCCTTATTTGGACCCATCGAACAGACACCCGAGTACCTCTATCAACGCGCAGTCACGATTGCCTCCAAAGGGGACAACCCAACCGAAGTCTGTGCCCTGTACGAACGTGCCGTGGAAGTTGACGGCAAGCACCCCGGCGCACTTTTCGGACTGGCATTGGAACATGATCGCCGCGGTAACGATGGCGAAGCCTTGAGTTACTATCAGCGTGCGGGGGCCTGCTTCCCAGCCCATATCGGGTCGCTGCTGAACCTGGGGGTCATGTACGAAGACGACTCGCAATTCGAGCGAGCACAACAATGCTACCAACGCATCCTCGATTCACACCCAGATCACGAACGCGCCCGCTTGTACTTTAAAGATGCGGCGGCATCGGGCGACATGTACTATGACGAAGCGGAACAAAAAGAACAGGATCGCCTCGCTCAGGTGCTGAATGTCCCCGTGACCGATTTTGAGTTGTCCGTGCGTAGTCGCAATTGTCTCCAGAAGATGGGAATCATGACACTTGGAGACCTGACGCGCACGACAGAGCACGAGTTGTTGTCGAGCAAGAACTTCGGCGAAACTTCGCTGATTGAAATTCGCGACATGCTCTCCTCACGTGGCTTGGATTTAGGTCAGTTCGCAAACGATTCCTCTGAACCTGAGCCTCCGGTTGATATGTCACACTTATCGCCGGACGAACAGGCATTGATGGACCGCCCCATCGCCGATTTGAACCTGTCTGTCCGTGCTCGAAAATGCATGGTGCGACTGGGATTGACGACGATCGGTGAACTGCTGCGAAAGTCCGGAGATGATCTGCTGGAAAGCAAGAACTTTGGCGTGACCAGCCTGAACGAAGTCCGTGACAAACTGACACAACTCAACTTGAAGCTGCGTGGCGACTAGGCGCGGATGAATTCGCCTCCCTTTCGTTTCGAACGACTGCACCAGGACGCGCACTGCGCGGCCCGGCGGAGTGTCTTCCATACGCCGCATGGCTCCGTCCAACTGCCCACTTTCATGCCTGTCGGAACGCTTGGCACGGTCAAAGGCCTGACCATTGACAGTGTTCGAGCTACCGGTGCTGAGATGATCCTGGGCAACACCTACCATCTTGCCCTTCGCCCTGGTGAACGGGTGGTTGCCGAACTCGGTGGACTCCATGAGTTCAGTGGTTGGCAAGGGCCGATCCTGACCGATAGCGGTGGCTTCCAACTCTTCAGCCTCGCACAACTGACGAAAATCCGAGAGGAAGGCGCTGAGTTCCGCTCCCATATCGACGGCAGCACGTTACAACTTTCTCCTGAACGGGCGATTGAAATCCAAGAGGCACTTGGTAGCGATGTCGCGATGGTCTTGGATCACGTCATCGAACTTCCCAGTGACACGGACGCGATTCGCGACGCGACCGAAAGAACCATTCGCTGGGCGGCTCGCTGCCTGGCAAGTGCGACGCGCCCCAGTCAAACTCAATTTGGGATTGTTCAAGGGGGCCTCGATCCCGCATTACGTGTCGCATGCGCCGAGCGTCTCAGTGACATGCCCTTCGGCGGGCTTGCCATCGGTGGCCTGAGTGTCGGCGAGACGCCAGCGGAAATGTATCAGATCATCGAAGTGACTGCCCCTGTGTTACCCGAGGACAAGCCGCGGTATTTGATGGGCGTCGGCCGCCCGCAAGATCTTTTGGAGGCGATTCGCCGAGGCATTGACATGTTCGATTGTGTCATGCCCACGCGCAATGGACGTAACGCTTTGGCGTTTACCGACCAGGGACCTTTGCGGATGCGGAATCAAATCCACACCCATGACAAACGACCCATTGATGAAAACTGCCCCTGTCCCGCCTGCCGCCACAGTCGCGGCTACATACGGCACCTGTTTCGCGCAGAAGAAATGCTGGGACCGATCTTGGTCTCCGCGCACAATCTGACTTATTACGCGCGTCTCATGGCGGACGCACGGGCAGCCATCGAAGCAGACCACTTTACCGATTTTTTCCACGAGCGGATGCGTGGCTGGGGAGAAATCCACTCTCCCAGCGCGAACTAAATATCGATCCACGACTCTTGATGAGTGTCAGACCTCTGCAGGTGAGTTGTCGTATGCTATCGGTAAACAACACAATCAGCGTGCCGGATCAAGAGTTTGATTTCACCTTCTCGCGAAGCAGTGGCCCAGGTGGCCAAAACGTGAACAAGGTGAATACCAAAGTCACGCTGCACTGGGATGTCACCCGCACTCCCTCGCTACCCGTTGCCGTCCGCTCGCGTTTCCTGACCAAATTCAAACGACGCATCAATGCCCAAGGGCAACTTGTCATCTACAGCCAGCGGTATCGGGATCAAGGCCGCAACGTAGCCGATTGCCTTGACAAGCTTCGGGAAATGATCCTGTCAGTAGCCACGGTACCCAAGGCGCGCAAGCCCACCAAACCATCCAAAGGATCGCGTGAACGCCGCCTGCGAGAAAAGAAGTCACGAAGCCAGACGAAGCAAAGCCGCGGACGCCGGAATCGTGATTTCATGGACTAGATACGGAGCAGACACAACGCATTGGTGAAACCGCCTGACATCCGCTGCGAGCGGTTCACCGGCGAGCTCATGCTGGTCTCGAAAACCCTCGTATTTCTGTCCCATGGCCCACGGGACCGCGGCAACATGCCCTGTCCCTCGCTTGGCTCATTCCGCCGAAAACCGTACAATGTGCGGCTGTTACGGAGCACCGAGGATGCACTTCGGGGAGGTCTTGGACGTGTCACATAAGATCGAGGGAAGCGTCGTATCTATCTCGGATACCGGCAATCTCGTGACCGATATTGCGGGCGCTCAGTTGGCCGACGCCCCTCAGAATGATTCCGTTGTTGTGCAGTGTGACGATCACGTAACGACACAAATCTTTCATGCGAACCACGAACAGCCCCCCATGACGCTGATCGCGCTGATCGGTGAGAGTGGAAACCTTGAGCTGGAAATCGTGGATGACAGTGCAAAAATCATGCTGGGCGTGCGAGTCGGCGAAAAAGTAGTGGTTCAGTGGTAGACGAACTTGCAGACCAACCCTCCGCTGAAGAGCTGCGAGTCTGGGACTCGCAAATTGTGTGGCACGCCTTCACACAGATGGCTGAGTATCGACCGTTCATTGTCGAACGAGCCGAGGGCTGTACTCTGATCGATGTGGAAGGCAAGCGGTACCTCGACGCCGTCAGCAGCCTGTGGTGTAACACCCACGGACACCAGCATCCGCGGATTTCACAAGCGATTCGCGACCAGTTAGACCGTGTGGCGCACGTCACGTCACTCGGCATGTCCAACACAACCAGCATCCGTTTGGCTCGGCGACTGGAGCAGGTTAGTCCCCCTGGATTGCAGCACGTTTTCTTTTCCAGTGATGGTTCTTCCGCAGTCGAAGTCGCTTTGAAACTAGCCTTCCAATACTGGCAGCAGCGTGAGTCGCCACAGCCACAACGACGCAAGTACATCGCGTTTAGTAACGCATATCATGGTGACACCCTGGGCAGTGCCAGTGTCGGCGGCATCGCGCGTTTCCACGAACTCTTCGCTCCGTTACTATTCGACGTAGTGCGATTGCCACTCCCCAGCCTCGTGCATCGCCCGCGAACGATGACTCCAGAGCAAGCACGTGAGGAATACTTGCGACAGGCAGCGCAAGCACTCGGCGAAAATCAGGGAGAAGTCGCGGCCATCATTATCGAGCCGATGGTACATGGTGCTGCCGGGATGATCACCCAACCTCCCGGCTACTTGCGAGGCTTGCGAGACCTGGCAACCGAGCACGACGTCTTCTTGATTGCTGACGAGGTTGCCGTTGGCTTTGGGAGGACAGGAAAACTCTTTGCCTGTGAACACGAACAAATCAGCCCGGACTTTCTGTGCCTTGGCAAAGGCCTGACCGGGGGATACCTGCCAATGGCAGCGACCTTAACAACTCATCGTGTCTGGCAAGCGTTTTTAGGTGACTACGCCGAAGGCAAAGTGTTTTGTCACGGGCATACTTATAGCGGCAATCCTCTGAGCGCGGCCGCTGCACTCGCGACACTCGAACTGTTTGAAGAAGAACAAACGCTTGAGCAACTCGAGCCCAAAATTGCACGCCTGCAAGAACATTTACAACGGATCGAGTCGCATCCCCACGTCGCGAGTTGTCGGCAACTCGGATTTCTGGCCGGTATCGAATTAGCTCGCGATCCAGAAAGTGACGTGCCATACGATTTCGCCGAGCGTCGAGGGCAGCGCGTGTGCGACCATGCCCTGACCGAAGGAGTGTGGGCTCGCCCCCTCGGCAATGTCGTGGTCATCATGCCGCCATTGACCATCGCATTGGACGAATTAGATCAGATCTGCCTGGCCATCGAACGAGGAATTGAAATTGCCACCAACGACTGACGCGCATCACACCGACTTGCGTTTTCTGTTGCTGCAGATTCGCGATGCAGATGACCCCATGCGACAGCAGGAAGTGGATTGTTTCACCCAAGCGCTGGCCTGCTCGCCATCGCAGATCACCCTTTTCGACCTGCTATCCGGTGCGCCGAGTGACGAGGCTTTGCGCGCGGCCGATGTCGTCTTCATCGGTGGAAGCGGCGACTATTCGGTTGTCTCAGGAGGCAAGTGGCTGAATGAGGCCTTGGAGACCATGCGGCGATTGGTCGACCTTGCCGTACCGACATTCGCTTCCTGTTGGGGGTTCCAAGCAGTCGCGCGCGCTTTGGGCGGACGCGTCGTCACGGATTTAAATCGCGCGGAAGTCGGCACCCATACATTGCATTTAACCGCAGCAGGGCAAACGGATCCGCTCTTTCGTCAACTCGGACCCACCTTCCTGGCCCAGCAAGGGCACCAGGACATCGTGGACGCTCTGCCGCCATCAGCGGTTCTGCTGGCATCGTCCGACCGTGTGGAGTGCCAGGCGTTTCGCATCGCTGACAAGCCAATTTACTGCACTCAATTTCACCCGGAACTCGATCGTCAGGCACTCCTGACTCGCGTCCGACAGTATCCACAATACGTCGAACGTATCGCGGGAATTCCCTTCGCCGAGTTTGAACCTCAATGCCAGGAAACGCCAGCAACCAGTCTGCTCCTGAGACACTTCGTGTCCCACATGCTGGCAAGCACCCGTTAATACCCCAGGCTTTCCAGATCCGACTCAGTCAGCCCGTGATGGTGCCCCAGTTCATGCAGCAGCGTCTTGCGAATCTCCTCCTGCAACCGTGCTTCATCTAGTTCTCCAAGGGCATTCTGCGAGATGCAAAAAATCCCCTCGCGATAGAGATGGATCACATCGGACAACACACCACTCTGTTCTACCTGCCGGTGCGTTAGAGGAATGCCGGTATACAAGCCACACAATCGCGATCGGTCATGGATCCCAAGTCGCTCGAGAATATGAGTCGACGGAAAATCTTCCACATAGAGCGGAACCTCATCGAGCAAATCGCGCACTTGTTGAGGCACTTGCTGCAGGACGATTTCCAGTTGTTGATCAAAATAATTGCGGAGCTTTTCTTGCATCAGAATCGCCGTATTGGAAGTACGCGAGGATTCCGTGATCGCTGGGCAGACGTCAGCGGACACGGAGTTGGACACCCAATGTACGCATCCGCAGGGTCATTTGGGAAGAGTCAAAACAAACTCAGATCCACCGTCGTCTGGCGAGGCGACACGAAGACGCCCTCCCAGGTCGTTCGCCAAACGTTTACACAGCGCGAGCCCTAACCCGACTCCCGGTGCCGAGTTGGCAGCCTGATCCACCGATTTAGAGAAAGGCCGAAACAGTCGCGTGGCTTCGCGAGCCGAGATCCCCGGACCATAATCGCGAACACCAAACCGCACGGTTTTGCCCTCCACGTCGCAAGCAACGACAATCTGTTTCCGTTCCGCGCTCGCAGCGTATTTGCAGGCGTTATCCACCAGGTTAAAAAGAATTTGCTCGACGGCCGTCGCATCCGTGAAGAGTGTGACGTCAACCGCTTCGGGCTGGCGTATGGTCAATTCCATGTCTGCCTGCGCCGCACGATCTCGCAAACGCCCCGAGAATCGGTCAAGCATCTCGTTCACCTGCACGGACGCTCGGTTTTTCCCTGGTCGCCCACGCTCCAAACGAGCGTATTGCAAAACATTTTCGACGAGATGTGACAACCGGTCAGCTTCGACCTGCAGCGTTTCCAGATACTGAGCCCGTTTGTTTGGATCTGGCACCATGTTTTGCGAAAGCATCTCGGCATACATGCGAAACGTAGTCAATGGCGTGCGCAGTTCATGTGTCACCGCAGAAACAAAAGCGCCCCGCCGTTCACTCAACTTGACCACCCCCTGCAGGAGCACAGCTACGGCGCACGTGGTCAGCAGGAGGCAGAGCCAGGCAGCCAGGAGCGCCGCGTGAATTGCGGACCGAGACGTTTGAGCCGTGCCTGCACTGACGTCCTCAAGTTGCGGTTCGCTGAATACCAGGTGGACCGGCAATGTGGCCAGACGTTGGCCTTGTTTGACCTGAGAATCCGGCAACGTCGCCGCCAGTTCCGCGTCGGGAAGCAATTCGTCGACTTCCAATTTCAGTGTCTCAACGAGTCTGTCCCAATCCAGCCAACACCCCTGAATGATGTTACGGTCACCAGCCTCGACTCGCCGGGCAATCAACAATTTGTCATCCACCCACATCGATTGCGTCGCAGTCTCACGCGCCAGACTGTTTTCGGCCGACAGTAACGCTGCATTGGCGTGCCATTGCAAGCGTTGGTTAAACGCGTAATTCTGCGTGGCTTGATTGCGGCGCACAAAGTCATTCGAAGCACGCAGCATAGGAATGGACTGTTTTATTTTTCCTATTTTCTGTTGCTGCTGGGGCGGCTCCGCTTGCTGAGCATCGATTTGCTGTTGAAATACCGGTGCGCGTGCCAGCTGTTGCTGACGAGCGGCATTGGTATTTGAGCTCTGCTCCAAGGAGTCTGCGTTTTGCGAGACCTGCGACTCCGGGTCCACTCCTGGGGGATCTCCGCCGCGCCTGGCCGGCAACACATTGCCTGCGACATCGCCAATGAGATTGTTCACCACCATCATCTCTTCGCCAATATCAACAGGCTGTAGCAACTCGTCTGGCAGCGATGCCTGAAGGTCGCCAAAAGCAACGGACTCACTTAAGGTCCCAAGTCGTTCCTTGGCAAGCGAGAGTTGCGTTTCGTCCAATCCACAGACAAGCGCGTGCTGGACGTCTTTTCCGACAGGCCGTTGAGGCGATGTCCAAGTGCCGTCTTCGTCTATTTGAAAATGCAACAAGACATAATCGGGGATGGCCAGCAACAGCGGTGATGGCACACTTTCTGTTGTCGGTGCGCTGCCCTTCGTCTTACTGTTGGTGGCCAGCTTGTAAAACGGCTGATAGAAAAAATACGGGCGTGACGTTTCCTGTGACACGAGAGGCGCCAGCATCCCATCCATACGCCACAAAGCGCTGCTGACCAACTCTTGCTGTTCCGCTTGACGGCGTGCGAGTTCCGCCTCGCCCCATGCCTGACGTTCACGCGTATTCGATTCAATCGCCTTGGCTGACAACCACACCAAGGCGGCAAATGCAAAGGCCACGCTGACGACGAAGAGCATCCAGATTTGCCAAGGTCTTTTCATGGTCTTGCATCTGTGATCTTGGCGAACATGTAACCTTTACCACGAACGGTCAACAACACGCGCGGGGGCGTCGATTGATCCCGCAATTTCTCACGCAAGCGTGCCACATGCATATCGATGGTTCGAGTGGACAAGCCATCGGGACTGATCCGCCAAACGTGTTGCAAAAGCTCGTTCCGATCGATGGCACGCCCTGGATTCGTGACCAGATATCGCAGCAGATCGCTCTCCTTCTCGGATAGCTCCACCCGTTCTCCACTGGCGTAGCGGATTTCGCGGCGTTGAAAGTCCGCTTCCCCGCCGGGGATATCCACGGCATCGAGATCCGTAGGGCGTTCGGGCGAGCGTCGTAATACGGCTTCCACCCGGGCTAACAACTCTTTGACACTGAAAGGTTTGACGACGTAATCGTCCGCGCCCCCTTTCAGTCCGGCGACACGATCCCCCTCTTCACCTTTCGCCGTCAAGATAATGACCGGCTGAGTCGGCTTGACGTTGCGGACCGCCGCGAGGATGTCCAAGCCACTGCCATCTGGCAAGACTAAATCCAGCAACAGCAAATCGTAGTCCAAGCGGATCGCCAGATTGCAACCATCATCGACCGTGCTCGCCTGGCTGACATCGTAGCCGGCAAACTGTAGTGCATCGACGATGCCCTGGCGAATCGCAGCATCATCTTCGATGGTCAGAATACGTTTCGACATGTGCGGCTCTCTGCGGCGACATAGCAAGTCTTACCTGACTATTGTATGCCTCAAGCTGCCGCGGAGTGTAAAGTCTGTGTAACTTTCCTGCCACGGAACTAAACCGGCGGCGTCAAAACAGGCTGCTCGAAACGCCCAACGCATGAAAATCCAGCAGAAGGATGGCACACAGGGCCCCACAGAGTCCCTGTGTCGTGGGGCTGCCGTCACTTAGCCACCGAGGGCAACGGCCAATTCCTGAGGCGTGATCTTGCCGTCTCCGTTCTTGTCAGCCTTGCTGTAGTCGCGCGACATTTTCTTCCACTCGGATTCGACTAAGACCCCGTCTTTATCCGCATCATATTGCCGGATATAGCTGACCGCGTGTTTGATATACCGACTGTCTACCTCGCCCGATGACGTACGATCCTGTTCCGCTTCTTCGTCTTCGTCGTCCGCTTCTTCGTCCTCGTCGTCGGCTTCTTCGTCCTCGTCGTCGGCTTCCTCGTCCTCGTCGTCGGCTTCCTCGTCTTCATCCTCATCTTCGTCGCTTGACGATCCCGTGTCACGGTCACTGGACGAGCGGCTACTGCTACGACTGGATGACCGGCGCGAATAGGACCGGGAAGAGCCAGACGACGAACCGCGTACCACTCCCTCATCTTCGGCGGCTTGCGCTTCTTGGGGAGTAATCACACCGTCGTTATTTTTGTCGAATTGAGCGAAATCTGCCGCTACCTTATCTGACCAAGAAGAGGCGAATTCGAACATTTGGACCTGGCCATCCTGGTTCTTGTCATCTCTGGCGAACCAAGATTGCAGCTTCATGTCAGCAATCCTCTCGTCTGCACCTGCAACACGATAAGACTTGGACTTCGACTTCGACTTACTTTTGGTTTTCTTTGAGTCGTCGCGAGACGAGGAGCTGGAGCTACGTCGCGAGAAAAAACTACCACGACTACTCGATTCTCGAGATGAGGAACCGCGTGAGTTACTATCGCGACTGCTTTGCGAGCTATTACTGGAACTGCTTTGCGAGCTGTTGTTATTGCGGCGCACGGCGTATCGCAACTCAAGTTCACGCAAACTCAGTTTGCCATCACCATTGCGGTCGGTCATGAGAGGTGGTTCGCGCCAGCGCCCTGCACGCAACTCTTGCTCGTCAAGAATGCCATCGCGGTTGCGGTCGTACCGATCGAGATTACGTTTCGCTTCGCGTTGGTCTTCCTCTGTGATCGAGATGGCAAATTCTTCCGCTCCGGGACCAAAGCCAGGGATGGGAATCGGTTCTTCATCTTCCACACCGAAGCCCAGCACGAGCGGCTCGATTTCAACTGCCTTGGACTGCGGAGTGCTGTCGGACCTGGAACGGTCACCGCCGGATGTTCGACTGGCTCGCGCTTGCTGGATCGCCTCGCTGAGAGTGTCAATCTTGATCGGTTTACCGGGCACGATCTTGGGGTTATTGGCTTGCATCCGCTGGAGAATGAAGCCCGCTGGACCTTGTTGCTCTTCAGGGTCCAAAACCCCGTTCCCGTTGCGATCGAGTCTGCGGAGAAAATCGGCGGGACCGCCACCAAAACCTCCACGACCGCCTTGGTCACCACCGCCGCCACGGCTAAAGCCACCACGGCCGCCTTGGTCGCCACCGCCACCACGGCTAAAGCCACCACGGCCGCCTCCCTGGTCACCATCACCGCGTCCACGATCCTGTGCCGAGACGCCCAGAGGCACACTCGCAAGGCTGAGGGTCACGATGAAAATAAGGCCGAGGTGCAGATGACGAATGGCCATGGATAACGCTCCACGCAGTGTTACGATTCGCGGTAGTAAGTATTACGATACGTGCCAGTAAGTCTTCATTATTGCAGGAGTTAGAGCTGGTTTCCAGGCGATTCTGAAGGCACAATGAGTACAACTCTCCCTTTCGTTATTTCGGATTTTGTCGGACTCCGTACACCCCCAAAAAGGCATCTTATGAAAATCTGCCACATCATCGCCTGCGGGGCATGCTCGTTAACCCTGCTGCTCCTTGGTTTCCACGACTTGTCGGCGGCGGATCCAACTCCCGACAACCCTTTACCCAATGTATTGATCGTTGGCGACTCCATTTCGCTGGGCTATACGCCGAGTGTCATCAAACGCTTACGGGGGCGGGCAAACGTCTACCACAACCCCGGAAATGCGGGGAATAGCGGCCGATGTTTGGAGCGTTTGCCACAGTGGCTCAAGCAGTTAGACAAATCGTGGGATGTGATTCACTTCAACTGCGGTCTATGGGACCTGTGCTACCGGCACCCTGAATCGCGCGTGCAAGGGAAACGAGACAAGGTTCGGGGCACCATCACCCACCCCCCGGAAGAGTACCGCAGAAATTTGGCTCGCCTTGTGGAGGCGTTACAGAAAACCAAAGCGAAACTGATTTGGGCGTCGACCACTCCGGTACCAGAGGACGAAGCGGGGCGTAAAGTCGGCGACGATCTCGTCTATAACCGCATCGCGGCGGAAATCATGCAGCAACAGAAAATTCCGATCAACGATTTACACGCATTGATGCGCCCCCATCTGAAGACGCATACTGTGGCACCAGGAAACGTTCACTTTACAGCGGCCGGCTCCGAGATCTTAGCCAAACAGGTTGCCGACACCATTACCGCTGCGCTCCAGCCCTAACGTTCAGCAGGACGTAACGAGTCGCAGGCCGCTCCCTCCCGTGATGCTCGACCAGCAGCACCAGCTGACCAAGCGAAAGCGAGTCCCATGAAAGAAATGTCACTTACAGAGTCTTGGGTGCGTCTGGCCATCTGCGTGGCGATTGGTGCGGTCATGTGGTACTGGCCGCAACCAAGCTCGTTGATGATGGCGGAACCAGAAGCTGATTTCTCACTGGCTTGGCAATTGGCATCCGTCTTTGTCGCAGTGATTGCCAGTTTCATTCTTCGGCCGTTTCCGATGGGCGTCACTGTCATCTTAGGCTTTATCGTTCTTGCGCTGACGCACACGATCAGCATCAAGCAAGCACTGGCGGGCTATGGAGACACCACGGTTTGGCTTGTAGTGGCCGCATTCTTTCTCGCCGGAGGTGTCGTCAATACTGGGCTTGGGCGTCGCGTCGCATTGACACTCGTCACTCGGCTCGGTCAATCTTCCCTTGGCTTAGCTTATGCCGTTTGTGGTGCGGAGTTGTTGCTGGGCCCCGTGATTCCTTCGAACACGGTGCGCGGTGGCGGCATTTTAGCGCCCATTGTGCGTTCCTTGGCTGAATCTCTGAACTCACGCCCCAATCAACAGCCAGAAGCGATTGGTCGTTATCTGGTTTCGGTGGCTGCGCACGCCAACCTCATAACCGCCTCGATGTTCCTGACGGGCATGGCAGCGAACTCCTTGGTTTCCAAGGCTGCGGCGGATATCGTTGGTGTCGAATTCGGTTGGGGGCGTTGGGCTTTAGGTGCCATTGTCCCCGGTCTTTTGGCACTGTTACTGCTGCCGTGGTTGATGCGTTGGCTGGTACGTCCCACTTTGACCGCCACGTCCGCAGCTCAAGAGACGGCGCGTCACGAGTTGAAGCAACTGGGTTCGTGGTCGACCGGTGAGTTGATTGTCGCTTTCACCATGCTGGGTTTATTAATCTTATGGATGACTAAACCGTTACACGGCATGCACAACACCTTAGTGGCCTGGATCGGCATCGCCGTCCTGCTGGCAACCAAGACGCAAACCTGGGATGACGTCATTTCGAATAAGGGCGCATGGGACACGTTCATCTGGCTAGGTGGCTTGCTGGCGATGGCAAACCTGCTGAAAGAATATGGTTTTGTGGACTGGGTGGCCCATGGGGCAGGCGACCTGGTACGCGGCTTACCCGCATTGGCGATCGTCATCATCCTGGCGGTCATCTACTACTATTCGATGTATAGCTTTTCGATGCTAACGGCCCACATTTCTGCGATGGTGGCAGCCTTCCTGCTCGTCGCCAGTACTTCGGGCGCGCCTCCGATCCTGGCAGTCGCGTTGCTGGCTTATTTTTCCAACCTTTGTGCCAGCACCACGAACTACTCCACAGGACCGGTCGTCATTTATTTCGGCATGGGTTACGTTCCCGCACCGCTCTGGTTCCGCACAGGCTTTGTGGTCTCTCTATTTCACATGTTGATCTGGCTGACAGTCGGCTTGCTGTGGTGGAAGCTGCTCGGTTGGTGGTAGAGGGCCGTGTGTTCTCCAAAAAAAGAAGCCGTACACGCAATGTGTACGGCTTTGTTTTCTGTTGCTGGAAAGTGTTGCAACTCGGCTGACTACTTCGTCGCGACTTTCGCATCTTGCAGCAGTTTGATGTAGTCGATCGTGATATCCAGCACTTCGTCGTTATAGTAATTACGCTCAAAAACTGGCTTGTCACCTTTTTCATCATCAACGAGCTGTTTTTCTTCTTCCTTGTCAGCGTCCAATTCAGCCCGCGCCGCGAAGAACTTCTTTTCGTTGAGCGACAGTTTTTTCTTCGCCTTCTGCTCACGATAACGTTCGATGTTTTTGAGCAGTTTGTCGAAGTCTTCCGACTCCATGCGACGTTTTTGCGAAGCCTCACGTAATTTGGTCAGCATCTCGGGGCGCACCATGGCCGTCGCCTTGTAGCCCGCTGCTGGGATCTTGTCGAAGTCCATGGCAAAGTCCAAGTCGGACTCGGCCACGTCCATGTGGTTGGTAATGGACGGCAAAACGATATCGGCGAGAACCCCTCGCTTTTGCGTACTGTCGCCGTTGGGGCGATAGAATTGCTGCATCGTGATTTTCAGGGCACCGTAATTCGGTGGCTCTTTGACGCGGAACAACTGTGCCCCTAGATCGAGCAAACTTTGCACCGTGCCCTTGCCGTGCGTTGCTTCATCGCCCACCACGATACCACGGCGGTAGTCTTGGATGGCACCGGCCAGAATTTCACTCGCACTAGCGCTGAACTTACTCGTTAACACCACCAGCGGGCCAGACCATTCCATACCCGCTTCCAGGTCATCGTAGCTCTGAATTCGATTTGCCGAGTCTTTGACTTGCACGACCGGGCCGTCATCGATGAACAGTCCCGTCAAGTTAATTGCTTCGGTCAAACTACCGCCCCCATTGCGGCGGAGATCAAGGATCACGGCATCCACATCTTTGCTGCGGAAATTCTTCAGAATCTTGCGAACGTCTTCGGTCGTGCTACGAAAATCCGTTTTTCCTTCGCGTGCTGCCTGCATGTCCATGTAGAAACTGGGCAGGTCGATCACACCCAACTTGTATTTCGAACCGTCCTCCTTGGCACCATCCTCGATGACCTCACCCTGAGCAGCGCTGTCTTCCAGCTTGATCTTCTCTCGTGTGATCGGGTAGATCTTCGTCTCCGAGCTACCTGCGGGAATGACACCCAAGCGGACAATCGTTCCGGCCTTGCCTCGAATCATCTTGACGACATCACCCAGCTTCATGTCAACGACATCGACCATTTCGCCATCTTCACCCTGTCCGACACTGACGATACGATCTTCGACCTTCAGTTTCCCGTGTTTATCGGCGGCGCCAGCTGGAATGATCTTGGTGACTACCGTGTAGCCGTCCTCAAATTTGAGTGCAGCCCCGATGCCATCGAGATTCAAGCTCATCAAGATGCGGAAATTATCCAGACTTGATGGCGACATGTAGGTCGTGTGAGGATCGTAGCTGGAAGTGACGGCCGTCAAGAACATCTCCAGCAGTTCATCACCGTCCGTCTGCTTCATCCGTTTCAGGAAGCTGTGGTAGCGGCGTGACAGTTTTTCCAGCGCCTCTTTACCTTCTTTCTTGTCGCCCTTAAGCACAAGCAAGTCGTATTTGATTCGTTTCTTCCAGCGGTCGAGCGATTCGGCTTCGTCTTTGGCGTAGGTTGCTTCGTCGCGGTCAATCACCATTTCTTCATCGGCCGTGAAGTCCAGATCCGTTTTCAGCAACTGGTCAACCGTCGCAACACGTTGTTCGATACGTTCCAAGAAGCGGTTGAAGATGGTGTAGGCGAAACTGATATCGCCCTTCTGGATCATCTCGTCGATCTCTTTTTTCTTCTGCTCAAACTCGGCGATGTCACCCGCGGTGAAATACACCTTCATTGGATCCAGGCTCTCGAGAAACGACTTCAGACCACGTGCTGAAATCTCGTCGTCCAACGGATGCTTGGACAAGTGTTCACGGCCCATCAAATGAGAAACGACCAGCGTCACGCGACGGTCACTCGCTCGCGGTTTGGTCAACTCTGCTCGAACCGGCTCCGGCAGGAGGGTAGTCACTACCACAATGGCCATTGCGACGAGCAGGCAATGGGAGGAGAGCACTTGGCATGTACGACGCATAGATCAATCCCTCGTGAGTGGAAAAAAAGCTTGGCAAATTCTTCGCAAGTCACCCAATTTCAATAACTTAATGATCCTACGATTATTCGGGACAGGACGCAAGGTTGATAGGATTTACCCATGCAGAGTCCATTCGGAGCTGCCAACGGCACAACTTGGGGCAACATCCTAGCATCCACCGAGGTCAATCCATCGCAGAAGAACACACGCTGTGGTTACGGAAAAACGGTAATCCCAGCGATACTCCCAGCGCAGAGGGCGAAATCCTAAGCAGTGTAGAATCCTATCAAGTGTACGCAGAATCCGGATGGTACGTTCACGCCCACTATTTACTCGGTAGAATGGAAAGCTGAAAAACCGATCATGCCACATCCAACATCTGGACGCGGTCCTCATATCCCCTTGCATTCCCACCTTCCGGTCTGAACTTGTACGCGTACCTCATCATCAACAGCGGCTCACGCGCCGGCAGCAACGTCCTGCTTTCCACTTCAAGCGAGACACGCATTGGCCGTGGCATGGAATGTCAAGTCGTTCTGACGGACCCACTCTCGTCACGCATTCACGCCACGATTCACTTCGGCGACGACGCCTGGTGGGTCAAAGATGCTGAAAGTCGCAATGGGACGTTCCTCAACGGCCAAAAGATCGACGAGGC
Organism: Blastopirellula sp.; assembly: GCA_002701545.1. Classification (GTDB taxonomy): domain Bacteria; phylum Planctomycetota; class Planctomycetia; order Pirellulales; family Pirellulaceae. Next base: position 14,054 of record NZVR01000100.1, on the reverse strand, counting down.
ACAGTTGATCAGCGGCTCCACCNTGAAACTTGGAGCCTCCGAATTTACGTTTGAACAATCGGAAGCCCCCCCGTCGGAAGGCCGCGATCTGCATATGACTCAGACGGTCGTCCGCAACCAACGGGTTGGCCCGAGTGACTCAAACAACTTTGCCTTAGCGGCCCTGAGCGAAGAAGCGAATGCGCAGGACTTCCTCGTCTTACATCAACTTTGTATCAAATTGTTGCGATGCACTGATCCGGACGAAGTTCTGCAGGTTTCACTGGATCTGCTACACACGCGAACCGCCGCCTCGGTCGTTGGTTTCTTATGGGTCTCCGATGATGGATCTCTAAAACCCAAACTGGTGATCCCAGAAGATCAGTCCTCCAAAATTACGCTCAGCTCGTCGCTCACACGAAGCGTCTGCGAGAAACGCGAAGCCGTCTGGGTTGCGAATCAAACAGCCGAGTCACCGACACACAGTCTTCGTTCTTATTCNGATGCCTTGTGCGTGCCGCTGATCTCCGACAGCGANACGATCGGAGCAATTCACATTTACACCGAGCAAGGCAAATTCCGCCAAAGTGACTTTGATGTCTCCGTTTCACTGGCCAACATCATGTGCGTGGCCTTGGTTCGAGCACGGCAGCAAGCGTCGCTCGAAGTCGAGCACAAACGGCTCGTCGAAAAGAATGCCAGCTTCAGCGAGTTGATTGGCGAAAGCGAGCCGATGCTCGACTTGAAATCCAAGATTTCGCGGATCGGACGCGCCAGCGGATGTGTCCTGATCCGCGGTGAAAGCGGTGCCGGCAAAGAACTCGTCGCCCGCGCACTTCATCAGGCAAGTCCGCGCGGCGACCGCCCCATGCTGTCTGTCAATTGTGCNGCGATCCCTCACGACTTGATGGAAAGTCAACTGTTTGGTCACAAGAAGGGTGCTTTCACGGGAGCCGAAGCGGACCATACCGGTTGGTTTGAACAAGCGGATTCCGGCACACTGTTTCTCGATGAAGTGGGCGAGATGACGTTGGCCGGACAAGCCAAACTGTTGCGCATCCTCGAAGGCCATCCCTTCTTGCCTGTGGGAGGGACCAAAGAAGTCACCGTCGACGTACGCGTGATCGCTGCGACNAATCGCGATCTCAGAGAATTTGTCGCTGAAAAACGCTTCCGTGAAGATCTTTACTATCGCCTCAGCGTCTTCGAACTTTTCATCCCACCGTTACGCGAACGAGGAAACGATATCGATCGCCTGGTCGATTTCTTTCTGGAACACTTCAGTGCACAACATGGCCGCACCGATTTGCGACTGGCAGCCGAAGCACGAGAAAAACTGCTCTCCTACCAGTGGCCTGGAAATGTGCGTCAGCTGCGCAACGTCATCGACAGTGCCGTCGTGATGGCCGACGGCAACGAAATCCTGCCCCAAGATCTCGGCCTGCGAGACACCTCCCAAGACGGTGAACTCGAATCACTGAGAATCGATTACTGGGAACGCAAGCTCATCAAAGTGGCCCTCGACCGAACCGATGGGAAAGTGCCGGGAGCGGCGAAATTGCTCGGCATCGGCAGAGCGACACTATACCGCAAGATCGAAGAATATGGCATCGACCGGTAACGCGCCCTGATCGTTCCACGATGCCATCCGGCGCATGCCGCTCACCGTACGGGTGTGCATCGCCCCACGTCTCGGCCCACGCATCGGCCCAATCGGGAACCCAAAGGCCCTTCGCAACGCCCTCAGAAAACCGCCGACCGTCCGCTAACCTGCCTTCTTGCGCGCTTGGTACAAATAGGGGTTCAGCGTTGGATCGTTGTACATCTTCAGTTGTCGGTAGGTCCGATGCCGCTTCTGACCACTGTTGATGTCTGCGAGCAATTCCGTCAATGAGGTCGAGAGATCGTCGTGCTGAACAAAGCAGATCGCCAGCTTGTGTTCAACCGATTGGCGATGCTCTGCCGAGGTGTCCGGACGCTCAAGCTGCTCCTGCATGTGATAGGTTCGCAGGGCGAGAATGGACAAACGATCAATCACACTGCCCGGGGTTTCCGTATTCAAACGAGCATCCGGCCCGGGCTCAACACCTCGTGCTTCCAGGTCCTCGGTAATGAAGTCATCGATCTTTTCGATCCAGTCGTTTCGCAGTTGGTTGTACCGATCAATATTTCGTTTGACCTGCGTGATTTTGGCATCCGGTACGTCGGTACCACGAGCAATGTCCTCTTCGTGCCAAAGCAAAAAGTTGTATCCGAATTGCTGGCAAACGGTACCAAGTAAACCCGAGTAGGGATTGTCTACATCCTGCTCGTGCCAACGAACAACCATCGTTTTGTGAAGTGTGGTGATCTCTTCGACATTGATCATGAGTGCATCCTTGCTGTAATGTCCTGTTGGCGAACGTTGCTGCGCCGAGTGGGGATTCTACGACAAGCGTACCGCAGACAACAACAGCGACATGTTTCTCTTTCTGCTTTCCATAGATTGCCGTAGAATAATGGTTAGGCAAGCCGCTAGCATTCCTTCGTAGGTGACCTTCCGTCATGCGTAGCCCTCAGGGTCAGAAAGTTTTCTACGCCGTACTCCTGCTCTGCATCATTGCGGCAGTGGCNTTCTTAGCGATGCGTAATCCTGGCAGCAACGGCTTCCAAACGGCTTTGGCACAACTTGCACCTCAGAGCAAGGCCATCGACGGGGAACGCAGCTACGGTTACCTCAAAGACATCTGCGCCATTGGCCGCCGCGTCAGCGGTACAGAGGGAATGCAGCAACAGCAACAGATGCTGCAAGCTCACTTCCGTAAATTAGGTGGCCAAGTCTCGATGCAAGAGTGGCAAGGTCGGCATCCACAATCGGGCGAGCCGGTCAATTTAGCCAACATGATCATCACGTGGCATCCGGAACGCAAAGATCGGATTGTGCTGTGTGCTCACTATGACACCCGACCATTCCCTGATTCCGACCCACAAAACCCACGGGGCATGTTCTTAGGGGCCAATGATGGAGCGAGTGGAGTCGCGCTCCTGATGGAGCTAGCACATACGATGCCCGATCTGCAAAGCAGGTACGGCGTCGACTTCGTTCTCTTCGATGCGGAAGAGTTGATCTTCAACCCGTCTCGTGACAAGTACTTCCTCGGGTCCGAACACTTTGCCCGGGAATACCGAGACCGCCCCCCACAACATAAATACCACTACGGCGTCTTACTCGACATGGTGGCGGATCGGGAACTGCAACTCTATCAAGAAATCAACAGTATGCGTTGGCCTGACACGCGGCCGCTCGTGCGGGACATCTGGGCCACCGCCAAGAAGATGCGGGTCAGAGAGTTCATCGAGCGTAAACGACACGAGGTACGCGACGATCACCTGGCCCTGCGGAACATCGCCGGTATCCCCACGTGCGATATCATTGATTTCGATTATCCGCGACCAGGACGAGTGAATTACTGGCACACCGAAAAGGATGTCCCGGAGAACTGCTCCGCCGAATCCCTGCAAAAGGTTGGCTCGGTCCTGCACACCTGGTTACAAAAAGTCGACCGGACACTGCCTCCCCGGTAATCTCTCACGTCCCGTGCCCTCGTGCGCCGTGTCGCTTCGTCCCCCCGCGCGTGCATGCCAACCGAATTGGGCACACCCGACCGGCCGCCAACTCAGGCTGCGTCACTACTGGTCCCAGGGTATGGAACGGTCCGCAACGTCGGTCGCGTTTGTTGCTGAGGACGCGCTGCAGCTACCAGAGTGCTGAAATAACCGGATTGCACGACTTCATCCGCTTGGTTCCACAGTTGCCGGTGCCAAACCACCATACCGCGGCGACGCCCGCGAGGTTCTAGAGACGCCACTTCGGTGACCACATGGACGGTGTCTCCAATGAACATCGGTTTGTGGAATTCCCAATTTCCAATCGAGACGAAGGCGTCGGTTTTGACAAACGGGCACTTACTACTGAGTCCCGCCAGCCAAGCCAACCCGAGCAGGCCGTGTGCAATCGGCTTGCGAAACGGCGTTTGCGCGGCAAACTCATGATCGACATGCAATGGATCAAAATCACCTGTCATCGAAGCAAAGTTAACAATGTCTGCCTCGGTGATGGTGCGACCTTGGCTCTGCCAACGATCACCCACCTGGAGATCGCCAAAGTGAAGCGGCTCCTGCATGTTGTGTCCTCGGGCGAAATAGTGCGTTACGGGTGCCCAGAGTAAACGACCCGCAACCAACGGACAATGTCATTCTGCCTGCCCCAGCTAGCAGTCGCGCTGCCGGCGCGCTTCATACATAAGAATGGCAGCCGAAGTGGAGACGTTCAGGCTGTCCGAAATCCCGTGCATCGGCAGACGGATCGGAAAAATATCCTCAGCATGCCAGGCCTCCGACAACCCATCTGCTTCGTTTCCAACAACCATCGCAGTGGAACGTGTGTAGTCCTGTTGATGGTAAGCTGCCGTCGCATCGACTCGAGCCGCCAGAATCTGAAACTGGTGACTGCGCAACCAGGCCAAGACCTGACCGTTGTCCCCTGTGACCACCGCCAGATTAAACAGTGCCCCGAGACTGGAACGGATCGCGTTGGGATTGTAGGCGTCCGTGATGGGGTCCGCCAGGATCAGCGCATCAAAGCCCGCGGCATCTGCTGTCCGAGCGACCGCGCCGATGTTGCCCGGTTTTTCGACCGCTTCCAGGACCATCACCAGTGGGTGCTCAGGTGGCTCATATGCCTCCATCGCCAAGTGAGGCGTGCGGGCAACCGCAACCACGCTCCCTGTGCGGTCGCCATAAGCAATTTTCTGTAAGACCGTATCGCTGACAGTCGTCAGCGGTAGCCCGGCCTGTAACAGCGTGATCAGTTCCGGATCTGAGCCCGGTTCTTCCAGCAACGACTCGGGAAGGTACAGATCGATGATCTCGAGTCCCGCGGCAAAGGCACGTTGCGTTTCTCGCACTCCATCGATGATAATGCGTCCCTGAACTTTGCGGCCCCGTCGCGTGCGGAGCTTGACAACTTCCTTAATTGTGGAATTCTGGACGCTTTGGATATGTAGCATAGACGCTTCTACCTGGGGATCCGACACTCACGCAACCTGACGAGAAAGATATGAGCGAGTTACCCATTGAAATCGACGTACAGGCAGTCCGTCAACTTCAAGAGTCCGAAGCGGACTTTTTGTTGCTGGATTGCCGCGAACAAGAGGAATACGAAACGGCCCGCATCGAAGGAGCCGTGCTGATTCCGATGAGCGAATTAGTCGATCGCGCAAGTGAGTTAGAATCCTTTAATGAGAAGCACATTGTCGTTCACTGCCACCATGGCGGGCGAAGTCTGCGGGTGACCCATTGGCTGCGTGGCCAAGGCTACCTCAAGACACAGAACATGACCGGGGGCATCGATGCCTGGTCGTTGGAAATTGATCCTGCGATCCCACGCTACTAACCCACCCAGCCATTCTGCCATGAGCCAACGATGGGTGACAACGAATTCTTGTTGAAGACAGTCGGAACCCTCTGCTGCAGCGTCGGGATCATTACGACCATCTTGATCATCTTGATTCTGAGCTTGCGCCGGAAAAACGACATGGAACCCTGAGGGGCATCTGCAGGTGACAGCCCCCTTGCGCCCTGACGCTTGCCGTTGCCTCTTCGGTCACCGCGAGTCTGCTGCGACACACGACGTACCCGGCGCTGCTTGGCAAGACATCACTAAGCGGCACGTCTGAGCACCGAAGCATTCCTTCGTGTTCGCGTTCGCGTTTGCCCCAACTCTGAGGCGATGGCCCGCAGCGGGCAAATCACGAGCCGTTCATGTTCCACCAACCGTGTCGCTTGTGTCACCAGCGTTTCAAGCGCTTTTGTCCAACGCACGTCTTGTGCAACGGCATCGGCGTCAATCCGCAGATGGACCACCGCTTGTTGCTCAGTCGCAGCCTGCAACAGTCGACTGAGCGAGGAGGCTGGCGACCGCCACCAGCGAGTGGCATGAGGTATCTCGACGTGCGGATTGGCTTGCCAAACCCCATAACGCAACGACCGCGCGTTGACCGCCGGAGCTTCAATTGACGGCTTGAGGTCGCATGTTCTGACGACATTCAGACGGTGCTTCACCAGCAAGTCGATGTGGTCACCCAAATCACAATCGGCCAGCGCCAGCGTGGACACATCGGCACCGCGTTGACGCATGTTCCCCAGACGTGCCGTGATTTGCTGTGCAAAACGCGTCCTGCCCACACCGGCCGCTGCCCAGTCATTGGTGGCCAGCAAAGCCACCTCATGTCCGGTCGCCGAAGCAATCAGCCGTTGGCAGAGTTTGCTGGTTGGATCCGTCAGAGACCAGGTGGCCGGAATATGATGCTGATCGAAAAGCGACAGCAACTGGGCGTGGGCCTGCTGGTTGGTTTTGGGGTTTGGCACATCAATCGAAAGGAGGAGTCGGCCGTGGGTTTGCAACATCGTCATCTCGCCATCCGTGGTGAATTCAAAGCGGGGCCCAGCATGGCCCGTGCATTCGTTGACATCGGTCTAAACCGACGTTCAAACGAATAGAAACCGTGATGCCAGCACAGTTCTTGCTGCCACCCAACTCAACGAGATTGCTACAAGCCGCACAAGAACACACCGGAAGGGTGCAGGGAAACCACGGGAGCTATTTCAGCTTCTTGCGTTTTTTCCGTCGTTCTGCTGCTGATTCGGCGTCGTTCGCCCCGTTTCCGGTATTGCCTGTCGCCGCGCTGGCCGCAGCATCTTTGATGCGATCCATGAGCCCGGGCTTCGGAGGCGAATCATCCGATTCCGTATCACCAAGTTTCGCCTTGGGTTTCGGCAACAGTTTGCGTTCCATGATGCCCCACAGCGTCGAGGCGATGAAGTACAGGCACAAGCCGCTGGCCACTCGGAAAAACATGACGCCCATAAAGATCATCATGAACTTCATCATTTTCTGCTGCATCGCGCTCTGCTCGTCCGTCGCCGGTGGCGTGAACAGCTTCTGCTGAACCAGGAACAGACAGCAAGTGATGACGGGGAGGATGTTGAAGTAAGGTCCCAACCAGCCGGTGGCCGGGTCCGCAAGTATTTCTGGCATCCAACTGGACCAATCATACGCCATATCAGGGCCCGCTAGATTTGAGCACCACGCCATGCCCGGGATCAAAGGGGCTTGACGAAGATTGACGTCTACCGAAATGCACTTGTATAGCCCGAGAAATACGGGAAGTTGCAGGAACATGAGTGAGCAACCACCAAGTGGATTGTAGTTGTGTTTTGAAAACAACTCCTGCTGTGCTTGCCGCTGCTTCTGCATGTCATCTTTGTACTTCTCCGAGATCTTCTTCATCTCCGGAGCCAGTTCCTGCATCATCGCCGCATTCCTGGCCGCTTTGCGGCTGATTGGCAACATGCAGGACCGCACCAAAACGGTCAGCATGACAATGGCAAGACCATAATTCCCAACGATGTCAGCAAAGAAGTGCAGGATCCAGGCGAGCTTCGCTGCAAAGAACGCAAAGGGCTGCATGCCGTAGTAGATTAACGACCTCAAACCGTAAACCTCCAACACTTCCTCATCTTTCGGCCCTATGAAAAGCCGAAAGCGATGTGTGTTACTACTGCCGGCTTTGATCGTTTCAGGGCGACTCACCACCTCAAAAGTGGAGTTCACTTTGCGCGCAAGGCGCCCCTTCTTGTCTTGAAAATTGCCCAGTGGGACACCGTAGGCACGTTCGAATGACAGCTTGGCATCCGGCCCGCTTTCTCCTGGCAGCAAGGCGGCAGAAAAGTATTGCGTGTCGACGCCGATGTACGCCAACTCTTGCGTCCCACTGTTGAGGAGATCAGAAACCTCATCGTTCTTGGCAGCTTGTTGCAACTGTGTCGTGCTCTTGAGCCAACGCTTGGAACCTTCTGACCAAACAATGTCACGAGCTCCGGCAACTTTGAACCATTGAGGATGGATCTTGTTGGAATACCACCAGCCCTCCAGCGGCAGTCCGGTTGGGCCGCCCAGTCGGTAAGCGAGTTCGGTGGCACTCTGGCCTTTGTTCTCGAATGCGATCTCCACATCCAAGTGGTACCCTTCCGGCGTCGGCTCATTAGGATCCTGTGCTAGCTTAGGATCCTCTGCTGGCTTAGGGAGCTGGTACTTCTTGACGACCTCAATCGGACCGACTTCGCCGATTCCCGATAACTCGGCTGACGTCAACAACAAGCGATAAGTCACTCCCGTGCCGTCAGCGGATAATTCCGTTTGCCAGTTTCGCGTCCGCAGCGATTCGATATCAGTGATTTCCTCAGCGTGCTTCGCCGCTGTCTCATCAATACTGAACAGGGAGAGTTCCATTGACAGCGGGCATAGTTCCGTTCGCTGGTCTGCCGAGACTGCTTCTGGTCGCATCATCACCAACGGTCGTTCGCTTAGCGTGACCTCATAGGTCAAAGAGCGTTTCTTGTCATCCATCGACCTCTCAACGGCGACCTCAATGGTTTCCCCTGGCTTGGTGCCTTCTAAAGCCTCATCAATGGACTTCTGCCCCGCGCTGGTGGACACACCGTTGACGGTCGTAATCAAATCTTGTGGCTGAAGTCCCGAAGTCGCCTGGGGGGAAGTCGCCTCAGCTGCCGCCGTGCCTTTCGGCACCACGTGAATGCGAACCCCTCCGTCCTCATAGCGAAACCCGAGCGATCCGAAATAACCACTACGGTGCAGTAGATCGCGATACAGGAACCCTCCACGTGCATTCCGCTGGGTGAGTTCAACGGTTTCAATCGTGCCTCCACGACTGTTGCAGATCACTAGCAGTTGATAGGGCGAATCTGCTGCCGCGGACCCCAAAACGGTCCATTCTTGCGGAAACGTTTGAGGCGCTGCCTCTTCAGGATCGCCTGCGGCAGCGGTCGCAGGATCTTCGGCGGGTAAGTCGGTATCGCCTGTCGAAGCCGGTTGTTCGGGCGGCTGGTCATCGCCTTCCGCCGGTTCTTGGGCACCTTGTTCGTCCGGAACTTCTGCGACGGGCGGCTCCGGTGCCAGATTGAACACCCGAATGACACCCCACCAGCCCCACAACACGAGCATGGCGACCAGGATGAAGATGGGTAATCGTTTTTCCACGACGATCTGACCTTCCCGCAGGACCGGAGTACAAGCTCCCGGTGACGGCTGCGTTATGCAAAAATGCGTGCAAAAACACGCGAATCTGTCCAGACTTCTACCAGTATTCTCACCCCAAGTACTGATCTTGCAATGGGAGTATCGGCTTTGCCAGTGGAAAACGACCAATCCGCGGGACAAATTCGCTGTTGTCGCACGGATACTTGCCGCTGCAACTGAGGTGCCGGCCTCCTGGATTCAACCGAACTGGCAGTCGATGCACTCAGCTGACAGAACGTCGCAGGCCACATACCTGCTGGGAATTAGCGGCCTTCCCGCAGACGATCACCGAGAAAATCGTCGAGTTCCGCGATGGCGTAAATCTTCTCAATGGTTGTTTCCAGCGGATATTCGACCCGCCGATAGGTGACCGTCTGGTCTTCGAGGATCACATAACAGGATCGCTGATCACCATCCCGAGGCTGCCCTACGCTGCCGACATTGATCATCACCTTGTCGGTACCGAGCTGGTATTGGTAATCAAATTCGTCGGGCGCAAAGAAGCGTGAATCCTGAGTAAAGACCCCTGGAACGTGGGTGTGACCTTGGAAACAGTGGCGTTGAATGACCGCAAAGATCTTTTCGATCTTCTTTTCGTTGTAGATATCTTCAGGAAAAACGTACTCATTCAGAGGGTTACGTGCCGAGCCGTGCACAAAGAGAACGTCGGCTTCCTGAACATTCCGGGGCAGCTCGCACAGGAAATCCCACCGTTTGCGATTGGACTCTTGATCTTGATCGGCTGCCTCCAGCTGAGCGCGTGTCCAAAAGATCGCTTTCTCAGCTCCGCTGCTGAACCCCTCGGGATCGAACAGGGCACCCTGATCATGATTCCCCAGGATGCACATATCAAAGCTCATGACCTCATCAATGCATTCCCGCGGGTTGGGGCCATAACCGATGATGTCGCCAAGGCAGTAGATCGCGTCGACTTGCTGCGTAGCGATGTCGTCTAACACGGCACGGAGCGCTTCGATGTTCCCGTGAATGTCGCTGATGATCGCTCGCTTCACGCCTCGTTACCTTCTGCGGGCTTCGCTGTACAGCTCCCTGTCATACCCTGCGGAGGGGAGCCTGGGTCGAGACGCACGGTGTCGCCCATTCTCAGCCGAGTTTATGGCGAGCGCAGCAAGCGGTCAAGTCAGCGCGCGGTCTCGAAATGACCGCACCGGTGGGGTTCCACAGCCACCGTCTGGCGGCATCACCCCGACTTCGCGTTGCTAAGCGACCTGCAATCTGCCATCACCAGCGGATCCCTGTGGTTGGTGCAGCGATCCGTACACACTTGGCCTAGCGGCGCGTCGCCGGTGCTGCGGCCGCGGCATTTCCGCGGAACAGTGCCTCGGACTTTTGAGGTTTCGCCATCTGCGACGTGTTTGCCAGGAAATTATGCACCGACGCAGACTGCTTTAAGCGATCAAACTCTTGTCCCATCGCAATACGCAGCTTCTTTTCATACAAGTCTTTATAGAGCTCTTTGCGAATCTCCTCATCCATCTCCGTGACCACGGGATCCGTGTGCCCCAGGTATTTCAGGATGATGTATTTGTCGCCCACCACCAACACATCGGACAGCGATTCGACATCGCCTGGCCCCAGTTGGAATGCAGCATCTTCGATAATCGGTTGACCGCTGTGCCGACGAATGGGTGGCACTTGCCCTGAATTCTCCTTGGAGATCGGTTCAATCGAATACTTACTGGCCAGTTCACCAAAGGCATACGATGACGCATCTCGTCGGGCTTCAGCCCAGACCTGATTGGCAGTCCGTTGACTGTTGAGCACAATGGCTTTGACTTGCACACGGGGACCGTAGTTGGATTCAAAACCTCGCTGAATATCGTCCGCGGCAACAACGACCTGAGCGTCAACCAGTTTCTTCAAGGCGACAGACGGCCAGACCGCATCTTGAATGTACGCGTCCACAGTCACTTTGTCCTGTTCCGTAATCGCTTGCACCCAGGCGTTGACATCAGGTTGACCATCTTTCATGTAGCCATACATTTCGGCTGCGCGTGCGAGCTCTTCATCAATATCTGCTTGAGTGACCGAGCGTTGTTTGCGTTGCAACGCCTGCAACAACATGACTCGATTAATTTCACTGTCCAAAACCGATTTGCCGTAGCGTTTGAGACACTCGTCGGCTAGTGCAGCGACCGTGACTTGCTGGCCATTGATGGTAGCGGCCACACCCGGCATCTGCTGCCGCAACTGAGCATTGTTGTAAACGTTGACGATCTTCGAATTCTCTTGCAGACGACTGAAGGTTTTTGCCGCAGAGGATCGCAACTTTTGTTCTTCCAACGTGTGCCGAATCTGGACTTCCGCTTTCTGGCGAACCGTGTTGGACAAGTAGTTTGGCTGCAGAATCTTTTCACATTTGATGATCACGAACTTGTCGCCCAGGGGGACAATCGGCGAGATCTGTCCCTCTTGCAAACTGAACGCCATCTGCTCGAAGGAGGCATAGGCGGAATCGCCAATGTGTTTTCGAATGGGTGGAATCACGCCCTGCACACTACTGCTGGGATCCACTGAGTGTTCTTTGGCAAGTGCTCCAAACGTCTCCGGCTTGGCAACCGCCAATGCACGCACCTGTTCCGCTTGCTGTGCCGTTTCGACGGCGATAATACGCGCTTTGATTTTCGACCCGTATTCCGCTTCGACCGCGTTCTTCACCTCTTGGTCCGTTACTTCGATTTGGTCCGCTGCCAGACGCTTTAATGCCAGGGTCAGCCAGATAATCTCACTGCGGTATTCTTGCGGCGTGATATCCCGCTCGTCTTGCAGCATCTGCATCCAGCGGTCGGGAGTCAGGCCGAATTTACCTGACATGCGGGCGATCTCAGCATCCACATCCGCCTCGGTGATATTGATACCGTTCTGCTGACAAGCTTGCCAGACAATATGCTTGTTAATGATGCTATCGATCACTTCGTCACCGTAACGCTTCAAACAAGCACTCGCCAACTGCTCTCGTGTGATCTGCTGGTTGTTGACGTGGGCCACAACTTTGAGCTGTGATGTTGCCGCCGCACGACCGGTGGTTTTCGCGGTGCGTGTCGGCGCGGCCGGTGTCCTGGGGCGTGCGGGGCGCGAAACCGATGCGGGTGCTGTCGGGCGATTCGCCTGAGTGTTCGCCGCAACCGTTTGCTGCGTGCGATTTTGAGCCGGACTTTGTGCACTCGCGGCTCCTGTACCTGCGAAAAACCTTGCAATGGCACAGATGGCAATCACAGCGATGACGCCAATGATGAGCGAAATTCGTGTCTTCCAAGGGGAATGCTTCGAGGATGAATTGCGGGCATCCTTGCCAGTCATAATGCTTCTCCGTTGCGAAAACGGTGGGTGAGTTAAAATCGCAGGCAGACAAACACAGCGCGCCTGTCGAATGATCGGGTGGCGGATTGTAGGAACCGGCAAAAAACGGGTCAAGATGGAAAAGAGAACGGCATAATTTGCCGAAAAACACCCCCCGACGGCGGTGAAAAACGATCTTGCCAACAAACGTTTCGCGGTTTACAGTCCGCCATCCCTTCTGGTGGCCCCTGCGCAGTCAACTTAGAAAGCGGCCACCCCAAATCCTAGCGCGTAGGAATGCCCCATGAACCGTCTTCTCTACTGCAGCTTGTGCGTAGCGTGCCTGATCCTCTCCAGTGGTTGTCGCGCCCCGATGCCCACATTTCGGTCCTCACACCTACTTTCGCCATTTGGGTCAACCAAGGTTCCTCCTCCGGCTACCAAGAGTCTCTCAGCTGCACAGGGATATAACAGCCATGGTCCAGCCTCCGCCAACACCAACAACGCCGCAGCGAGTGGTTGGCGCACCGCAACCAGGACCTCTGATGCCGCGACAAGCCAGAACCCGAATAGTGATACACGCTTGATCCCGCAAGCAAATTCGTCGGCGCCGGCAACCCCGGCTTCCCCATCCAACCGTTTGGCGGGAACGACCACCACTTCGCCCGTTCAGCCTGCTGCCTACGTCACCACCAGCGGCACGTCAGGCCAAAACCGCACCATCGGCACCGGTGCCAGCACGGTTCAGCTGAAAGGAATGCATGTGAACGACGCGACTTCATCCAACGAGCCCGGTGCCTTTGTCGAATCTTCCTCGTTCTCCGAAATACCAGCAGCGACCTCCTCTGACACTCCCAGCAGCCCCCAAGCTGCCATTACGCCCGACACTGCCCCCAACCCCGATCCCTCAAGCCCTAACCCTGGTACCGTTTCCACCCCTACCACCGCCAGTACGGACGCCGTCTCGGTCACAGCAAATGCCATGTCGACAGCCAGCGAACTCAACTGGCGCGGCCGCGGCGCGTAAGTACAATCTTCCCTCTCAGCAAACCGCCTGGTGGAACCTCACTGACTCCCCGCGAGACGCTTCGGCCAGACAGATATGAGCAATTTCAAGCACTTCGACGAAGAGACGCAGCAAGGCGTCACCGTAGTTCGCATCAAGGACCACGAATTCCTGGACCGATTGATTGGCGGTGAACTGCAGGAAGAACTCATCTCCTACGTCAAGCAAACCGCCCCGAAGAAGTTGGTGGTGAGCTTCGAGCGAGTGCAACGTTTCTCGTCAGAAACCATCAATGCCCTGATCCGTGCCCGAGAATATGTCGTCTCGGATGGCGGCAGCATGAAGCTGTGCGAGATGCGACCGGAGATTCGGAACGTCTTCCGGATATTGAACCTCGAAGACAACGTGTTTGAGATCCACGATTCCACGTTCCAAGCCATCGATACGTTCTAGCAGCCACACGTCGTAACGTGCCTCTCAGGGAATTCGCCGTCGGCAATGCGTCGAGTGCTCATGCCCGACCGCCAACCGGTCGTCCACACCGCGTTGTGATTCACAACGTTAGGTGATTCGCTGCGTTAGGTGATTCGCTGCGTTAGGTGATTCGCTGCGTTAGGTGATTCGCTGCGT
>NZVR01000099.1 GCA_002701545.1 Blastopirellula sp. | reverse complement strand
CGACGTCCATGAGACATTTCCTTTTGGTGGTTGCATGTATCCTTGCCGCCGACGCGAGCATTGCCGAAGAGCAGGACTGGTTATCAGGGCACCCGCGTCCCTCTTACGACAACGTCGAGAATATCGACGCGATGGCAGCCGCTTTACGCAAGTCATTGGCTGCCAGTGAACGGTATTCTTTTTCCCGTAGTTGGTGGAAATGGGATCGTTTGCGATGCCGATACGTCGATCAAGGCCGCACCGATGAAAACTCACTCAAGATTCTGCAAGCTGTTTTTCGCGGACTGATTTTGGATTGGCATCAAAAGCTGGAAGCACAAGGCGAGGGCGATTTGATGTACATCTTTTTCACGACAATGAAGGGAGACAAACGCGAGCGCGTCTTGGAAGTCGGTAGCCGAACATTACTCCGTGACCTCCATGGCGGTGGGTATCACGGGGGATGGGGCGGAGCGGCCCGCATGCGGATTTATGAAGAGTTGGTACGCCAGGGAATGTTGACCGCTGAAGAAAAAGCACGCTTCCGAGACATTGTGCATCAAAGTCTGGAGCCGAAGTTCCTGAATTTCACGCTCGGATCTCAGCAGGCCGACAACCACTCCTTCGGAAACGCGGGCGGCGTGGCGCTGGCACTGAAACTGTTTCCCGCTGCGCCTCAAGCGAAGGAGGCTCAGGCGTGGATCGACCGGATCTGGCAACACCTCGCGGAATATGGTGACTGGACCGAATGGACTTACTATCCGTACGGCCCCATCTTTCTGCATGGCATGCTGGACGTGGCCGAAGCGACAGGACGCATCGAGTCCGACCGTGAGCTGATCCACGCCATCGGGCAACGCTGCCTCGGTTTCAACCACGGTGGCGGGGTGAAGGGAAATCCCAACGCGGGTTCCCATGTGCGAGAAGATCTCCAGTCCCGGTTTGCCGATCCGTGGAATACCGGTTATTACCAAGTAGAGACGTCCAGTCGCGATGGGCACTTTTGGTATCGACTCGCCCAGCATTATCAAAATCCAGAATACCTTTGGGCAGCGGAACAGGTGACTCTGGGAGGACGGCCCCCAAGCGGCCTTGTGCCCGCCGAGTACCAAGCCGCCTACAATCAACGATTTGCCTGGTTTGTCAAACGTGACATCGCTCCCAAGCTGCCTGCAAGTCAAGCTGCCGTCGGCCGACTGAGTTCACAAAAGCACAAAATCCCAGAGCGTTTGTATTTAAACAACGGCCGTGATCCGCAAAAGCCCTTTGCTGCGTTCTTCTTGTTCGACAAAAAGGACGGCCACCTGGACAACATCACGGGACATCTCTACGAGTATTCCGTCAATGGTGCCAAGTACTTGCATACGTCGGGAAAGTACAACAACGTTTACTCGGGCAATCAGTTAAAAGGTGGTGGCACGGGCGAGGAGAGCTTGGACCTGCTACTAGTGCTACACAAGAAACACCCCTTCCCATTACATCCCGATCGCCTGGGGTCGGAACGCGATTACATGCGCATGGGACATACAAAACATTTGCCCCAGTGGCTCAAGGCGGAAAACAATACCCGGGGCGACGCCTTCGGACGATTTGGATTTGAAAATCACTACGGTCCGGGAAGTCGTTGGCTGCGGCAAACGGTCCTCACCACCGAAGGTTATTTGGTGGTTGCTGATGCCTACATTCCCGGCAACGCCCTGCACGACGATTATCTGGCGGGCCCGGTTTGGCATCTGGGAGTGGATGACCAAACCACGGAGGGGGCACAAGAAAAGAATTGGTTTGATGCCCCCGCACTGGATCAGGCGTGGTGGCAAAAAGAAAAGATGCGAGTCGTGTTGGTCCTTCATGGGGATGGCGAAATGCAATTCGGATCCACCAAACAAACTCACACGCAAGATGGACTCCCCAACGTCACGACCTTTGGATACCGACCGGTCCGCAGCGGTCAGACCGAGCGGTTTCTGAGCGTGTTTGTCCCCCACACCGCCAGCCAAACTCCGGAGTCGATCGTCAAAACGATCAAAACATCCATCACGCCTGCCGGATCGTACTCCGCACACATCGGTCGCACCCAGATCACGATTCAATCCGATGGAACCTGGTCGGCGAGCGTGAAACCCCAGTGAAAGCAACTCCATGACTGACAAGACCAAACGCTGGGCCCTGGCAATCGGACTGATTGTGTCGTCGTCGGCCACGTTGGTTGCTGACGAGCCAGCCGATCTCGCCGCGGACCAGCCACGTCCGTCTTATGCCAACGTCCCCGACATCCACGCCATGGCCAAAGCGGTACGTCAAAGTCAGCCTGCGGCGCAACGCGGCGCGTGGGAGTGGGATCGCTTGCTGTCGCGCTATGTCGATGGAGGAAGACAAGAGCGGAACGCGATTATCATCCTGCAAGCTTATTTTCGCAGCATCCTCGATCGCCAGGGAAAAGGAGAACGCTACGACACGTTCTTTGCCGGGCATGGCGCGTGGGGCAGCGGTGGTCGCCTGCGAATTTACGAGGAACTTGTTCGACAAAACATGCTCACTGCTGACGAACAAGCCAAGTTCCGCAAGATTGTCAGCCACGCGCTGACGCAAAGTTTTGAGTTTGAAAAACTGGAACGCAGTGCCAACAACCGGCCGTTCGGAATGAACGGCGGCCCAGCCATCGCGCTGCGAATCTTTCCAAAGTTGCCGCAAGCAGCACAGCATCGCCGCTGGCTCGATGCGTTGTGGCGAGAGCTGGAAGAATACGGGGACACGACCGAAACCAACTATTTCCCCTACGGCCCGATCTACCTGGATGGATTCTTGGATATGGCCGAGGGCATGGGTAAGTTGAAGACGGAGCGGGATTTNATCCACGACCACGTGAGTCGCTATCTCGACTATGTCCATGGTGGCGGCGTGCGCGGTAACCCCAACTCGGTAGCCATGGTCAACAGCGATCGCGACCAAGCGTATGCGGACCCGTGGAACAGCGTTTACTACCAGGGCGGACAGCAAGACGCGCAGGTTTGGTATCGACTGGCCAAGGAGTTCCNGTCGGCCGAGTTCTTGTGGGCCTCCGAGCAAGCTTGTCTGGGCGGCCGACCTCCTGTAGGACGCGAAACTCCGGCAGCCTACCTGGCCGCTTACCAGCAACGCTATGCGTGGTTTGTCCAACGTGGCATGGAACCGCAAGCTCCCCAACACGGCGCGAAAATTGGCTACTACAGCCCGCGCAAACACAAAGTCCCCGAGCGGCTCTATCTCTGCCCCAGCCGAGAGTCTGGCAAGCCGTTCGCGTCGTTCTATCTTTATGACCGCAANAACAACTACATGCACTACAACGACGACGTCATGGGGCAACTCTACGAGTACGCCGTCGATGGGGCGAAATTCCTGCATACCTCAGGCAAGTACAACAGCAATACCATGAAGTTGCCAGCGGCCTACGACGCGTTGTGGGTTCAGCACCCAGCGGTTGACTTCGCCACCGGTCGCATGGGAGATATCCCATACGGCACCTGGAAGNCCGCATCCATGCCGCTAGCCGGTCTACTCAACAGTCGTCACGGCCCCGATTCGCGGCACTGGAAATACGACGGCGANATCGGTTTATTCCGGCGGGCAGACGATGATAAATTCGGCTACGCGCACGGGAACATGGACGGCTATTGGTATCTGAACAACGAGTTCCACCTGGACTCACTCGCGTTTCAGTTGGTCGACCCCGTGGTGGAACTGCGGATCCCGCTCCTTTCCGGGCCGCAAGGCGACCAACCACTGTTCTCGGATTGGAAGCAAGCTCCGAAACGTTTCACCGTGACGTCAGAAAATCAGAATGGCGAGCAACAGGTCGTTTGGAAGGGCGGCGATCCACTGAACGCATCCGTTTCTCTCAGAGACACTGCTGCAGGTCCAGTACTTCGCATTCGCAGTCAACCCAACACTCGCTGCCAAGTCCGACTCCAAGGCATCGACATGACCTTCAACGCCGTCGACGATTACACGCGTCTGCTAATCGAACACAACGGTCGCATCACGTCAGGCAGCAACACGATAGGAGCGCGCGGCGGTCATCAAGCGGCTTTTAAAATCAATGAGCGGATGGAATACTTGACCTATGACAGCCGTGGGGGAATTCTGGAACGTGAATCGTTGCGAGCAGAAAATCGCCATGCTGACTCCTTCGGCCAGTTTCGTTATCGGAATTATTTTGGAGCGCACAGCCACTGGACGCGTCAGACCGTCTTGACACACGAAGGCTATCTCGTCGTCCGTGATGCTTACNAGCCAGGGAAACAAGTTGCGGGCTATCACGCCGGGCCTTGCTGGCTGTTGCGTCCCGATAGGAACTGGAAAGAAGACGACCGTGCCGACCGTGGGCCGGTGAAGCACGATCCGAAACGCCACTGGTTCGACGCACCTGCATGGGACCACGCCTGGTGGCAAACGCAGCCGAAGCGCGTACTCCTGTGGATGCATCCGGGCGATGGAACGACGTTCGGGGTCACCGCGCACGCCACTTCTGCTGATATCTCGCGTCCACTCGGTTTTGAATACTACCCCACGCAAAACTCTCACGCCAAAGCCGTTCTGAAAGCGGGGCACACGGAAGTCTTTTTGAGCGTCTTCGTCCCGTTTGATGCAGGAAGGCCGGCAAACGAAGTCGCCCGCACCATCCAAACCGAAATCAATGCCTCCGACCAGTGCATTGCTCATATCGGTTCCGTCCATGTCACGATCAACCCNGATGGCAGCTGGCTCGTGAAACGCTAACGCNTNGCTCTGGNGCGNCTNTGGACGGTCCGCTCGGAGATTCCGGACNCGCGTGGCACCNACTCGCGGTTTCCCAACNNNANCNNCCACGACGCAANGCANTGGGGGCCTTGNTNCACCCGAATTNACAAGGTCNCGAACACACCCGAGTCGCCCGGCGGGTGNACNGAATNCCCACNTGTCNCGCCACGCCANGCGTTTTTCNACATGCCCCTTGGGAGGGCGAGACNAAAACCCTTGGCAGCGGAAACCGCGGTATAAAATCAAAAATGTGTCCAAAAAAACATGGAATCGCCTTTCACGCCGCCCCGGTTCGTATCGCGGTCACCTGGGCCGGGCTGGTACAATGAAAGCATGACTTGCAACGGCAAGCCACCCTGCCAACCTGATCCTTCCCACGACCGGGCGTTGTTCGCTCGTTTTTCTGTCGATGAATATTTTGCGAACCACCATTCTGCTGGTGCTGGGCGCCGTCTGCCCCATTCTGGCTGACGAGACCGACCCGCAGCCCGTCACGTTGCACGACGCCAAAGAACTCGGACGCACGAAGTCCCGGTTCTTGAAAGCCCACCAGGCAGCCAGGCCGACGTCTGGTACCGCACCGCAAGCCAACGTGGCTCACTATCAACAAACGATCGCGTCGGTGCTGAACAAGAGTTGCATCGCGTGTCACGGTCCCGAACGGTCCGAAGGGCGGCTGCGCGTCGATCAATTGAATGCCAATTTGTTGAGCGGGCCCGATATCGAACAGTGGCGTGAGATTTACAACGTCCTGAGCAATTCTGAAATGCCCCCGGAGGACGAGGAGGAATACGCCTTGGCCGACTCCGATCGGGCCAATATCGTCGACTGGCTCAGCGCCGAAATGAACAAGGCATCGGTCGCGCGACGCAACACCACCGAGCATTCGTCGTTCCGACGCTTGACGAAATACGAATACGATTATGCCCTGCAGGATCTGCTTGGCCTGTCTCATACGCTGGCCACGCGCCTGCCACCAGAGACGGCGTCCGAAGACGGTTTCAAGAACAGTTCCGACATGTTGCAAATGACGTCCATGCAATTTGAAACGTATCGCGAGATCGCGTTGAAAGCGTTGCAGCGTGCCATCGTCGTCGGCGACCGTCCCACGCCTGTGACCTATGTGATCTCGATGGAGGAAGTGCTGGAAAAAGCCGCGCAGGACAAAGTGTTTGACCCCAGCGACAAGGATTATGACAAGAAACTCAGAAGACAACATTTGATCCATCGCGAGACGGGACAAGCGTTTCATTTCTCGGGTGGTAAGTCAGTTCCCAAGCCAGACGCGGTTCCTGGAGAGTTGCCTGCCGTGTCGCCGGTGGTGCTGGCCATGCCTCGGTCCAACGAATTGAAAATGAATCTGGATCGGTTCCTTCCGGACGACGGCATCATGCGTGTTCGGATTCGAGCTGGCCGTTCGACGGACAAACCGAACGAATTTGCCAGTCTGCGTTTGGGCTTCAGCGCGCACACCAGCAATAACGCAAATTTCTCGAACACGATCAGCCAGCGTGATCTTCCGGTCACCGCCCCGGCCGACAATCCGGAATTCATTGATTTCTATATCCAGTTGAGCGATATTCAGCGCAACCCGTTTCGCAAACTTGAGCGGACCTTTCCGCGCCGCGACGAGTTCCTGCATATCCGCAACGAATCGAATGCCGGTGGTGGTGAGGAACCGCTTCATGTGCTGATGGATTACATCGAAATCAGCGCCCCGTTTTACGAACACTGGCCGCCGAAAACTCATTCCGCCATCTTCATCGACAGCGCCCACCGAGACGACGAAGCAGTCTACGGCCGGGAAGTGCTCAGCCATTTCACACGTCGTGCCTGGCGCCGCCCGGCGACGCCCGCGGAATTGGAACAACTGATGGCGTTGTTTGCCAAATACCGACCACGGTTAGATACGTTCGAAGAGGCGATGCTCGAGGTTCTGGCAACGGTGCTGGCAGCCCCCGAGTTTCTGTATTTGACCCAGCGCGATTCTGAGTCCGAATCAGATGAGACCATCACAGACCTGGAGTTGGCCAGTCGTCTCTCATTCTTTCTGTGGTCCAGCATTCCGGACGCCACACTGCTGGAACTTGCCGAACAAGGCAAGCTCAACGAGCCGTCGACGTTAGCAGCGCAGGTCAAACGGATGTTGGCAGACCCACGTGCGCGGCGCTTCTCCGAACATTTTGTGCAGCAATGGCTCGGACTCGACGGCCTGAATGCAGTCAACCACATCACGGACGAGTCACTGAAAGCTGCCATCCATGACGAACCGATTGCGTTGTTTCAGGAGGTGCTGGACAGTAATCGTACGGTGATGGACTTCCTTCACGTCGACTACATCACGGTCAACGAACGTTTGGCCAAGCACTACCACATCCCCAACGTCTACGGGCCGCACTTCCGCAAAGTTGCAATTACACCGCAATCCCATCGCGGTGGCGTACTGACGCATGCGGTCGTGCTGGCAATGAATTCGGACGGCAATGACTCTCATCCACTCAAACGGGGTGTCTGGATGCTGGAACGCGTTCTGCACGATCCACCACCGCCACCTCCGCCGAACGTCCCGGAAGTCGACTTGACCGATCCCGAAATTTTGAAAATGACTCTGAAGGAACGGATCGAGGATCATCGGAACAAGCCGGCGTGCGCTTCCTGCCACTCGAGAATCGATCCGTGGGGTATCGCATTTGAAAACTACAATGCGCTAGGAGTTTATCGCACGCAGATTAAAAACAAGCCCGTTGATGCCACTTCTGAGTTGTTTAACAAGCAAAAGCTGGCGGGGATGGACGGGTTGAAACGATACCTGTTAATGGAGCGGCAAGACCAATTTGCTCGCGCCATGGTGCATAAATTAACTGCGTATGCACTCGGCCGGCCCTTATCTTTCAACGACCATGCTGCACTCGACAGCATCACTACGGAATTCAGACAACGTGGTGATCGTTTGGGAGAACTGGTAAACTTGATCATCCGCAGCGAACTGTTTCACGCGAAGTAGGACTAAGTAATCGTGATGAAAAAAAACACCGCCTCAGTGAATCGCAGACACTTCCTTTATGGCGCAGGGATCGCGTTGGCGTTACCTCATCTGGAGACGTTTGCTGCCGCCTCAACGGATCAGCAGGATCGGCCGAAGCGTTTCCTCAGCGTCTATCACCCGGACGGCGTCGGCCTGCCACTGAAATCCGATCCCGCCTGGAAGGATTGGAGTTGGTTCCCGCGTGGTGGTGAACGCGATTTTGAGCTGACCAAAGTGCTCGACGTTCTCGAACCGTTACGGAATGAGATCACGATTTACTCAGGACTGTCACACCCTGCAGTTCGACGTGTTCACGGGCATTCCAATGCGGACCAATACCTGACCGGGGCCGCCACAGCAGGTCACGGACCGTACAAGAATTCGATTTCCGTGGATCAAGTCATCGCCGGCCATGCGGGGGAATTTACACGCCATTCGTCTCTGGTGATGTCGACCAACGGAGGCATCGGGGCTCCCCGCGGCGCACAGACGCAATCCTTCAATCTCGAAGGGCGTCCGATTCCGGCCATGAATCGCCCCAAGCAAATCTTTGACATGCTGTTCGTCGCCAGCGGAAAAGACGCCGCGGCGAAACTGGCCCGCAGCAAAAGTGCACTGGATTACCTCATTGCCCATACCCGCTCACTGGGCAAAAAGATCTCGAAACGCGACCAGCAGACGTTGCAGCAATATCTCGACGCCGTGCGCGATACCGAAGTCAAACTGGTGAAGGCACAAAAGTGGATCGACACGCCGCTGCCCACCGTCGATGCCAGTCAGTTGCATCTCGATGCCGAACCATCCGAAGCGCGGCTCTATTTCGAAACCATGTACGAGCTGATCTATCTCGCGTTCCTCAGCGACTCAACCCGCGTGGCCACGTTCCAACTCGGGCGGGAGAACGGCGAAGGGCCTCACGATCTGCTGTCCAAAGCGGTTGGCCTGGGTGGTGCACATGGGCTGACACACTCCGTCAAGAAACCGGACGGCTGGAAGAACCTGGGGACCTACAACCGCTACCAGGCGCAGGAGTTTGGCCGTTTCGTGCAGAAGTTAAAAGACACGCCCGAACCGAAAGGCGGCGGGAACATGCTGGACAACACGTTTGCCATGCACGGATCCGCGTCCAGCAGCTTCCATCTTTCACGCAACTACCCCATCATTTCCGCCGGTGGTAAAAACCTGGGATTCGACAACGGCCGTTACCTCAAATTCGGCTCCGGAAACGAAGACAACCAAGCCGGTGCCGGCATTGTCAGCGACGCCGGTTGGCGCGGAAAAATCGAAGCCGAAGAGCTGCCACTCGCACAGCTGTTTGTTACGATCTTGCAACGATTCGACATCGAAACCGACACCTTCGCCGGTATCCGTGGAACGCTTCAGCGCGTTTAAGCACCCACTTGGCTGCAATCGTTTGCCTGCACTCCCACGCTCCTGACACCAACCAATGCCAGCTGGCGGTTTGCACGGGATGCCCCGGGCGAATTCGTTTGACTGGGGTACCATGCAATCGCTAACGTTTCGTCGCCCCATGACCATGATGCGGTGCGGCGTGGTGATGAGCGGCAAAGCGTAGGCCGGATCAAACGCAGCGCGGTTAAGGAACGGAAAGCAGCAACCAGCCTCTCCACACGTTCCTCTGCCGGAGCACTCGCGCTACGCTCCTCGATCCGGCCTACTCGTCTGCCACGAACAGTCAGCAGCGACATGCAGCCGTGCACGTCCGCTGGCGACCCTCCGCTAACCAACAAGGCCTTCCCCCTTGTGTCGCGATTTTCAGGGCGTGGCAACTTGCCTATCGACCCGTTGTTGGACCAGCACTTCCTTGATATCGCGCGTAACAGGCCAAAGCGGAAGAGCAATACGTCTTATAATGGATCTCGCTTTGCGTCGTTCTCGTTTGTCTTTCTTGCTCGGTCTGTTGCAGGTATTGGAAAATCCGATAGGCGAATCCAAGTTGCAGACCATCGATCGTATCACGCCACTGCGACAGCAGCGCCCTTTGCTCGTGCGTCATCTCACTGCCGTACATCTGCAGTAATGCTCGCACCATCGCTTGCACCATCGTCATGCGACGATGGTAGGACAGCACCTCGGGATTCCGCGGCGAAGCTTTCGCGACCTCTCTGAGCGCAGGATCTTGGCTCAACGCCCAATAATGCGTGCGCACGCCGTCCATTAGCAGTTTCGCAAATTCAGCCTGATCCAACTTGGTGGGATGGGTCGCCTGATAGGGACGTCGGACCCTTGTAAAAGCGGCCAGCATGGAGCCGAGTTCGACGCGTGCCAGAGCGGTTACCCACTTCAAGCCACGGCGTGCGAAGTCATCGTCGCCAATCCGGGGTTCGCTGACTGCCGACGGCTTCGGCTCCACACGTTGCGAGAGGTTGGTATAGACGACAAACTCGTCTCGCTCTCTGAGCAAGTCGTCAAACGCTTTTAATTCCTCCGCGCTGGCCTTGGATACGAGTGCATCGAGATTCGTCAGGGCGTTTGTGTATTCGGTATATCCAACCAGGCGTCCAACTTGACGTGTGTCGTCAGGCGTGATTGAGCGGTCGACTCTGCTATAGGTTGTTGTCGTGTCAGAGGAAACTCCCCTGATTAGTGCGCTAGCACCTCAGTAGAATGTTCGCATCGCAACGATCTCCTCGCCCCCGACCTCGCTACTGGATGTGCCAGTGGTTTGATAGTGCCCCAGGATGCGTCGGTACTCGTACTGCCAGATGTAGTGGTGACGTCGGTCGATTTCAGGGATGGGACCTGCGGTCGACGTCGGGTCGGTCGGTTGGGGAGTTTTTGCAGGCATGTAGAGTCCAAACTGAGACTTCGCCGAACGCATAAAATCAGCACGCTTCAATAACCCCCGACCATCGGGGCCTTGCCCGTAACGGCCGCGCAACCACCAGTGCAAACCGACATAGAAGAGTCTGCTCTTTTCCACGAGATCACCCACCGTTTCGCGAATGGTCTCAACGTGTTCCTGCACCTGCGCGGCAGTACAGCCACGCAGATACGGGCGTTCAAATTCGTTGGAATCACGTTCCTTAAGCACGTTGGCCAACACCTCACCATCGAGATCTGCCACAAAGGCACCTTGAATGCGATCCTTGATCTCAGAATCTGCGTTTAGCGATTCCGCGGCCATCTGTAAGCGTTGAAGTCGCAGTTCCAGTTCCAATTCCAGCAGCTGCCTCTGCGCTTGCTGGATGTTACTGAGTTGCTCACCAAACTCAGTGTCCAACAAGACGATCTGGTCGTCGTTCAGCTTGTGACGGTTGACCCGTTGGGACATCGATTGCAGGCTCACCGCGTGGGTTGCCGAGTTGCTGATATTTCGCAGCTCGTTCTGACTGACGTGAATGTTCCAGAGCGCTGCTTCATACTCGTCAAACGTCTTTGGGCGCTGCGTGACGTCCATCACTCCCTCGTTTCGCGAGAGCGTGCCCTCCACATTCGACTTGATGGACTCCAACAGCAACAGGGTTTCCCGCGTGGATGCCCGCGGAAGTTTCTTGGCGATCCCCTGATTTAACATATGCATACGGGCTTCTACCAACAGAGCAGCAGTGTTGGGTATCTCTTGCTCCTTCAGCAACAGGTCGGCTTCGTCCATTTGCGCATCGGTCATCTTGATGACCAGTGGGGACAGCGTTGCCAGCAAACTGGCCGAATCACCACGCTGGTAGGCGGGAATGACCTCCATCGTCAACAGCCTCTGCGTTTTCGGCGGTAATTCAGCACGCGCCGTTGCTGCAGGACTCACAATCAACACGACGCAGCAAAGCACTGCACGGCGTTTCAACGAATCTCGAATGGACATAACGTGTTCCTCTCAGAGAAAAAGAGCATTTGTGTGACGCAACCCTGCGACACGAAGCCGCTCTGAAACACCTATCGTGACCGTGTGACACAAAAAATTCGCATTTGTCACTGGGACTACCAGCAGCGGGGACACCCGTCGAAAAACCTCCCTAGTCAGTGCATTCCCTCAACTAAAAGCCTGACACGATTTGGCTTACGACCTCACTGCCGGAACGCTCCAGCGTTTGCGACTCGCTGGGAAGCAACCCGGCCAGATGTCTCTCTTTTGCCTGAATTCAAAAAAAGAAAATGCTCGCCAACCTCCGGCGCCGCGG
Organism: Blastopirellula sp.; assembly: GCA_002701545.1. Taxonomy (GTDB): domain Bacteria; phylum Planctomycetota; class Planctomycetia; order Pirellulales; family Pirellulaceae. Next base: position 13,107 of record NZVR01000099.1, on the reverse strand, counting down.
TCAGATAGACTTCGGAGCGCAACGCCGCCCTGTTTTGCTCCGTTGTGTGAGACCTTGGCAGGTATCCCCATTCAGTTAACTGGCTCCGCCGTTTTGAGAAATAGTAGCAATCAAGGGTCCAGGCCGCGCATTCTGTTGCACCGCTTCCGGCCATGAATCTCTCCCGTAGTGCCGTCCTCGGTGCCCGCAGTGCCGGTCTTTGATTTGCGGGATGACAGTCGAGTGCTGCATCAACGCACGCTTGCCACGGCGAGCGCTCATTTCCGGCAGGCACTTCGCTGGAACGCCGGTTCCCCAAATGCAGGCATCGCATTTTGTTGATTTGTCTGAGCCCAGGCAGGCGTACTTTGCCATGAGCTTGTCAGTAGCGGTCAAGCCGACACGGTGGCAATTCTCGATCGCCGCGGAAAAAAGGAAACGAAAAATGACGATGCAAAAACACAAACAATTGGCGTGCTTGTTGGTTCTGGGTTGGGCGATTACCACGGTGGGTTGCATGGCCAGCCCATATCATGGCGAACGTTTGGAGCACAAACGGGATATCGTGCAGTTCTTCGGTTTCTTACAAACGGGTAGAGAAGTCGTGGAAATCCAGGCATTCAACCCTCAGAACAAAGCCTGGGAGACGATTGGGTGGTCCAGGTCGGAGGAAAAACCTCGGAAATGGAGCGGCCATCATTGGTATGCGTGGTATGCCGAAATCCAGGTACCTGAACGTTTCTGGCAACCAGAACCCCCACAGTACGTTCGTGAAAGAGTCTATTATTCCGAAAGTGCCCGAGTGCGAGCTAAGACAGACCAGGGACTGACATTGACGGTGGACAAGGAATTCACCGAATGGTTCGACGTGTATACCCAAACGCCCCAGGAAATGCTCATTGAACATCACCATGGTACTGAAGTGACCATCTACACCAAACCTTTGCTGATACCGTAGCACGGTTGACACAGGGGGCAGGCCGCTGCTTCTGTTTGACCGCTTCCGGCCATGAAACGCCCCCGTGGTACCGTCCTCGGTTCCCGCAGTCCCGGTCTTTGGCGCGCGGCATGAGTGGCGATTCGCTGCGTCAAGACGCGTTCACCGGGGCTGCGNNTGCCGCCAGGGTCAGGTTAACTGGCCCTCAGGCTCCCCAACGCTCGCTTCGCGTGGCGAGGTCTCGTGATGCAACTGCTCGTGCCGATCCGCCCGTCGCTTGAGGATCAGTCGCGAACCGAGATTCAACCCGATGCAGAGCACCAGGCCGGCGGTGGAAAGGTGATAGACAATGAGCGCGACGCATCCGGTCGCCACGACCGCAATGACCGGTGCAATGAACCAGCAACTGATCACCCAGATCGCACGTCCCAATTTCGTATCACTGTCTCCACGTGAAAACACCCGGTCCGCCAATCCGCTGCCCAATACGGCCGCAAAGGCGACGTAGGTGGTTGATACCNGCAGGCCTCTCCCGGACGCAAAGGCAATGACACTTGCACTGACCGCAGTAATCACTGACGCCCTCAACGTGTCGTAGTGCACCGTTTGATCGGATTCTTGGCGTGCCGGAGCAGCTGCTGTATCAGGCCGCGATCGTCCGAAACCCAGCAACGTGCTGGCAATCCATTTGCACCACCTTGGAGCATACAAGGTCACTTCGTCAACCTGACTGCCGGTCTTGATTTGAGCGCCGGTCACACGCTGTGCGTAAATGGTAAACATGCCCATGGCCATCAGTAGGCCGCACCCAAACAGCGCAAACACGGGAATCGGGATTTTAGTAGCAATGTCCGCGACATCGCCTGGCGCGCTGCCCGATTGCCATAAGGCCAGGCCCGCCAACCCGGGTGATGCGGCGTTCGCCAGATCGTTCTGCCCGAACGCAAACGCAAGACAAATCATCCCCAACACGGCCGTCGTCGAAAACAAGTGTCTCGACCAGTCGCGAGGCAGCGTCAGCAGCAGCACGTAAGTGCACACGGTGAACGCCACCCACAACCCCAACAGCACAGGCACCTCGCCGTACGCTTCGAAGGTCAAGGACTTCACGTACTTCACGTACTCGATATTTTTCAAACCTTTAAACAGCATGAACCAGACAAGCCAACTCGCAATCGCACCGGCGATCCAAGGACCATGTAACATCGTCGCCTTGCGGTCTCCGAGCGTCTTCCCTATGGCAGCACGAAAAATCCGCATCACCAAAAATGCCGCAGTGCCGCTAATCACAATGGACACCACAATCCCGACGGTTACCGTTCCAACTTTGCTCCACTGGACATTGTCAAATCCGACCAGAAACAGCGCGGCCCCTACCAGTTCAAACACCAGGCAGGCGGTCGTGCTGACCGGCATACCGAATCCCGAAAAACCGTACAGCAGGATCGTGTCGACAAAGTAAACACTGACGTAAATGGCCAGCGCCATCTGAACGGTCAACACGCTCGGGTCAAAAATACCTTTCCGCGCAGTTTCCATTACCGGCGAAGAAAACGAAGCACCAAGCACAACAGCAAAAGCTGCAATCGCAATGGCCAAACGACGCCGCATCACGCGTGCGCCAAGAATTGCGTTAACCAGATTGGCCGCATCGTTGCGCCCCACCTCAACACAATCCCAAATCAACATGGCGATGCCGACCATCGCAGCTAACGCAACAAAACCTGGCATCCAGCTCTTCCTGACGTTAGTTATTGTCGGTTTCAGAACCACCGAGAAATGCACTTCTGAAACAAGTCAGAATGCAGTTCGAGAGAAGCTGTGCACGACTGCGCCCCACCGAGGGTAGGCGACGATTGTGTGGGTGGAAAATTNAAAGGCCTCATTGTGACGGGGGCACTCGCCCGCTGCAATATGCGGTGCATCCGGNCCCCNNCCGACATTGNCNCCNATAGNCATTTCNGAGGCTATTCACGGGGAAATACGCAAAGNAAAAGCGGCTTTCGTGTCGTTAAAACGCGCTTCCGTCCCTGCCAGAAACGACANTTGACCGCCTATCGGATGGAGCCCAGGTGATGGATTCCGTGGTAAATGAACCAGCGAGCTCCATGACTTACAATATCGACTGTCCTACTCGGTTGGATTTCCAAGCTACAAGCCCATGCGAATTGGCATGTTCGCAACTCCGTGAGTGCAAAATGTGTCCTCGTCATTTGATCTCGATGATTACCTATGTTGTTTCGATTGCGTGCTTTTCTCTTGCGCACGCCGATGACGGGCACGGTCCAATGACGAGCTCGGGTGGCAAAGCCAAATCGCCGCACGAGTCTCTGCTTCTCGAGCTCTGAACAAGCAACGCGCGCACTCACATCATGCTGCAGGCTTGGGCACGCGTTCGATTCACTTTCCATTTTTCGCCCTGTCAGATAAACTGTCTTTGATTCATTCGCGAACAACCAAGACGCTCTTTCTGGCAAGCTATGGGATATCGATCGCTCACCTGTCTGCTGCTGATGTTGTTGGGCACCACGTTGCATGGTGATGAGCCTCTGCATGTGCAAATCGACCAACAGATCGTGGCGGCGGCCAAGGAAACCCCCATTCAGGCTCCCGCCGGGGATGCCGAGTTCTTGCGCCGCATCTATCTCGATTTCGCTGGGCGCATTCCGACGACGGACGAAGCCAAAGCGTTTCTCGACGACCGCTCGGACCAAAAACGAGAGAAGTTGATTGACCAGCTCTTGGACGCTCCGGAATACCCACGTCGCATGGCGGAACTCTTCCACGTGATGCTGATGGAGCGCCGCGGCGAAAACGAAGAGTGGACCAAATTTCTGCAACACGCCTTCACTCAAAACACTCCTTGGGACGAAATCGCGCGCGCGATCGTGAAGCCTCCAGCGGATGATGAAACCCGCCGCGGTGCGGCGTACTTCATGACCGCCCGACTTGTCAAAGAAGGGGCCATGGCGGCAGTTGACGTCCCCGCCCTGACGCGCGACGTCGGGCGTATGTTGGCCGGCATCGATCTGCAATGTGCCGAGTGTCACGACCACCTCAACATCGAAGACTACAAACAGCGAGACTTCCAAGGTCTGCACGTGGTCTTTGAAAACGTCCAGACACGCGGCGACGCAGGCTTCCCGGCCATCACTGAAAAAATNATGAAGCAGAAGAAGGANTACGCGTCCGTCTTTGTGCAGCAGCAAGANCAAACCGGACCGGTCGTTCCAGGCGGCAAAGAGATCGAAATCGTCGTGTACGAAGGCGACGAAGCCTATCTCGTTGCCCCGGACAAAAAGAAACGCACGCCCGGCCAGCCCAAGTTCAGCCCACTCACCGAACTCGCCACCGGGCTGGCCTCGAAAGACAACGAACTGTTCTGCAAAAACATCGCCAACCGTCTCTGGTTCGTGATGATGGGCCGTGGCCTNGTGGAACCACTCGACCTGCAACACACGGTGAATCCCCCATCGCACCCGGAGTTACTTGACCTGCTGGCGAAACAATTTGCGGAACATGATTTTGATATCAAATGGATGCTCCGCGAATTGGCGATGACCCAAACCTACCAGCGCACCAGTGTGCTTCCCGCTGGCGAGGCGCCTGCGGCCGAGACCTACGCGGTGGCACTCGAGCGTCGCATTTCCGCTGAGCAACTGTTTCGCAATGTGTTAGTTGCGACCGGCGAACTTGAGGCACAAGGCAAGCATTGGAAACTCCCACCCGCCGAGATCGATCAGTTCGTCAGCGAATCCGAGGAGCTCAAGGCGCTCGAGGCAACGTTCATCAAGGTGTTCGCCAATCCCCCTAAGGAAGCCGAGATCGAGATCGCTCCGACCGTCAAAGCCGCTCTGTTCCTGATGCACGAAAAAGCATTACTCAAGGTGTTGCAGCCACGTGCGGGCAACTTGACGGATCGTGTTGCCCAAGCCCAGCCCGACCAAGTCGCCGACGCGTTATTCCTGGCGATTCTTTCCCGCCAGCCTACCGCGGAGGATCGCGAGGACGTCAAGCAATTCCTGGCAAACCATCCTGACGACAAGCCAACCGCCATCACGCAACTTGCCTGGGCCCTGCTGGCTTCCACCGAGTTCTGTGTAAACCATTAGCCATCGTCGCTTCACGCACGGCAACGAAGCCGAGTCACNACCATGACACATGACAAACACTGCAATCCGCTCGAACATACGCTTTCGCGGCGCCAAGTACTTGGTGCGGGGGCGGCNGGGGCCGTCGGTCTAGGGTTNGGCGGGTTAACTCAACCAGCGATTGCCGAGGAGTTGAAGAAGAGTGATAAACAGGTGCTGTTGATGTGGCTCGACGGGGGGATGAGCCAACTGGAAAGCTGGGATCCGAAACCGAACACACCGTACGGCGGTCCTTATCGGTCCATTGCCACCTCCCTGCCAGGCGTGCATGTCAGCGAGTTGATGCCGCGCGTATCGCAGCAGATGCATCACCTAGCGGTCGTCCGCAGCATGAAAACGGAAGACCCCAATCACTCGTCAGGTGTGCCCAAAATCCTCCGCGGACACCCCAAAAACCGAGGCGTCACCTATCCCTACATGGGTTCTGCGGTCGCCAAACTGATGGGCCCCATGGAAAGTGGGCTGCCCCCCTACGTCTGGGTCAAACCTGGCAATGGGGGCTTCATCTCGAAGCATGCCGGTTTTCTCGGCGCAAAACACGGCGCGTTTGCCATCGGCAGTGGCAAGCCCCCGTCGAACCTCGCTCGACCAGACGGTATCAGCGAGGAATTCGATGCGGCTCGCCAGGAACTCCGCGAACGTTTCAATCGCCGGTACGCGAAACGCCATCGGCCTACCGCAAGCGAAGCGAATGCCTATGTGTTCGATGTCGCACAAACACTAATGAAACATACCGACTTGTTTGACGAGTCGACGTTGCCTCAAAAAGACAAAGAGCGTTATGGCGATTCGGAACTGGGCCGCAATACGCTGCTCGGTAGACGGCTGCTCGAAGCTGGCGTGCGTTTTGTCCACGTCCAGTCCTATGGTTGGGATACGCACGGTGACAACTTCAACGCACACGCATCACGGATGCCCAAGGTCGACCAATCGCTGTCAGCGCTGCTGGAAGACCTCCACGATCGCAGTATGCTCGACAACGTCTTGGTGGTGGTGATGGCCGANTTCGGTCGGACGCCGCGCGTCAACGGATCTGTGGGACGCGATCATTGGCCCAATGCCTGGTCGCTGGCGATGACCGGGACTGGAATTCAACGCGGTCTCGTGGTCGGCGAAACCCTGCCTGACGGAACCGATGTGGCCACCGAACCGTNCGACATCGGTGCCATGTTCCACACCTGGTATCGTGCACTTGGGGTGCATGACGCTGAATTCATGAATGGCACGCAACCGTTGCCAATTGCCCACGATGACATGAAACCCGTTGAGGCGCTGTTGACCTAATGAGTGATTCCACGGATCAAGCGACCAAGCCGGCCGAACCACAGAAACGGCATACCTTTGCCACCGAGCGGCAAGCACGCATCATTCGCTTTTCGGCAGACGGCAGCGTTCTCTATGGTGCCTGCTACGACGGTAAGATTCGTCGCTGGACTACCACGCCAGAAGTNGCGGACGAAGCCGATCCGAAAAAGCNAAAACCNGANGATGAAATCCCGGCTACCGAGTTGCCTGCGCTCGAAGGACACCATGGCTGGGTCGAGAACTTGACCTTTGCTCCGACTCACAAGTTGTTGCTGAGCACGGATTCCTGGGGGCAGCTGTGTGCCTGGAACGAAGGTAACGACTCAGTGGACATCCGCTGGAAACACGAGCATGCGCACGACGGTTGGCTGCGCGCTCTGGCACTCAGTCAAGACGAGTCGCTCATCGCCACCGCAGGACGGGATAAAGTGGTNCGCGTCTGGCAGACGTCCGATGGCAAGCTNTTGCATGAGCTGAAGGGACACGAGGACGAAGTCTTTGCCGTTGCGATTCATCCGGACAACAAATCGGTGATTAGCGGGGATCTGTTCAGTCGCCTGAAGCATTGGAACCTGGAGACGGGTGAATGTCAGCGCGAGACGCAGCTTGAGAAGATGAACTACTACGAAAGAGATCAGGACGTCGCCGGCCTGTACTCGCTACGCTTTGATGCCGATGGCAAGACGCTGCTGGCCGCTGGCTCGGAGCCGTCAAACACAGGTAACGTGGCGGGCACACCGACCATCTACTGGCTCAACTGGGAAACGCTCGCCATCACCAAGACGATGCAGTTCGGAGACACCAAACAAGGGTATGTCTACGACTACCTGTTCCATCCGGACGGATACGTGATGCTCGTCACCAGCGGCGCACCGGGTGCCGGACAGTTCATCTGTCAACGGCTGGACGAAGAAGAACCGTTCTTCCGTGACACCAAGATGACCAACTGCCACAGCCTCGCATTCGATGCGGCAACNAGCCGTTGCGTNGTTGCCTCGACGAATCGNCGTAGCCAAGGCAACGGGGCGGTCAGGGATAAGGATGGTAATTATGTAGCCAATTACTCACCGCTGGCGGTCTTCGAGTTGAGCTAGACGGTTTGAGTCCAAAAGGATTCGGCGAATCCGTAAATCCGTCTGGAATGGAAGCTTCTCTTACTTAGGGGTACGAACGAGGCTGAAAGTGAACTAGGTGCGATCAACGTTGATCCAATCTGGAACTGCTCGTGGGCAAGGACGGACGATCGGGAAAGGCTCCGACTTGCATTGTTACGGAAAACCACGTGCTCGTACCGTGGCAGTCGACTCATCCATCCGGTGCCAGAAGACATGCCCGTCACCTTCAACTTCGATACCTAACCAATTTTTCCAATGAAGTGGAGATGCCGTTATGCCTCGACAGTCCTTCCTGTAAAATTGAATATGCCACATAAGTCACGCACTGCGGGAGAACTGCGAATGTTATGCGATACTAGCTTGCCAGGGCGGGCGTATTTCACCTCCAATTTCCTTCCCAGGACGCACTGGAAAACCGTGTGGCTCCTGCTCCTATGGCTGTCTGCATCCGCCCAAGCCGCCAACGCCCAACCCGCTAACGAGCAGACCGCCAACGATCCGGCAGGCACGCCGTTCGCCTATTACCGCCTTGAACCGCTGGCAAACAAACGCATTCTGCCTGACTCGTCTCCCAAAACGCTGGGAGAGGCGGGTGGCAAACTGACCCTGGCTGGTTGTCGTGATGAATATGAGTCCACTTCGTTCGCTGTTTACGCTCGGCAGGAACTGAAGAACCTGCGGCTGGAGATCGGCAATTTGCAATCCGTAGGCCACGTGATGCCCAGCTCGTCCTTTGATCCTTATGTCGTCAAATGCTGGTATCAAGCAGGGCGAGACGTCATGTTTCATGACGGGGTCAAACGATTCGTTCCAGAACTACTTCTCAAGGACGACGACCTTGTGAGAGTTGACCGCAAGAGCGAAACCAATTCCGTACGCANCTCGGCGGAAGACGGCTCGACCAAGTACTTGCCAGCCAGTGGCAAGGACCCCAAAGCTCTGGAAGCACTGCGTCCCATCGATGCCGCCACGCTGCAACCTGTGACGATTCCTGCCGGCACCCTGAAACAGTTCTGGTTGACGCTCCACATCCCCAAGGATGCTGCTGCCGGAAAATACACGGGCTCGATACGTTTATCCGCAACGGGTATCAAGTCGTTCGATATTCCGATCGGCGTGACGGTACATGACTTCGAGCTCGCTCAACCAAAGATGATCTACTCGATCTATTACCCCGGTAAGCTGAGTGTCGAGCAGGCCAAGGGCACCATTGCCGCTCATTACAAGTCGGAAGAGCAGATGCGCGCCGAACTGAACGATATGGTTGCGCACGGAGTTCGCTATCCCAATCTGTGGCAAGCGTATTCGACAGAGCTGGTGCCGCGGGCACTGCAGTTGCGAAAGGAGGCAGGGATGCCCAACGACCGACTATTTATCAACATGCCAGCTGGCGCGCCGCACCACTCCGCAGGAAAAATCGAGGGCTGGCGGAAGCTGACACATAACTTTGGCTACAAGGACATCTACTTGTATGGTGAGGACGAAGCACACGGGAATCAGCTTCGTATGCAAAAGCCGTCGTGGGAAAACGTACAGAAGGCCGGCGGCAAGATGTACGCCTCGGCGTGGAAGGAAGATCCTTTCGAGGTGATGGGTAGCCGGCTTAATGTGCTGGTCTGGTCCGGTGGCTGTCAGCCGGAGAAGGCAAAACGATGGCACAGCGTGGGATCGGAAATCTTCAGCTACAGCAATCCGCAGGTGGGCGTCGAAGAGCCGTTGCTCTATCGATACAACTATGGATTGGCACTCTGGAAGGCTGATTACGATGGCGCGATGCTCTTTGCCTACCAATGGGCCTACGGTCACATCTGGAACGATTTTGACAGCGAAAAGTTCCGTGACCACTGCTTTTCTTACCCAACCATGAATGGCGTGGTGGGGACGATCCAATGGGAAGGATTTCGTGAGGGAGTCGACGATGTGCGTTATATCACGACTCTGGAACAAGCGATCGAGAAAGCTGGTGATACTGAGATAGCCCACACTGCCAGGCGATGGCTGGCTGGCCTGAAGACGGAGTCTCCCCAGCAGAAAGTCGGGTGGAAATCACAGCCAGCGCCGCCAAAGGACCTCGAGCCAATCCGGGTGCGCGCTGTCTCATGGATCAATCAACTAACGAGTCAGCCTTAATCGAAGGACGCTGCGCCAGGTAAGCAGGCAGAGAGCAGCAGGGCGAATTCTACGCGTGCCTTCCTCCAGCGACTTCTTGTTGAGATTCTGAAAGAGTAGGGTGAGGTTGATAATCTCATTCAGGTACTGGCAGAGATGGGACGAGTTAAGATGAGTTAATAGTACCGTTGGAAAGTGATTCGATTTCTCGATGTACTGCTGCTCATGATGGTTGAGTTGGTCTGTNTTCTGAACCAAGTATGCGAGTCACCGGAGGAACTAGCAAAGGCTCGTATGCAAATGTCTGCACTTGTGTGCAAGCTGCTGCAAACGAGCCAAGTGTCTGTGCCAGAAAAGGGGCGGAGACTCCAGTAAACTCGCCGATTGATGCGTGGCGTGCGTGCTGGCGCAATGGTTTTCCAACCCGCTTTCACGGTCTACGCGTTTTGCCGCATGCAACCGGCGACGCGCACCNCCCGACGGCGGCGGCACCCACCTGGCAGCCTCTGTTGCGGTGCGTCTCGCATTCCACGATTCAAGAGGGCCGCTCCCGTTTCCCTTTTAGCCCATACTCCCGTACGGTGAGTACAATCAGTGAGAGCTGGGTGTGTTCGCGACGCAGGTGAGCGGCCTGACGGATCATTTGCTGGAGTGATGCCCAGCTGAAAGGAAGAAAGTCAGCGGAATGCCAACGAGAATCAGGCAGTTTCTAGTCGAGCTGCTGATCATCCATATCGTCTGGAATTTGTCGGTACTCGGGATCTGGGTGCTCGCGACTTGGATCGACCAAGGCGCGCCCGGAGAAGGGCGCTACGGGGTGGTGGGACCGCTTACAGGGGCTGTCATGATTGTCTTCCCCTTCGCATTAGTACCGCTGTTTCGGCGTCTACACGGCCGAGAATTCCCAACCGGCTTATATGTCGTTGGAATGGCTTTTTGGATGATGCTGGGGATGCTTGGCTACGAGCTCTGGCGCAATGCCGTACGGAGTCAGTCCTACGAGGTGGTCGAGTTTTCGACCACCGCTGAAATGGCAGAATATGCGAAATCAGTGGACCCGTTGACTCGACGTCACACGGCGATTCATTTGCCGGATTTGGCGCCGGTGGAGCTCGACTCAGGAAACCACGTCAAACGCTATACAGGGAACCATCATCCGGGGCCGGTTCGGGTCAAGGGAGGTAACTCCCGGATTCCGCACTCAGTTCATGTTTGGCCAATTTTTGCGAAAAGTGAGCAACCGGATCCGCTGACCGGAAAAATACGAGTGCATGTCTGGCAGGGCCAGACGGGCAGCGCCCAAATCCTCGCTTCCCATCCACAAAACGGCTGGTTTCGCTTTGAAGAAGATTTGAAGCACTATACGGTGGCCGCCAAAAATGCGATCTCCGTGGATCGCAAGGAGGGCCAGGGCGTGCTGCGCATGACAGGCGAGTTGGTGGTGGTCACAAGGATCAGACCGCCGCTCGAAGAGCGCGCGCTCTTTCAGCAAGCCGTAACGAATTTTTTCATCGCCGCAAATGTCAGTCCGCTGCTAATCCTAGCTTGGTGCCGGTGGCGCAGCAGTCGAAAACGCAAAAGGGGGCAGACATCTTGAGCGGCGCTCGCCCAGGCGGAGAGCGACTGGGGGAACCGGAAGGCAGCCCCGTCAGCGCGGCTGTCCCCGACACGTCCGGATTCCGCCATCAGCCAGGTGTGTGCGCGACGGCCCCTCCGAGGCGAGCCAAGTACAAGCGCTGACAAGGACCAGGCGGCCGACCATGGAAGCGGCCTGCCCCCCGTTTGCTCATGCCTGCGACTTCGTCGCGAACGGATGGCCGCATTCGCAATGTTTTTTGCGGACGTGCAGAAACGCCCGGCAATTCGGACACACCTTCTGCCAGCGAGACGGACCCGTTGATTTGCTTTCGGCTTGGTTGGCTTCGCCCGCGAGTCGCGATTCCTTCAGGTTCTGCGACCGCTCTGCGTCCGCTTGCTTTACCGAACATTGCGGATGCACACCGGCGGTCGAGTAGCTGGGCTCACCACACACAGGACACCGCTTGCGGTCGCGGTCCCCCAACTCGGGAGTTGGTTTATTCTCCGACACGCTGCGGCTCCTAACGTTGGTGTACAAGCATTGAAATTCGCAACGAGCGAGACGGCCAGTCCAGGATCGCCAAACTTATCCGGCCATCAGAGCAGCCGTACGTCCTCGGCGGCAGGGCCCTTTGGCCCCTGTTTCACCTCGTAGCTGACCCTTTGCCCCTCTCGGAGTTCCTCGAAGGTAGGCTCTGAAACGGCTGAGCAGTGGAAGAACAGATCCTTTGCAGAGCCATCGTCGATGAAACCAAATCCTCGGTCAGTGATTCTCTTGATTACGCCTTCAGCCATTATTTTTCCTTTTACATCTCTCGTAGTTAAACCGGTCGTCGACGGTCGACGCCGCGGGGTTTGTGGAACTGATCAAAATCAACACCATCCCTCAATCTTCCAACTCGCCCTCCTGGGCGGGAGGAGGAGTTGGTCTGGTGTTTCAACGGCACGCGCCGCCTCTTGTTGGCGCTGGTTTCGACCTTCGCGTTTCGCTTCGGATTTCAGCTTCTTTTCCATTTCGCGACGTCGTTTTGCAAAGGTGTTTTGGTGTCTTGCGATGCGAGGGCTCCTGTGAGGTAAACGACATGTCAGTATGCCAGGGCGACTAGAGGGCCTTGCGAACGCGTGGTCGAGAACGGCGCCCTGATGACCGCTGCTTGGGCTTGGACAACGTCCCGGTGGTCGTCCCGGTTTGCGTTGCAGCGGCCCCGCGGCGCGGCTTGCGCCGACGCTTCGACGAGCGCCCACTCTGCTGCGAATTCGCCCGGCGGGACGGCTCTTCGGATACTGGCTGGTTCGTGCGGCTCAATGACCGGCCAATGAGCCTTTCGATGTCGCTTAGTTGACCCTGCTCTTCTGCAGTGCAGAACGAGACAGCGACGCCCTCGCTGCCGGCTCTCCCCGTTCGCCCGATTCGATGTACGTAGCTCTCGGGATCGTTCGGCAAGTCAAAATTGACAACGTGCGAAACGTCGTCGATGTCGATCCCCCGCGCCGCAACGTCGGTGGCTACCAACACATTGATTCGCTTACTACGAAACGCCGACAATGCCCGCTCGCGCGCCTGCTGTGACTTATTGCCATGAATCGCCGCCGCGTTCACTCCTTCGCGGACCAGTTTTTCCGTCAGCCGGTTAGCCCCACGCTTGGTCTTGGTGAACACGAGGGCCTGTTCGACGTCACTGGCATCGAGCACCTCCCTGAGCAGCTTTCGCTTGCCGCCTCTTTCGACGAATACCACGCTCTGCTCGATCCGTTCGACCGTGGGCGAGGTCGGCGAAATCGACACACTGACCGGGCGGTACAGCAAACTCCGGGATAATTCCTTGATTCGCGGCGGCATCGTCGCAGAAAAGAACAACGACTGCCGCTGTTCGGGCATGTGTTTTATCAGGCGTTGCAAATCGGGCCAAAAGCCCATGTCCAGCATCCGATC
>NZVR01000098.1 GCA_002701545.1 Blastopirellula sp. | reverse complement strand
GCACGACTTTTTTGTGCCAGGCGGATAATGTGTTGTTCTACTTCCTTACCAGCAGTCATCATCAGATCTGCCATTTCGTCNGCGACAATCACGATGAACGGCAGNNNCTCAGGCACATCNTCGACTTCTTCTCCTTCGGCACCTAGACGTTTGGCGAGTTCNTCGCGCCCCAGCTGGTTATAGCTGCTGACATGCCGCACTCCGGCCTTGGCCAGCAATGAGTAGCGTTCTTCCATTTTGTCGACAGCCCAGGCGAGGATCGCTTCGGCCTTCTTCATATCGGTGACCACCGGGTGCATCAGGTGTGGCAGTCGACCATAGCCGCATAACTCGACCATCTTGGGATCGATCATCAACATACGAACCTCATCGGGACGTCGGGACATGAGAATAGAACTAATGATGGCGTTCAAACAGACGCTTTTACCGGTACCCGTTCGACCGGCGATCAACAAGTGTGGCAAGGAGGCAAGATCCACCGTCATCGGGTTTCCGGAGACATCTTTTCCGAGGAAGATCGGAATCTTCATCTTGTTAGCGCGTGCATTCGACTCCTCGATCACATCACGCAATCGCACGATTTGGCGAGTTTCGTTCGGTACTTCGATACCGACCGTGTTCTTGCCGGGGATGGGAGCCACGATGCGAACACTTGGCACGCGCAACGCGATGGCAAGATCCTCGGCAAGCCCGGTAATCTTGGCCAANCGTAGTCCGGCTTCCAATTCCACTTCGTACTGGGCAATCACCGGACCGGTTTCAATTTCCACCACACGAACCTTGAAACCAAAATTCTCAAAGGTCTGTTCCAGAATCCTGGCTTTGCGACGGACTTCCTTCTCTTGCTCATCGAAGCAGACATCATCTCCTTGGATCAGCAGATCGATATCCGGCAGCACGTATTCCTCGGTCTCCTCTTGGCACACCGCCGCATCAAGTGTTTCCATGACCTGCTTGCGCTCATCCGCGGTTTTTCCGGACTTCTTGATCCGCAAACCGGACTTCGCTGGCTGTTTGTCAATCCGCGCCTTGACGGACTTGCCCTTGATGACCAAGTCTCGCACTTCCGATTCTTCTTCCGCGTCTTCGTCCTCCGCATCGGCGTCCTCAACGAACTCATCATCTTCCTCAACGGCCTCTGCACTGGAAGGTCCGCTACGGATTTTGATGCGGGTCTCTTCAACTTCTTCTTCGACTTCTTCCTCGTAATCCTCATCCCAGGCGTCGTCCACATCGGTTCGCTGACGGCGGGCATCGGCCAGCTGTTTGCTTTTGGTGACCCCTGCGACAACTCCGAACAAAGCAATTTGGGCCATACGCAACAAGGTGTAGTCAGTGCAGATCAACAACCCGCCCACGACCATACTGCAAGTCAACACCAACCCACCCAACAAGGCGAAACGTGTCTGAAAAAACGCAGCGCCCAGGGCNCCCAGGTAGCCACCCGATCCAATCATCGGNCCGGGTGAAATATCTGGCATGAGCATGGCNCANAGAGAGGTCAANCCGATCAGGGAGATCAGCCAACCCAAGAGTCGCACCACCGGCACATCGATGGTTCGTCGCCGCAGAAGGGCGACATTAAANATCGCCAACGAGAGCACCAGATAGTATGCTCCGAACCCCAACGAAGTAAGCAAGATGTCGGCCGCAACTGCGCCCCATCGGCCACANACATTTTGTGTTTCGGGGTTAGGTGGCGAAACTAATACATCCGCCTGATAGAACTGATCGAGCGGTGTGATCAACTGAGCAACGTGATCAGCTCGATCGTAGGTGCCCAACGCGAGTGCCGCGAAAATGACAAGCGCGAGAACTGCCAACGCTATCACGTCAAGACGGAGATTACGTTCTTCAAACATGGATGCGGTCGGTCAAACATGACCAGCATTGATTCCGGTGCTGGTTACCCGTGGGCGCATCCTTGCCCGATCCAATCCTTCGTCTCTGAATGATTCGGCTGCCAACTGNCAGCCACGTGAGGTGGAAACCGGCGGGTAATCTTAGGTTGCCTAGCGAGCATGTCCGGCACGATGCCCAGCACACGTCCAGACGTTACAGCTTCACTCCGGTTACACCGCTTGAGTAAGCTGGCGCGATTCAAAAGAAAAAAGCTGCTTGCGATTGACTCGCAAGCAGCTTTTCGTTTCGTTTTAGACTTTCCAGCCGTTGACTAGTAAGTCAGGATCATGTCGACGCCGAAAATCATCTTTTCGTTGTCTTCTGCTGCAATCAGCACAGCATCTTCATCCCAGTTCCAACGGACTTCTGGTCGGATGACAACATTGGCGTGGGGCCGGATGTTGGCACCAACGGTCAAGTTGTACAGGTCCGAGTTGTTGCCGGCTCCAGAGCGGGTGTTCCACCACTCGAAACGCGTTCCCAGTGCGAGGCAATCGTTGACGTTGTAGAACAAGTATTGGTTCACGCCTTTAGCCCGAGTGACGTTATTAGCTACAGGAGCTGCGCTGCTGTAGTCGACGTAGTCGGTTTGGAAGACGTAGTTCAGACGATCGGTAAGTTGAACGTCTGCAACCAAGCTGTGGTTGTAACCATCCTTGTTCGGGANGCCGTTGCCTTGCGAGCCAGCGANNGCNATGTAGGTCAAGGAAATNTTNTCNCCNAGNTTNGTNCTNACACCACCGATGANNGNATCNCCTTCGTTGNGNTCGAANCCNGTGTCCCANCCCATGACGTANCCGCCGTAGGCNGTGAAGTNNTCGAAACCNTTGTAGGTTGCCAANACACCNGTGTGAGTAAACGGCTCAGCGTTGTACTGNGTGAAGGCGTGCGAGTAGAAGAAGTTATCGGGAGCTTGGACAACTTCGTAACCAACGAGGGTGTAGAAGTGACCGAAGATCACATCCCAGTTGTTGTACTGGATTTGGCCGTAGAACTGAGGAATGGCGAAACCGTAAGCTCCACCGTGGTCCCAACCTTCGTCCCAAACGTCAGGAGTGTTGAAGAAGGCTTGGGTGTCCGGGCCATCGGTACCGTACAGAGCGTCAATACGGAAACCCCAGTCGAAACCACAACCGCAGTTGTTTGCAGCTCGCTCAACCCACAACCATTGTTGTTGAAGTTGTACACGATCTTCGTAACTGTTGAACTGGCCATTGTTACGGGTGTGATAACCGATTTGCGTCCAACCACCAGCGGAAAGTTTACCGTGGCTACCGAACAGTTGATGGGGATCACCAAGGTCGCAGCAGAAAAGTCCGCCACCACACAGCCCTAAACCTCCAGCACATCCGCCTCCGCTGCAACCAGCGTCGTCGCAACAGCCGCCTGCACAGCCTGCGGCGTCCTCTGCCGATTCCTCGGCAACCAAGTCATCGCCAGCATCCGAAGGCGACTCTTCCACGTCTTGTAAGTACGATTGTTGACTCACCGTAGGCGCGTTGTCTGACAGCGACAACGTCTGCGCTGAAGCGTTGCTCATATAGCTGGCGCTTGCGATCATCGCCATGATGAAAAAGATCCGTTGCCGGTGCATAGTAAGAACTCCGTTTCTTTCTACTACATGTATGGACCGATTTGCCGCAGATTGCGGACATCTGATAGAAGTGATCGGACTCATAGGATCAATGAAGTAAGAAAACGTGGCACCTCCGATACAACCGTAACAACAGTCAAAGTTGGCCACAGACAACCCAGACTACCACCCGATCCTGGCGGGCTGAGAACTCCATTGGCTACCGCCAAAGGACTCTAAGTCGTTTCTCTGGATTGAGATATGAATTTTGCTGCGCCTTTGGTAACCAGCTGCTCAGCGACTTGTCGCCCAAGTTCCACTGGGTCATTGGTCGGATGCGACCCCGCAACAATTATCTTTTCTTTGCCGTCGGCACTGAAAACAGCACCATCCAGCTGCAATCCGTCCTCAGTCTCGCGTGCCCAAGCCCCCACCGGCGCCAGGCAACCACCGCGTAGCGCAGCCAGCATCGCCCGTTCCGC
The DNA here is from genome assembly GCA_002701545.1 of Blastopirellula sp. Taxonomy (GTDB): domain Bacteria; phylum Planctomycetota; class Planctomycetia; order Pirellulales; family Pirellulaceae. The sequence continues at coordinate 127,168 of NZVR01000098.1, read as the reverse complement.
AATCACGGCATGATGCGTTGACTCGTCGTCGAGCACCTGCACTGCGTCTGCTGTCACCTGGTCGTCTGCGCGAATTTCCACGCCCAGAGCCCCTTGTCCGACGGCCGGTAACATGACGTCTCGATCCAAGACGGATGCAATCCGCGCGGTCAAGCCGAGGCGTTTCAGACCAGCTTCGGCGAGCACAATGGCATCGTATTCCCCGTCGTCCAATTTACTAAGCCGCGTGTCCACATTGCCGCGGATGTCCAACACCTGTAGGTCCTGGCGTTGGTAAAGCAATTGAGCCCGCCGACGAATGCTGCCAGTGCCGATACGAGCTCCTTCTGGAAGACTCGCCAAATCCGCATACTGTTCGGAAACGAACGCGTCCCGATTTGACTCGCGAGGAGGAACGGCACCAAGCTTCAGTCCGGGAACAGGATCGGTCGGCAGGTCTTTGAGGCTGTGAACCGCCAGATCGATTTCATCAGCCAGTAAAGCCCGTTGGATTTCTTTGGTAAACAGACCAATGCCACCGGCAGCTCCCAATGGACCTGTGGTCACATCACCTTTCGTTGAAATCAAAACCATCTCAACGCGAAACCCGGCAGAGGTGAGCTGACTTGCTACCCAATCTGCCTGCCACCGAGCCAGTTTACTTCCTCGCGTACCCAAGCGAAGCGTGTTTTCATCTGTCATATACTGCCTGCTTCGTTCGACGAGGATTCTTCGTTTCCGCTGGTTTCCGCAGCATCCGTCACCAAAGGGGTACTGCGATCCGAGTCAGCTGCTTGCGAGCCATCACTGCCACCCAGGTGAGCGGCAACTGACTCACGAACATGTTGGTGTACTTCATGCTGTTGCTGGTCCGGAACCACCACACCACAGCTGACCACAAATTGTATTGCTTGATCGATCGTTAAGTCGAGGTCCACCGTGTCGCTTTTCTTGACGGTCACGGTAAATCCCGTCGCGGGCATGGGAGACGTGGGCATCAAGACACTCAATACCGGCTCCTGCGCCGCAGCGCTGATATCAATCATACTCTCACCGGTCACAAAACCAATCGACCAGATCCCTTTACGAGGATACTCTACCGCGACCACCCGGTNGAACTCAATCTCAGCGTCGGTGAACAAAAAGTCGGTCACTTGTTTTACCGAGGAATAAACGTTGCGCACCAAAGGCAGGCGGGCAATCAACCCCTCAAAGAAACTCCACATCATGCGACCCACTCCCGCCGCAATGAAGCTCCCAACCAAGTAAAGGATCACAATGAAGATCGCCAGGAACAGTGGCACGACGATGTACCGCGGCATGAACACAATCCGCACGTACTGGTTCTTGTACTGCCAAGGTGTTTCTGGTTTTTCCATTCCCTTAATCGGATTCTGCCGCACCCGCTGAACGATCGTGCTCAAGACCAAACCACCACTCTCGACCTGGGTGTACTTCCGACTTTTTACGCGGTAAACCGTCTCGCCATCGACCTCTGTCACCCTGGCTTCTGGGGGTGGTTCGGGATACGAATCACCCAGCCCAAACGTCAGACACCAGGCAGCACCGCTTTCCATGTGCACCAAAATCTTTGACTCAATCAGACTCCACGCCCACAGAAATACAACAATCGTCAACAACGGCGGTAGCACCACGCCAAGTCCGCGAAGGACAGCTCGGCGAGCTGGATGCAACTTCTTCTTTTTTGATTTCATCTAAGCACCCAAGTTCGCTTGAAGGAGGTAACTAACGGCATTTTCTGATTGAGCTCAGCTGCACGGCCATGGTCAGGCACCTGCAGTCGCTCGCTGCTGGCTGCCATCGTCTGCTACGAACGTCAATCGCCTATGATACCAAGCGACAACACTCCGTTTTTCAGATCAACATTAACTCAACGACGAAGTGACCCCGTTCCAATTGTATCGCCTAAGCCACGGGCCAACACCGCCACAGTGACTCTCCGCGCCCGCTTTTGCTTCAACATCCTGGCAATCTCATCCAATGTTGCCCCCGTCGTCATCACATCATCCACGACCAACACATGCTTGCCTTGGACGCTGGTTGTTGATGAAACAGCAAACCCGCCACGCACATTACGTCTCCGCGCATCGGGCAGCATCCACGCTTGCTTCCCCATTCTACGCGTACAGAGAAGGAGGTCGATGGTGGGGGGCACCTCCAGCTGGTCGCCCGCGGTACGCGCCAATGACGCCGCAACATGGGTGCAACGAGTCATTCTCCGCAACCAGTGAACCGGCACGGCGGCGACGACATCAGGCGGTGCCCCCTCCCATTGGCTCGCTAAACTTCGGGCGAATAAGCGTGCCATCTCCCGAGTCAGAATTTCATAGCGGTCACGCTTCATGCGGATGATGACCTCACGCAAAGGGCCGTCGTAGTTGCCGTGCACGTAAACCTGATCGATCGGAGATCCCGAATTGCAACACCCGGCGCACGAACCGGTCGGCAATGCCTGAGCACCCACAAGTTGTCCACATCGAGGACACTTGGTCGAAGAGTCAGCCTGCAACGCCTCGTCGCAGTCCTGACACAATTTGGCCGCAACCGTCGCTGCGGGAAACTCCTGCAAACAACACAGACAGACCGGTGGAAACAGGAGATCCAACCCCATTTTCCAGACGCATTTCCACCGATTCCCCCAACACGTGTCGACAGCCTGCGATTCCGGCTGGTTCTCTGACAGCAACGACTTGCCCGACTGCGTTAAACCACCATTCACTGGATTATCTCCCCCACCGTACCATCACGGTTTGCCTCGCATCAAATACCCCAAGTCTGAGAGGGGAGCGAACCTCAGCCCTTCGCCCATTTGGTTCTCAAAGCGGCACATGACCGCCTCATCAGCCCCCCCAGCGTTTCCACCTTGACCCACTCCCACGAATTGCCCTATCGTACCTCGATTGTATACCTGGGACCCCCCACACGTCTCCTAACGACGGACGAAATCGATGTTCACGCCGAGTGAGAGAGCCATCGCCGCTGGGGGTCAACCCATTGCCGACCTGATGAGTCGTGCGTTGGGGAATCCTCATCTGATTTCGCTGGCCGCCGGCTTCGTTGACCAGTCCTCGCTGCCGGTCGAAACCATGCGGGTGGCAACCGAGAAAGTCCTGGGAGATCCGCAGCGCGCACAAACCGCCCTGCAATACGGCGAGAATGCAGGCTTACCCCTGTTTCGCGATCTCATTCTCTCGCGACTCCGGCAAGCGGATGATTTGACCAACCATCCACTCACGACGCAGAACGTCGTGGTCACCGCAGGTAGCAATCAACTGCTGAACTTAATTGCTGAAGTCCTGCTGGATCCAGGTGATATTGCGCTGTGTGCAGCGCCCAGCTATCTGGTTTGGACAGGTGTGGTCAAGGGCGTCGGTGCACGCTCGCTCGGAATCGCAACAGATGATCAAGGGCTCATCCCTGAAGCCCTCGATGCGGAGCTCGCCCGCCTTGAGAGTATCGGCGAACTTGAGCGTGTCAAACTGATCTATGTCATCCCCTATTTCGACAATCCGCGGGGCATCAGCATGCCGGATGCTCGCAGGGCAGCTGTCGTTGAAATCGCCCAACGCTGGTCCAAGCATCACCCCATTCACGTCTTGTCAGATAACGCTTACCGCGAATTGCGTTATCGTGGCGACGACATCCCCGACACGATCACACACGATTCGATGTTGGAAACCGTGATCGTCGCGGGAACGTTTTCCAAGTCATTCGCGCCGGGGATCCGCCTTGGCTACGGTGTGCTCCCGGCACACCTTGTGGGTCCTGTCACCGACATCAAAAGCAACATTGACTTTGGCTCACCGTGTCTCAATCAGCACATTATGGCCGAAGTCATCTCCAGCGGACTCTACGACGCCCAAGTGCACCGGGTCTGCGACAACTACCAGCACAAACTGCAAGTGATGCTGACCGCTTGCGACGAACACTTGTCCCGAATCGACGGCGTACACTGGGTGCGCCCCGATGGTGGATTGTATGTCTGGGTCGAACTGCCTGCATCGCTCGATGCCGGTTCCCATGGCGAGTTATTTGAGGTAGCCCTCCGTGAGGGCGTATTTTACGTACCCGGCGAATGCTGCTTTGCTGCGGAAGGGGCACCTTCACGCCCCAACAGCATGCGACTTAGTTTTGGCGTCCAGTCACCGGAAGGTATTCGCACGGGTATTGCGGCGTTGGCCCGCGCCATTGACGAGGTAGCGCGGCGGCAAGCAGCGTGATAGCGCAGCGAAGGCAGAACGGATTCTGTAATGGCAATCATGGACCGGTATCTTCTGTGGCGATTTCTCAAGATCTTCGTGATCTCGTCCGGCAGTTTGATTGGTCTTTATATCCTGGTCGACGCATTCAAGGATCTTGAGGAATTCCTCGGTTACGCACGCGAAGAAGGCGGTGGCACGGCCGGGCTCTTTTCGGTGCTCGGCGCCTACTATGGCCCCCGCACCCTGGCGCTATTTGATCGCATCAGTCCGCTGTTGGCAGTGATCGCGGCCATCTTCTCCATCACCTTGATGCAGCGTTCCAATGAACTGACGGCCATTCTTGCCGCCGGTGTCGCAAAGGCACGCGTGGTCAGACCGTTGATCGTCGCCGCACTACTAGTCAGCGCTTTGGCGGTCGCCAATCGTGAATTCCTGCTCCCTCGATTTCAAGACGCGCTCTCGCGCAACGCACAAAACTGGAAAGGCCGCCAGGGGCAGCCGCTCAATCCACGTTGGGATGCCCGCACAGACATCCTCATCGACGGACAATTCACCTTCGCGGCTCAGCAGCGCATTTCATCTCCGCGGTTCGCCCTGCCAAAATCCTATCGAGCATTCTCGCGTGAACTGACCGCCGAAAATGCTTATTACAAGCCACCCACCGCTGAGCGGCCCGGAGGCTATCTTCTCCAAGATGTCGAGCAACCCGCGAAGATTCGCACTCTACCGTCGGTGACTTCTGGCAACCAAACCATCATCTACACCCCGTTCGATACACCGTGGCTGGAACCGGATCAATGTTTCCTGGCAAGCAATGTCGACTTTGAGCAGATCGCAGCCGGAAAAGCATGGCGACAGTATTCGTCCACCGCTTCGCTGCTTACCGCCATCCGAAATCCCAGTTTGAATTACGGTGCCGATGTCAAAGTTGCCATTCACTCGCGGATCTTACGGCCAATTCTCGACATGTCATTGTTCTTCATCGGTCTTGGAATCGTGCTCACCCGCCACGAGCGGAATATGTTTCTGGCTGCGGGTCAATGCCTCGTTGCCGTGGCGATCTTCTTCATCGTCGTCTGGGGTCTGGAAGCCATTGGCAACACGGGAACACTCATGAGCCCCGCCTTCGCTGCCTGGGCACCACTGATGATTTGGGTACCCACAGCAGTCCTCTCCTCGCAGCGCCTGTACCAATAACCTGACGGTCCTTGGCCCCGGTCAACACGTCATGGTGTCGCATCTCGCCTGCGCGGCAGCTTAACCTTCCGACCGTTGCTCACCAAGCCACTGCGCGAGGCATTTCAAATCAGCAGCATCCATCGCCAGAACAATCTCCTCGCGATGCACCGGGTGTACGGCGAGGATGTGGTCCGCGTGAAAGTATATTTCCTGCTGTTGCTGAATCGCGTGCAGCCGCGTCTCGTAAAGTGAATTATCGACGCGCCCACAAAAGACGTCTCCATCACGTGCGATTATCTGCACCCAGAAATCTTCGCCCCATCCACGCGACGGAACATCCTGTCGCGGTACAGGTAGCAGTGACGCCGGATGCTCGTGGCTCAAAATCGGCTTCTCCGCATCTTCATTGCAATGCGGGCAAGTGCAGTTACTCGGCGCATCCGGGTGGGCCGAGAATCGCGGCGAGTCCACTCGCACTTCTACGAAATACCCGCTCACCAAATACTTCTTTAGCACGGCGTGCGGAATTTGAAATCGTGCTCCGTGCTGCGCATGCATCGCAACACCGTTGACCAAGGCGTAACCATTGGCAAACGTTTGCAACGCAAGTGCTTCGTGGAAATCAAAAGCGTCCATCACCCAGTCGTCGCTTTACAGCTCACGGAAACGGATGTTTTTGAACTCCACCCACATGGGCTTGCCCGCATGCAATTGCAGCGCCAGGACCCCGTCGGTCAGGGCAAGCTTAGGATTGGCGTCCGTAAAATCGAGAATCAATCGACCGTTCATGTAGTGTTGGATGTGATTTCCTTTGGCGATGATCACCACATCGTTCCAATCATCAAGTTTGAACAGCTCGCGGAATCCGTCTGCATCAATCAACTTGCCAGTGACCTGCTTGCCTTTGTCACCCCAGGTTGCTTTTTCGCCGACCAGACAAATCCGTCCGCGGCGACCACCTTCGTCGTAAATGAACCCAGCCACACTTGGCAATTTGTTTTCGTTACGAATCTCGTGCTGATAGCCGCGCACCACCCATGGGTTCCGCACTTTACCTTCGGTGATATGCCGCGATCGGTATTGGATCCCGGAATTGTTGGTGGCGTTACAGCGAAAGGACAAACGCAGCTCAAAATCCTGCGTACGACCGCCCTTCCAAATGATAAATGTATTCCCTTTGGCGGCGTTATCCGGAGTCGTCTCGCCTCGAATCGCCCCGTCTTTGACCGTCCACAGTCGGGGGTCACCATCCCAGCCCTTTAAATCCTTGCCATTAAAGATCGAGCGTAGGTCTTTCGATTCAGGGGGCGCCGCGACAGGTTCGTCTGCTCGAGCAACCACCACGGAAAAGCCAATCAGAATGAGAAAAATCGAGTTGCGCATCTTGGTAATCTCCAGCTGTGTGTCCAGGTAGCCAAGCACCTATCATACCACGCCTGCCGACGGGCGACATTCCAGCTACACCACCGCATTCACGACACCCTTGGCAGCATGATTTATCAGACAGTCTTATTGTGCCTCCCTGGCCAACCGGGGAAGATGGGACACGGCAACGGACAGAACCATCCGTTCGCAATCGGCGTACAATCCCTGTCATCAACGAGCTCTTACCGAGAATCATCGTGAATCAAGTCACCCCCGTCGAACGCGTTGTCAATCTCCTCGACCCCCAGGCGAATCTTATTTTCAACATGAGTCTCGAGGACGCGGTCGAGCGGGTGGGGTCAGGTCAGCCTGATCAGGTTCGCGGCATCGACGGGCAGTTCGCTCTGCTGCATAAACAGGGCAATATCGTTCGCATGGCGCGATCGATCGGACGTCCGATGCGATTCTTTCTGGCAAAACTGAGCGCGGGGCCGATGCTCATCGTGGCGGAACGCATGGATGAGATTCAAGCCTTTCTCACCCAGGAAGGAATTGCTGATCAATTCCACCCCTCCTACACACGGATGATCCCCGCGCACTATATCACCGAAATCGCGTTGGTCGGTTGCCCCGACCCCAACCCCGTGCATACACGGTTCCTGAACACACCACCAGAAAAACTTTCCACAGATCTTGATGAAATTGGTCGTGTCTATATCGAAACCTTGGCGGCAGAGATTCAACGTTGGTTCAACACGCTCAACGAGCGCGAACCGATCGGTGTCTTGTTCTCGGGTGGCGTCGATAGTGGTGCCGTCCTCGTGCTGGCCCACCATCTGTTGTTGCAAAGCGGGCAACCTGCACAACGCTTGAAAGCTTTCACATTGACGGTTGACGACCAGGGGAGCGATTTGCAACAAGCGTCTCAGTTCTTGAAATCGATGGATCTCGATTACTTGTTAGAGGCCGTGAATGTCGACGCGGGTTGCATCGATTATCAACGTGCCATTCAGGTGATCGAAGATTACAAACCGCTCGATGTACAATCGGCCACGATGGCAACTGCACTGTGCACTGCGATTCGCGAGCGGTATCCCGACTGGCGATATCTGCTCGACGGTGACGGGGGTGACGAGAACTTGCGAGACTACCCCATCGAAGACAACCCGGAACTTACCATTCGCAGTGTCCTGAACAACCCTTTCTTCTACCAGGAAGGTTGGGGTGTGGATAAAGTCAAGCATTCGTTGACTTACAGCGGAGGTCAAAGCCGCGGACATGTGCGAACTTATGCTCCAGCATCCGTCTTGGGTTTTTCCGGATTCAGCCCTTTTGCAACCCCCAATGTCATTGCAGTTGCTGAGCGGATCCCGTTCATCGAGTTGACTGATTGGGACCACGAAAAGCTATACGCCTTGAAGGGTGAAATCACACGTCGTGGTATCCAGGCCGTCACAGGCAAAGAGATGCCCGTGTACCAAAAGAACCGCTTTCAGCACGGCGTCACCTCCAGCCAAACCTTTGGTCATCTGTTCCCAGATTCCGACGAGGCCTATCGCCAAACCTTTGCAAAGCTATTCACTGCAAGTTAGAAACGAACTCACCCATGCGCGCACAACCGTATCCGCTAAGGGCACTGCAGATCCTCCGGTGATTCCGCAACTTCGCCACCACTGAATTCCTTTCCAGGACCACTGCACTCCATGACGGGCAGTCAGCCGCTATCTGCCGATATTCTGCAACTGCGAGGCCCCAAGAACGACGTCTCGCCGCAGATACCCTATGCCTTCTCCTGTGAACCAGAACGTTCACACGCGGGAAACATTGTCGACGTGGCCACTGTTTTCCTGACCAATCGCGAATGCCCTTTCCAGTGCCTGATGTGCGACCTGTGGAAAAACACGCTTGACGCAAGCGTTCCTGTGGGCGCCATTCCCCGGCAAATCGAGTATGCCATCGAGCGTCTGCCGACTGCCTCTCATATCAAGTTGTACAACAGCGGCAACTTCTTCGATCCCCAGGCGATTCCACCGTCCGACTTTCCGGACATCGCCGCAGCCTGCTCGACCTTTTCACATGTCATCGTAGAAACCCACCCCAAATTGTGCGGTCAGCGAGTATTTCAATTCCAGGATTTGCTGTCCGGAACACTTGAGGTTGCCATCGGGCTAGAAACCGCCGACCCGGATTTACTCGCCAAACTCAACAAGCAAATGACGCTGTCCGATTTTGCTACCGCAACAGAATCCCTATGCGATCGCGATATCCTGGTTCGCGCATTCATCCTCCTCAAACCCCCGTTTACGTCTGAGCAACAAGCAGTTGAGTTAGCCATCCGGTCAGTGGAATTTGCTTTGGACTGTGGAGTCGACTGCTGTGTGGTGATTCCAACCCGCCGCGGAAATGGTGCGATTGACTATCTGGAACAACGCGGCGACTTTCGTCCGCCATCCCTGCGATCTCTGGAGTGGGTCGCAGATTCTTTGCTACCTCGGTATCAAGGTCGTGTCTTTGTCGACTTATGGGACGCTGGTCAATTTGCAACATGCCGCAGTTGCGCCACCCAACGGATCGCGCGGTTGCACCAGATGAATTTGACACAGCAGACTGCGCAGCCAGTGATCTGTGATTGCGACAACCAACCGCTTCCCTGGAGAAACTGAGGCGATGAATCGCGCATACGATGTCATCGTCATCGGATCCGGGTTTGGTGGCAGTTTAACCGGTCTGATATTGAGTCGTCTGGGCTATCGTGTCGCCATACTGGACCGCCGTAGCCACCCTCGATTTGCCATTGGTGAGTCGTCGACACCTCTAGCCGACCAGACCCTTCATCGCTTGGCGGAACGTTTTCACTTCCCCTGGTTATCCCCGCTCTCACGTTATGGCACGGCCAGATGCATCTCAGACATTGTGGTCGGTGCCAAGCGAGGATTCAGTTATTTTCAGCACCAGCCGGACGCACCTTTCGATGCCGGCCAAAAGCACCAGCACGAACTTCTCGTAGCCGCCAGTTCCACCACAAAAACGGCGGATACCCACTGGCATCGCGGATCTGTCGACGCATGGTTCGCTTCCCATCTGGAAGCGCATCAGGTCGATTTGTTTGAAAACTGTCATCTGGAAACGATCGATCTGGACGCACGTCACCGCTGGTTACTTTCGTGCACCGTTCAAGATGCGCCCATTCAGTTTCAAAGTCATTTTGTCATCGACGCCACGGGACGTCGCGGACTTCTCCTGGACCACCTCAACATCCCGCGGCGGTCGAATACGCTGCGGACACGCACGCGAGCGATCTACGGACATTTTGCAGACGTCACTCCTTGGCATCAATTACTGGATCCCGCCCTATGTGACGACCATCCCTTTCCTTGTGACCAGGCAGCCGTGCACCATTTGATCGACGAGGGGTGGATGTGGCAGCTCGGATTCGATCACGGTGTCACGAGTTGTGGGATCGTGTTTGCTGGCGACGACGGCCCGTCTGAAAAACCCCTCCAGCACTGGAATTCCGTGGTCGCGCGCTACCCGACCTTGCAGCAACAATTCGCCTCGAGTCGGCTCGTCGCACCCCGCGATGGTTTGGTCTCCAGCGGACGACTGCAATCCATTGCCGACCGATGTGCAGGGGATCATTGGCTCTGCTTGCCAGCGACTGCGGGCTTCGTCGACCCACTGCACAGCACCGGCATCGCCCACACGGTGACCGCCATCGAATCGATTGCTGATATGTTTTCGGCCGGCCCCACGTCCACCGTCGCCCCTGCCGCGCTGCAACGCTACAACGATTGCCTGCTGGATGAAATCCGTTGGGTCGATCGCCTGGTATCGACCTGCTACGCTGCTCGCGTGGACTTCGAACTGTTCGTGGTCGCCACCATGCTTTACTTCGCCGCCGCCACCTACAGTGAACAAACAGGCGATCCGGCATCCCCCAAAACCTCCTTCCTGGGGGCGGACAACAAATCGTTGCGGCAAGCGATCGACTCGGTAGCAGACCGGATTCACGGTGCTGTGTACGATAAGCCCACGCCGGCGGTTGTGCGCGACCTAACTGCCTATGCGGTCCAAACGATCGAACCTTTCAATCAGGTTGGATTATTCGCCCCTCCCGTCAACCACATGTACAGCAGCACCGCTGCAGATGGCTCCTGATGTCTTCCAGCGTTCATCATCTTGATCCAGAATCCCAACAGAAACCCTGGGATGTGGTCGTCATCGGGGCTGGCGCAGCGGGCCTTTTCGCTGCCACCGCCGCAGCCCAGAGAGGGCGGTCCGTGCTGCTGCTGGAAAAGAACCGTAAACTCGGTGTCAAAATCTTGATCTCTGGGGGGACCCGCTGCAATCTCACGCATCACACCGACGCCCGTGGAATCTTGGCTGCGTTTCCAAAATCTCAAGCGAAGTTTCTGCGAACTGCGATTCACGCATTGCCACCCACCAAGGTCGTCGAGCTGGTGGAGCGTGAGGGTGTGGAGACCAAAGCCGAAGCAACCGGCAAGATTTTTCCGGTCTCCGATCGGGCGATCGACGTTCGCGATGCTTTGGCAGCCAGACTGCATCGCAGTGGGGCGAAAACGCAACCCGCAACATCAGTTCAGGAGATCCTGCACGAGAACGAGACGTTTCGCATCGTCACCGATCTGCAGGAACTTCAAGCACATCGAGTGATCATCGCTTGTGGCGGACAATCGTACCCGGGTTGCGGAACGACAGGAGACGGCTACCAGTGGGCACGTGCATTCGGCCACAAGATTGTACAACCTGTACCCGCCCTGACACCAATCAAGTCTTCCGACGCGTGGCTGCATGCACTGCAAGGCATGACACTCTCCGATGTCCAGGTCACCGTCGTGACGAGCGACAGTTTGCGCGATCTTCATAGCATCCCCAAGTCCGCTGTCCTCGACACACGCCGTGGGTCACTGCTGTTCACTCACTTTGGTGTGTCCGGGCCATCAGCCCTGGATGCCAGTCGCGCCATCACGCGTGCGAGCGAACCGCGTAACGTCGCGCTCCTGGCAGATTTTCTGGCAGACGTGAGCTACGACGAATGCGTTGCCCAATGGCGTGCGCGGATCGCTAACCAGGGACGTGCCGCGGTAAAAACGATCCTTGCGGAAAGGCATCAGCGGCGGTTGGCTGAGTCCTTAATGGCGTTGTGTCAAATCGACCCCACGCACAAGCTGGCCGAACTTTCCAAGGCAAACATTTCCCGCTTGGTACAACATGAAAAACGCTGCCCGATTCACGTCACAGGGACCCAAGGATTTGCAAAGGCCGAGGTGACATCCGGCGGAGTCGCATTAGGTGAAGTGGACTCCAAGACGATGCAAAGCAAACGGGTGCCGGGTTTATATTTTGTGGGCGAAGTTCTCGACATCGATGGCCCGATCGGTGGCTACAACTTCCAGGCAGCGTTCAGTACGGGCTGGCTGGCCGGAAGCCACGTCTAGTCCAACTGTGTGCAGCGGTATCTCATTTGACGCTCCCGTTCTTGGCGGTGTATCTTTAAAGATCCGCTTGTCGTTCCTGCCTTTCAGCCCGTGGCCCGCCATGACACGATCCACTCCACTGTTGGTACTCCTTCTCCTGGCCCCGAGTCTCGTGACCGCTGCGCGTCCCGGGACGACCTATCGCCAGCTCGTACTGGAAGACAAACCCATTGCGTATTGGACGTTTGACGAGCCCACCAACGACGCAATTCAGTCATGGCCCGTGGACGCTCAGCCCGCCGGTTTCACCCCGCTGTCAAGCCGTGTGGTCGGCAAACTCAAACGCAACACGCCCGGTCCACGCCCACCCGAGTACCCCGATTTTCCCGATCACAACGGAGCCATCCAATTCTCCGACCCGCGCGGTTATCTACGCGTCTCGGATCCGGGCACAAACAGTCTTCTCGACTTCACCGATGGTGACGCCATCTGTTTGGAAGCGTGGGTCAAGCCGACATCGCTACCCGATGGCCAATATGCGTACATCCTGGGCAAAGGCCGCACTCAACGTGAAGGGTTTGCAGCAGAAAATCAAAACTACGCGCTCCGCCTGAAGGGCGCCGGATCCGCTTGCTGTTTGTCGTTTCTATTTCGTAACGCGGTCAACAAAACTCGAGACGACTACCATCGCTGGACATCCGAAAAACATTTTCCACTCGACGGCGAGTGGCACCACGTTGCCGTTACCTACGTGTTCGGCCAACCCGATTCACTCCGCGGGTATATCGACGGACAACCCGTGTCTGGCACGTGGGACATAGGCGGCAAGACATCCCAGCCTCCCGTTGTTGATGATGACGAGCTGTGGATCGGATCCTCGCTTGGTGGCAATGCGTCTTCTTCATTTCGGGGACACCTGGATGAAGTCGCGATTTACCGTTCTGCCTTGCCACCAGAACGGTTGCAACTCCGTTATCAGTTCCACATGCCGCCACCACCTTCTCTGGAAGAACTCTTAGCGAAAACATCCGACCAGCACGTCACCGTGCAACTTTACGAAAACGTCCCCAGTCGTGCCTGGCCTGGACGCTTGCCCCACACGGTCAGTACCACCTACCACGACGAGGCCTTCGGCTTTGTGCGTATCCCAAAGAAGTATCTTAACGGCATCAGTAGCAAGCGAAGTAACCCTTATTTGCTCCAGGCCACCTCAAAAATCCAACTGCCGGCAGGCAAATATCGTATTTTGTTGCGATCACGCAACGCGGCCAAATTGTTGTTCGATAACCATTTGGTCGTCGAGAACAATTTTATGAGTCGCAATGCCAGCGGACACGAAACCGTCCCCACGGCCCGCAACCCGCTGGATGAAAAGGTCGTGGCTTTGGCAGCAGGATGCCAAGAATCGATTGGAGAAATCCAGCTGGATGCTGGCTGGCATTATGTCGAGCTCCAATCGGTCATTGGCGGCAAAGGCCTACGCGCCGAAGTCGGTGAGCTGGTCGTGGCCCTGGCGCAGGATGATCAACCTTTTCGAGTTCTTGCGCCTCAGCACGACTCACGCTCGCCACTGGACGACGCGTCCTGGAGGGTGTTTACCCAAGCGGCGAACGCGCGGGTCGCTCAAGTGGAACAAGATGCCCGCCAGTCAACTACGGATACGGCTTATTGGAAACAACGTCACGCCCAGGCCAAGGCGGCTATCGCGTCCCGAGCTCCGGTCGCTATCCCGGCAGACTTCTCCGATTTACCAGGTCACAACGAAATCGACGCTCTGCTCAACGTGCGTCTGCGAGCTGCTGAGCTGAAACCCGCTCCGCTCACCAACGATTATGAATTTCTCCGCCGCGTGACGCTCGATGTCACCGGTGTTCCACCGACTCGGGATGAGATCTTGGATTTCCTTTCGGACCGATCCGCGAACCGGCGCGGACGCGTGATTGACCGCCTGCTTCAATCCCCTGGCTGGGCCGATAACTGGGTCGGGTATTGGCAAGATGTGCTGGCCGAGAATCCGGGGATCCTGAAACCTAAACTCAACAATAGCGGCCCATTTCGCTGGTGGATCTACGAATCGCTGCACGACAACAAACCGATCGACCAGTGGGTGACCGAACTGATCATGATGCAGGGCGATATGTATTCGGGTGCACCGGCCGGATTTGGTGTTGCGACTCAAAACGACATCCCAATGGCAGCAAAAGCTCACATCCTGTCGCAGGCGTTCCTGGGCATCAACATGCAATGCGCACGGTGCCACGACGCGCCCTATCATCCTTTCAAACAATCCGAATTACTTGGCATCGCCGCCATGCTGCACCGGAAGGCAATCAAGTTACCTGCGAGCAGTTCCGTGCCCCAAGCAGAAGGGGCGCGCAAACCGCTGATTCAAGTGACGCTACAGCCTGGCAGTCAGGTATCCGGTAACTGGCCTTTTGCATCGTTCGCCAGTCCGGATGCGGCTGCTGAGTTGGTGCGCAAACAGGACGATTCTCGCGAGCATCTGGCCGCCACCTTAACGTCACATCACAACGACCGTTTCGCTCAAGTGATCGTCAATCGCCTGTGGGCTCGCTACCTTGGTCGAGGTATCGTGGAACCCGTTGATGACTGGCATCTAGCGGAACCATCTCACCCGATCTTGCTCGATTATCTCGGCCGCGAGTTCGTCACTCATGGCTACGACCTCAAACATATTGCCCGCTTAATCCTCAACTCCCACGCCTATCAGCGCAGAACCACCGCAGATAGCCAGGCAGCTGAAGCGCTGGAAAAATGGTTTGGGAAACCCGTCCGACGACGGCTCACGGCAGAACAGATCGTCGACTCGCTGTATGCGACCGCAGGAAAAACCATGGGGGCAGAGGCGTTAACCCTGGACCCTGAAGGACGCCGTGGAGTCGAAACATTTCTCAACCTCGGCTTTCCAACACGCGCCTGGCAACTGACTTCCCTATCCAATGAACGCGACCGACCCGCGCTGGCACTACCCGTCGCTCAGAGTATCGTCGACGTGTTATCCACCTTTGGCTGGCGTGATTCGCGACCGAATCCACTGACGGTTCGCGAGCAAACCACCACCGCGCTGCAACCCTTGACCATCGCTAACGGCACGATGCCGAACCGCATCGTCCAAATCTCCGATAACAGCGCGTTCACAACGCTCGCGCTGCAGGATATTTCGCTGGCGGACCTTGTCGACCAATTGTTTCTGCAAATCGTCTCACGGCCACCCACCACAGAAGAACGTGAACCATTCGTTCAACTCTTGCAGGTCGGATTTGAGAATCGACGAACGGACGCCTCACCTGTCACCGTCCGAAGAAAATCCAATCAGGTCTCTTGGTCAAACCATCTCAACGCGAAGGCCACCGAGATCAAAATGGCCCTGGAACGTGCCGCACGGCTGGGAGATCCTCCCACCAAACGATTGCAGACTGACTGGCGGACCCGTTATGAAGACGTGGTTTGGGCACTTGTGAATTCACCTGAAACCGTCTTCCTGCCATAGCGGCTTTCCGCGTCACGGCGGAGGTTCCTGGCCATCAAGAATCACTAACGACGCCCGTGCTGGCCGAGGCCGCTTCGGGGGCACAGGGGTGTCGGTCCATACATTGCTTGCAAACGATGCGATCACACTCGTGACACGCATCACCGTCAGTCATCAACAAGATGCGAACATCGCATTCGACGCACGTGGCTCCTGCTATCTGTGGTCGGAAAACGCGTGTCTGGCGCGCGATCGTTTCCAACCGCTCGCCCCGCTTGGCCATGAACTGCAACAGGTAGCCACCGGCTGCACCGACCATCGCACCAATGACGGTACTCATCGCTTCGGCTTCAGAGGTCGCTTTGGGAATGATCTGTGCAATCACCAAACCTAAACAACTACCGACCACCATCCCGATCAGAATGAAAACCCGTTCCACTTCGATTCGCCTCTGGATGAAAAGTGCGTTGGAGTCAGGCACCCGGATGGGAGGGGGCTACACGAGGCCAGTGAAAAGTGCCCCGCAAGCTGATGCACACCCACATGCTCGGTTCAGTATAGGATGCTGACGAACCAGCATCCAATCCTCCTGGGATCTGTTGCTTCCAAGGTAACTTAAATTACCGCACACGGGCCATCCAGACTCAGAACGTACCAACGCCCGTCCCGGGAAGGCGTCTGAAAGCCGGGAAATCTGGGAATTCCCGTAGCCAATCCAGGGCCATCCCGGACGCTCCGCTGGCCCGCCCTTATCCAAATCATCCCTCCCCCACCACCTCTTGAGCCTCACCAACCGACTGCGATAGCTCAAACGGTCACTGGGCGTGTTGCTGGCACCCTGATTGAAGAAGATCTGGATTGCGAAAGCCGCATCGTGGGAATAGGATGAAAGTTTCCAGAGAAGAGGAAACGTACGTTTATGGCCGATTTCACGGCAGAAAAGCTCGCCCAACGAGCCTTCGACTTCAACCTGCTTACCAATCAACAATTGGAAGAGGTGTGGGGTGCGCTGGGAACGCGCGATGTCCCCCTCGAAGATTTCGAACGACTGACCGTCCGCAAGGAATTACTCACCAACTTCCAGATTGAACGCATCAAGGAAGGCAAACGGGACGGCTACTACTACGGCAAGTACAAGCTGCTGTATATGGTCGGCTCGGGAACCTTTGCTCGCGTGTACCGCGCGGCCCATACGCTGGACGATCAGGTCGTCGCGATCAAGGTCTTGCGACAGCGTTATACCGACGACGATGAAACTCGCGAGAACTTCCTGCGGGAAGCCAGAGTCGTCATCCCTCTGCGGCACATCAACATCGTGCCAATTTATGAGGTCAACTCCGAAGGCATGCGACCTTACATGGTGATGGAGTTTGTCGAAGGGAGTAATCTGCGCGATTTCGTCCACGCCCGCAAAAAACTAGGGGTCTTGGATTCCTTGCGGCTAATCGCAGATGTCGCAGCCGCGCTGGAATACGGATCCACCCACGGCGGGATTACGCATCGTGACTTGAAGCTATCGAATGTCCTGGTCACCAGTCTAGGTCGAGCCAAGTTGGTCGACTTTGGACTGGCCGCGATGGAATCAAACAATGAGGGAGATTCGACGTTCAATCCCCGCAGTATCGACTATGCCGGTCTCGAACGGATCACCGGCGTGCGCCGCAACGATCAGCGGAGTGACATTTATTTTGCCGGTGTGATGCTCTATCACTTGTTAATCGGCACGTCTCCTCTGTTCGAAACGCGAGACCGGACAAAACGATTAAGCGTCCAGCGCTATCGCGAAATTGTTCCCATCAATCAGGCAGATCGTGAACTGCCGATGTATATCGTCCATCTGGTCAACAAGGCCATGGAACTGAATGTCGAAAAGCGCTATCAAAATCCCTCGTTGCTCCTCAGCGACTTGCGCACCTCCATCAAACGTTACGAGAGTGGCGACATGGGGATGGACGAGACGACGGTCACCCCCACGGAATCCACCCAGAAACAGACAACGCAACAGCCTGAATCCGAAGGGCGGAATCGCACGATCATGTTGATCGAGTCCAAAATGGAACTGCAGGATCTCTTGCGCGAACGATTGAAAAAGCGCGGTTACCGGGTGCTCGTCATTAGCCATCCCGATCGTGGCATGAGTCGTTTTGATGACGACCCCGACGTTGCGGATTGTGTGATCTTCTCTTCAGCCGGGCTGGGAGAATTCGCAGTCGAAACATTTAACGCATTCGGCGAGAACGAAGTCACCAAAGATATCCCCGCGATTCTGTTGATTGACAAGCGTCGCAAAGAGTTGCTCAGGCAAGCCAAACTGGCCAATCATCGCCGCGCGCTGGCATTACCCCTGAAAGTGCGTGAATTACGCATTCTGCTGCTCAAACTACTGTCTGAAACCGGAATCCCTCAGCAGTAGTCTCACGTCACGCCACGATGTCCGTGATCACTTGACCTTCCGACGTCGGCCCGATGAGTCGTTGCTGCAGACCTTGATAGGCATAGCTGAAGCGATGGGGATCCAGGCCGAGCAGGTGCAGGATGGTTGCCTGCAGATCACGAATGCCAACCGGGTTCTCCGCAATGTAGTAGCCGATATCATCGGTTTGACCATAAGCGACACCCGCTTTCACTCCACCGCCCGCCATCCACATCGTATAGGCGTACGGGTGATGGTCGCGACCGACAAATCCTTTCGTGATCTCGGTGTTCTTATTGTTCTGCATCATCGGCGTACGACCGAATTCCCCACCCCACACGATCAAGGTGGAATCCAACAAGCCGCGTTGTTCCAGATCGCGGATCAAGCCAGCAATCGCTCGATCGATCTGGCGAGTCTTAATCGGTAATGTTTCGTCGATGGACTCACCCGGAGATGTTCCGTGATGGTCCCATCCCCAATCGTAGAGTTGCACAAATCGCACGCCCTGCTCGACCAATCGCCGCGCCAGCAGGCAATTATTGGCAAAGGTCGGGTCATCGCCTTTGTAAAGGACGCGTGGATCGTCGGCAGACTCTGCCGGCGAGACATAACCGGGCTGGGCTCCGTACAAATCCAAAATATGCTGTGGCTCCCGAGAAATATCCATCACTTCGGGTACCGCCGTTTGCATCCGGAACGCCAGTTCATATTGGGCAATCCGCGTCTGTGTCTCTTGATCCCCAACTTGCTCAAATTGCATCTTGTTCAAATCACGCAACGCGTCCAACGTCTTCCGCCGTTGCTTCCGCGTCATCCCGCGGGGATCAGACAGGTAAAGCACGGGATCACCATCCGTACGACATTGAACCCCCTGATAAACGGTTGGCAAAAAGCCTGAACCCCAAAGCGACTTGCCAGCACTAGGGGTCTTTCCTCCAGAAGCCAACACAACAAACCCTGGCAAGTTCTGACTCTCGCTACCCAACCCCCAGGTCACCCATGACCCCATGGACGGATTCCCTAATCTTGGCTGGCCGGTATGCAGCAACAACTGAGCAGGTGAATGGTTGAATTGATCCGTATTCACGGTCCGAATAATACAAGCCTGATCGGCCACCTCAGAGAACTTGGGAAGCAATTCGCTGATCCATTGGCCCGCTTCCCCATGTTGCCGAAAAGCAAACTGTCCGGCCAACATCTTGGGAACCCCTTTGATGAAAGCAAACCGCTTACCTTCCAGGTACTCTTGTGGACAGGGTTTGTCATGATATTTCTTTAGCGCTGGTTTATTCTCGAACAGCTCTAACTGCGATGGTGAGCCGGCCATATGCAGGTAAATCACCGATTTGGCTTTCGCCGGTATCATCGGTGGTTTTGCAGCCAGCGCGTGCCGTGACGGCGCACGCTGATCGGCACTGGCGTCTTCCGAAGCCATCAATGTGTGGCACGCTGCCGCACCGACACCAAGTCCCGTTTTGCCAAGAAAATATCGACGTGTTTGTTGAGCAAGTGGTTGCATATTTGGGCGCTCTAGGGGCGGGTAAATGTTTCATCAAGGTTCAGGATCACGTTGCCTACAACGATACGGGCGGCCAAGGCCGCAGCATCCTCTTGAGGCTTCAGCTGTGCGGATTCCAAAAGCTGCCGAGCATCTTCCGGAGCAGCGCGATAGTCACGCAGTATCTCTTCGTACAATGCCAACAAGCGTTGTGTCTCTCTTGCGCTGGGCTTTCGGATTAACACGCGGCGGAACATGGCCGCCATGGCATCACCGGGCGCCATGTCGCGAAATGCGTTCGCCAAGGCTCCTGCCGCTTCCACGTAAACCGGATCATTCAAGACCACCAATGCCTGTAAGGGAGTATTGGTACGCACGCGCCGCAGCTGACAGACTTCACGCGTGCCTGCGTCAAACGTCAACATCGACGGGTAAGGGCTCGTCCGCCTGACATACGTGTACAGTCCCCTGCGGTATCGATCCTCGCCGGTGGAAGTCACCCACCGCAGCTTGCTGTAAGTTGCTCTCCAGATACCGTCCGGTTGAGGCGGCATCACCGAGGGGCCGCCGATCTTGCCACTCAACAAACCGGCCGCTGCCAGCGATTGATCACGAACCACTTCCGCCGGCAACCGAAATCTCGCACCTCGACTCAACCACCGATTCGTGGCGTCGCGTTCACGCGATGCGTCAGAGACCGTCGAGTCCTGTTGGTACGTGGCAGACAAAACGATCGCGCGAATCAACTGCTTGATCGACCAATGCTGTTCTTCACGAAACTTGATCGCCAGATGATCCAGTAGTTCCGGGTGTGTCGGTGGACTCCCCTGCAACCCAAAATCCTCTTCCGTCTCGACAATCCCTCGTCCAAACAGGCGAGCCCAAACACGATTTACCATGACCCGCGCAGTGAGCGGATTATCCGGTGAGGTCAGCCACTGCGCCACATCCAACCGATTGTTTCGCGGATCGGAAATCTTGATCGCGAACGCAGCCGGAAAACCGGGGCTCACTTCCTCCCCTGGATTCAAGAAATTCCCACGCTCGTGAATGTGTGACTTGCGGTGCTTATCTGCTGGCAAATCACGCATGATGGGAGTTTTGACGATTTGCTTCTGGAGCGAGGCGAATTCCGCCTCCAGTTGCTTCAGCCGCTTGACCTCTGCGGCGGTGGCCGGATACACCTGCCGAAACGCCTCTTCCAATTGTTGCTTTTGAGCCGCCGTGCGTTGCTCTAACGGGATGGCCGCCAGCTCACGATGATCTGCCACCACTGGCTGGAGCGAAGCGAACGGCTCGGCACTGGTCGCCAAACGAACTCGGCCAATTAACAAGCTGGTCGGAGCGTATTGTTGGGATAGTTCGCACTCCAGTCGTTCGCCGGCTTGGAGAGTCAGTGGCTCGGCCAGAGCGAAAATGGCCACGTGAGGCCGACTCTTTTGTGGCGAGATCGCCCACCCGGTCTCTGGATTCCCATCAATCGCCTTTGCCACCGGCCAGTTCTGCTGCGAAAAATCCGCCTTGGCTTGCTTCAATTTCACCAGCCGCTGCGCATCACCAGCCGCATTGGTGACCGAGACTTTCAGTTCACTCAACACAAAATTCGGGTCATTCGGATTCCGTCCGGGGCCCTTTTGCGGCAGCGAATCATGGGTGAGCATTTCCAGACGCAACGCAGTAATCGCTGCTGTCTGCTGCGGCTGGATTTGAACCGTATAGACATCGCGCGGCGGCATCTCACCACTTGCTAACACCGCACCATCTGCGGCCAAGGTTAAGGTGGATCCGTGTAACGAAGTCGCCTTGGCTGGCTTTGCGACCTGCCAAGTCGGATCCTTCAACAGCTTCGACTCCCACTTGCGTTGTGCGGCAACCATCTCAGGAGTCACCGTTTTCAGTCGTAGGCGCGATTGATCGATTTGTTCACTCAGGGCACCACTCGCTCGCGTTTGCTCGGGTGTGGGCGTGGGTACGCGGGGCGCGTCATCTGGTCGGTCAGCATCCTCGGTTTGATTGAAATATGCCAGGAATTGATAATACTCTCGCTGGTTAATCGGATCGTACTTGTGCGAATGGCACTTGGCACAACCCATGGTCAATCCCATCCAAACTTGGACTGTGGTATCCACACGATCCTTGACGGCCGCCAAGCGAAATTCTTCGTTGTCCGTTCCGCCTTCATCGTTGGTCATGGTATTGCGGTGAAACGCCGTCGCCAGCAACTGGTCGATGGTTGGCTCAGCGAGCAGATCCCCTGCCAGCTGTTGGGTGGTGAACTGGTCGTATGACAAATCATCGTTGAGTGCCGAGATGACCCAATCCCGGTAGCGCCAAATCTCCCGTGCCTGGTCCTTCTCGTATCCCTTGGTGTCTGCATAGCGTGCCAAGTCCAGCCACATCCGCGCCCAGTGCTCTCCATAACGAGGTGAATCGAGCAGCTGATCCACGATGGTGGTGTAGGCCGCCGCACTGGGGTTTTGCAGGAACGCATCCGCTTGCGCGGGGGTGGGTGGAAGTCCAATCAGATCGAGATACAAGCGACGGATGAGTATCGCGGGCTGAGCGCGTTTCGCAGGTGAGAGTTGTTCTGCGCGCATTTTCTGCAATACAAAATAGTCCATTTCCTGACGACACCAGGAAGACCCCTCGACTTCGGGCAGCGGCCCAGCAACGGGTGGCTCGAAAGCCCAATGCGTTTCGTAGGTCGCACCCTGCTGAATCCACTGACGCAACATCGCAATCTGCTGTTTGCTCAAGTGATGTCCCGAATCTGGCGGTGGCATCTTGCTGTCGGGATCGCCACTTGTGATCCGCCGCATCAACTCACTGGCCTCTGGTTTACCGGCCACGATCACACCGTCCGCTGAGTCCGCCGCCAACGGCAGATCCAATCTCAGGTCACCTTTACGGCTCGCTGCATCCGGACCATGACAGGCAAAGCAGGCGCCGGTAAGAATCGGACGAATGTCACGATTGAATCGCAGCGTTTGCTGACCCAGAACGGGCAAACCGACCCACGACCAGGCAATCAAGCCAAGAAGACAACAGCACAGGCGAGGAAATGCAACACTCTGCTTCACGATGGTAACCTTCCCACATGTTGGCGATTCACTTTTCTCTAGTGTATCCCAGCACGTTTCGTTTTTAGAGTCGCCGTTCAGAATCTTCCGGTACCAACGCGTTTTGGCTTAATTCTCCCGGAGAATGTAGAGCACGCCCCCCCAAAAAGTTACAATGTGAGCGGTGCTGGGGGGGATCACAGCCATGCCGCGAGCCGGGTTGTTGAGGAGAGAATGCGTAAGCTTCTGTAATACGTAAGCTGCTGTGGGGAAAGTTGGTTACGAAAATGCCCTTCGATTCAATCCACAAACTGATCGAGCAGTTCGAGGCGGAATGGCTGGCTGGCTCCCAGCCTCGCGTGGAAGCGTTCATCGATCGATTGCCGCCTGACGCTGACCCTCACGAAGTACTCGAACAACTGCTGCTGCTCGAAATCAAGCTGCGGAAACAAGCAGGCGAGCCGATTGAGCTGGCAGACTACGAACGCCGCTTCTCACCTCTACCAGCAGCTCTGAAAAAGACTCTACAGCAACTCATCCAGTCAACTGCCGGTGGGATGAAACGCGGTGCCCACGAAACGAATCGCATGCTCGACACCCAAGTGCTGATGGGGGCGGCCGGTACCAGATTATCCATACCGAAAACATTGGATCGCTACGAGCTGCAGCATCAACTTGGCAAGGGATCCATGGGGGTTGTTTTTCGAGCGCGTGACCCTCAGCTGGAACGAGATGTTGCCATCAAGGTGCCGTGTTTGTCAGACGGCGATCGGGCCAATGTCCTGAGTCGTTTTCGGGCAGAAGCCCGCGCGGTGGCGGCCGTACAACACCCTAACATCTGCGCGATTCATGAAGTCAGCGAAGACCAAGGGATCCCATTTATTGTGATGGCGTTGATCGACGGCCAATCCTTGTATGACATCCTCAAGGACCGTGAGTCCCCATTGGAAATCGAACAATGTTTCACCTGGGTAGAAAAAATTGCCTTGGCCGTTCGTGAGGCCCATCAGCAGAACATCGTGCACCGCGACCTGAAGCCTTCCAATATCATGATCAATCAGCGCAACGAGCCGGTCATCATGGATTTTGGTCTCGCCTTGCGCGGCAACGAAACCACGGAAACCGAAGCGGTTGGCGCGGTAGTCGGTACCCCTGCCTACATGGCACCGGAGTACCTGCGGAACAAATCTGCATCCGGCCCCATGTGTGATATCTACAGTCTGGGTGTCATCTTGTATGAATTGCTCAGCGGTAAACGACCCTTTACNGGAGACATGTTCGAGATGATCTCGCAAATGGTTGTCTCGTCTCCACAACCACCATCCTCCGTGCGTCCGGAATTGAGCTCTGAGGTTGATGCCATCTGCTTGCAGGCAATCTGTCGGGACCCGGAACAGCGTTACGAATCCATGGGTGCGTTCGCCGAAGCGTTGACGGGCTACCTGCAGCGTTTACGATCACGACTGACAGCGTCGGAAATCGAAGAAGAGAAGAGCGACAAAGAGACCTTTGATTTTTCGGAACTCAGCGGACACGGCATGATGGTGGTCGCGAAATCCCATCTGGGAATCCGACTTCTGGATGTGACGAACGACGAGCAGATTTCGGAGTGGACTTTTGCGCCTGGCGCGGAGGTATCGATTGGCCGGGCCACCGACCAGTCGGTCCAAATTCGCGATCAACGCGTCTCACGGGAACACGCCAGCATTCGGCATCAGGATGGCGTCTGGAAGTACACCAATCAGGGTCGTAACGGCACCTATATCGAGGGCAAACGGTTGGATCAATTCGACCTCATGTTCGGCGACAGCGTCCAGCTGGGAAAACGTGGTCCGAAGCTGCGCTTTTACCCTGGCGAATAGGCGACCCCGTTTGCTAGGCTGGTGGGATGCAATTACCCATTCTTGAAAACCGCCCCGCACCTGGCGAAACGGCTCGCGAGCTCCTTGCGCTCCCTGTTCTGGACCGCGACGCGATTTCCAGTAAACCGCTTCCGATGACCCGTGCTGAAATGCGAGAGCGGCAGTGGGACGAAGTGGATGTGGTCTTTGTTACGGGAGACGCCTACGTCGACCACCCCAGCATGGCCATGGCGATCCTGGGGCGTGTGCTGGAAGCTGCCGGATACCGAGTCGCCATCCTCAGTCAGCCAAATTGGAAAAGCTGTGATGATTGGCGGCGATTCGGGCGCCCGCGACTTTTTTTCGCGATCAGCGCAGGCAACATGGACTCCATGATCAATCATTACACCGCCAACAAAAAAGTCCGCAACAGCGATGCGTACTCACCCGGCGGACGCATTGGTCTTCGCCCTGACCGAGCAACGCTCTCCTATTGCCAGCGCGCACGCGAAGCCTACAAGGGTGTGCCGGTCATCGCGGGTGGTGTCGAAGCGTCTCTGCGACGCTTGGCACACTATGACTACTGGAGTGACAAAGTACGCCGCTCCATCTTGCTCGATTGCAAAGCGGATCTGGTCGCCTACGGCATGGGCGAGGACTCCATTATCGAAATTGCCCGTCGATTAGACGGCGGCGAGACGGTCAAAGATCTCCGAGACCTGCGCGGCATCGCCTACGCCATGGGGGCCAGTGAGACGCCTCCCTCGGACGCACTCGTGCTGCCATCGTTCGCCGAAGTGCGCGAAGATCGCCTGCTGTTCGCCGAGGCCACCAAGCTGATTCACAACGAGACCAATCCGTACAACGCGCGACGCTTGGTGCAGTACCACGATCGCCAAGCGGTTGTTTGCAATCCGCCTCCGCTGCCTGTATCCCAAGAGGTCATGGATCGGATCTACGGTTTGCCGTACACCCGCCGACCTCACCCCAGCTACCAGGACCCCATCCCTGCCTACTCGACCATCAAAGATTCCGTCACCATCATGCGGGGCTGCTTTGGAGGCTGTACGTTTTGTTCGATCACTGCCCACCAGGGCAGAATTATTCAATCTCGAAGTAAAGAGTCGGTTGTCAACGAAATCCAACAGATGACCGATGACCCTAAGTTTTCGGGTACCGTCAGTGACATCGGTGGACCAACCGCCAATATGTACGAGATGAAATGTACGGACCCCAAGGTCGAAGCGGTGTGCCGTCGACAATCGTGTGTGCATCCGACCATCTGCAAGTTGCTAGGTACGGATCATGCGCCACTGGTGCAACTGATGAAAGAAGCTCGCGAAACCCCGGGAGTCAAGAAGGTGATGGTGGCCAGCGGTATCCGCATGGACCTCGCCCGCCGCTCACCGGAATACATGCGCGACCTCGTTCGACATCACGTGGGCGGTCACCTGAAAGTAGCACCTGAACACACCGATCCGGATGTGCTGGACAAGATGCGAAAACCCAGCAATGACGACTTCGAGGAATTCACCGAAGAGTTCAAAAAGGAATCGGCAAAAGCAGGCAAAAAGCAATACATCGTGCCCTATTTCATCGCCAGCCATCCCGGCAGCGACCTCGATTCCATGATTCACTTGGCGGTGTTCCTGAAACAAAACGGCTACCGCCCCGACCAGGTGCAGGACTTCATTCCCGCACCCTTCGATGTCGCTACAGCCATGTATTACACAGGCATCGACCCCTTCACCAAAAAACCCGTACATGTCGCTCGCCACCTGCGTGACCGTAAGCTCCAGCGCGCGCTCATGCAGTTTTTCAAACCAGAAAACTACTTCGAAGTCAGAAAAGCTCTGGAACAAGCAGGACGACAAGACCTGATTGGGAATGATTGCGACAGCTTGATTCCTGCAGCCGCACCGCCCGAAGCGCTGCGGGCACGACGCAAAGACGCCAACGCTCGCTTCAGCGGTCAATACGTGCACCAAGTGGATGGTGACAAGCCAACCAACAAGCAGCGGCGCAATCGCAAACAGTCGCGGAACGCTCCGGGCAACAGCTATCGGCCACGGAGTACGAAGAATTCGGGCAAACGGAAGAAGCGCTGAGGAGGAGTGGGAGAGTTCGGGTGATGGTCAGTCGTCTTCGCTGCGTAGATACTCGGCGATCGTCACGAATCCATCGTCATTCAAATCCCACCCTCGAAACTTCTCCACTTCTCGGTCAGTCAAACGGGCAGCAAACTCCACCAACGAGACTTGCCGATCACCATTGGAATCTTTTTCCTGAATCCAGTCCGGGACATCCAGTTCTCGCACTTTCCCACGACTTGTCCGGGATGCCGCACTACGCGATCGCGTGCTCCGCTCTTTGCTTTTGCTCGAACTCCGGCTGAGAACTTTCTTGGCATTGCTGGAACTCACACCGGCATTGCTCAAACGCTTCTTGATGAACTTCGTGTAATCGATCGGCCGCGACGGATCCATTCCCGCCTCGCGTATCCGTTTCGTAACAAGATCCCGGTAGCGACTCGCGGCAATCTCGCTGGGCTCGATCCGCTGATTCTTATTGGTATCCAGCGCCGTATAAAAGCTAATCAATCGCTTTGCTTCGGCCTCTTGCTTGGCCGCGTCAGCCGGCGAGGTTCTGCGAGACGAAGACCCGGACGAGGAACTTCGATTGATACCGCCCGCCTCCAATTCGGCAGCTGGTCCAAACCCACGCACCGGAATGATTTCTTCTTCAACGCCAAACCCCGGCACCAGCCACTCTGTATCAACCGGGTTCACTGCACTCGCTTGCGAGCCACTTGGGCGGACAGCGGCCCGATTGTAGTAGCGTCGATAAATCTCCGCTTTGGTGAGGATCCCGTCCCCGTTCTGATCACCATCGACCTTCCCTTGAGACGTCCTTTTGATTTCGTCCGGATCCAGCCTGCCATTCCGATTACGATCGCGCGATTCGAGCACTTGAGAGGTCATCCGTCGCGCATACGCGTCACGCTCGGGATCTTGAGCCATGGCCTGTGGTAACAACAGCTCCAAGCCGAGCAGCAGTACCAGCAAACTGGCCGACAATGTCATACGTCCACAGATTTCCATGCAACCAAGTTTCCTGATCCGTCGCTTGTCCTCTTCACAAACTCGCTTTTCTCCATTGTACTCACCCGTGTCAACAGGCAAGCTGCCCTCCAACCCACAATTTGCTCCTGTCAGCTCTCGTCATCCCCGGCAACTCACGGCAGAATGGTACATCCTGAAGCCGTTACCATACCCCCAGGATGGTTACAGACCGATACAGTCATCTGATGCAAGAAATCACCGCGATACTGTTCATCATCCTGCTCGCCTGCACCCCGCTGGTCGCGCTGACCACTTGGCTCATCCGCAGTCCCTACACGTGCATACAATCGATGCTCTTTCTCGTAGCAATCTATCTGGTACGGTTTCAATGGCGAGGGTCCGTTCCCACCCGTTTGCCACTGTCACTGGAAACGGGGGCGGTATTGGTATGCAACCATCGCAGCAGTGTCGATCCGTTCTTTGTGCAAATATCCGCTCATCGTGTGGTGCATTGGATGGTGGCAAAAGAATATTGCGAGCATCCTGCATTTCGCTGGTTTCTTTCGACCTGTCAGGTGATCCCTGTGAATCGTGGCGGCATCGACACCGCTTCGACCAAGCAAGCAATTCGGCTCGCAAAAGCGGGGGGAGTTATCGGCATGTTTCCGGAGGGGCGCATCAATATGACCGACAAATTCATGATGCCATGTCGCCCGGGTGCAATCTTGATCGCCCTCAAGGCACAAGTCCCTATCGTCCCCGTCTACATTGACGGCTCACCTTATCGAGGCACGCCTTGGTCACCTTTACTCACGCGCGCCCGCGTTCGGGTTCGTTTCGGGGAGCCAATCGACGTTGACGCCTATCGCGATCAAGAAGAAACGACTCTGATCGGACAACTGATGGTGCGCACCGTGAAGGCCATCGCAGAACTAGCTGGTGATGCACACTACGAACCTCAGTTGGCTGGAAGGCAGTGGAAACCAACGGCAGACGAAGTCGCAGCGGATCGCGAACGTCTCGAAGCAAGCCATTGACCGACGGCCTGTACGGCCCCCACGACGTCCCCATGCAACACTATGGCTGGCGACGTTGTGCAAACAGCCACTTCAGTAATTCGTCAGAACGATAGGCCTGATTCCAACTGTTATGCCCTACGCCGGGATACTGTGTGTATTGAATTTTCCCTCCCGCCGCTCGAATTGCGTCAACCATCTTTTGCGAGCGAATAGGAAACACCACGTTGTCGGCAGCGCCGTGAAACGCCCAGATGGGTAAAGCACTTAAGCGAGACGCTTGCCGTTCGTCTCCACCGCCGCAAATGGGCACAACGGCAGCGAAGCGTTGAGGCTGACGTGCCGCCAATTCCCATGTTCCGTACCCTCCCATCGACAAGCCTGTCAGATACACCCGCCGAGCATCCACCGGCTCTTCCTTCAGTGTGCGATCCAACATCGCGATGGCCGCTTGCAATTGATCGGTCGGCTGTTTGGCCATCGGTGTCGACTGCTTGTCAACCCACGGAACATCGACCCACTGCTTGCCCGAACGGCATTGCGGCGCCAGCAGGAAGCACGGGTACGCTTGCCGACGACCAGCTTGTGCCATCAGTTCAGGAAGGTACTTAAGTTGCTTGGCGTTGTCTTCCCCGCGCTCACCCGCACCATGCAGGAAAACGACCAAAGGATACTGTTGGCCTGGAACCACTTTTTGGGGCCGCATCAAGCGATATTCAAAAGTTGCGTTCTCGTACTCTCCTCCCGTATAGCTGATCGACATGGCGTCATAAACATCGGCAGCGAAGCAAGGCATGGAGAATAGCATTCCACAGAGGGCCAGCGAGCGAAACGTNATCATGAGCGTGAATTCCATAAACAAGATACCGGTCAACGATTTACCACAGAATACCTTGCCAGCAGCTTGTGATAAACGATAATCCCAGCATGACTATCCCTCCCTATCTTGGTGATCATGCTTCCGGAAACATGTGGGACGACCTTGGAAAAGGTGCTCCCACGATCATGGCGTTGGCTCGTCTGTGCGGCGAAGCCTTGGGACGTTCGATTACCCCGCCAGATACACTGTCCGCGGAAGCCTGCTGTTTGCTTTACCTGAGCCGCGAGCGCGGTGCGTTCGAGGTCAAGGCAACCGATAACGCGTTTGACGCGATCGATCGTTTTTTGACCGTTCATGTCGAAATCCAAGAAGATGAAATGCTGCCCATCAAGATTCGCGGTGACGCAGCGGCCACGAGCCAGCTGTTTGCAGGTTTCTGCGAACTCTGTGCATGTGGGCTGGTGATGCACCACATCTATCGCGATTTCTCGCTGACTCCGGCTGGCTTCGAGCGTGGTCAGAACATCTCGCGACAGCCCATCGAAACCCTGCTTGAGCGGATTGCAGGTGACCAGGCCGAAAATCTGTAAAGCGTTGTTCTGCAGTAGTTTGCGTTTGCAAAACTTGACACGCGAGCCGCCCACACCTAACATTGATCACGACTTATCGAAGCCGCGTCTCAGGCAGTCTCCATCGAGACAGGGGAAACGCACTTTGTACAACCCCCTTCCCCTCTCGATGACGTTATGGAACAGCGATGAAGTTCAATTGCTTTCACTGTCGCAAAGAGATCGAAATCAGTGACGACTTGTTGAGCGAGTCGATCGTCTGCCCGCATTGTCAGAGCAATGTTTCGGTCCCCAAGACGCATGTGGGCGACGAGGAGCTTAGCTCGCCCAAAGCCTTCTTCCTGCAATCCTGGTTCAGCAACAGTTTTTCTGGCCTTGTCTCGCTGATTGTCCACATGTGCCTGATGTTGATGTTGGCATTTGTAACTTGTGATTTGCGCGGTGGACGCGGTGAGGGTGACGAGGTTTTGATCGGGGAATTGCCCGATGTGAACCTCAGCGACGACGCCAATGAAGAATTAGATTCCGCCGACGAGCAGGCAGCGCCAGCTGAAGAAGAAGTGCTCGAAGAGGCATTGGACATCGTGACGCCACCGTCGCAAGACACCAGTTCGGATGTTGTGGAGGTAAATCTTTCGCAACTGGTTCCAAGTGGTGCGATTGGCGGTGAAGGGATGGAAATTGGTTCGCTTGGTGGAGGTGGCGGCGGAGGAGGAGGCTCGGGTGCCTCGTTCATGGGATTGAGCGCCACTGGGTCACGTTTCTGTATTATCGCCGATCGCTCGGGGAGTATGGCTGGTCCCAAGCTGGACTACGTCAAAACCGAGATCCTGGAGACCCTGACGACCATGGGGCGTCGCGGGCGGTTCCAACTTATTTTCTTTAATGATCGGGCATTACCCTACCCGGAGGAAGGTTGGCGGAATCCGACCAAAGATCGCACTGCAGTGGAAGATTGGCTGAAGACGGTCAGTTCTGGCGGTGGCACCTCGCCTGTACCGGCTTTTCGACAAGCCTTCCTTTTGTCCCCCCGCCCAGATGCGATTTTCTTCATGACTGACGGTCTGTTCCCTGCGCAAGCGGTAGGGCAGATTGCGAATCTCAATCAGTCTGGCACGCGGGTTACCATTCACACCATTTCCTTCATGGATCGAAGCTCCGAACAGCTGATGAAGCAAATCGCCACCGATTCAGGTGGCAAATATCGCCATGTATCGGGTTTTTAGTTCTTAAAGAAACCGGCCACACTGTCTGGCCTGGATCGCCACACGTTTGTTTTTTTGCTCCCTTGCCTGGACCAACGATTATGCGGCTCCATCATTTTCTTCGACTGTCCTGTTGCTGCCTGGCCGCAGTCGTGCTCGCCACCGCGTCACTGGAGTTGCGGGCCGCGGATCGCATCGTTCTGCGAAATCTGGACATCGTCAGCGGCAAAGCGGTGACTCGCTTCGATGAAGATGGCGTCATCATCGACGACGGTCGGCCGATTACCTGGGACCAAATCGAGCGTGGCATCCTGGCCGAGAAGCAAGCTGAATTCGACAAGATGCTGAAAGAGATTGGCGAGCCGCTCTATCGCATTCGACAGCGACTCCAGGTCGAAGACTACGCCAGCTGTTTATCGCATGCCGAAAAGATCTATCCTCGATTTTCAGAACGTCGTAGTGCCTCCGCGTATATGGTCGCGCAAAGTCTCATGTGGGCCCGGCTCGCAACCGGCCAACGCGAAAAAGCGTTGATCCCGTATTTCCGCTGTTACGAAATGCTAAGAAGCATCGATACCAGTCAAATTCCGCTGCCAGGAAAGCGGCGGCTTCAGTTCGACAAGGACACGGCACTGACCCAGGAATTGTTACCCATCTGGTTTGACCCCGAGGCTGCGAAAGCGGCACTGCCTCAAGTGACCACGGCCTTGCGAACCCTGACCAAACCGCTGCCAGACGGTGCCCGCATTTACTATGCCACGCTATCCTTGGCAGCAGGTGAACGCGAGCGGGCACAACACTTGTTAACGGATCTCTCGAGCGACGAAGGGGAAGTTAAACAGTTGCGTGACCTGCTGCTAACCCAATTGGACGCAACACCTGAGACACAGTCCAACACCGTTAACCAACTCAAAAACCTGCTACCGCAATTGGACGCATCGAATCGCGTCTTGGGAATGTACTGGCTGGGAGTTGCTCAAACCATGAGCACGAACTCCGACGAACGACAAGAAGGTGTCTTGCAATTGCTGCGTATTCCGGCATTGTATTCGGATACGTATCCTGACATGGCAGCCGCCGCCCTGCATACGGCCATGGCCACTCTCCAAAAGAACCAGAACACCTCCGGCAGTACGGCGGTAAGAAAAGAACTACTCACGCGTTTTGGAAATACGTTCCACGCGATACAAGTCAAGCAATCACTCAACCCGGGTAAAGATTCCTGAGGATGCATCAATGAGATTTGGAACGAACCTGCAACGGATGATAACTTGGGCGATCTGCCTCTTGCTTGTCTTCCTGTTTGTGCAATCGAGATACCTTGATTTTTCCAATGTATTCGCCCAAGACAATCCAACGGAGACACTCGATGACGTCGATGCGACGCCGTCTCCTGCGTCTGGCAACGGGAATTCGAGCAACCAACGCAGCGTACTGCAAACCCTCTTCAAAAGTGGTGTCGTTGGTGGTTTGATCGTGTTGCTCTCTGTGGTGGCGGTCGGGTTCATTGTCGAACACGCACTGACAATACGTAAATCGGTCATGATGCCTGAGGATGTGGCGGACATGCTGGAACAGCAAGTCCATGCTGGGGAGATCGAAGCGGCGCTCGCAACGGCACAAGATCCGGCCAACGAATGTCTGTTCACCAATGTCTGCCTGGCAGGCCTGGAACGCTACACGATGAGCGAATTCGGCTTCGCCGAATACAAGGCGGCGGTTGAAGAAGCTGGTGAGGAGGAAACTGGCCGGCTTTATCGCAAAACAGAAGTGCTTAACTTGATTGGATCGATCAGCCCCATGCTCGGGCTCACGGGCACCGTGCTGGGTATGATCATTTCGTTCAATCAAATCGCTGGAGCCGACGGCAAGCCACAGCCGTCCGAGTTAGCTGACGGCATCGGCCTCGCTCTCGTCACCACGTTGCTGGGACTAATCGTGGCCATTCCCACGATGATTGCCTTCAGCTACTTCCGTAACAAAATCGATTCGATTGTCGCGGAAGCGGGCAAGCGCGTCGAACGCGTACTCATGCCTTTGAGTCGCCGGCGCTAACGTAGTGAGCAAACCATGCGATTAAACAAATCCGCAAAACGGCAAAGCTTGAAGCCGAACATGACACCGATGATCGATGTCACGTTCCTGCTGTTGATCTTCTTTATTTCTGTCAATCAGATTACCGAAGCGAATAACGAACCTGTCGAATTGCCCAAGCTCCAAGGATCGAATGACCTCCAACCTTCCGTGCTGACGGTCAACGTCATGGAAGATGGTCAGACGGTGGTCAGCGGCGAAACGGTCAGTATCGACCGGTTCATCAGCATTGTCACCAATGAGCTAACGCGACAGGGCGACGACCCCAGTCGTGTCACGGTGGTCGTGCGCGCTGATAAGCGCAGCGATGCTCGACCTGTGAACGAAATCGTACGTGCGCTCACGCGATTACAAATCACCAAGATTCGTATTGCGGTCCAAGTCCCCGAATAAGTCCCAGCCTCGAGCGATCATGAAACTTTCCAGCCGCAAGATTGAACGCAACAAGCACGTTGAGCTCACGATGACGAGCATGATCGACGTCGTGTTCCTGTTGCTCATCTTCTTCATGGTGTTTTCCAGCTTTCTGGATACGGAACGCAATCTGGATTCCGCCATCAAAGTGAAAAAAAGCTCGTCGGCGAATAGCAGCGACCTGGAACGCGCCATCGTCGAAGTCGTTCGCCAAGGCGATATTGCAATCTATCGTGTCGGGTCGCGCGCGATTACTGATGAAGCGGAATTGCGCCGCATCCTGGAGCAATTTCCCAACAAAGCTGACGGGGCGTTCGTCCGCGTTGAAGACGGCGTGCCGTTTGGTATGGCAGCAACTGCGGTCCAAGCTTGTAAATCCGCAGACTTCCTTGCCGTCTCATACATTCCCATCGAATCGAGCAATTAGGGCACGTCAAATGCGTGAGATCGTTTGGCGACATTTCAGACTACGGCCCACCCGCCGATGGCTGGGAATCTATCTGTTGATCGCCTCCTGCGCCTGCGGACCTGCCGCCGCTTTTGCAGACGAAGACCAGCAACTCGAAGCGTACCTGTCGCGCCTGGGGCTCGTCGACCTGCAACTTGTGCAGATGAACAAGCGGCTGGCCGGAATCAACGATAAAAAGGCGCAGCAGAATCTGGCCAAATCCATGGCCGACTTGTACGCCAGCCAGTTAATGACACACGCCGACAATCCAGCCAAATACCAGCGGCTGCTGAGCCGCGTGGAGTCGCTACTGGAACAATACCCGTCCGCCAAAACCACCAGCATCGAAGTGATGTTGCTGCAAGCTGACTACAATCGTGCCGAAACGTTGGCGGGGCAGTGGGTGGATGACCATGGCAGCGTGGACGCGCGCAAAGAAGCGCGCGCGATCTTAGCCGCCATTACCACTCAACTCGCCAGCCATTATCGTTCTTTGTCGACGCAGATTGATCTGCTTGACGAACAAATGACCCAACTTGAACCCGGTGATGAATTGGAGGCGAAGACTCGTGAATTCCGCCGCCTCGAGGCAATTGCCGCCAGGGCACAATATTTTGCCGCTTGGGGCAATTACTACTACGGGCTGATCAAAGAGGCCCGTGACGACGCCGAAGCATATCGCCAAGCGGAAACTTTCTTTCGGGAATTCACCGGGGTCGGAAACGATCCATTACGGCCCGAGGATGCCGAAATCCTGGGTCTCGACAACGTGTGGCGGGCCCGGGCCATGATCGGACTCGGCATCACTCTCGCCGCACGCGGCCAGCTGGCAGACAGCGAACGGGCCTTCCAGTTGCTCCGCAATGCCATCGTCTCGCCACAGATCCAAGAACAAGCCGATTACTGGTTCGTGCGCGGTTTGCTCAATGCCGGGTATCCTCAGGCCGCCGTTAACCATACGCGCGCGTGGATACGGAATTTCTCTGGCAAACCAACGCAGAGCGACTTAAGCATGTGCGTCGCCCTCGTCCGCCAGGCCTTTGTGCCGGATATCACTCCCGCAGTAAAGCAGGAACTGATCGACGCGGGAATGAATGGTCTGGCACGGCTCGGTCAAACCGGTGTCATTCGTCAATTGCTGGACAAATACGAAATCCCTTTGGATGACAAAGCTGGCTTCGTATTGCGCGCTGCGAAAGGCAAACAGCTGTTCGACACAGCTGAGAAAAGCAGTAAGGCGGAAGACTATGAAGCAGCCAAGAAAGTCCTGCAAGCTGCGGTGGACAACAAAAAACCTGACAGCGACGTGAAGGCAGTGGCCAATGCCACCTATCGACTCGCCTGGTGCTATTTTCGACTTCAGGAACTGGAATCCGCTGGGCAAACATTTGAAGAGGCGGCCCGCGCCCTGCAAGCCGTGAACGATGATGCTGCTGTGGATGCATCCTGGATGGCCTTTGCATCGTATCAACCCATCAGCAAACAAAACGCTCGCTTTGCCACCGCTGCGGTACGCATCCTGGAAGGAATCAAGCAGGATTACCCACAACATCCTTATGCAGCCAAGGCAGACTATCACATCTCGAAGCTGATGCAGAACGCGTCGCCAGAAGAAGCGCTGAAAAGTCTGGCCGCCGTGACTCCAGCAGATCCTAACTACCTGAATGCGCGTTACGACTTGTGCGCGCTGCTTTACCGCGGATGGAGTCAAAGCAAATCAGAAGATCGTAGTGCGCAAGCCAACCAACTGAAGGCGGCAGCGGATGTGTATTTGCAAGCAGCCAACAATCCCGATGAAAAACGCAAACTGCGCGTGACCTTGCACGTGGTCGAGGCCTTTGCTGGGGTCGATCCCAATGTGGCCATGACTTATCTCTCGCAAGCTCAATCAATCGCAACCAAGCTACCGGAGAATGCTCGAGCGGTCGCTGATTACCATTATTTCGCTATGCGGCATGCCTCGAAACAGGATCCAGCTGCCGAACAAGAACACGCGCAGTGGTTGGTCGATCACACCACGGGATCACGTTACGAATTATCAGCACTGGTGACGGCCGCGCGGGGAGCGGACAAAGCACTCGCCTCACAACCGCAGGATCGCGATGCGTTAAGTCTCGCTCATCGTATTTACTCCCGCCTCTCGGCTCGCCTTGGTACCTCACAGCAGGTGCTCAAAACGACCAAGAATGCCCGTGTCGCAGCATCCAAAACCGCCTCGCTGGCAACCCAGCTAGGCAATGACGCAGAAGCGGCCGCTCTTCTGGAGGCACTCGCAGGAGCGTACCCGCAGGACAAAAACTATTTGCGTCGAGCCGGCACCGCGCAATTCAAAACCGGAAACTTCGCGGCCGCACTACCACACTGGCGAACACTGGTCAAAGGATCGAAACGCAACTCGACAGAATGGCACGAGGCCAAATATCACCAAATTGCCTGCCTGGCAAACACCGATCGAGCACTGGCAAAACAAGCCCTGACTCAATACCAGGTGCTATACCCTGATGGCGGCCCGGCCTCCCTGCGCACCCGCTTTCAAACGCTTCGCTCCGAACTCGGCCAATGAGCAATCCGTAGGGCAAAAAAGAAAGAGCCCAGTTCCCAGAACTGGACTCCATCTACATACGTTCTCGATCGTCGGGGCGTTAACGCCGTGCGGGGCTCACATGAGATGCCCGTTGCGCCGTGCGGCCACTTGTCTGCGATATCCGTCGTGACGGACTGCTACTGACATGCGATGCGCGTCGCGTGTAATAACTCCGCGGCTCCGAGCGGTAAATCCGTCGCGCTTCNGTTGGGACGTCGGTGGCCGGCGCTGNGGACGGCACCTCCTCAACCGGCTGCATCGGAACCATTTGGCCGCCTCCGCCATGACAGCCGCAATCACTCGTCACAGTCCCGCCACCGCAGCCAGCACAACCAACTTCATAGCCACAATGATAGGGATGCCCAAAAATGTATTTCAAGCCATTCAGGATGGGACGAGGGTGTCCATAGTAACCCATGGGACCACATGGATCACAGCAGGCCCCGGTATGACCGCAAGGTGGCCCCAGGTAACACTCGCCACAACCCGCCCCGCAGGTAAAGATATTGCTCAAGAGTCGCCCGACGGTCGAAGCGACGGGATGACAACAGTGTCCACACGGGTCGCAATTGCCCATGTCATGACAACCGACATAGGGATCCGCATAGCCGCCACACGGTCCAGTCGTGCAGCAACAGCCTGTTGACCCNATCACCACAAATGCAGAAAGCAGAATCGCCAAACTACCTAGCCGCGTCATTTCATACCCTCACTGTCATGAGTNCAGCAGCGCGGCGATGCCCCCCCGAACTGCCAACAAGTCGTAAGAAAGCGGCGAGATGATTCCATCCGTGGTCTCCACCGCTAAGCCTTCGTGACCTCCGTGTCACTACTGACATTGAGTTCATATCGGCCGCAGTTTCTGCCAAATCGAGAGAATCAGCAGAATCCGTACAGATTAACGGGGCTTGCTTTGCTATCTGAGCCGCCTGGTATCGAACTTGTCTTGCCCTAAGTGCTTCGCTAATCTCCGCTCTGACTTGTCAATCCGGAGGTGTTCGATGCGCCACAACGCTAGCGTGCTGTTTGTTATCTTGCCACTCAAACTGCTGGCACTTGGAGTGATGACTGGTGCCGTCGGTTGTAACCAAACAGCGTCTTCACCCGAGCAGCGACTGCTAGGGAAGTGGCAGGGTACGTTGCAAATTGACGGAGATCTGGCCTCTGACACGCTCACGCCAGAACAGATTACGGCGATCCAAGGCGCGACGATGCTGGTGGAGTTTCAGAATAACGGGAAACTGAATCTGGGCGTCACTGGTCAGCCGGCGCAAGCCTCAGGTACGTGGGAATTACTATCCGCAGACGAAAATTGCATCACGATTGTGTCCACGGAAGCGGATGGAAAGTCAACAGATCTCGAATTGCATTTCCAAGAGGACAACGTGTTTTCCATGCCGCTCCCAGGACCGCTTGCCAAGGCTGGCTTGATGGAATTTCGTCGCTTGCGTTAAGCGGAGCACTGCGGCGGAGCACTGCGGCGGAGCACTGCGGCGGAGCACTGCGGCGGGCCAATCACGGAGATGGTTGATCCCTATCGGGATGGCTCGGATCAGCCGGGGTGAGACGTTGTATCGCCGTGTTGGCGAACTCCCGCACGATTTTGTGTTCGTCTTTCAGCAGTTTCTTCAACTCTGGAATAGCAACCGCCGGGTCGGCGTCAATTTGACCGAGTGACCGCGCAGCGTCTTTACGTACACGGTAGGCTGGATCCGTTAATTTGCCAATCAGCAGAGGCGCGGTGTGTTGGGCAGCGGGCCCAATATCTCCCAATGCCTCTGCACAATGTTCCCGCACGGTGTCTGCGTCATCGTCCAGGTGCGCGACCACCACAGGAATCGCTGCGGCGCCGGCCGCATGCATTTTTCCCAAAGTCCGAGCCGCGTTCCAGCGCACGTCACTCGCCAGCGTTTGATCTTGCAAGATGCCGCACAGAGTCTCGAGCGTGGGTTCCGCCTCCGGTCCATATTCGCTGAGTGCGCGCAGCAAACGTGGTAACGGATCCTCTTGGATCATCTCCAGTAGGCGGGGGACGGCGCGCTCGGCGGGGCAACCCACTGCAGGCAGAGCGACGGCAGCCGCAGCCCGGACCAGGGGATCGTCGCCTTGCGTTGCCGACAACAGTTCGGCCGCCGATTCGTTGGCACCCGGGCCAATTTCGGCCAGGATCTCGACGGTCACNGCTTGGACCCCGGCTGACTTCCAGGCATCATTCGCGGACTGCTGCAACAGAACGCGCAAAACCGCAACCGCGGCGTCCCCACCGGATACCAACTGCTGTCGCGCTTCTTCGGCCTTCTCCGGATTTGCGTGCCGCAATTTGCCGGACCAGTAACTGGTCGGATGGCCGTCAAAGAACGCTTCACCCAGGAGCAGCCCGCGGACTTGGTTACCAGGCAATGCCAAGACACCAACTGCGACCAACACCAAGAGAACGACCAGGATCCCGAACGATTTTTTCATAGCATTCTCAACACACCAACGCAGCCTGCCTCAAAGGTCATTGACTTCATGCCCGCGCATGGTCACTAACTTGGCAGTCTCACCAATACCAATGGTCTCACCAAGAAAACGGACCGATCCATCGACCAACGCAATGTTCGCTCCTTGCGGATGAAACGAATAAATCTCCCGATCGTTTGTACAATTGACGGCGCATGGTCCGGGGCTATTCAGCCCGTCCGGCGAGGACCCGTGCAGACTAAACGCGTTTCTGGCATCGCCCCAGCCGGAACCTCGGACGCGCATTTCCCCGGCGGGACTTCCCACCCGCCAATACTCCGGACGCCCTGCAGCTTCGGTCAGCAAAAGTGTATTCGATTGACCATCGCCAATATCGCGAAAACGGTTCAAACGATTGGACCCCAAGGCACCATCCAGTGAACCTGTCCTTTGAACCAAACCGGACAGAACGAGACTGTTATCGACACGCATGATGGGGACGTAATCAGATGGGGCGGTTTCCCAGTCGACAAATCCTCCGCTCGTAAACACATCATGTGCGCGCGACGGGGAGGTCGGACACACGAAGATGCTCAGATCTTGCGTGACAACGGGACGATTTGCCGGATCGCGAAAATCGCGCTGTAAGTCATACGCATCCGCCAAAGCCGATTGCTCAATAAACTCCAACAAAAACCCTGACCACGCATGTTCCACAGGATCCTCAACACGCATCTGCTCGTAGGGGCCAAGGATACGGGCGGGCGGCAAGTGCCCATGCACATCATGAAAATGATGCATCCCAAGTGCCAGGTTCTTGAGGTTATTACTGCACTTCATCCGACGGGCTGCTTCGCGGGCCATCTGAATCGCCGGCAAGAGCAAACCCAACAACACACCGATGATCGCAATCACCACCAAGAGCTCAACCAGCGTAAATGCTGGTCGACGAGTCCGCCCCGATCGGGCCTTCATGGTGGAACAGAAAACGTACATAGCTTCGATATCTTGGATCGATATGGCATGTCGTGAAAAGAAAGGAAAGCCGCATGGCTCTCACAACCCCGTCATTTCAGTGTAAATCGCCGAGGGTAGAGGGGCAAGAAAACGCCTGAGCTCGGATTTACATCCGCTTTCCGTGTCTTCGCTCAGCACGTAGAATCAGCGGTTTGGACTGTCAGCACGTCCCATGGGAAGCTCTCGAATGAAGGTACTTGTAGTCGGCAATGGCGGTCGCGAACATGCGTTGGCGTGGAAAATCAGCTGTAGTTCGCGTGTGGATCGTGTGTTTGTAGCGCCGGGTAACGCGGGTACGGCGATAGATTGCGAGAATGTTGATCTATCCGTGACCGATTTCTCCGGGATCATCCGCTTTGCTAAGGAAAATCAGATCGGGTTAACTGTCGTGGGACCGGAAGTTCCCCTTTCGGCAGGCATCACCGACGCGTTGGAGTCCGAAAAACTCCGCGTGTTTGGTCCTTCAAAAGCTGCCGCACAGCTGGAGGGCAGCAAGGTCTTTTGCAAGAATCTCTTACACCAAGCAAATGTTCCCACGGCAGACTATCAAGTTTTTCGTGATGCCGAGAGCGCCACGCGCTATGTGATGGATCGCTATCCCAGCGACCAGGAATCGGCTCCCTTGGTCGTTAAAGCGGATGGACTGGCGGCTGGTAAAGGCGTCATCGTATGCTCCAAACGTGCTGAGGCACTCGAGGCCATCAATCGCATCGCAAACGAACGCGAGTTTGGCGCTGCCGGTGATCAACTGATCATCGAAGAACGGCTCGAAGGTGAGGAGGCGAGTATTCTGGCCATTACCGACGGACGGACCATTCTGACCTTACCACCAGCACAAGACCACAAGCCCGCGCACGATGGCGACACCGGTCCGAACACCGGCGGCATGGGTGCCTACTGTCCGGCGCCGTTGGTCGACGAAAAAATGATCTCCTGGATCGAAGAGCACATTCTGGTACCGACAGTACATACCATGAAACGGTCGCGAACTCCGTTCAAAGGAGTCTTGTATGCCGGTCTGATGATCGGAAATCAAGGACCCAAAGTGCTGGAATACAATGTTCGTTTTGGCGACCCTGAATGCCAGCCGCTGCTGATGCGACTGCAAACCGACCTGGTCGACATCCTCGAAGCAACGGTTGACGGAACACTAGACCAGCTGGAGCCACTGAAGTGGGACCCCCGACCTGCTGTCTGTGTTGTCATGGCCAGCGATGGATATCCGGGTAGCTACGAAAAAGGCCATGTGATTCGAGGACTTGACGCAGCGGCCAAGCTTGAGGATGTCAAAGTCTTCCACGCGGGCACCACATCCAAGGACGGAAACGTCGTCACCCACGGTGGACGTGTGCTCGGTGTCACCGCGCTCGGAAATTCGATTTCCGCAGCCAAACTGCAGGCCTACACCGCTGTCAAAGAGATCCGTTGGCCGGGAGCTTGGTGCCGCAAGGACATTTCCGACAAAGCACTCGCTCTGCAATCTTCGTAGAGGGCAATCTTCGTAGAGGGACAACCCAACCCACGTCAGCACCGTCAGCCATCAGCGCCGTCAGCGCCTCGACGATCAACGCTGGCTNGCTTGCCGCAAATACAANGTCACATTTTCCTCCAGGACATCGAGCGGGATCGAGCCACTTCGGAGCACGACATCGTGAAATTCGCGAATGTCGAAATCATCTCCGAGCTGCTGTTCGGCGCGTTGCCGCAACTCGCGAATCTTCAGCTCGCCCATCTTGTAACCAAGGGCTTGCCCTGGCCAGGCGATGTAACGGTCCACTTCCGCTTCGATGTTATGAATCGAAAGCGCCGTATTCGCTACCATGAACTCAATCGCCCGCTTTCTCGTCCACCCGAGATGATGCATCCCGGTATCGACGACCAGACGACAGGCACGCCACATTTCGTAGCTCAATCTCCCGTAGTCACTATACGGATCTTCATAGAATCCGACCTCTAATCCAAGCCGTTCGGCGTACAACGCCCAGCCTTCGACAAATGCCGTGAAACTTGTGAAACGACGAAATTCCGGCAACCCGGTCAATTCCTGCTGCAGGGCGAGTTGCAGGTGATGCCCCGGCACCGCTTCGTGGAACGACAACGCTTCGACCTGATACAAAGGTCGGCTATCGAGTCGATAGGTATTCACGTAGTAAAAACCTGCTCGGCTGCCGTCGCCCGCCGGCAATGAATAATATGCGGTCGTTGTTTTCGGGGCGATATAGTCCGGGACCACGCGGATCCCGTAGGGGGTCCGAGGCAGTCGTTTGAATAAGGCGGGCAGTTCCCCGTCCATTTTCTTCAGCACATAGGCTGTCTTCTGCAACAACTCCTCTTTCGTTTTCGGGTAGAACCGCGGGTCCGTACGGAGCTGCTTGATAAAGGCTGACAGGTCCCCCTCGAACTGGACACGCTTCATCACTTGATGCATGTCATCCCGAATCCGCGCCACCTCGATCTGGCCAATCTCATGGACCGCTTCGGGAGTGATTTCTAGCGTGGTAAATTTACGTACCAAGTGCCGATAATAGGCTCTCCCGTCAGGTAGCGCAGCTGCAGCAATCGAGCCCCGCGCGGCGGGAACATACTCTTGCTGCATAAACGTCAGAAACGCCTGATAACCGGGGACGACGCTGCGCTCGATCGCTTGCCGACCTGATGCGGCCAAACGGTCTCGATCTTCCTTTCCCACCCGCTCGGGAAATTTTTCAAACGGCGCGTACAACAGGCTCTGGGTCACATCTTGGACAATATGCGGTTTCAACATGGCCTGATATCCCTCCAGCACAACTGCTGGAAGCACAAGCTGGTGCTCGATTC
Organism: Blastopirellula sp.; assembly: GCA_002701545.1. Taxonomy (GTDB): domain Bacteria; phylum Planctomycetota; class Planctomycetia; order Pirellulales; family Pirellulaceae. The sequence continues at coordinate 84,192 of NZVR01000098.1, read as the reverse complement.
CGGCGCGCATTAATTCGATGTGATCCTGCGTATAGCGCCGAAACTGTCCGAGTCGTGAGATGTAATTCTCGTAATCGTCTACCGAGTCCAAAGGAACATTCTTGGGTAGCTCAGGAAACGAAATATGGAACCCTTCTCGGTTGGTGATCGGAATGAAATGTGCCTGAAACTGATATTCCTTGATCTTGGTCTGTAACTGTCGACCGAAAATGTCGTAATTGATCTGATCCTCTCGAGGCAGCACATCACGGTCAATTTGCTCTAACCGCTGAAACAGCTTGCGCCGTTGTGCGATACGCTCCCGCTGTGCCTCGAGCGACTCCCGAGGCAATTGGTCGTTGTACCGATTATCACCCGCCTCGGTCGCAAATAACGGATTCTCCCGCAGTTCGAATTCCCAAGTATCCTTCAGCAGTTGTGCAAACTGCTCGCTCGGGGTTTCCGCGTACGCACGGGAAGACACGATGGTGGCAAATGCTATCAGGACCAAGGTTTTTGCGCGCATGAGTTACTCCAACCGATAAGGCGTGAGTCATCTTTTTAATCGCCAGTCGTTAGCAATTAAAGATGGTAATCAGATCAACGTCCATGGAAACCGTTCGCACCAGCGACTTGGCGGCTGAGGTCGACAGAGACCTGCAATTCCGTCGCAGCACGAGCCGCTAACCCAGAGTATCCCCGGAACCACTGGAAGTTGCCAGGACCGCGGGCATTTTCAGCACGAAACGACTACCCGCACCGCGCTGACTGGTCACTTCAATATCGCCGTTGTGCTCTTGCATGATCTTTTGGCTGACCGGCAACCCCAAGCCCGTTCCGCGTGCACCTTTCCGCGACTCAAAGACGGAAAAGATCCGCTTGATGTCATCTTCCGCGATCCCTTCGCCATTGTCCTCCACAGCCACATAGGTGTGCTTGCCATCGGCGGTCATGCCGGTGCTCACTTTGACGCAAGGTGCTTCGACTTCGCTACTGGCATCGAGCGCGTTCGTGACCACATTCAGAATGGCACGGTGGAGCGCTTCGGGATCAAACATTAATTCGGGAATGGTTTCCGCTGGCTCCCAACGCAAAACCACCTCCAGGTCCTGCGCCCGGGACTGCATCAGTTCGACCACATCCTCCACGACGTCATTCAAAACGGCGACCACCATTTCTGGCTCGCGTTCTTTGCTGAACGACAGCATATCCATCACCAGGTTGGAGATTTTCTCCTGGTTCTTTTCAACGATCGTCCACCCTTTGCGGACGACTTCTGACGTGTCCGTCTTCAACCCTTCTTCGATCAAATAACTTCCACCACGAATCCCTTGCAGGATATTTTTGATGTGGTGTGAGAGCATGGCGATCGTTTGTCCCATGGCCGCCAAGCGTTCTGCTTGGACCATGGCAGAATAGTAGGAGGTATCTTCGACAGCCAACGCAGCCTGATGTCCAATGGCAACCATCAGCTTGAGATGTTCTTCTGAAAACCGATCTGCCGTTCCGGCGTGCAACACGCGTCCGGGTGGCGTGTAGGTATCGATATAGATCACGCCGACAACTCCATAGCGTCCCTGCAGCGGCACACAAATCGCTTCGCGCACGCCCATCCGCACGATACTTCCGCCCGGCTCCCAGCGTTCATCGTCGCGGGCGTCGCTGGTCAGCACCCCCTCGTTCTTGGTTTGCACGTACTCGAGAATCGTACGACTGATCTCGATCCGCTCGGTGGAGGACTCATTTTTCCGGTAGTGGCGGACGGCTGGCTCCAACTCACCCGTTTCCTGGGAGACCAACATGACCACACCTCGATCCGCCTCGACCCACTCGAAAATCAACTCCATGATCCGGGTGAGCAACTGATCGATATCCAAGGTGTGACTGACGGCGAGTGCCGTGCGATACATGACTTGCAGATTGCTGCGTGCTCGAGCCAACCATGGATCAGCAGCCGGGTCGTCCAAAGTGAACATTCGGCTGCTCTGCTCTTGGCTAACCGATTTCACAATCCGTGAACCACCCGCGGCTGGGTGTGGCGTCACAATATCGATCGCATCACTCAGATCTTGCGACTGATGATCCTCGATGGCCGTAAAGATCAGCAATGTCTTGCCGATCAGTATCCGGTCTCCGCTGCGCAACTGCTGCGAACTGACTTCCTGGCTATTGATGAATGTGCCGTTCGAGCTGTCTAAGTCAACGACAACAACAGCATCACCTTCGCTACGAAATTCCGCGTGCCGACGTGATACTTCGGTGTCGTGCAATTGAATCGTATTCGCAACATCGCGTCCAACGCTGACGGGACCCTGCCCCAATTCGAATCGCTTCCCTTGATCTCGTCCCTGAATGACGAACAGCGACGGCATAGTCCGGCCCAATACGGTACAACGAGGAAGGCTCAAACAAACGGCTGCGGCGCCGTTTGATTTCAGCTGGACAGTCAGCCCGCGCGTGTGTGGACTTGTTCTACCAGCGACTCAATTGTACGAATCAGGGGCGCATAGTGGTAGGGCTTGGCAACCACCCGGTGCCGTGCAAGCGCTACACTTTCTCTCGGCAAACGGCCGAGCACGACCAGATTGGCCTCCGTCTCATCGTCATATGCCCGACACAAACTGGTATCGGTAGCCCGTTCCGACTCGAGATCCAGTACGGTCACGCTCGGCTGATGCTCGCGCAGGAGCGCCAGCCCCTCGTCCGCTTCCGTCGCAGCCAGAATCCGTAATCCTTTGCGCTCCAACACCGTCCGCAAAACTTCCGATGTTTCGCCGCTCGAATCAACGATCAAGACACTGGCTGGGCAAGTATTTTCACCACTGATCACCAACGCACCTCCTTGTGCGATATTGGCAGCTCCGACCCACACGCAACGTGTGGTGTTCTCCCCCAGGCATGGTTCGGGGCTATGGGGTGGGGTGTGCGAGTGGTCTCAGCCACCCGCGAACTGGTGCGAAGAGTAGCGATTGCACCGCAGCGTGTCAAAATCGAATTAGGAGAAAACTGGCGGGTTGCTAGCCGCACTTAGACAGCAATCCGGCGGTATTCGCTGGAACGTGTTGTGTGCTTCAAGCGAGTGCGGGCACGTCTTTTGCCCCGATCACGCGACGGCTACCCCGAGGCACTGCTACGCGTCAGCGAACGCCAGGCCAAAACCAGCACCGGTCGGGACGCGTACCGTGCCAGAATGCAACGCGGGAAATCCTGACAGACACTGAAACCATGTTCTCGGGGACTCGGCCAACGGTTGTTGATCCAGAGCGGCAATCGCGTGCACCGCATATCCCTCCGCGCCACGATGGGGGACCACCCGTACCCCGAGTTCCTTCGCCATGCGATAAATCTCGACCAACGTGGTCATGCCACCACACCAGTTGATATCCGGTTGAACTACCGCGTGAAGCCTATCATCCATGAGACGACGGAAACCATTTGCCAGATATTCATGTTCGCCGCCGGCAATGGGTACCGGCGACTCCTGCATGAGCCGCTGATAACCACTCAAATCGTCAGGAAGTAGTGGCTCCTCTAACCAATCGACTTGATAAGGCGCAATCGCACGGGCCACCGCCAACGTCGACTCCACATTCCATTTGGCGAATGCGTCAATCATCAGTGACCCTGACGACCCAAGTTTGTCACGCACTCGGGCCACAAGCCGTTCAATCCCTGTGACATCCGGATCATCACCAAAACGTTCCACATGCAACTTCACGGCACGAAAACCACTCGCCAGGGCCTCTTCGGTTTCCGCGTCATCAAACACTGTGCGGTACGTCGGCAACGACGCTGCCAGATCGACAGCGGGATTCAAGATCTGGGCAACCGTGGTATCGGCCGCTTTGCCCCGCAGGTCCCAAAGCGCGAGATCGACACCACTGATGGCCATAACCACCAACCCGGACCTGCCGTAAAATGCCGTGTGTCGGCACATCGCCTCATGCAGGGACTCGACCTGCGACGCATCTTCACCAATCAGCAAGTCACGCAGCACCGTTTCGATCACGTGAATCCCCGCCAAGCCACCGCCGCCGACGCCGATTCCGGTCAAGCCGTCGGACGTCGTGATCTCGACCACCATCTGCCCCAATTGCGTGCGCCAGTCCGGAGGGGATCCCGGAGTCGGTGGTTGAAAGGCTTTGATCTGCGTGATCCGCATGGCAGGCACTACTTGGCAGCATACATCTCTGCGTATTCCAAAACCCAGGCGTCGATCAACTCGACGAACTTGTCGACGTCCAGATCCTCTACTTTTTCAAAGTAGTTACGGTTGTACACTTCCTTATTCCGGATCGTACCTTTCCCCGTCAAGTCAACAACATGCAGATCCGAAAAAGGTCGCACTGTCAGTTCCAAGCGACTGTAATCATTGTTCCGACGCCCCGACTGCAATCGGAGGTCGTCTCGACTGCAAGCCGCACCCCAGCCACGATCGCCAAAAATGGTCTCAAATTTGAAACCGGGAAAGTGTCCCGTTAATTGCTCGACACACTTCTCGATATGCTCGGACAGTTGCAACCGGTATTGCGAATGCAAACGTTTGATTTCATCGAGATTCAGGGCTTCCGCTCGAGCTTCTTCGGCTCGCGCATCGCGCCGCCTCTCGCCACGCTGAATTGCTTTCTTAATCCGATCTTCGAAATTCATCATTGATCCTGGGAATCCGGTTTCTTCTTATCATAGAACTGCATCAAATCCGAGAAGGTGCGCATCGGTTCCGTACCTTCTTCCATGCCTTGGGTAATGGGCTTTACCGGTTTGGGTTTCTCGCTCTTGCGGCGCTTCTTCGCGGCTCCGGCCCCATGGGCTTTTGATTGCTTGGCACCGCGACTGGCCGCCTTGGGCTTGCGCGCCGACCGCGACTTGGATTTTGCCGGGCGCCCCTCAGCTCGCTTTCCCTGCGACGAAGTCGGTTCCGTTCCTGGTTCAATGGCCGTCAAAGAAACGCGTCGACGCTGCTTGTCGATCTCCAAGACCCAGAGTCGCAATTTGTCGCCGACGCTCACCACTTCATGGGGACTCTTGACGTAATTCCGCGACAACCGGCTGATGTGCACCAAACCGCTATCCGACAGCCCGATGTCAACAAACGCGCCGAAATCTACGACGTTGGATACCGTACCCGGCACTTCCATACCCGGTGACAGATCGTCCAGTTTCATGATGCCCCGGCGGAACGCAGGCGCTTCAAAATCTTCGCGCGGATCCCGGCTGGGCCGTGTCAGATCCAACAAGATGTCCCGCAAGGTCCATTCGCCTACCCCCAGTTCACCCGACAGCGCAGCGACATCTGGCTCACCGTCTGTAGCTTGCGGTGGTGTTTCCTCTACCTTGTCCACAATGACCGCACTTTGGGGCACTTCACCGATCTTCGATAATACCTGTTGTGCGACGTCGTAGCTTTCCGGATGAATCCAAGTTGCGTCCAGTGGGTTGGTGCCCGCATTGACTTTGAGAAACCCAGCCGCCTGCACGAACGTGGCTTCCCCAATGTTGGGAACGGCCTTGATCTCCTCGCGCGTTCTAAACGGTCCACGCTCCTGGCGATATTCCACCAGTCGCCGAGCTTTCAATTGGTTTAACCCTGAAACGTACCGCAACAGCGCTGGGCTGGCCGTGTTGACGTCGACTCCCACGTAATTCACACACGACTCCACCACCGCGTCCAATGAATCTCGCAGATGCTTGGCTTTGAGATCGTGCTGGTACAACCCGACTCCAATATTGGACGGATTGATTTTGACGAGTTCAGAGAGCGGGTCGAGTAGTCGTCGGCCAATCGAGACTGCACTGCGATGCACGGGATCGAGTTCGGGCAACTCTTCGCGCCCCAGTTCGCTTGTCGAATACACACTGGCCCCGGCTTCATTGACCATCACATAGCTGATATCCAGGCTCTGCAATTCCTCCCCTAACAAACTCGATACCAATTGTTCGACTTCGCGACTTGCCGTGCCGTTGCCGATGGCAATTGCAGAAACCTCGTGGGCTTGAATCAATTCGGCCAACGTCTTGCGGGCGGCCTGGATCTTTTCTTCTTTGCCGACAACAAACACCACTGCATGCGCCAAAGGCATACCAAATTCATTCAGCACCGCCGCCTTACAGCCACTGCGAAACCCCGGATCGATGGCCAAAACGCGCCTTCCACACACCGGTGGTTGCAACAACAGCTTTCGCAAGTTCACGGCAAACACGTCAATTGCATGCTGTTCCGCGGCATCCGTCATCTCGCGCCGTAATTCACGCTCTAGACTGGGCAACAGCAGACGTCCCAGCACATCGGGTATGGCACCCAGAAGAAATTCCGCGTGCGGGTGCCCCGCATCCACTAACGTCTCATTCGCAATGCGCGTCAACAAATCGACATCGCAATCCAGCTTGACCCGTAAGACCCGAGCCTTTTCGCCTCGATTGATCGCCAAGACCCGATGATGAGGCAATTGCCCCAAGGGCTCTTCGAACTCAAAATAGTTGGTAAAGGAGGCGACGAGTTTCTTGTGTCGCTGCTCTTTTTTTGACTTGCGCTGCGCGCGACGCTGAGCTCGCAAGGCGGCTTTTGCAGCATCGCCTTCGTTCTCTTCGTTCGAGGCATCCGGGCCATTTGGCTCTGTCTCCGTTGCCGCTGCCGGGCTGGTGCTGGATTCATCTGCTGCCTCGGCAGCCACCGATGGCCCCGGACTTACCGGTGCCACATCCACAGCGCCACCACGTTCCGCGCCTGTTCCCTGCTCCTGTGCGGTCACGTCCGCTGCCGGGCCTTTCCCAGAAACCAGCTTGCCATGCTTGCGTAACGCATGGCGAAGTTTATCGCGCAGATCTGCATGTTCACTGAAAAACTCTGCAATCAGATCGGTCACACCCGCCAGCACGTCCCGCGTCGAGTTCAGCTCATGTTCGGGTGATAGGTAGTCGGCCGCTCGACTCTCAAGATCCCTGGCCGGATCCTGGCCAGACAAGATTTCTCGGGCAAAGGGCTCCAGCCCCTTTTCTCGGGCTTGCTCTGCCCGAGTCTGTTTTTTGGGCTTAAAAGGAAGGTAGAGATCTTCCAGTCGCTTCGTCGTGTCCGCGTTTTCGACCAATCGCGCCAGCTGCGGAGTCAGCTTCTGTTGAGATTCAATCGACTTCAGGATGGTCAGCTTGCGCTCGGCAAGCTGCCGCGCTGCTACCAGCTTGGCTTGGACTTCACGTATCTGCTCTTCGTCCAACCCCCCCGTCTGGTCTTTGCGATAGCGGGTAATGAACGGAACGGTATTACCATCGTCCAGCAGTTCGACGGCACGTGCAACTTGCTCTACAGCAAGTCCGAGGCTGTTAGCGAGTGCCCCGGTATTGATAGGTAGGGTCGAGTCCATGGACCAACGAAACCGCGTGCACGATGTTGTAACCACCGATGAGACATCAGTTTAACAGCACCGCAATCTAGCGCCTCGAGGTGGCGTTGTCAAGGATCACCATGACCTTGCCATCCCCGCGCGCAGAACAAACCCCCTGAACCGGAGGACCTACTCAATCCGAAAAAATCAAATCTTTGGCACAAAAGGTTAAATTGCACTCGCTGCCTCTGCCGATAATGGCATGGCGGGAGCACGAGGTGCATGCATTGCCATCGGGCCCCATGCAATGAGCACAAGCAGCAAGGAAGCAACTCATGGCACAATCTTCTCTGCGGGTTTACTACGGTCCCGAATCAGATGTCGTTTCGACGGTTGACCAACAACCATCGGATAACTCGGTTTCCGTTCCTCTCGCCGAGATCTTGCCGGCACTTGCTGATGCAGCGACGCAAGGTCGCACCTGGGTAAACGATTTTGCAGATGACGAAATCACCATCCCTGCGGATCTATATGACGTGATCATTGCCTACCAACATTTCAACCGCCCAACCGCTTAACAACACTCACCTGGCACCCCTCCGTGGTGCGTTCCGGTTCATCGGTGACTCGATTCGTTGTTATCTGCTTTACAACCATCGCTGCAGCACGAACAATAGTGTCGGGCTAGCTCTACGGATTGCGATGACTTGAGTGAACGTCCGTGCAGAGTGCATGGATTCTCTTACATTGTGGTCGCACCGTACTCACTCTGCGCACACTCACGATGTTCGAACGCCGTTCGCTGAGACTCCCGATTACCGTGGGGGTGATCATGATCTTCTTGATCGTGGTCATGCTCGTCGGCTGGATTCTCGTCAACACGTTTGCCCTCATCGAAAAACCAGACGCTGCGCCGGTTTACATTACCCTGCTGTCGGTCGGTGTCGTTTTTCTGGTGATGGTTTTGGTCGGTGTCGTGATTTACCTCACGCTTTCGGTCAAAGCCATCAGTTTGAATCGGCGCCAATCGAACTTCATCGATAGTGTCACGCATGAGTTGAAGTCACCGATCGCCTCACTCAAGCTGTACCTGCAAACTTTGAACCGACGGCAGGTAAGCCAAGAGGAGCGCGACGAATTCCACCGCTTCATGCTGGAAGATATCGAACGCTTGGATCATCTGATCAACCACTTATTGGAGGCCGGTCGTCTGGACAGAGACCCCATCGATGCCGAGTACGAAAATGTCCGCATCGATGACCTGATTCAGCTGTGCTCCCAGGCAGTGTGTTTGCGTTATCGGTTGGATCCAAGTACCGTTCACCTCGACCTCGAGCCCGCGGCCGTCTATGCCAAACGTGTCGACGTGGACATGATTCTCAGTAATCTTATCGATAACGCAGTGAAATATGCCGGTGATGAACCACAGGTAGACATCATCTTGCGATGCCCGAATGAAAAGCAAGTTTCGGTGAGGATACTCGACAACGGACGCGGGATTCCCGTAGATCAGCGCCGTCGGATCTTTGGCCGTTTCGAACGGCTTGGGTTAGAATTGGAGCGCGACAAAACGGGGACCGGCCTCGGACTCTACATCGTTCGTACGCTCGTCAGACGACTGCGGGGAAAAATACGCGTCCGTGGTCGCGACAACACCCCCGGCACCGAATTCGAAGTCTTGCTACGATCCGTACCCTTGTCACCCGCAGACAATCCTGAAACCGGGGACGCATCCCCAGACCCATCAGCTGAAGTCGCGTGAGCCATGAACAACCGCCCACAAATACTTGTCGTCGAGGATGAGTCGCATCTCGCTGTTGGAATCAAATACAACCTCGAGGCGGAAGGCTACGAAGTAAAAACGGTGGGTGACGGACCCACGGCTCTGAAAACACTGGAAGATGACGCGTATCAGGTAGATCTTGTGATCCTCGATATCATGCTGCCTGGCATGAGCGGCTATGCCGTCTGTGAAACCATCCGAGATGCGGGAAATGACGTCCCTGTGTTACTGCTCAGCGCCCGGACGCTGGCTGAAGATCGCACCCGAGGTTTCGACGCTGGCGCCAACCAATACTTGACGAAACCGTTTGATCTGGACGAGTTATTGAGCCGTGTTAACAACCTCTTAAAAATTCATTTACAGAACCGTGGCAAGCCACAGGTATCCTCCGTCGTCGAATATTCCTTTGGCAAGTCCCAAATTAACTTTGAAACCTATGAAGTCACGGTGGCCGATCAGCCCGTCAGATTGACGAAACAGGAGATGAAACTGCTACGCTACTTCATCGACAACGAGAGCCGTGTGGTACCGCGCTCGGAATTGCTGGAAAAAATCTGGGGAATGCCAGGCTACATCAATACGCGTGCCCCTGATCAATTCATCCGAAGACTGAGGAAAATGTTTGAGCCTGATCCCGCCAAACCCGTTCACTTTCTCACAATTCGAGATGCCGGATATCGCTTCGTCGCCAACCCGGAATCCGCCGCCGAGGATTCACTTCAAGAGTCCCCCGACGCCTCATGACGCGCGCCGTCGTGTTACTCGGCAACCGCGAAGGTTTGCTGCACAAACTCGATCGCAACATCCCATTTGTCCACTGCCGCGTCAAAGTCCACGTCCATCCAACGGAGTGCTTCGGTCGGCATCGCCCGTGAGCGGATCTGGACAGCTGGATTCACGGGGAATTGCGCACTCGGCCCTTCGGCTAAAGCCGCTTCGACCTTGGGACGCAGCAAGTAATCCACCAGCTTCTCTGCCGCGCCGGGGTTCTTACCACCCCGTATCATGCCCAGCGAGTTTGGGATCATCAACGTTCCCAATTGCCCTTCGCCCTGATCGGGAAAAATGATTCGTACGGGAAACCCGTGCTCGACCTCGATCATCGCATCGTCGGTATCAGTAATCCCAAAAGCCAGCTGACCGGCAGCGACACTTTGAGCCACTTGCTTGTTCCCACCAAGCACCTGCGCGTTCCCTTTGACAGCGGTCAAAAACTGTTTGGCTTGTTCATCGCCCCAAGTGGCAAACAGCACTGCTGCGTGGGTGGCGGTCGTACCAAACGCCGGCTTGGCAATCCCTACTTTCCCTTTCCATCGAGGGTCTGCTAGATCGTGAATCGAATTGGGCATCTCGTGTTCCGCCACAATGTCGGTGTTCACCAGCAACACACGAGCGCGCGCGGCTAAGCCATGCCAGGTACCGTCTGCCGAGCGATAGTTTTCGGGAAATGCCGCCGCCTGGGGTGATACATACGGCCTCAGCAAACCTTGCTTTTCAAGCCGCAATGTGTGCAATACTTCGTTGTTCCAGAACAAATCGCAACGCGGTCGGTTCTGCTCGTGGATAATGAGATTGACCAACCCAACTGTCTTTGTCGACTCGACATCCGTCTTGAGCCTCACTTTGATTCCGGTCTCTTCTTCAAACGCCTGCAGTATCGGTTCGGAGAACTCCGCATCCAGCGCGGCATAGACAACCACTTCCTCCTGCCCCACTGGCGAAGACCAACAACCACTCACGATGCAGAACAGCAGTAGGGACGCCAACACACTGGCCCCGTAGCCGAATCCGCATATCCTTGGAATGTCTCGCATTGCTTTGGTTACCGACTGATTGCTTCGTGGATTCCCGGATACATGATAGAATACGAGAGATATTCGCCAGCCGTTCAGCTTTCTTACTTGTTTGGGCCTGGATCGTACCTTTTGGGTATCAACAACACGGACAACACCAACACGATGTCCCAGATCTTCGCTGTGAATCGACTCGCGTTTTACCTCGTGGTCCTGCTCGGCGCAACGCTATCGAGTGTGGTAGCCCAAGAATCCCCGCCATCCAGCCAAGACGGCGAGGTTGACGAGCAACAGCTGACCGCGCTAGGGATCCGTGTTTTACGAGGGCGCCATCTGACACTCTACACCGATTTGCGGACCGATCGTGAGGTGGACGAACTACCTGAAATATTCGATCTGGCAGTCCCCCAGCTATGTCGCTATTTTGAGATCGAACCAACCGCTGCCAAGAACTTTCGGGTCCACTGTAGCCTCATCCAAGACAAAGCTCGCTTCTCGCGGGCGGGCCTGTTCCCAGATGACCTGCCGCCGTTTCCCCACGGCTTCAACCGCGGTACAACCGCGTGGGTGTACGAGCAACCGAGTGCGTACTATCGTCGACATCTGGTGATTCACGAGGGCACACACGCCTTTATGGAAACCCTCCTGGGATCCGCTGGACCACCGTGGTATCGCGAAGGCATGGCGGAGCTCCTGGCTACCCACCGCTGGCAAGGTGGCCAGCTGACGCTCAAGTATTTTCCACAACACAAGCAGGAAACACCCGAGTGGGGTCGCATCAAGATCATCAAAGATCAAATCGAAGTCAATCGCGGTATGTCGCTGGTTGATATCATGCGCTACGATACCCGCGCTCATCTGCGCAATGAAGCGTACGCTTGGTCGTGGGCTGCAACCGTATTTTTTGACACGCTACCGGAAACGCAACAAGCATTTCGGAAGTTACCCAAAACAGTCAATCAACCACCGCAACAATTCAATCGCGACTTCTATGATCAGTTGCGAAAGCAATGGTCCCACCTGCAAGAACAATGGCAGATCTTTGTTTTAGAAATCGCATATGGCTACGATCTAACCAAGAATGCCATCACTCGCGGACCGGTACAAGATCTGGCCGGCGAGACTACCGCCAAGGTGCTCGCTGCACGGGGCTGGCAATCGTCAGCCATACGTGTGCAAGCAGGTCGCCAATACAAGATCTCTGCTACCGGTAAGTTTCAGATCGGAGCAGATGAGCAACCGTGGATCAGTGAAGCCGGTGGTATCACTTTAGAGTATTACCAAGGAAAACCGATTGGCACGTTGTTGGCGGCCGTCAGTGACGAATCGAAGCCACTCGTGGGAGTGACACCTCTGAACAAACCTGTGGCGATTGGCTTCGAGGCTATGTTGATTCCTGCTGCCACCGGGACGCTCTTCCTGCGTATCAATGATTCACCGGCCAGACTCTCGGACAACCAGGGCAGCTTATCCGTCAAGATCGAAGCGATGGACTAATCGGCCGAGTCGCCGATGCGGGCAACGATCACTTGCACTAATTGACTCAAATGCTCCGCGGCACGCCCAGCCACCTCGACGACATCCTCCGCGTCCACCACCACGGGAGCATCCGGTTTGGCGACATTGGTCAACACGGAAAACCCAAGAGTGCGCATTCCCAACTGCTGAGCAGTCAGCGCCTCGGGCACAGTCGACATGCCCACCGCATCGCCGCCGAAATAACGAAACATGCGATACTCGGCACGTGTCTCATAACTGGGCCCCGTAACGGCGACGTACGTCCCTCGATGCAACACCACCTGATGGCTGCGCGCTGTGCTTAAAGCCAGATCGAGCAAGCGAGCATCGTAAGGCGAGGCTGCCGTCATCCGACACCGACCCAATGGCGAGGCGCTACCCATTCCCGCCCCCTCCCACATCAGGTTGATGTGGTCCGAGATGACCATTAACTCTCCCGTGCGGTGGGCCGGATTCACTCCACCGCTGGCATTGCTGACGATCAAACAAGACGCCCCCAGAGCGTGCATCAAGCGCACAGGCAAGGCAATCTGGTTCCATCCATAGCCTTCGTACAGATGACAGCGCCCCTGCATCGTGACAACTGGCGTGCCCGCCAAGCGCCCGCACACCAAGCGACCTCGATGCGCCAGTGCCGTGGAATGTGGAAAGTGAGGCAGCTGTTGATAGTCGAACGCTGCTTCGATCTCCATCTGGTCGGCCAAGTTACCAAGTCCGGAGCCGAGTATCATGGCGACCCGGGGCTCGCCTTTCCAAGCTTGCCGCACGCAGGCCTTTGCTTCGGCTACCTGTCGTTCTGTCTCCGACACCACCGATCCCCATTCCGTTGTCGTCCAGCATCCTGCCTCGGCAGCACTGGGCCTGATCCCGTTACAAGGTGGAAAGTAATTCAACCACCAGCTTCGTCAACTGCGGCTCGGCGGCATTCGCAATGGCAATGATCTCTTCCACAACCGCTGGCTTGAGTGCGTCTGGCAAACACATGTCAGTCACAATCGAAAAACCAACGGTGCGCAAACCACAATGGACCGCGACAATGACCTCCGGAACGGTCGACATGCCAACGACGTCCGCACCAATCGTACGGAGAAACCGGTACTCAGCACGCGTCTCCAGATTCGGTCCCGCCACAGCCACCAACACGCCCTTGTGGGCGACAATATCTTCACGCCGAGCAATCGCCAGCGCCTGGTCAATCAGTTGCTGATCGTAAGGCTCGCACATGTCCGGAAAACGAGGACCGAGTCGGTCGTCGTTAATCCCAATCAATGGATTGTCACCCATCAAGTTGATGTGATCCTCAATCATCATGATCTCACCGGCACGATAATTGGGATTCATCGCGCCCACAGCATTGGAGACCACCAAGGTCTCGGCCCCCAGCGCTTTGAACACGCGCACCGGCAGCGTAATTTGACTGAGCGGATACCCTTCATACATGTGCACCCGCCCTTCCATCGCCACGACCGGGACACCGGCAAGCGTACCGCACACCAGCCGCCCAGCATGGCTAACCGCTGTCGATACACCAAAGTGCGGAATCTCGTCGTATGCCAACGAGACGTCCTCTTCGTTTTCCTTCACAAAGCTGCCCAAGCCGGTCCCCAGGATGATACCGGCTCGCGGCGTCTTGTCCCACTTTGCCCGAATGGCGGCGACTGCTTCCTCGATCTGACCATATAGTTCCAACATCGTCTCATCTCACCAAATCGGACACGATTTCTATTGCTGCTTAGACGCCAAGCGTACACCGCGTGCTTAGCGGTCGGCAAGTGGTTATGCCTGGGAGCGTGGGGGTTCACCCCTTGCTGACTCGGAAAACGACACGTTCGACCATGACCAGAACCTGCCCAGCGACGCCCCGGTGCGGGTGTTGGGACTTGCCTTTTGCGTTAGATCGCAATGCAGATCCGCTCTACGGCATCTCGCTATTCGCTTTTTGCCGTCTGCAGACCGGGTGCGGCGACCAGCGAGACCACCTCTTGGCCATCTTCCGTATTCCAGATCTTGACTTCGCCATTGAAGCCCCCCGCCGCCAGACGTTTTGTCGCGTCATGGTAGGCATTGGCAAAGACCCAGTCGCTGTGGCCGGTAAAGGCACGCACCTGTTTGTGATCGGCCCGCTGGAACTGTCGGATCGATTTGTCTTCCGATCCGCAAAACATGAATGGCCCCACAGCGGTGAGTTTGTAGGCTTCTCCTCCAAAGGTCGTCACGTCGGCCGATTTTTTGCCGTCGGCGACTTTCCAACGATGAATTTTCTTGTCGCTACCGGCACTGAAGACTTCTTTACCGTCTGGATGAAACGCCACGCCTTTCACCGGTGCACCATGCCCCGCGTAGGTAATCAGCAATTCACCCGTTTTGGCATCAAATACCTTGGCGGTCTTATCGCGGCTGGCCGAGACCAATTGCGACCCATCTTGATTCCAGGCCAAGGCAAAGACCCAGTCGGAATGGCTTGTAATCGCCAGTATTTCTTTGCCGGTCGCCACTTCCAGAATCCGCACCACGCTATCGGCACCCGCCACAGCTAGACGATCACCGGCAGGATGAAAGGCGATGTCTTGCACCACATCGGTAGTCGTCCCCATAACTCGGACCAACGTTCCGGTATCCGCTTCGAACAAACGCACTTCACCCTGGCGACCGGGACTTCCGCCACCCACCGCCAGCCATTTGCCATCCGGACTGAATTGAATGGCGTGCGTTCGCTGTCCTACATTTTTCCAACGGTTTACCAGCTTGCCACTGGCGGCATCCCATACCGTCAATTCGTGATAACCACTCGCCAAGACTTGACTACCATCGGGTCGAAAGGCAATCGCCGTGATCGGCATGGCATTCGGATAGACCTCGGGTGGATCCGGATGCGTGGGAGCGGGAATGATCGTCGCCAACGCCGCTTGCGGATTTTCCGCGTCGTACTTGGCCCCTTCCGCAATCCATTGTTTGACCACAGCCACCTGAGGATCCGGAATCGGCTCTCCTTCCAAGGGCATGCGTTCCGCTTCGTCGTCGGTCACGAGTCGTCGCAACAATTCGCTCTCGTCTGCCTTGGCAGCCGTGACCGGTACCGCTTCACTGTCTCCTGCTTTCATCATTCTTTCGAACGAGTCTACCCGATAACCGCCTTCCGCGCGTTTCGGTCCGTGACACGAAATGCAGTTATCCATCAGAATCGGAGCAACCTGCTCGCGGAAACTAATGGGAGCGGCCATCGACATCGTCGAGCAACCTATCACCCAAATGACACAGTGGAGCGTAGCGAATCTCATTTTGTGCATCTCGAAACGATCTTATGCTGGAACTTTAATGCTGGAACAAGAACTCGTTGGTGTTCAGGAGCGCCCAGCAAATATCTTCAAAGGCGACGACGCGATCGTCACCTGGCTTCCACTTTTTCTTGGGCAGCTCCGCAATCTGCTTGTTGACCGACTCCAACGTTTTCTTTTCCTCGTCGGACAACGCTTTGGTAACCTCTTCGTCACTAACGGCCAACGCTTCTGCGAACTTGCCAAGCAAGTATTTGTCCACTTCGCTCCGCTTGTCAGCAGGCGTCGCGATCGCTTTTTGCGTATCGCCGCGCATCACTTCAGGGACTGCCTCCAGCTTCCCGGTCATCAAACGGGCACGCACGCCATCCTGCAATTGCTTGACTTGGCTCGTCAGCGTAGCGATCTCGGCATCGATATTCGCATTATGCTGGGGCAATTCGGCGAGCTTCGTCTGCAGGTGCTTCAAGCACGATTGCAGCTCCACGTCGGTCGGTCGGCGGTTAACAGCTGCCAGATGCAACTGCGTGATCACCTCCTCGTCTGACTTGGTAGCCGCCATGAGCTTGCGAAAACGATTATTGCCGTCCCGCAATTTATTGTAGATCAACGGTCCGTTGAAGAATTGAATCGCCATCCCAAGATTCGATTCACTGGTGCGTTCACAGGCGCAAACGGTCTGCCGTTCTGGTTGTCCAAAGATCTTCAAGAACTCATGTTTGACCAAATCCGGTGCGGGCAGTTGCGTGGCTTTCGTACCTGCCGGCAACGGTCCAAACTGTTCCGGCAAATTGGTCACGTGACAGATTGCATCGAGCAGCTGTTCGGCGCTGAGCAAACGCGGTTCATAGTGCGAGAAGTATTTGATGTCTTCCTGATTAAAGTCGTTGGTTTGAAAACTTGCTTGATAGGTCCGACTGTTGAGGATCGTGCGAATGATATGCTTGCGATCAAACTTATGCGCCACGAAATCGTCTGCTAACGCTTCGAGCAGCGCGGCATTCGAGGGTGGATTCGATTCACGAAAATCATCCGGTGGATCGACGATTCCGCGACCCAGCAAGTGGCTCCAAAGCCGATTCACTTCGATCTTGGCAAAGAACGGGTTCTTCTCCCCTGTCAGCCAGGTAGCAAAGATCTGACGACGATCGTTACTGTCGGGGTTGTCGACATCGCCGGCGAGCGGCAGCCACGGCTTCATCTGCTTCCCAGTTCTCGGCTGGGTGACTTCACCGCTCCGCGCTACGTAGACAAAGGTTTCATTTTGCCGCACCGTTTTCTTGCGTTGAACGCGATTAAAGAACGCGGCCATCCCGTAGTAATTATCTTGCGTCCAACGTTCAAACGGGTGGTTGTGGCACTTGGCGCACTGCAACCGTGACCCGAGAAACACCTGGGAAATCGTCTCCACGCAGTCGTTCGTATCACTCGCCGTCCGGTAGAAATTCGCCGGCGGATTCGACAGCGAACTTCCGGTTGCCGTCAGCAACTCCCGGGCAAACTCGTCATACGGCACATTGTCGCGAATCGCACGTTCAATCCAGCGATGGTATTTGTAGACGCCATCATTGCCGACCTGTCCGTTGGTCAATCGCAACAGGTCTCCCCATTTCAACGCCCAGAACTTGGAGTATTCAGGTCGCTCCAGTAGCGAATCGATCAAACGCGCTCGTTTGTCGGCGGCCTTATCCGCCAGAAAGGCTTCGGTCTCTGCGATGTTCGGCAGGATGCCAATCACATCCAAATACACGCGCCGCAAAAACTCCTCGTCCGCACACAATCCGGACGGTAAATACTTCAGCTGTTGCAACTTCGCGTCGACATGTTCGTCCACGTAGTTGTTGGTCTGCGGATTACTCCATTCGTATCCTTCAATATCTTTGACAAAGGTAATGAAGGACGATTCGATGAACTCCAGATACCGCACGATGATCGCCGCCTCACCCCGATCTTGACCGACCACCAAGCCATGTTCGTCGACGTCAGCAACCTCGACGTCCGAACTCGTATAGACAGCCACGTCAGTCACGTCTTTCACGCTGCCGTCGGAAAAATGCGCCAACACACACATTTGCTGAGTATGTGCGGGCCGTTGCAGCAAGCGTCCTGACGGCGGAAAGACTTCGATTTTCACACAGCGTGCTGCCTCGGGTGGATCCAATCGGCAACCTTCGCCGATCCAATCATGCAACAGTTGATACGCAGGATCGTATTTGTGAATTTTGAGTCCACCGCCATGGGGCGATTTCATCAGTGGCTTCAACAGCAAAAGGCTGGAGGCCGGATCGAGCGGGTTGGTGCGGCGACCATAGTCTTCGCGAATTAACGTCAACTTGTCGAGTTCCGGATCGAAGGCTCGCAAGGAAAGTCGAAAACCGCCCTTGCCGCTGGGCGAACCGTGGCAGGCCCCGGCGTTACAGCCCTGTTTCGAAAGTGCCACCAGCGCGCCATATTCAAACGACACGCGCTCGGGCGTCTCCTGGTTGGATATCTTCACTGGCACCGCGACTTGCTGATTCGCGACCGTGACCATGATTTCCGTTTCACCGTTTGCTTTTGGCAAAACAACAGANCCTTGCAGCGAGGCGTTGGCCTCATTGGCCACAGCGAAGGTTGCCGCGCGCGTTAAATCTTGCATCGCGCCATCAGCGTAAAAACCAGTCACGACCAGTTGCTGACGTTGTCGTGTGCCCGCAAGTTCCACTTGCGCGGGAAACACTTCGATCCGCGCTGGCTCTCCCACCGCAATCGGCAACAAGTCAGCGGCGTCGACGCGCGCAACCAAAACAGAAAGCAGGATCCATAACCCAACCGCAGTTTTGCTGAAAGTCACTTGCATGCTCGTTTCCTTAAGCTCCATCGTTTGTCACTTGGCCTGGGCAACGCCAGCGGGTTTGATGACCTCGACAGGGACTTCCATCGATACCATCTGTCCCCGATTGTTGATTTCTCCAAACACCTGCCAACGCGCGTTGAACTGCCCGANCGCTGCATCGGCAGCGGCAGTCAACGTCACCTTATATACATCCTTGTCCTGCTTGACGGCGTGGCTCACACCCACCGGCAACTGCGGAGCAAGGAAGGNAATTCCTGCTTTGAAATTCTTATCTTTGCGTTCGAGCGTGCACACCAACTCCACCGCACCTCCTTGCGGGACCTGCACCGACTTCTTGTCGAGACCAAGCGCAAAGTAGGGTGCACCTTCGGCGGCAACGCTGAGTGCAAACAATCCGTCCTTCCAATTTGGTGGATAAGCCACCAAGGGCGTCTTGACCCGCAGATAACCAACCGTACTCACGCGGCAATGGCTGGCCGCCGTCCCGTCCGAAGCGCGTCCGATCAGACCAAACGTGTGCAAATCACCGACTTTCGCAGCAGGTGTCACCGCAACGTAAACGCGATGCGTGGTGGCCTTTGCTGGAATCAATGCGTTGTACAACTGCAAGCCGGTTACATCATCCGCCAATGCCACCTGAATCGGTCCATCGTAACCGAGTCGTGCACATTGAAGCTCCACAGCAAAAGCACCGTTACNAACAAACGGTACGAATTTGGTGGATAACTTGGCGTCGTTCTTAATCGAGAGATCAAAGGCCGGGCCCATTCTGGCGACAATGCGATAGCTGAACGTCGGACCACCGCGATGCAGTAACTCCTCAGCTACGAGTCGGTAGGTCCCGTCCGCAGGAAACGTCACACTCAACCGCTCCTCATCATCGTCGCTAGCCGAGGTTTGTCCCAAAACCCCACCGTCCGGTTTCAGAATCCGCATCGACACAATGGCCGGTGATCCGACACTGCGTGATATGGCATCCAACGTCAGTCGTTGACCCGAGACTGCGGCAAACTCAAATGTGTCTACATCGTTCGCCGTTTCGAAACGTCCATTGACACCACAAGGCATCACCACGGGCGTCACGGCCTCCGCTCCGTCTTTGCTGACCACTTCGGCTATNTCTGGATTCGCGCTGACTGCCACGATCGCAACCGCTGCAGAAGTTCCCTCGGGACGCTTGGCGTTGACGGCNAGNTGCGNTCGACGTGTGTCCTGAGGTAAATGCAGAATTNGCTGTTGTGTTGCTTCTCCGGCAAAGGTGAATTGCTGCGTCGCGCCAGCCCGACCCGCCAGAGGAAAGGGAGTGGAAATGATCGGAAAGTCACCCACCCGCAATCGATAGCGTCCGCCGGCCGCGTACTTGTTGTCCGTGACCTTCAACAGATACTCGCCAGCCGCCGCAAAGGTGTGTTGAAAACGACAGTCGGCNCCGAGCGCCTCGTCGTCGTCCGCTAAGGCCAGCTCATTACCGTTCTGATCCAATAACTGCACGACGGGGTCGAAGGCGGAACCGATACGCTGCGCCAGAACTTCCACCGAGATTCTCTGCTGTGCCTGAACGGTCAATTTGTAGAAATCAGACGTCGCTCCGTTACTCGCACCATCGACCGCCACAGGGAGCGTCAATGCTTGCGCCGTGGCGGCGGAATTGTTGCCGCTCTCGCCCACCGAGGTGAGGTCGTCGACCATCACATAGATCGGATCCGATAGCCCTTGCTCGCTACCAACAATCAATCCCCCGACACTCACCCCCACGTCGGCAGCTGGTGTCAACTTACAAGTGACCACATTCGTGACTTTGGGATCGATCACCAACTCGGCCTGCGCCGGAAAACTGGTCCACACCCGCAGCCCACCTGACAACTTGGCTCCATGAAGCTTCAGCTCGGTCGTCTTACCCACCACAACCGCTTGTGGCGTGGCATGCGTCAACGATGGCTGAGCCAACAGAGTGGCAGGGAGCAGCAGGGAAAGAGCGACTACAGTGGCGGTAAGGCGGGACATAGGCATAACCGGAAGGAAACGGAGGAAGCTGCATTATTGTGGTTGATACGCTGGGCGTAGTCAACAAAATGCGGCATTCAGCCACCCCTGACACGGCACGACCACCGGCAGACCAAATTCCCTAGTTGCCTGCCTCGTAAACAACCACGATCAACACATCTGACGAGGAAAACGACCCGATGGCAGTCCCGCCATGGGACCCACTCGTCTGGGGTGCAATGTTTCCTGTGAGGCTCACGATCTTCGCGCCGCTACTCTCGATCCAGGCATTGATTTCGGACTCCAACGCCACAAGCTCACTCTCGATACTCTTAAAGAGCTTGACCTTTTGCATCACTNACCTCATTTGTCGTTGTTTGGCGTTCATTGTCGTGATGCGACATCCCATGTCAAATCGCGCCGGTTCCGCCCGCGCAACACCCTTGCGTGGCGAGCCGCTCATGCAACCTGGCCGGCGGGCACGTTGCCGCATGCGGCTGCCGCTTGGCGGACTACTGGCCGGGTGTTCAAATGATCCGGGCCAAACGCAAAAATGGGCAGAAACCTCACTTGCAATGGCGGTAATAATGTCAGAAACCTTAGGTGCCGGAAATCGCCTCAGATGCAGCGAACGTCCACCCCGCTGGCACTACCTGGGTTAGCAATCACGTGCTCCGATCGTCAGCAACCTTTTGATTCAACTGGGAAAATATGCGTCGAATCGCCATTTTGGCATCCTTGGGATCCCTCTTGCTGATGATGCCTGTCGGTTACTTGTCTCTGCTCAGCTGGTTCTCCCGGAGGCCAGCCGAACTGGGGGTCACCGATGGAAAACTCGCCGGACGCCAACCGTCCAAGCCGAATTGGGTCTCGTCCTTCGCTGACTCCGACACCCATCGCATGGATCCATTGCACGTTACCAGCAAATCGCCTGGCGACACCCTGGATCGTCTCGAACAGCTCATTCTGGCGATGCCTGGAGCACGAGTGGTCACCCGTTCCGATCGGTATTTACATGCCGAATTCCGGAGCCGACTCTTTCGGTTCGTCGATGATGCCGAATTTCTCGTCAGCCCCGATGGAGCCACGGTCCAATTCACCTCCGCCGCCCGCAGCGGCCACTCCGACTTTGGCGTCAATCGCCAACGGATCGAGTACCTCCAACAAGCGTTGTCAGCAAGCTCAACCGCCGGCGGATAACGCTTCAAGCGGATTAAACAGCCTGTACAACCGCCACCCGTCAGGATCCGCGTCTTTTACCAGATACCCCCAATCTGGGTGTTTCTTCATCTTGGCATTTCTTGCACAATAGGAACAAGGAACAGTGTACTTATCTTTCGGCTTCCGCCGAACTCAATCGCGCGTTGCGCGCAGCAGCAATTTGGAGTCTCCTGATGGCGACTGGAATGAGTGACTTTACCGAGATCCTCGTCCGCAAAGGCATCGTGAGCTCGGATCAGGTATCCGAAGCTGGCCAGATGGTGCGTGAAACGGGAATGAACTTGGCCGATTGTCTGACCAAGCTTGGTTATGCCAGCGGCGAAGATGTGATGCGGGCAGTCGCCCAGTTCAACAAGATGGACTATGTCGACCTGAACGAGGTCGACATCCCCGAAAACATCATCGAGCTTGTGCCCGAGTCGGTCGCGCGGGAAAACGCCGTTCTGCCGCTGGATCAAGACGAAGATTCCTTGCGGGTGATCGTCAGCGATCCCTTTGATATCGAAACCATCGAGAAACTGCGGTTTATTCTCAATCGGCGAGTCGAAACGGCCCTCGCTCCGCGGGAAAGCATTCTGGAGTCCATCAACCGCTATTACGGACAGGTGGAAGGTGAATCGGCTGACTCCATGCTGCAAGAGTTCACCGATACGGCAATCGACTTCACCGAAACCGAAGACGACGAAATCACCTCCGACGAAGTGGTCGACGAAAACAGTGCCCCGATCGTGCGTTTGGTGCAACTGATGATCCAGGAAGCAGTCCAACTGCGGGCCTCGGATATCCACGTCGAGCCGTTCGAAGATGCAGTCCGCATCCGCTACCGCATCGACGGGGTCTTGGTCAAACGGGATAGCCCCCCCCGACGACTTCTGNCCGCCATCATCTCGCGTATCAAGATTCTCTCCAAAATCGACATTGCCGAGCGACGTAAGCCCCAGGACGGTCGGATCAAGGTGACGGTCGGTGACAAAGAACTCGATCTCCGCGTCAGCATCATTCCGACGAATCATGGCCAATCGGCCGTCATGCGATTGCTGGACAAGGACAACATCAAAGTCGGCGTCCGCCAGCTCGGCTTCTCCGAAGAGAACTTCAGAACGTTCAACTCGCTGATCAAGCGACCCAATGGGATCATCCTGGTCACCGGTCCGACCGGGTCGGGTAAGACCACCACGCTGTACGCCGCTATGAACTCGGTGAATCGACCCGATCGCAAAATCATCACCGCCGAGGATCCGGTGGAATACTACCTACCCGGCGTCAACCAAGTCGAAGTCAAACACAACATCGGCCTCGACTTCGCCCGCATCATTAAGTCCATGTTGCGTCAGGCACCGAATATCATCCTGGTCGGCGAAATGCGTGACCAAGAGACTGCACAGATGGGTATCCAGGCTTCTTTGACTGGACACTTGGTATTAAGTACACTACATACGAACGATGCGCCCAGTGCTGTGACACGTATGGTGGACATGGGTGTCCCCGGATATCTGGTCGCCAGTAGTGTCGTGGCGGTGATCGCGCAACGTTTGGTCCGGGTCATTTGCAACAAGTGCAAGGTGCCATTTCAGCCCACCGAAGCCCAGTTGGCAGAGGCCGGGATTACCGAAGAAATGGCACGAGAAGCGAATTTCGCGCGTGGAAAAGGGTGCGGCTACTGTCAGAAGAAAGGCTACCGCGGTCGGGTCGCGGTCTTTGAACTGATGATCGTCAACNCGAAGATCCGCGAACTGATCTTCGAGGCCCGCTCATCGATTGAAATCCGAGATGTCGCTGTAAAGAACGGCATGAAAACACTTTACGACGACGGCATCCGCCAAGTCCTACAAGGCGTCACGACGATCGAAGAGGTATTTCGTGTAGCCAAGAAGGCAGAAGGCGCGTAAACCTTAACACTGAAACAACTTACGGTTCATCGCCTAGACCATTTGCCAAGCGCCCACATGGGCGCTGCATTTGTTCACTGAACCGTGGATTCGAATAATCACCCACTGGTCAGCAGTGCCCATCAAGTCCCTGGCGTATGTCTTATCGGCGCCCACTGCTCCAGTATCCGGAACATTGTCCACTGCAATACTCTGCAACGAGCGGTCGCCGGACCGGCGTTGTTGATTCCCGTTTGTCGATTCTGAAAGACATTGTGAAAGGTCGACCGTCATGGCCACAGTGCTGATTGATAAGTTGCTGGCAGCCTGCGTCAAGCAAGGTGCCAGCGATATTCACATCACCGTGAATCAGCCCCCCGTATTTCGCTTGCATGGCCGCATGCGCAAGCTGGAGACGAAGGTGCTGGAAAGCGAAGACACCGTCGCGTTGATGAAGAGCATCACGCCCGAGCGTTGCCAACGCGAACTGCAAGAGTCTGGCAGTGCCGACTTCGGCTTCGCTTTCGGCGATCAGGCACGGTTCCGTGTGTCCGTGTTCAAGCAGCGTGGCAACATCGCCATGGTGCTGCGACAGATCCCGAACGACAAACTGACACCGGAACAGCTGGGGCTGTCGGAACACATCGTCAAATTAGTCCATCGGCCACGCGGTCTGTTTCTGGTCACCGGACCGACGGGATCGGGCAAGAGTACCACGCTGGCCAGTCTGGTGAACCATATCAACGAAGAGGTCGATCACCATATCATCACGATCGAAGATCCGATCGAGTTTTACCACGATCACATTAAGTCCACGGTGAACCAGCGCGAGGTGGGTGTCGACGTGCCCAGTTTTGCCGAAGCGATTCGGCGTGCTTTGCGGCAGGATCCCGACGTCATCCTGGTGGGTGAGTTGCGTGACTTGGAGACCATCGAGGCAGCCATTAGTGCGGCGGAGACCGGCCACGTCGTGTTTGGGACGCTGCACACGAACAGTGCCCAGGGGACGATTAACCGGATCATTGACGCTTTCCCTGGAAACCTCCAGGATCAAATCCGCACGCAACTCTCGACATCGATCATCGGCATCGTCGCGCAAACCCTGTTGCCGCGCATCGGTGGCGGTCGTATTGCAGCTTACGAAACGCTGGTCGTCACCCCGGCTATCGCCAACTTGATCCGCGAAAACAAGACATTTCGTATCAATTCTGCGATTCAGACCGGTGCCAAATATGGCATGCAGTTGATGGACGACGCGCTGTTCCACCACTGGAAAGACGAAAAAGTGACCACCGAGGACGTGCTGGGGAAAGCCCAACGCCCGGATGATCTGGCCAAACGGATTGTCGACGCCAAACGCGGGATAGAGCAGGAAGGCGCCGGCAAAGAAGATGATTTCTATTCGGACATGGAAGGCTAACCTCGACGCAGAGCATTCGATTCCTAAATCATTTCCCGCGTCGATTCACCAAATACCGCTCACTTACACACGGCTCACATACATCAACGAGTTACTGATTACAGAAGGTTGGTAGGTCTATGGCAATTCGTCGCATCGGGCAAATCCTTGTCGACTTGGGTTTCATCTCCGACGAGCAGTTGGACGCGTTGTTGGATGAACAACAAGCGCAGCCTGGTGAAAAGCTTGGCAAGATCGCCGAGGACATGGGTCTGGTAACGGACGAGCAGCTGGTTCAGGCGTTGGCCGAGCAATTGAACATGCCGGTCGTCTCGTTCACCGACGAAACGGATATTGCCCGCGATACGCTCGACGCCGTCACCGAGACCATGGCTCAGATGTATCGGGTGATTCCTGTCAAGCTGGAAGATTCGTCACTGACCGTCGCCACGTCCCAGCCTCAAGACATCTCGATCCAGGATCAATTGCGTACCTTTTTGGGCTACGAGATTCGCACGGTCGTGACCACCGAACGCGAAATTCAGATGATGCTTGATCGCCATTATGCTGCCGCCGGCGACAGCATCGAGAGCATTGTGGGGGAACTGGAAGACGATGCCGACCTGAAGAAACAGGCCGAACTTTTGGCGACGATGGACGGCCCCATCGACCTCACCAGTGCCGAGGCCCTGGCCGACAGTGCACCGGTTCGCAAGTTGTTAAACATGGTCTTGCTGCTGGCCATCAAAGACCACGCCAGCGACATCCACTTCGAGCCGTTTGAGGATGAGTTCCGCATTCGGATCAAGGCCGACGGCGTCCTGTATGAAATGGTGCCCCCTCCCCGCCACTTGGCGTTTGCCATCACCACGCGAATCAAGGTGATGGCCAATTTGGACATTGCCGAACGACGGATGCCGCAGGATGGTCGTATTGAATTGACGGTCGGTGGGCACCCTGTCGATCTCCGCGTCAGTGTGCTACCCACCATGTTCGGCGAAAGCGTTGTCATGCGGGTACTGGACCGGAGTGTGGTCTCGCTGGAACTCGACAAAGTCGGGATGAACGATGACATCATGGCCGGCTTCCGAGAGGTCATGAAGAAACCTAACGGCATCGTCCTGGTAACCGGTCCGACAGGCTCTGGCAAGACCACCACGTTGTACTCGGCGCTCAGCGAGATGAACAACTTGGAGGACAAGATCATCACCACCGAAGATCCTGTCGAATATGACATCGACGGGATCGTACAGATTCCGATTGATAACGATACGGGAGTTACCTTTGCCGCCTGTTTACGAGCGATCCTGCGGCAGGACCCGGACATCATCCTGGTAGGTGAAATCCGTGATCTCGAAACCGGAAAAATTGCGGTCGAAGCGGCGCTTACCGGTCACATGGTGTTCAGTACGTTGCACACCAACGATGCACCAAGCACGGTCACGCGTCTGAAAGACATGGGCGTGCCCACCTTCTTGTTGACAGCTACCGTCGAGGCCATTCTCGCTCAGCGTCTGGTGCGTCGCATCTGCTCGCAATGCCGAGAGGAAGTGGAGCCGTCGGATGACGTGCTGTTCCAACTGGATTTAAACCGCGAAGACATTGGGGACCGCAAGTTCTATCGGGGCCGCGGCTGCGAAGGCTGCAACAACACGGGCTATAAGGGGCGTGTCGGGCTGTTTGAGTTGATGGTTATGAATGACGAATTGCGGGATATGGTCCTGCAAAATGCTTCCGTTGATGAGTTACGCACAACAGCGCAAGGTTACGGAATGGTCGCCTTGCGTGATTCGGGCATGCGATGCGTCTATCAAGGAACAACGACTGCTGAAGAAGTGATTCGTGAGACGATTGTTGACGCGTGATCGCCAGATCACAGCAAGTCGGAGACGAGTCCTTTTTACCTGAACATCAGTATCCCTCACCACCGTGTGGTAATCGCGAAACACAGAACCACCAAGTTGCAGGAAACAAATCATGCCTACATTTCAATTTGAGGCGATGGATGCAACGGGCCAAGAGATCAAGGATGTGATCGAAGCCCCAACCGAGGAAGATGCCCAGACGACAATTCGTCAAATGGGCTACTTCGTCACGAAAATCAACGTCAAGCGCGGCACGGCGCAAGCTGGCGTCAAGTCGAAGAAAAAGCGTGGCTTCGCCATTGGGGGTGGCGGCTCCAAGGTGCTGACGATGTTCACTCGGCAGTTATCCATTTTGCAAGATGCCGGTCTGCCGATCCTCCGCAGTCTGAAGATTCTCGAAGACCAATACAAACCTGGCAAACTCAAATTCGCCCTGATGGATGTCTGCGATGAGATCGAATCGGGAGCCACTCTGTCGGAGGCGATGGCCAAGTGCCCCCGAGTTTTCAACCGCCTGTACATCAACATGATCAAGGCCGGTGAGGCGGGCGGTGCATTGGAAGTCATCCTGCAACGTCTGGCTGAATTCATGGAGCGGGCGCAATCGCTGAAACGCAAAGTCAAGGGTGCGATGATCTATCCGGTCGTCGTGATCTGCGTGGCCGTACTCATCTTGACCGGTATCATGATTTTCATCGTGCCGGTCTTCAAAGAGATGTTTGTCGAGTTTGATCTGACACTACCCATGATGACCGTCCTGCTAATCGAAATCTCCGATAATGTGGCACGGTTCTGGTATCTCTTGCCCACCATTCCGCTTGCCGTCTTCTTGTTTATCAAACTGATCCGCAAGTTTCGGCACGGCAAAATGGGTTGGGACATGTTCGTCTTGCGCATACCTATTATCGGCGGATTGGTCGAGAAGAATATTGTGGCTCGCACCACGCGAACGTTAGGGACATTGGTCGCCAGCGGTGTTCCCATTCTGGAAGCCCTGGGAATTACCAAGGAAACTGCAGGTAACGGCGTATTTGAACGCATGTACTCGCGGGTTTCGGATGCCATTCGTGAAGGCGAAACCGTCTCGAAACCCATGCGGACCAATTCGTTTTTAGGATTTCACCCCCTGTGCGCCTTCTTCTGGTTTTTCTTTGGCTCGCTGCTAGGGGATTTGGTCCTGGTGCTGGGAATCATCACCCAACAAAGTCCGGGGCGCGGAGAAACCGCGCAAATGCTCTTCGTCATGGGTGGCGGTTTGATCGGAGTCGGTGGCATCCTCGCCGTCCTGTTCTACGCCTTGAAGATCCGCAGCCGCGTGGTCGATGAACTGGTCGTCAACATGGTCGACGTGGGTGAAGAGACGGGTGAACTGGATACGATGCTGTACAAAGTCGCTGACACCTACGACGAAGAAGTGAAGGTGATGACGGATGGTTTGATGGCCTTAATGGAGCCGTTAATCATCGTGTTCTTAGGTACTGCCGTCGGCTTTATCGTGATCTCGCTGTTCATGCCACTGGTGAGCATGATTTCGCAACTCTCTGGTTAACTGGGATCGGTCTCCCGGCTGAACTTCACAACGCAAAACAGGCACTTATAGGAGGTGTGGGGTCATGCGACTTCATCCACTCAAGAAACACGGTTTCACCCTGGTTGAGATGTTGGTTGTGGTAGGCATCATTGCCGTCCTGGCGGCAATCCTGGTTCCCACGATCGCCAGTGCGCTGCGGCGGGCCAAGGTCGCACAGATCGCGTTTGACGTCAGTAACCTGGAAACGGCAATTACCAACTACGCCAGTGCCACCGGCGACAATCCTCCTGACTTCTCCGATCAAGGCATCGTGCAGCGGCATCTCGAAAAAGCGTATCGTCGCGCGAATGCTAACGAACGCGCGTTCGCGCTGGCACTGGCGGGTAACGTCAACACCGGCAAGGCCGCCATCATCGATCCGGCCGAGGCCCTGGTGTTCTGGCTGGGCGGTCTGAGTAAGGACGAGCGGCGGCCATTCACCGGACCCGGAGGCCCGATCCTTTGGGTTGACGCAGATACGGATGGTGTGATCGACATTAACTTTGACGAGATCTCATACAACCCCAGTCGCGAAAACGCCTATTTCCCCTTCGAGCAACAGCGCCTCTCGTTAAAAGAAGTCACCGTTGGCGGGGGAATTCGCTACCATTCGAACGACGAGTCCACTTTGCACAGCCGGACTGACGATGTGTTCCCCGTCTTCTCACCACCTAGCCGTCCTCAGCCCTACGTCTATTTCGATTCGCGGACGTATCTGCTGGGCATCAGTGGCGTGCCGAGTCAGACCTATCCTTCGATTCTGACCGGCGACTACGTCCCCCCCGCCGCCCTGACCATGGGCGTGGCCCGACCCTATCTGACGACCAATCGCGATCCCAACTTTTTCAACGCCTCAACGTTTAATTGGCGCGCGCATTATGCGGCCGAACCAAAGGAATACCAAATCATCAGTGCTGGACTGGATGGCGACTATGGTGCCGACTGGAATCCAGCTGGACTGAAGATCTTTGAAACCGGTGCCCTACTGCGAGCGGATCAACAACCCTGGGGAGGCGGCACTGCCCGGGGATATCAGGATGGCGACTTGGACAACATCACCAACTTTAGTGAAGGCACGCTGGGGGATCGACTGCCATGATCCGGCACAGCTTCCATCGCTTACTTCCCGCACATCACGCTCGACGCAGCGCGTTCACACTCGTGGAGTTACTGGTCGTGATCGCGATCGTTGTGGTGCTTGGGTCACTAACCCTGGTCGGCTTGGCCGGTATCCTGGCCGACGCCAAAGCCGCCCGCACACGCTCGCAGATTGCCCGCATCGATTCCCTGCTGATGACCAAGTGGGAACGGTATCGCTCGCGACCGATTCCAGTACCGATCAACATTGCATTGGTCGCTTCCAGTGGTGATGCCGCGACGGATCGGCAGAATGCCAAAGGTCTGGCCGCGAAGGCACATGCAACCCGTTTGGCCGCCATGCGGTTACTGCAACGCTTCGAATTCCCCGACCGGATTTCTGATGTCAACGTGTCCATCATCGGCGCCCCTNCGATGCTTTCGGCATATCAGCGACGGGTTAACAACGTCGCGATTGCGACTGGTAAGACCTGGACTCCCCAACATCAAGGGGCCGAATGCCTGTACATGATTCTGGCAGAGATGAACGAAGGAGGGAAAAGTGCTCTGGAGTTCTTCAAGGAAACAGAAATCGGCGATGTCGACAACGACGGCATGAATGAAATTCTGGATGGCTGGGGGAATCCCATCGAGTTCATTCGCTGGGCACCGGGAGTCAGCAGCCAACCGGGGCCCGATCTCACCTGGGGCACCAGCGACGATTTCCCAGGCAGCAACCTTTCCGATATTCAGTTCGGATCTCCCGTTGACTCGCCTGACGGGCGCGCCGGAGCCCCGGACCCTTTCGATCCGTTTCTCGTGGACAGCAATGGCACGACGGGTTTGTTTGAAAACTTTGCTCTCTACCCTTTCATCTATTCCGCCGGCAACGACAAGCAATACGGAATCGTCTCCGACTACGACACCGCCAACAACCTCACACTGAGCGCCAATTCCAACGCCGCACCCACGGCGCGGTTCAACTTTGGCGACAGCAGCGTGAATAACGATCCCTATTATCGCGTTCCGACAGTTCAGCAACTGGGCGGCATCGGCCCGGAACCTGGCTTCGAAGACACGATTCACAATCATCAACTGGCACCGTAACAAAGTATCACACGGCTATGCGGAACAGAGGTAACAACCGCAGCGGACTGACCTTGGTCGAGCTGCTCGTCGTCGTAGGGATCGTCATCCTGATCACGGCAGTCGCACTCCCGATCATCAAGCCTGCGCTNAAGGACCGCAAGATTCGCGAAGCCTCACGGCAGTTGAATTCCTTCATCTCCTTGGCCCGCGCTGCCGCGCAGGAAAAGGGGCATGAGGCAGGCATTTATCTGGAACGGTCGGCCATCAATCCGAATGCATGCTTCGATGTTTACATGGCAGAATCACCCTATCCTTACAGCGGCGACACGATCGAGTTTTCCTTTGCCTCGGTGATCTCGCCAAGTACCAATTCGGTCGGTACCACGCGGTTCTCCGTNGATCCCGCTGTCAATGCACAGTTCCAGTTGGCCGTCGATGGGAATCCACTCGCACAAGTGGCCTTGGGGGACGAGATCAAATTCGATTTCAAAGGACCGCGGTATATCATTCGCGCTCTGTATGACTCGGACCCGAACGATATCACCAATCCGATCGTCGTCCAAATCTCTCACCCGGAAGCCAAGTGGGCTGATACAGCCGGCACNCCCAACGATCCACTGGACGACACCCTCGCGTACTCGCCGGTGACACCCATTCCCGGGAGCTATCGCTATCAGGTCTTTCGCCAGCCGATGAAATCCAGTGTGAAAGCGATGACGCTGCCCAACAACATTGCCATCGATCTGAACTTTTCCGGGCTGGGATTACCTGTACCTGATTCAAGCACCGCATTGATCTCCGGACGCCAATTCCGCACAACGATCCCCGGTGATCGACGCCCGGTGCGGATCATGTTTAGCCCCCAAGGCAATTTGAGCAAAGTCACGTTCATCAACCCGGGTAGTAACACCAATCAGTCCTTCAACCCTAGCGGCACCGTTTATTTGCTGGTTGGACGGATAGAACAAATTCGCGACATCGATAACATCCCGGCGGTACCGTATTCATCAACGAACACGACCGCCGTTCAACTGACACGGAACATCGTGGATAACGCGAACCAATGGATCACGATCGGACACCGCACGGGCCAAATCAACACGGCGCCCAATGGCTGGCCCGTTCCTCCGGANGATCTCACTCCGACAAAATACTTTGTTGATTTGATGGCAGCCGCGCGCGAGTTTGCTCAAACCGGCGAATCGGTGGGAGGACAGTAAACCATGACAATCCGACAAGCCACCNTCCATCGTCGCTCCCGCCNGCGGATCACCGCCGGTCGGCGCGGGCTGTCGATCATCGAAGTCTTATTTGCGATCGGGATCGCGATTGTCGGGTTGCTGGGCGTCATCGTACTCATCCCGGTTGGCACCTATCATGCGAATCGCAGTCTGACCAGCGATTCAGCCACCCGCATCGGCCTCGCAGCTCAGCGTGAATTCGTCCTCCGCGGGTATACATCACCCGACATGTGGCGCGGTGACTTTATCGCCGGCAATTCTCCTACGGGCGCGACCAACTGGTTCCCGTTTCTCGCTCCCTCTGCCAGCACCAAGGTGACTTATAAGGGATTTCCCTTGGTCTACGCTTCGAATGACAACACCTGGGTCAATGCGAACAGCGTTGGTCAGGGGTATTGGAACGTACCGCGCGCAACACATGCGTTCTGCATTGATCCACAGTTGATCGCCACCCATACAGCGAACCATACAATCGCTGCGACCAATCGACTGGTGCGATTTCCCTATTATCTGGAGAACGCTTCGACCACCGGATCCGGGCAGACTTATCCCCGGATGCGACGGATCAGCGTCGCGACCGCACCGACACCATTTCCTAACCCGGCGATCGCAGCCACTGCCGGTGCTCTGACGGGGCCGATCACCTTAGCTCACGCCAACTCGATTTTCATCAANAACGACGATNTAGCCATTCAACTTGATGACGCGGACAACTCGGTCGCTCCGACGCCACAGATGATCGAACAACCCACCGGTATTATCCCCGCCGTGCCGGTCAAACAGCAATATCAGGGCGAGTACAGTTGGATCGCCACGTTGGCACCCAAGGTGGGCGCCAGCAATTCCGCTTCTGAGCTCTACATCTTATCAATTGTTGTCTTCAAACAACGTTCGCTGGCATTACCGTCGGACACAGATACAACATTACCCACGGAACGCGTGGTCGACTTTCTCACCACCACCAATAGCTCGACCGGCAGTATCGAAGTTCGGCTTGCTGCAAACGCTGATTCGNCGGCCGGTCCCGCCTTCGCACCAGAGTACCTGGCGGTATCTCAAGGTGATTGGGTCTTGCTACAAGGTGCGACGCCCTCGATTCCCTATTTCCGTTGGTACCAGGTCATTGGTTCGGGTGGAGATGCGAAACGCGACGGCAACGGCTTCTGGGAACAGTATGTGACGTTGCAAGGTCCCGAATGGCTACCGGCGACGTATCCCGTTCCCGGTGCGACCACTCACGGTCAAATGGTGATCGTGGACGGCGTCGTCGGGGTCTATCAGAAAACAATTCGTTTGGAAACAACCTCCNTGTGGAGGAACTGAGCCTCGGTGCAACGGCACTCAGCTCGGCATAACAGATTTACCGAAGAGGCAATGGTGATTCTGATGAAGCAATTTCATACCCATCCCCGACGTGGCATCGTACTGATTACGGTAGTCAGCTTGCTGGTGCTGTTCATGTTGCTGGGCGTGACGTTTACCATCATTGCCAGCCAATCTCAGAAAGCTTCCGAAGGTCAAGCGCGGCGCTATTTTCAAAAAGAAGATCCGCAACGGCAGCTGGACAGGGCCATGTATCAGGTGATGACCGATACGCGCACTTCCTCGAGCATCGCCGGACATGGTTTGCTGCGCGACTTGTATGGCAGCGATGGCGTGATCGGCAAGGTCGCCGTAGATCGCTCGACCTATCCGACTTTGCCCGTGTTTCCCGGAAGTCCGGGAGATCGCAACCCAATCGCCCTGGCAGGTGGTCAATTCATTGAATTCCATTTTCGCGCGGAGCGCCCCAAAGACACGGGGGCGCATGCGTTTTACGATCAACCGGAATTTCGCGCGACTCCTCCCTTTGGCAACCGGTTCATTCAAGAGGACCACGCCTACAACGGATCGGTCTTTACTTTTCTCAGCGGTCCCTGGAGCGGTTACAGCACCCATATCGTCGCTTATCGATTCCACCGTGGAGANAATGGATGGGGCCAACAAGGAACCGATGACGATGGTGACTCGGTCACGGACGAAGCCGACGAAGCGGGTTGGCCGGGAACCAATGACATCATTCGCATTCGCATCCCGCTGCCCGGACCCGACTGGGACAACGTCGTGACGTCTCCGGACCAGTTGATCGGCAGTCGCTTCCTCATTAACGGTCGGCCATTCAGTGGCACGGGGTTTGGCTATGCGCCAGGTACCGGAAACCTGGATTTGGCGGTCTGGGAAAAAGGCCCTGATGGCGGTTGGGGAGAAGCCCTCACCGACGATGATAACGATGGCCTGACTGACGAACGAGACGAAGCGGGCTTTTCCGGCACAGACGATATCTTAGTGCCTTACGCCGCCCTCCTGCCTCACTTTACTCGTTACGATTCTCCGGTGGGTGATCCATCAAACGGTCTCCTGCGTCCCATCGCGATGGGAGGTGCTGATGAGTCTTACGATGCGGTCGATTACCAGAACATGGCTCTGGCGATGGCGCCACCCAACGCTGCGATCGGTGTCGTCCCCTCGTTCCATCGGCCAGCATTGGTCAACTTCTGGCGGAACCACGGTATCAACACCGCCACCNACCCTCCAACCGTAGAAACGGNCCCTACCTCTCTGGCTTTGGCGGGCAATAATCCGGGCTATCGCGACTTCCGTCGAAAATTCATCTTGCGCCCGATGCCCTGGGATCACCCGTCCTTCACCGGCAGCAATAACGCTTTATCCGCGCGGGACACCAATGCGAACACAACGCTCTGGAATCCTGGCCCCGATGGTGGTTGGGGTGTTTCAGGTACAGGTACGATTCGAGACGACGACGACCGGGATGGGGTCGTCGACGAAGCGGATGAAGCGGGCGCACCGGGTTCTGACGATGTGCTGGATAACGACGGCACCTTGCTGGCAGCCTTGTCCAACCTGCAAACCGCTTGGGACGTCGATAACGATGGTGACGGGTACCCCGATAGCATCTGGTTAGATGTCGGATTTCCTGTCAGAACATCGGCGAATGGTACGCAATACAAACCCCTGGTCGCCTTCCTGGTCAAAGACCTCGACGGTCGCCTGAATATCAACACCGCAGATAATCTGGCGCGGCTCGATGCACGCTTCCAGAACGGCGGGGGCACTTTAGGGCGTATCCCATTTACGGGCTCGATGGCGTTTGCCGGCTCGCCTCCCACAGGACTGCCAACCGCATCCCAACCCAATGCCTACTTATGGCGAGGATTCGGCTTCGGCCCGGCAGAAATCACCCTGCGACCTGTGGTGGGGAATGTGAATGACTACCAGCGCTTGGTGCGGGGTCGCTACGGGATGGACGGCGAAGCGGTATCGAATGCGTTGGCCTATTCCGCCACGGCCGCTCCTGGCAACAAAACTCTGGACGACGCCATCTCTCAAGTCCAATCGATCGGCATGCCGCTGTTACCACAGAACTTCAACAACTCCTACTCCGGNNACNCCTCCCGCCCGGACATCTTGGGAGTCAGCGCCTGGGCCATCGACTATTTCGGGCAACCAATCAATCGTTATGCTGGCCAAGACTACACGCTCAATCAGACCCTCAACGATCCTTATGAAATCGACCTGTCGCGCGGCGGCAATGGCAAAGACGCACCCTACACCATTGCCGAGTTGGAGCGATTGCTGCGAAGCAACGACGGCGATGCCTCTGCGTTGCCCAATCGCGTGCTACAACTCGCCTCATCTGTCGCCAGCAACTGGCCGAACAAGGAACAGGTGACCACCGACAGTTGGTCGATCCCGTCCGTCCACGCCTGGATGCTGCAAGACCCTGTGTATGCTTCGTTCATTGGCTTTGGCCCCGGCATGGACAACGTCAGCACCAACGTCGACGATGTGCTGACCGTCCCGTCTCTGATTCAGCTTTACCGCCGCTTGTTGTTCCTCGGCATGGGGTCCGGAACGTCACCGCAGGCGCGTGAAAATGAGCTCAACGAAATCGCTCCTTGGGAATTGATTCAAGGGAAACGATTCGACATCAATCGCCTCTGGGGAAATGGGGTCGATG
Organism: Blastopirellula sp.; assembly: GCA_002701545.1. GTDB lineage: Bacteria > Planctomycetota > Planctomycetia > Pirellulales > Pirellulaceae. The sequence goes on along the minus strand of NZVR01000098.1, from coordinate 48,358 downwards.
ATGACCAAGACGGTATCGTTGACGAGCCTTACGAACGGGATCAACGCGATTTTCAAGGCAACGCCACGGTCACGAGTGAACGTTGGGAACCCAATGGTATCGACGAAGATGGCTCAAATGGCATTGATGATGCAGGCGAATTTGGATCGGGTGCGGAGGAGCGTGTGTTACAAGGTACCGGCACGTACCTGGATAACGCAGTGATGGATCACACCAATGTCGGCCCCATTGCCCGCGCCGCGGCCGCCGCGAATCCATTGGCCTACCCCTACGTACAGCGTTTTCCACCGAACGGCGGCCGTGTCTATCCCCGCATTGGACGCGAAGTTTTTGCTCGGCACCTGTACTGCATGTTGATGCTCGTCAAGGGCTTTCGAGCTGGGGGCGGGGTGGGCGCTGCGAATCACAAGTACATCGACTTCGATGGTGATCCCAGTAACGACTCATTACAGGAAACCGCTCGCGGTCTGGCACAATATGCGATCAACGTCGTCGATTTCCGTGACCCCGACGTCATCATGACCGCTTTTGAGTATGACGTGAATCCCTTCAACGGCTGGAGTGTGGATGGCAACCCCAACACCAACGAAGGTGGCGAACGGGCCGTGGTGTTCGGCTGCGAGCGTCCGGAACTGTTGCTGACGGAAACGATCGCCTGGCACGACCGGCGTACCGAAGATCGTGATGATGACCCAACCAACCGATCGACCACCGACAACAACAACCCTGATGACGATTTCGACCAACGCTTCCTGCCTGAAAGTGGCGCCTATTTCGAGTTATTCAATCCTTGGGTCAGTGCTGCCGATTCCGTCAGCGCTTCTTATAAACGACCTGCTGAAATCTATTCTTCCCATATCAACAACGGTGGCCAACCGGAGGTGCGAGCGAGTGCGGGGGTTAAATTAGATCGCCGTACAGCAATTAACGGATCTCCCGTATGGCGCGTCCTGGTATTGGACGACAGTGCACTCGGCAAAGACGGTGACGTCTGGGACACCAGTGACTCGAACCGCTCACCTTTTGATAATGCAGACGTGGATCGTCGCATCTATTTCACCAACGTCGACAACGGAAGTGCGGGCGCATTCAACGATCAGTTGGGGGGTCAAAACGGCAAACACTACTCCTCGGTCAATCACTTGCCGCCCATCCTGCCAGGACGTTATGCCGTCGTGGGCTCATCCGGTCGTTTGCTGGGAAATGGCACCGACTACGTGAATATGGTCGGCCGTCGTGAAGAGGTTTTACCGGATACCGTCGTTCCCGGTGGCGGCGGACCTTTGAATCGAAACACCACCCGGCGTCTCATCTTCCGACCGAACCTCAACTTGTCCGCGGCGCCAACGCTGGCGAACTTCAACACCGCCGAGACAAATGCGAACGCGCATCAATTCCGTGTGAGTTCCAATTATCGCCCCGAAGACCCAGTCAATGCGGGCGTTCAAATGACGCGGAACAACATGCCCACCGATCCGACAGATGCCGTCACACCCACGGACATCATGCCGGTCGTCGGCATTCCATTAAACCGAACTGCAGACGATGCGACGCGCGAACGCAGTTTCAGTATCTCCGAGCCGCTCGGTGGATACAGCGTTGGCACGCTGCCACCAGCGAATGACGACGAAGACACCGTGCTCGCCACCGTTCGTGACGCCCCCTTGGATCGCAACCGCGACGTGTGGTTCAACGGGACGCGCCCCTACCGCGAGTTTGTCCTGCAGCGCCTGGCGAATCCAACGATTCGCTGGAATCCCATGCCGGGCGAGCCTGGTCACAATACGAATCTGCCGGTCAACCCCTACGTCACAGTGGATCGTTCGACGGTCAGTCTCACCTCGTTCAATGGCCTGCTCGACTATGTCGACTATGGCGGCACCGGCTCAATCACTTCGAGAGCGGAACCGCTCGTTCCCGACAGCAATCTCAACTTCCGCTCGCATCAGCGGGGAGATCGCGGATTGGATTTAGCCAATGAATACGCCAACGGCATGTTCCCGAATCCATCAGCGCGTGTCCTTTGGCGACGCGACGCGGGCAGCTGGCTCTCGGCACCGTTGCCACAGCGCAACCACCCAGAAATCGACGGACCCGGCAACGTTCGCCCAGGCCCGGCGCATCGTTTTGGTCACGAAATGATCCAAACGCTGGGGTACCTGAATCATGGCTACCAGCCGTTCTTTACCACAGCGACCGGCGCACCCAGTACCGCTTACCTGGGAGCTCCCAGTTTCCAGCCCATGATCGAGCAACCGAGTGGTAATCAGGTACCGCCCGCTGCACCGTTTCCCTGGCTAGCCTGGCACAACCGACCCTACGCCAGTCCGATGGAAATCATGCAGGTTCCCTGGACCAGTTCGGCACAGTTAATGAGACGCTTTGACGTACGTCGTGTGGTAACACCGGCAGAACCCTACGGTTTAGGTTTCACCGACCGAATCAATGGTCGCCGATTCCCCCACCTGCTACCGTTCTTCCAATCGGTCAATGACGGCACGGAACTGGCAACCCATCTGTATCGCGTCTTCGATCTGATCGAGACACCCTCTCCATTCACCGGTACCAAAACCTGGGTCAATCCCAACCTTGCTTCGTACAACACCCTTGGCACGGACTATTTGCGGCCTCCGTTCAATCATTTCTCGCAGTTCCGCGCTCCGGGTCAAGTCAACTTGAACACCATTTTTGGCGGTACGGTCTGGTCTGGCATCAACCAGGCATTTCCCTATCACAACAATTCCGCCTTCGTCACCGCAGTGAACCGATCGCGACAGGGGTACANCGGCGGAGCACCCGTCATCAACAGTGCCTACCCAACGTTGTTCGCCAACCCGTTCCGGAGTGCATCGTCGGCGCATCTGGCTCCCAACGTACAGGGGCTACGCAAAGAAAACGTCACGAATCCCTCCGGAATCGGCAACGCGNNCATTCAGGCCACCATGTTGCGCACCTTGCCTGGCACAACCAACCAACCGCTGTTCAAGTTCCAGCATATTGTGGGTCACGAATATCACAACTCGGACCGCAACCCGGTNTTTCGCTACCACGGTCTCCAGCGTCTCAGTAACCTGACGACCGACAAATCCAACGTGTATGCCACTTGGCTCACCATGGGATATTTTAAGGTNACACCGAGCAAGTACGGCGCCAACACAGCACATCCCGATGGCTACGTACTTGGCCCCGAAGTCGGAATCGACACGGGTGAGGTCAAGCGTCATCGCGCGTTTTACGTCCTGGATCGCTCCATCCCCGTCGCTTTTGAGCCGGGTGAAAATCATAACGTGGATCGCGCTATTATTCTCCGACGGTACATCGAGTAAGAGGCAAACTGATGAATCCGTATTCCAAAATCGTACAACGACGGCAAGCTGGTTTGACGTTAGTCGAAGTGTTGGTTTCCATCGTGGTGACGTTAATCCTGGCGATTGCGCTGATCCAGGTCTTCAAGATCGTCGGGGACGCGGTCAATCGTGGTCGCGCTACCTTGGAAATCAGCGGTGAAATGCGAACGGTATCGCAACGTCTGCAATCCGATCTGGATATGTTGACGGTACCCGTGCGCCCCTGGCCCACACCGTCCGCCGGCTTGGGGTATTTTGAATTTGGTGAAGGGATCGGCGCCCCCGCGACCGCGTCGAATCCCCGAACCGTCTACGTTGGCGAACCGCACGAAACTCTCAGGTCGCTCAATCCACCGATATTTAACACGCTGACGGGTGATATCGATGACTACATCGCGTTCACGGCCCGCAGTGACGACGAACCGTTCGTCGGGCAAATTTTCGATCCCGATCCAAACGTCAATGGGTTTCGAACCATTCGCTCGAACGTCGCCGAGATCATCTGGTGGGTCTCGGCGGATCCGGCCGAGGCGGTCGACAGTCCGTATCGCTACCGACTGCACCGCCGTGTACTACTTGTCCGCCCCGATCTCAACAGCACGGTCACGGGACTCTGGCGTAACTTGGGAACGCCCGGCACGCTGGCGGATATTCAGAGCGGCATCCGTAACTTCCTCAACGTGAATGACCTGTCGGTGCGTTTCGATACGTATACCGACACCAACGGTACGACCTACGGTGTCGCCGCCAACAGCCTGGCCGACCTGACGCGACGCGAATATCGTTTTGGTCGCAATGGAACGCAAGTTGCCGCGGGATTTCGCACCATTGATCAAACACAGTACCCCTTTTATCCCAATATCGTTCCCTATGTGAACGCCAGTCTGCTTACNCGNGAACAGTACGGGAGTGAGTTGGGCGAAGACTTGATGCTGTCCAATGTTCTCGCTCTGGACGTCAGAGCGTTCGATCCCACCGCCGCGATCTATCCCTACAATCGTGACACNGGTGACANCGTCAATGGGATTGAAACCATTGCACCAGGCGATTCAGGGTTTGCATCCTCGAATCTGGCCAACGTCGGCTCCATGGTCGGGAAAGGGGCGTTCGTCGATCTGAACTATGGAAATCCGCTGCTCTTNAACGATCCGACAATGAAGTCGATACCATCTTTGTCGTATTTTTCCAGGCCGCCCCATCCCAAATCCAACNTNGCNGNNAANGCGNCGCAAGCNTACCATNNNAACCGACCGTTCTACGACACNTGGACCTCNTATTACGAGCAGGATGGGATCAACCAAAACGGCAACGCGTTTTTTGACGAAGGAACCGACGGCTTTGACAACGACGGTGTGAATGGTGTTGATGACGCTGGAGAGCGCGAGACGTCACCTCCCTATCCGTATTCCTTGCGTGGAATTCAGGTGAAGTTGCGGGCTATCGAACCGAACAANCGCATCGTCCGTCAGATGACCATCACGGCTGATTTTGTTCCCGAATAAGCCGCCGCGATGCGTNCAGGNACTNGCGAATGACTGTGGTCCACTCCNTGGTTTTGCNATCTGNCGCGCTGTCTCGCCAACGCAGGTCGATTATCATGGAATCCAGCGTCTGAGCTGCTCNCATTTTTGACAGCTACGCTGTTCCCGTATTCCATGATCAGGTCATTGCACCGTGTCTTCCGCTCCGTCACCTGTGGGCGAACCCCACCGGCGAGGCTNCCGACNTCAGAAAGAAACTACATGCTCCATCATGCTCCTGGCTATCTGATCATCTTCTGCTGCGGACTTTTCAGCGCCGTTGCGTCGGGTGCCGACCGGTTGAACATCTTGTTCATCACGCTCGACGACATGAATCGCGATTCGATTGGCGTGTACGGCGCCAAAGTCGACAGCACCACGCCCAACATCGACAAGCTGGCTGCAGACGGTTTGCGTTTTGAACATGCGCACGTCACGATTGCCATCTGTCAACCCACGCGAGCGGTCTGGATGACCGGCCGTTATCCACACAATAGTGGAGCGCTCGGTTTCAATCGCATTCAACCGGGTGTACCCACGTTGCCAGAAACGTTGCGGGACCATGGATACTACACCGGAATCCTGGGAAAAACCGAGCACGTGGTGCCGTCGCGCGAGCAAGCTTTCGCGTATCGGCGCGATCGCAGCGAGTTACATAATGGCCGCAGTCAGGACCTGTACGGAAAATTTGTCGCAGAGTTCCTGCAAAATGCCAAACAGTCGAAGCGACCATTCTTCCTGATGGTCAACTCCCACGATCCGCATCGACCTTTTGACAAACGCACCGCGGCCAAGGATCGCAAGCCGGGTAAAGCAGTCCGCACCGAATCAACAGAAAAGAAAAAGGCCAAAGTCAAATACGTCGGTGACTATCCCGCACCTTCGCGGATCTATCAACCAGATGAAATCGTCGTGCCGGGGTTCTTACCGGACCTACCGAANATTCGCGAAGAAATTGCCCAATACTACAGCTCCGTGCGTCGTGCCGATGATGTGGTCGGACGCGTGCTCAGTGAATTGCAACAAGCGGGCTTTGCCGATAACACCTTGGTCATGCTCAAATCTGATCACGGGATCCCGGTGCCCTTTGCCAAAACCAATGTCTGGCGACATTCGACCCTGACACCATGGATCGTCCGCTGGCCGGGTGTCATCCAGCCGGGAACCCACGAAACAGATCATCTGGTGGCCGGTGTTGATTTTGCACCCACCATCTTGGACATCGTCGGCATCGATCCGATGCAAGGGATGGATGGCCGCTCGTTCCTGCCTGTTCTCAAGGGCGAGCAACAATCAGGACGCGACTTTGTCTACACCCATATCAACACCATTGCATCGGGACGCTCTTACACCATGCGGTCACTGCAAGGCAAACGTTACGGACTGATCTGGAATGGCTGGAGCGATGGCAAGACGGAATTTCGAAACGAATCAATGAGCGGTCTCACCTGGAAGGCAATGGTACGTGCGGCCAAGTCGGATCCTGCCGTGGCGGCCCGCGTTCAACACTACCGCCACCGCGTGCCCTACGAGTTCTATGATTATCAGGAAGATCCCGATGCTCTGACCAATCGGATTGATGACGAANNGATCGCCAAGACGGTACAAGATTACCACCNGCGCCTGCTGGAATTGATGCGCTCTACCAANGACCACGCCTTGCCTGACATCAAGAAGCAACCATTGACTGCGCAGTAACCTTCCNGCGCGTGNTCTTTCTCTACGCGCCCACTTCACCTGCTNGGTGTGNTCNCCTCGCGCCAGGCACTAATCGAATCTACATGTGATGACGTATTTCAAGACTTTGCTGGCTGGTGTTTGTCTCTTCATGGTACTGTCGCCGCTGACCATCACCCGCGTCGTTGCGGAACCAAAGCCACCGATTCGCAATGTTCTGATGATCATCAGCGATGATCTCAAAGCGAGCGTGCTCGGCTGCTACGGCGATCAGGTATGCCAGACCCCGCACATCGACCGACTAGCACGCCAAGGGATGGTGTTCGAACATGCTTACTGCCAGGGTACGTGGTGCGCGCCGTCCCGTCAGTCGTTCATGTTCAGCCGCTACCAGGGCAGTGGCAAAGTCAACTTGGGGCAGCATTTTCGCGAACATGGCTGGTACAGCGCGCGGGTCGGCAAGATCTATCACATGCGTGTTCCCGGAGACATTATTGCGGGTACGGACGGCAACGATGTCGCCTCGTCATGGACCGAGCGTTTTAATTCCCCTGGAAAAGAGGCCCATACTCCCGGCCACTACGCCTGTCTCAACCAGAACATCTTCACGACGGAACTTGCAAACCGGCAGTCCACCCGCATGCCCCATCGCATGTTCGTCACCGTTCGCTATGCAGGAGACGGTGCCGATCAACCAGACCACAAGTCCGCCTCCAAAGCCATCGAACTCTTGAAAGAACATCAGGATCAACCGTTCTTCCTGGCCGTTGGGCTGGTTCGACCTCACTATCCGATGGTCGCGCCACAACAGTACTTTGATCCTTACCCGTGGCAAAAAATGAAACTGCCCGAAACGGTCGCGGATGATCTCGCCGATATCCCGCCCGCCGGTCTCGCCCGTACCCGATCAAACGAGAACCCCATTGGTAAATACCCCGACAATCAGAAGCGAATGTGGACCGGTTACTATGCCGCGGTGGCGTTTATGGACGCGCAAGTTGGTCGCATCTTGGCAGAACTGGATCGCCTCGGACTGCGTGACAGTACCGCAGTGGTGTTTACCAGCGACCATGGTTACCACCTGGGGGAACATGGCTTTTGGCAGAAATCCAATCTCCACGAAGAAGTCACTCGCGTCCCTCTGATCATTTCCGCACCCGGTTTTCCTGCCGGGAAAACGGGATCACTGGCGGAGCTCGTTGATCTTTTTCCGACCTTATCCGCACTCGCCGGACTTCAGATCCCTTCCGGTGTCCAAGGCAAGAGCCTCGTGCCCGTACTCCGCGACCCGCAAGCCACCGTGCGCAAAACTGCCTTGTCACTCAACAAAGGTTTTGCACTGCGCGACCGAGACTGGTCCTACATGCATTACCAGGATGGTTCGCGCGAACTTTACGACATGCGTCACGACCCGCAGCAGTTCACCAATCTGGCAAATCGCGCCGAGCATCGCCCGCAACTCGAACGGATGCAAGCTGCACTTGAAGCTCGCCTGAAAGAAGCAGGCTTGAAACCCGTAGCGTCTGGCAAGAAGAACCGCAAGCCAAAGAAACCTAAGTCGTAGCAGCGGGCGGTCTGCACCTGACTACCAGGTTTCCGTTCGAGTGCCGCTCGGACGCGCGTCGCACGCGCCTGCGGTGCTGCTTTGGCTTACGCGGTCTTCGGCAAATACTGCGACAACGTCACACCATTTCCAAGCCGGTCATGGTTCCTTGACAGTCCGCGAAGGCGTCCGTCTCAATACCCAGCCGCTGCAGCATGGACACATACAACTTGGGAAGAGGGTAATTATGCTGTTGGTCGAACGCCAGGTGCTGACCATGCTTGAACCCACCACCCGCCAAAATGATCGGCATGTTCTTGGTGTCGTGACTGCTGGCGTTACCCAAATTCGATCCGAACAGCACCATCGTGGTGTCGAGCAACGACGCGTCCCCTTCGTGGGAGCTCGCCAGCTTCTTAAGAAACTGAGCAAAGACTTTCATCACCTCGGTTTCCAGCACGGTCAGTTGCGCAATTTTGCCGGGGTCTTTCGCGTGGTGAGAGAGCATGTGGTAATCGGTATCGACGCCTTTGATGCGTGGTACTGCATTCATTCCCGTATCGTAGAACGTGATCAATCGCGTGGAATCGGTCTCGATCGCCAGATGCATCATGTCGTACATCAGCGCGAGTCGCTCCAACATGCGTGTCCGGTCTGGCTCGTCCTGCGGAGGCTTGGTTGCCACGACAGGCTTGGGACGCTGTGACCATGCTTCCGCTTTGCTCAGTCGATTTTCAGCTTCTCGCACCGCTTGAAAGTACTGGTCAATCTTACTGCGGTCGCGACCACTCAATCGCCCCTTCATGCGCGCGGCCTGCTCGAGCACGACATCGAGCACGCTCTGTCCATCCTGGAGTCGTTGTACCTGAGCTGCCTTCTGCTCTGGTTTGCCTTCCAGGAACAGCCGCTGGTAGATTTTTGACGGCCTGACCTCGGCAGGAATCTCCACTCCACTCCGAGACCACGACAGCCCCGGACCCGATGTCGTTAATGCCAACGAGGCGAAACGCGTTTCCGCACCGATCTGTTCGGCCGCCAATTGGTCTAGCGAGATCGAGTTTTTGAACCCTGCGCTATTCGGATGTTTTGCCGCGGTCAAGAACGATTTACCTGACTGGTGACCACCACCGACGCCCGGGTGCGACGCACCCGAGATAAACGTCCATTGATCGCGAAACTCTCCGATCGCGTCCAAATAGGGTGTCAGCGCGTAGTTCCCACCAGCTTGGGCCGGGACAATGTTGGGCGCATGTAATCCCAAGCCGACATTGACCGCAACCAGACGACGCTTGGCAGCCACTTTGCGTTCCGCACCTCGGACACTTTCCAGAAACGGCAAACCCACCGCAACTCCGGATGCACGCAGAAACGTTCTTCTGGTGAGGCTGTTCATATCATGGGCTCCGGAACAAATCGCTCTGAACAATTTCGTGAATGAGTGTACGCAGTCCGTGGCCGTTCTCGGCAACGTTCTCCGCAATACGTTCCATGGCCGCCCGATCCGAAAATCCGATCTGCCGCCCTAGCGCGTAGGTACTTAGTTTTGTCGCCAAACCGCGGACGATCGGTTGTGGCTTCGCCAGCAACAGTCGTTTAAATTCACGAATATCTCGAAACGCCTCCCCTGCGGCCGTATGGCCATGGGCATTCACAGGTAAGCCCATGCGATAGCGAACCCAGGCATAGGTCAACGGATCCCGCGAGAACGGCGGGCGTTGCCCTTCGCCAAGCGTCCGATAGTGATCCCGCCAGCCACCAATCACGTCGAAGTTCTCTAGCGCGAATCCTGCTGGATCTATCTTGTCGTGACACACCGCACAGGAGGTAATATTGCGGTGTTTCGCCAGTTGTTCCCGCAAGGTCGTCGCGCCGCGAACATCCGGTTCCACGGCAGGCACGTTACTTGGCGGTGGAGGAACGGTCATTCCCAAAATGTTCTCCATGACCCACACGCCGCGCGTCACCGGCGATGTATTCGTGCCATTGGCCGTCACTTTCAACACGCTTGCCTGCGTCATCACTCCGCCACGCACACGATCGTCTGACAAAGTCACTTTGCGAAACGTCTGCCCGACAATCCCCGGGATCTCGTAATGCTGCGCGAGTCGTTGATTGAGGAACGTAAAATCCGAATCGACAAACTGCATCACACTCAAATCGTTGTCTAACACTTCCCGAAAAAATCGATGTGTTTCTTCGACGATCGAGATCCGCAGCAACTCGTCGAACTCTGGATAGAGCATCGCATCGGGTGACGTAAAATCGATCTCCCTGAGGTCCAACCACTGCCCTACAAAATTGGTCACAAACGCTTTGGACTTGCTGTCCTTGAGCATCCGTTCGACTTGTTCTCGCAACACGCCGTCATTCGCCAATTTGCCACGCCTTGCCAACATCGCCAGCTCGTCATCCGGCATCGATGACCAAAGAAAATACGACAACCGGGAAGCCAGCGCGTGCTGACTGACAACGTCCTGCCCCGGCTCGTCAAGGAACAGGAAGTGGGGCGAGCAGAGGATCCCTTGCAGCCCCAAACGGAGGCTCTGTTCAAACGGTCGTCCTTGGTCTTGTGCTAATTGCACGAGCGCCATAAACGGTTCCACTTCCTCATCAGCGACTTCGCGCCGAAAGGCGCGGGGCAAGATTCTCAAGAGGATCGTGCGAGCATCTTCCAGCGTGCCGTTTTGCGGATCGACTTTTCCGTAGATCTGTCCCCGGCTCGGCGGCGGCCACGCTTCGAGCGGACCTTCAATGGTAATCTTACCGATTTCGATTCCGGGTTCTGGATAGGTATCTGCATCCTTGCGCGTATCCTTGGTGCCGTAGCACTTCGGCTGATACGTCCCGTTGGGTTCGACGAGTCGATCGGTAAATTCAATCGTCGTCCATTCCCCCGGCGGCACATCAAAATATCCGACCAAATGTTTCTCTCGCCGCCCGACAATCGTATCGCCGCCGTAGATCCGTAACGTCACCGGCTTGTCACTCTGGATCGCTCTCACTCGCAGCGTCCCGCGATAGGTTCCCACCGGCGCGCGCAGCCGGGCAAAGTTGACAAGGTTGGTCGGGCAATATCCAGATTGAAAGATCACCACCCCGTCGTCTGTGCGGCGGAACATCTTGCCGAAAAATTTCTCCAACTGAGGCTTACCGTCCCACGTCTTCTGTTCCAGCAAATTCGTTTCATGGCGAAGATACTTCGGCTTCGTCGCTGGTCCGAAGGCTGCATCGAGTGCCACATTGGCGGCTTCCAGATACGCCGTCGTCGCCTCCGCTGACGTCGCCAACCCCTCACCCACATTATCAAACCCCGCCATGGGCGTATCTTGTGGCAATACTTCTTTCAAACTGACCGTCACACCGAACAAATCACGGATGGTGTTCTCGTACTCGGCCCGGTTCAAGCGTCTCAGAACCACATCACTACGCGCCTTGTGAGCCTGATGCAGCGTTCGGTGCAGGTGGGCCAACGCCGTGGTGCGGGCCGTGGCGGGAGGTTGGCTGTGATCAGCAGGGGGCATCTCCCGTCGTTGCAAACGATCGTGAACCGATACCCAGCGTCGTTGGATTTCGGCATCGGTCAAATCGTCTCCCAGTGTCGTCAGATCCAATTCTCCGGGTGCGTCCGCTCCGGTATGACACTCCACGCAATGCTGTTGCAGAAAGGGGACCAGCGGTTGCTTCCAGCTTTCGGCTGTGGCTACGCTGGCGGACAAGAGCGTGCCGAGAACAACCGCCAGCCATCGGGATGTTGCTGTTCTATCCATACTTCGTATCGTAGCTCCCCATCACTCGGCTGGATATGGCGCAATCGGCCATCCGAGACATGCGTTCCTTCCGAATGGTTCAGCGACCAGGTGATCCGTGACCGTTGCTGCGCTTGACGTCGTAGCGGAAACGGCAATCAGAACGATTCCATTGGCTTGGTCACCTTCTTTTTCGCTGCCGAGACCCGTTCTGTTTTGGTCGCTTCCGGCGGCTTGAGATGCGTGTCCATCCAGCCATAGAGCAGCTGCCGAGACTCATGGGCCACCGAATGTCCTCGACCATGGACGTAGAACCCAAAGTTTTGTGGAGCTCCTTCCAATTCGTAGACTTCCATGATTTTCATCAGCATCAGCAATCGTTGTCGCTGCGTTGGTACATGGCCATCATTCAGACCCGAAAGGTCCAGAAAAGCACGTGGCGCGATGAGTGCGATGATCTCGTGAAAGTCGATCGGAGGCATTTCTTTCTGGAGTAGTCCCGCGCGAATCGGTTTGAAGTAGACATACCAATGATCCCGCGACCACGCTTCGACGCGGGGGTTATGCCGAAAGAACGAGGCGCCACAATTGCACGCCGCAGCTTTGATTCGATCATCATACGCTGCCAGAAAAAATGCGCCGTGGCCACCTAATGAATGTCCCAGCGTACCAATGCGCTCGCCATCGACTTGTTGCAGTGATTGCAAGACATCGATCGCGATCGAATGCTCATAGGTAAATTTCCCAACGGCCGTCCACTCTGGGTGCTTTTCATAAAAAGCCTTTGTCTCGTACGGCCCTTCCTTGGGGATGCGATGTCCGGAAACAAAATGTTCGGGGGCAATGACGACATAGCCTCGGCGACACAAGTGATCGAGGTACGCTTTGTCCGGATTGTCCACCAGCCCCGCCACACGTTGCTTGCCCTGAGCAAACGTTCCATGTAGCGCAACGACTGCTGGCGCTCGTCCGGTCAACGACAAAGGAAATCCCAAATAGGCGTGCGCCCGCTCGTCGGTGGCCACTGCATAGCTGACCAATTGCCGCCGATAGGTTCCGTCGACGATTACCTCCTCGTGCACGCGCAAATCCAAAGCGGGTTTTTGCTGCGGCTTGTGTTGATCTCGGAGCAGTTCCAGATACCGGCGTTTCAGCACAGCGCGACGTTGCCGCCAATCCTGTCGCGTTTGAATGCCCTCCGTCAAGTCATCCCAAGACGATGGGATCGAAGGGATTTCGAACAACTCAGGTTGCTTCCGATTCTGCGCAGCAGCCACCGTCGTCAGCAGCCCGAACAACAGCCATATGCAGGCCCTTTGGATGCGCCTCATGTTGATCCCTTTCACCAGTTGCTGCGTGCGATCTGCCACAGCCGTTGTTACAATCCCCAATATTGCCAATCGGTCCGTCTTCGCTCGGCGGAACAGGAACCGATGGTTGTACACATTACCAGACAGCCAGCGTCGTGACACTCATTTCTGTCGCTCTGCCGCACCGACTTGTTGCGAATCCCGAATCACGCCACTATTTCAAAAAGCCCGCACCATGATCCAACTAGCATCAACACGCATCGTCTTCGCCAGTCTCCTAGCGTTGCTGCTTATTTTCGCTGGGACCGCGACGGCCGATGATGTGGATACCACGGTGGACTGGAAAGTGGGAGTGGCGTCGGTCGACATTACGCCCCAGCAACGCCTGCTCATGGCCGGATATGCCGCACGCAAAGAACCAGCGATGGGGACGGAACAACCGCTGTACGGCAAGGCACTGGCGATTGAAAACCGCGACGGAAAGCGTGTTGTGATGGTGACACTGGATTTGATTGGCGTCACCGCCGAACTACGTGAACAAGTCGCACAGCAAGTCGAGCAAAAGTACAACGTCCCGGCTCACGCCCTGTTGTTGAATGCGTCCCACACTCACTGTGGACCACGATACAACAGCGAAGGTGCGCAGGAATACTTTGCCATCTTGACCAAAAAACTTGTGCAAGCCGTCGGCCAGGCAATCGATTCTCGCCAACCGGCTGAACTTGCCTATGGATTCGCGCGCTGCAGCGTCGCCATGAATCGACGCACTCCATCTGATTCTGGGTTCTTGAACCACCCAAACCCAAACGGTCCCGTAGATCACACCGTTCCCGTTCTCAGTGTTCGCAATCCTGAGGACCAGTCACTTCGCGCAGTCCTGTTCGGCTACGCCTGTCACAACACCACGATGGGGTTTCGTCGTTGGCTCGGCGATTACGCCGGATATGCGCAAGAGTACTTCGAGAAAGATCATCCTGGCGTGACCGCCCTGTTCATGATGGGATGTGGTGGGGATCAAAACCCATACCCCCGCGGCGAATTAAAATATGCCAAGATGCACGGTCGCTCGCTGGCAACCGCGATCGAAGCCGCGATTGAAACGACGCAACGCACCTTGCGGCACCAGCATCCCGTCCGAGGCTCATTGAACAGCATTTTGGAAACGGTCGATTTGGAATTCGCCACACCCGACCGTCCCGATTTTGCTTATCCCGTTCAGGTCATTCGTTTCGGCAATGATCTGCTGCTCGTCGCCTTGGGCAACGAAGTCGTTGTGGATTATGCTTTGCGCCTGAAGCGAGAGTTACACCGTGAACAGGGCCCTGCTGTCTGGATCGCTGGCTATTCCAACGTGTATGCCGGGTATGTTCCGAGCAAGCGTGTTCTGCTGGAGGGCGGCTATGAAGCACGCAGCCGCCCCTGGAAACCTAGTCTGGAGGAACGCATTATCGGCAAAGTGCACGAACTGGTAGACAAGCTACCTGCTGCGGAATGACGACGTCCTCCGCGCTACCTCTCTCGTTCTGCTGACCTTTCTTGCTTCGCTTCACCACGCGCTGGAAATCCCAAACCATGCTGAGACGCCCAACCTTCTTGCTATTACTTCTCGGATTGAGTTGCGAGATCGCTCGCGCCGATGTCGCTCCTCCGAACATTGTGTTCCTGATCGCCGACGATTTGGGCTGGGCAGACGTGGCTTTCCATGGCGGCAGCGCGCCGACACCCAACCTCGATCAACTAGCTGGTCGCGGCTTGGAACTGACACAGCACTACGTGGCTCCCGTTTGCAGTCCCACACGGGTTGGCTTCCTGACCGGTCGCTGCTGGAGTCGATACGGCGTCACCACGCCCACCAACGAGCGCGCACTGCCGCAAGACACTGTCACCTTGGCCACCGCTTTGCGGTCTCGCGGTTATGAAACGTGCCTCGTGGGCAAGTGGCACCTCGGATCCAAACCTGCCTGGGGACCGAATCATTTTGGCTTTGATCACAGTTACGGTTCTCTGGCCGGAGGCGTTACGGCATGGAGCCATCGCTATAAAAAGGGACCGTTCTCGGTGACCTGGCATCGCAATGGCGCGCTGCTGGAGGACCAAGGGCATGTCACCGATTTACTCACCAACGAAGCTGTGAACTGGATCCAAAAGCGTACTGGTCGACCCTTCTTTTTGTACGTACCGTTCACTGCCGTGCATTTGCCGATCAATGAACCTAAAGCCTGGTTGGACAAAGTGCCGGCCTCGATCACAACGGACATCGGACGACACTATGCCGCCTGTGTCATGCATTTGGACGATGCCGTTGGTCGCATTTTGAAGGCGTTAGACCAAAAGGGGCTCCGCCAGAATACGCTGGTGGTATTTACCAGTGACAACGGTGGCAGCACGGCCACCAACAACACGCAACCGTATCCACCCGATGACTCGCCGGCAGGTAAATTACCCGCCAGCAATCATCCGTTGCGTGGCCAGAAGGGTTCGGTCTACGAAGGTGGCACGCGCGTCCCCACGATCGTTGCGTGGCCCGAAAAGATCACTCATCGCCAGGAGTCGACTCCTGTCTTCATTGCCGATTGGATGCCGACCTTCTGTCAATTGGCTGGTTACCACCCTCGAGCCGATTTGCTTTGGGACGGGATCGATCTTTCTCCGTTGTTGCTCAAGAACCAAACGCTGCCAGCGCGGCCGATTTACATCGCCGGCCCGCGCTGGCAAACCGTTTCCTTGCGGCAGGGGAAGTGGAAACTGATCGCCAGCGCCAAAGCACCTCCGCAACTGTTCGACCTATCCCAGGACCCGTCAGAAAAAACCAATCTCGCGGCGCAACAGAAACAGCGCGTCAAGGTGCTTTCCGCTACCTTAGAAAAGCTCCGCGCCCGAGACAACGATCGTGTGGCGAAATAACGCGCCCGCCCGCAACGGGCAATGAATGCTTCACCTCACCGTGGGTGTCGCTATTGCAAGTCGTTATTGCTGACCGCCTGCAGTTTAGCGGCCAGTTGCTTTCTCATCGCCGCCAGCTGCTCCGCGTGCGCGGCATCGTGAAAGAGGTTGGTGTACTGCTGCGGATCGTTCTTCATGTCGTACAGTTCCCCCGTTTTGCCGTAGTCCAACAAGGCCCACTGCCGGGTGCGAAGCAATCTGCCTTTGCCGCTACACAAGACCGCATCGCGCACTTCGGACTGCGGATTGTCCAGCATTCCAGAGATATCCTTCCCCTGCACATTTGCTGGTATCTGCAATCCACAAAGCTTGGAAGTGGTGGGATACAAGTCAAGTAATTCGACCAGCGAATCACACACGGCGGGCGCCTTACCCGGCACGCTAACGATCAAGGGAACCCGCGCGGATTCCTCGTGCAGACTCACCTTCGACCACATGTCATGTTCACCGAGATGATAACCATGGTCACTGGTGAAAATCACAATCGTACGTTCCCGTTGGCCAGTTGCATCTAATGCCTGGAGAAGCTGACCCGTCAACGTATCCACAAAACTGACGGACGCATAATAACCACGGATCAGTTTCTTCTGTTGACCAATATCCATCTGCAGCGACATCGAAGTTCTACGGTTACCCGGATTATTGGGTATGTCGTCCCGATCTCCTGGGATCTTCGGTGGTAGCACCATTTTCTGGGCGTCGTAGGGGTCGAAGTACTTGCGTGGAGCCACCAGCGGTACATGTGGACGCACAAATCCAACTGCCAGGAAGAACGGCTTCTTGCCTGCTCCATATTGTTCGAGAAGTTCAACTGCTTTTTGCGCGGTCTTTCCGTCCGAATGAACCAAGTCATTACCATCCGCTTCGACAACGACAAAACGGTTTCCTCCGGCAACGTGCTTTTTGACGCCCCCGGGATTGTCCTGCAGTGTTTCTCCCGTTCCCGCTGCCTTGGATTCTGGCCCGGGACTATTAAAGGCTTCGTCCCACGACGCAGGATCGTCTTCGCCGTCCCGCCCCGGTGCGATATCCGTCGGTACACCCATGTGAAACACTTTCGACACACGCGCACTTTGGTAGCCGTGCTTACGAAAATATTGAGGCCAACTGTCTCGGTCCGGTCCAACCTCAGGTCGACCACTGGTGCGGCCAGTTGCTTTCGACGCCACCGGATAATAGCCGAATAACATCGACGCTCGCGAAGGTGCACAAACCGTCGCCTGACAATACGCGCGCGAAAACAGCGTACTGCGGGCGGCCAAGCCATCGATATGCGGAGTCTTACACACCTGGTTGCCGTAGCACCCCAAGGCCGTCGCGGTCAGATCATCTGAAATGATCAACAGAACGTTGTACGGATCCCCCGGCTCCTCGGCACAGGCCGTGCCCGTCCAGAGTACGCAAAGACTCAATAGCATCCCAGGTCGTAACACCATGCAACCGTTTACTCCACCTTCAAAAACTTTCTTAGTGCCTGACATGATGAGTCATCAAGCGGTGCATCACACGCTATTTGTCACCACTTGGCAATTCGACGATGGTGATATTCTTGAACTGCACCGGTGCTCCGTGCCCGCAAAAACAGATGTAGCCTCGACGACGTTTCACGCCTTTGTGTTTTGGATGTTTCGCCGATAACTCGTCCAAATTTGCTTGCAAGATCGTCGTACCATTCAATTCCACTACGACTTTCGCTCCGTCCACAATCACTTTCTGATGATTCCATTGTCCCACGGGTTTTAGAGAACCGCGTTTGGCGGCTTGCAGTTTGTACAGCGACCCATGGTATTGCGAGTCTTTTAACTTCTCGTATTTCGGGTGGCTATTATCCAAGATCTGCAATTCCATGCCGGTCCCTGATGGCCGACCTTCGCCGGGATAATGGATCCCCAGGCCATTGTTGCCACGCGGTGGCAATAGAAAATCGAACTCCAGCTGATAGTTCGTAAACTCTTTTTCCGTTCTGAGTATCTTCCCGCGGCAGATCAGCACTCCGTCTTTGACTTCGTAATCCGCGCCGGTCCAACCGGTAAGATCTTTTCCATTGAACAACGCGACTTGATCTTCGGCCACGGACACAGAACTCAGCGCGAGCACCACAGCAGTCAGCATGGTTAAGGTTGTCTTCAATTTCGTACCTTTCCTCTGGAATCTTTGACTCGGAACTTCGACGCGGGCACATCAAAGTCCTTCTATCTGCCAACCTTTTCTATATTCGGTTTGAATCCACACGTTGGCTTGTTCGTGGTTTTTAAACTTCAACGCGGCGCTGTCCCACTGAAGTTTCACGTTGGGAAAGCGGACTGCAATATTGCCTAACAGCACTGTCTCGGTAAGCGGCGATGAAAAGTCGAACGACGCACATGCCGCCTTGCCGGTGCGAATCGCTTCATGCCAATTTTCAAAGTGACCCCGCTTCTCGATCACCGGCATCTCATATCCAGCCAACAGGTCCCGAGGATACACACTGGGCTGACCACCGTGTGGGTGCACAATTGCACCTTTTTCGCCCACAAACAGCGTCCCCTGATTTGGCAGCTTCAGGTCTGTCGGTAAATGCTTGGAACGCGCCAACGGAGGGCGCCCCGCCTTGCCATCCCGCCAGACGTACGTCAGGCGGTCACTGGCAGTGGTTTGATTTCCGGCGAACTCGTACTCAATCGTATTACTCGGCTGCCACGTCTCCGGATGCGGAGCCAAGCCGACGCTTTTTACAGACAAGGGTGCGTCCACACCAAGTGCCGAAACCAACGGTTCAAAAATATGAATCCCCATATCACCTAACGTACCTGAACCAAAGTCGATCCAACCGCGCCACTTCATCGGTTGATAGATCTTCTCCGCATACGGTCTTTCAGGAGCCACGCCCAGCCATAAGTTCCAGTCGAGTCCGGCAGGCACCGGGTCCGCCTTCTCTGGTCTGCCCTCCGCCGGTCCCGCCCAACCTTTATGGCTCCAACCATGTGCCTCTCGGATTTTGCCAATCAGTCCCCCGCGAACCAGTGCTGCGGTCGTGCGGTGACCCACCAGCGATTGGTTTTGAATTCCCATTTGGGTTGCCACGCCACAACGACGCGCTTCGAGCATCAACGTGCGGGCTTCGTGAATCGTGTGCGTCAAAGGCTTTTGCGTGAACACGTGTTTCCCCAGTCGCATTGCCGCGAGTGTTGGCAGCGCATGCATGTGATCGGGCGTTGACACGGTGATCGCGTCAATATCCTTACTCTCATCCAGTAACTGACGCCAATCCTGATAACGGCGCGCCCGCGGCCAGCGCTTGGCGGCTTCGAGATAGCCCCCTTTGCGACTTGTCGGGCCGGTCACCACGTCGCAAAACGCGACCAGATTCTGCCCTTGGGTTGCACCATTCACATCGGACCAACCTCTTCCCCCAACTCCAATGGACGCAATATTCAACATTTCGTTGGGTGATCTGGCTCGGAGGATGGCGGGCGCCGTCATCGCACAAGCGGCTCCCGCCGCGATGCTCGTTTGCAACAGCTTGCGTCGTGATAATGTCATGCAGCAACCCTTTCCCCTGCGGTATCACAGCGATCACCAAAGATGATCTCCATCGAAGATTCCATTGTAGATCACCGCGCGCCCCATGTCTCAANCNGCCCATGCCCGCCCACCGANTCTCGCCGTTGTAGCGTGAGATCCGCGGCCCGGCCGCGTGATTTCTGATCTGCCGCTGTCTCAACTGCGGGTCCGTTGATCAGTTTTCCGGGCGATAGAATAAGGCCGTACAGCCATCGGTGGTTGGCAGAGGCGTCGCCGTCGGCTGGAAGCCGCTCTTGGCGAGAATCGCGTGGTGCTCATCCACGGTATAGCAGGTACCCTGCCCAAGTGTGAGCCGCAAGAGCGTCAACGCGTAACAAGCCATCCACAAAGCCCGCATCCACTCGGCATCGGAATTCCAAGAGGTCAACAGCAACGGTTCATGAATGCACACCAAGCCATTCGGATCCATGACCTTGCGAATATTGTCTGCTATCCGGGTATATTCTTCGGGTTTCCAGTCATGCGCGGTGTTCGAAAGAACATAAATTTCTGCTGCCGGCAAGGCAGCAAAGAAATCACCTTCATGAAAATCCAATTGACCGGTGTCCAGCTGTTGCTGGTCAATCATCTCATGTACGAATTGCATACCGTTTGCCCGGTCCACCAGGCATACTGTTTGCAGTTGTGGCAAAGCCTGCAAACATGCGTGTGCGACATACGGCGAACCCGCACCAATATCCGCTAATGTTTTCGCGCCCGGTGCGACCTGCGCCACCGCCGCCGCCAGCGGCGCGGCAAAGTTGCGTGCTCGCGAGGCAAGNCCGAACGCAATCTCACGTGCCACGTCCACATGATCCATCACCGTCTCACCGGCATTCTCTTCTCCATACAGTGGCAAAGCATCGTCCGCGAAGTCACCTCGCAAAACCTGAAGCAATCCGTCAACATCATCTCCGCTGCCCATGGCCAGATAAGGTTTACGGCTGGTGGGGATACCATCACCCAAACAGTTTGCGGCCAATTCCGTAACGCGATAGTGACCGGCGTCGTGCTCCAAAATCTCCATCACCTGCAACAGCGCGAACATCGTCCGCGCCGACTGCTCGGTCCACCCCAACGTTTCACGTAATTCATCGTGCGAAACGGTCTGCTTGCCCAATTGATCAATCAGGCCAAGANGTAACACGGTTCGCAGCGCCAAGGACGCCTCTTCAAATCGCAAGAAGGCGTAGAATTTGCCTGCATCCATCGATTCTTTCCATCAGCTTCTAATGTTCGCTGCCTAGTTCCCACGGGGATTCCATCTGGTGACNCTGGTGGTCAATCCCCAATGCAAATCAACTCTTTCAGAGTCCGGGCATACAGTCTACCGTCATGGTAGGCCAAACTGGAGAGGGTCCACGTTTTGCCGGCTGGCCCTAAGTCGCTGATGGATACCAAAGCTGATTCGTCCAGGGTGGGNGCGTTCCAACGAATGACATACACCATGCCAATCATGGTCGGCATGTACAGATAATCACCGACCACAATGGGACTGGCTGCGGAAACATGCCCCCAACCGCTCAACGTAGCACGCCGATCTTGGTAGACCACAAAACCATCCACGTTTTTTACCTCGTTCGTGATGGCTTTATCCCACAGCTTCGTTTCCTTCCCACCTTCATGGACAACTTGCACTGGAACTTGCAGGTACTCGACGCGCCCATTCGTCACGTTCACNCGTCCGAGGTAGAAGCCGTTGTGTGTCCGAAAGTAGTGAAAGTCGCCAACGAGACAATTGGTGTGATAAGTNATGGCCTTTTTCTTTTTCTGTGCCGGTAGCTTCGCTTGCACCTTGGAGACATAACGCCCCTTTTCGAACTGGCGCAAGTTCACTCCATCCTGGAGCGAGACAGGGTTCCGCAAGCGACCTTGCTGCATGTCGATCAGTTGATGCTGCATCCCCACAAATAAGACGCCGAGGTCACCTCGCCACACGGCGTTTTGATGGGCGGAATAACCTGCGATGGGCAAATCCCAGATCGTCTTTCCGGAATCCGCGCGGATCAAAGACATTCCATACGGCTCCTCTGGCGGTTGGTGGCCACCGCCTCGTCCAGTCAAAATTGCAGCGGCTCCGTCAGTCGTCCGATGTAGCAACGAAGCGGAATGCACGGAGGTAGCCGATTCCGCAACCCAATGGAGCTTGCCGTTGGCCAGATCGTACGCATGCAAACGCGTCCAATACTTGCGGTCGCGGCCCAATGGTTTCGCACCGGATTTCGTCGTCGCCGACACCGGCAACCCTTCTGCCACTGTCTTCAGCACAATCACCTTGCCGTCATGAAGTATCGGCTCTTGTTGTCGCGCGTGATGGCGTCCGAAAGGAACCCAATCGTGTTTCCAAATCAGTTGCCCTTGAAAATCAAACGTCCGAATGGATCCACCAACATTGACAAAGCACACGTGGTTGCCGTCGGTAACCGGTGAGGCAGCGGTATTATCACTGAACCCGCTCGCCATATCGGTCGCTCGGCTTCCGGGAATCTCGCGCCGCCAGAGTTCCTTACCGGTCTCAGCATCAAAACAAATACCCAGGATCTCTCGGCCCAACTCCGCATCGGATTGAATGGGCGCATGACAGGTAACAAAGATACGACCGTTGGAAACGACAGGCGTGCTTTCACCTGTATTTGGCAAAGCGGTGCGCCATTGCACCTGTTGGTCACGGGCCACGCTGAATGAGGTGACGGCACGGCCTTGGGCCTGGTAATCGTGGTGAGGACCGGCAGCCTGTGGCCAATCTCCCGAAGCCGAGGTCACCAGGAGGCAGCCAAGCAAAGAAAAATGCACGATCCAAATGCATGAACGCAGTATCAAAAGCACGGTGAAATACTCGATGTTTGTGGTACGTCTCGCAGTCGCCCCTTCGGTCACGTCGCGACAGGCTACTGGCTTCCCTTGTTGCTTCACCTAGTGTACTCCGTTTCCAATCCCGCTGGGGATTCGTTCCGTTTCCTTGAATCCATCAAGCTACCCCTGCGTTTCGGTCCAGCCACCACTGATCTCGGTTCCTGACGCCGCGGCTGATATAATGGATTGCTCGGCAATCCTGCCGATGCGTTGTTCCCCACTTCGCGCTCTCGCACGTGACCCATGATGCATTTCACCCACCTGCATAACCTGCTGCTGGCAATTTGTCTTTGCCTTACCTTGGCACCCAGCTCTGCAAGTGAGCTTGATCGGATCCCGCGCGACATCATGTCCCAACGTTGCCTCGAATGCCATCAGGGCGATCACGCCGAAGGGGACCTGGACCTGGCTGCTTTGCTGCAAGCGACTGCGGAACACTTACCTCCCAAATTGATTCCGCAAGCGTTGACGGAAAAGTGGGTTAAGGTCGAGCAAGCCATTCTCCAAAAGCGCATGCCACCGCCCGCCGAAGATGCCCTCACTCCCGAACAGCGCGCGGCATTTCAAACCTGGTTCGAGAAACGCATTGTGCTGCTATCGGGGCAGCCACACATCGGCCCCACACCCTTGCGTCGCCTGACGCACTACGAGTTTCTTAATTCACTTGAAGATCTCCTCGGTGTCTCCGTACGGGCCGAGTACAACATTCTCAGCAGCGTCAACATTGAGAAAAGTTTTGTCGAGAAAGTGCTTCCGGTCGAAGTGCCGGGGGAAAGTGGTTTTGTCAATGACGCCTCCGCCTTGGCCTCACAACCTTTGCCGCTGCTGGATTACATCAAGTGCATTGATTTTGCGTTATCCAAGATCAAGCGGGACGAATCGTCGCTAAATCANTTGTTTGGATTCTCGCAGGTTCCCGACGAGTTATCCGCTGCCCAGGTNACCGACATCGCCAAGGCGTTTCTTCGNNGAGCGCTGCGCGGGCGNANTACGGANCAACATGTGACACGCGCNGTCACTGCTTACACGACTGCAGTCGCTCAGAGTGAAACATTCCCCGCGCTGAAATCAATGCTGCGGACGATCCTGTTATATCCGGAATTCTTCTACCGGCTGGAAACACATCAAGGTCAAACTATCCCGTACACCGTCAGCGAACCAGAACTGGCAACTCGACTCGCTTACTTCCTGACCTGTTCGACACCCGACGACATCCTGCTCGATCTGGCTGACTCCGGACAACTGAGCCAACCGGATGTGCTGGAACAACAAATCGNACGTTTACTCAATCAACCGCGCCGGATCTCACTCTCTGAACGCTTCGCGGCACAATGGATCGGTTTCGAAGATTTGGTCAGCGACTCGGATAACGCCGAACTTGGTGTTCCGACCATCAATCGCGCTCAATACGATGAGTTGTTGTATTTCTTTGATGAACTGTTTCGCTCGGACCGCAGTCTGCTGGACGTGATCGATTCCGATTGGGTCTACGTCAGTAAATACAATTCCAAAACCTACGGTCAGGGTCAACTGAAACCGCGGCCACCACTCGAGGCGACTTACCAAGATGTGTTAGCGCATCGCCGACTCTCTGGCCCGCAGCGGCGCGGCATCGAGAACATCTATGACCCACCCACCTTGCATTCTGTCCAAGGCGACAGGTACGGCGGGATCATCACCTCGGCCGCAGTCATGCGAATCACCTCTGCGCCTGAACGCACCAGCCCGGTACGTCGGGGTGTTTGGTTATTAGACAAGATGATGGGCAAACCGTTANAAGCACCAAAGAACGTCCCGACGATCGAGAGCGTTAGCCGCAGCTTGCCCAGCAAGAACCCCAGCAAACTGGAGATCATCCAGGCACACACCGAAAAAGCCAGCTGTCAGGTATGTCACCAAGACATTGATCCACTCGGATTCGGCTTGGAGAATTTTGACCAAAACGGGCGCTGGCGGACACAATACCGCAACAAACAAGAGGTTTTCAGCCAAGGCACGCTGCCCGGCGGAAAATCGTTCTCATCACCCAAGCAACTGAAACAACAGCTTACGGAAATCTACGGCGAGGCAATCGTACGTAACTTCATCCGCCGTTTGCTTTCCTATGCCATCGGTCGGTCGCTGCAGCCTTGCGACCGTGTTACGGTGGAGAAGATTTACCAACGCGCTGTTGCCAGTGACTACCGCAGCGGCGTCGTGATTCGCGAAATCATCAATTCACCGCAGTTTCTCTGTCGGCAGGATCGCAACTAATGTCCAAGCACCCCTATCTGATTTCCAGACGCCACTTATTGCGGGGCGCGGGTAACATCGCGCTCGGCTTACCACTGCTCGAAATCATGTCACCCGCGATTGCCTCGCCGGCAGCCAGCGCTCCAGCGACGGCGAAACGATTATGCGTCCTCTACAAAGGCTGTGGCGTCTACCCGCATGCCTGGGATATCGCCAGCGGTACGGAAACCGAATTCGAACTGTCCAGCTTGTTACAACCGCTGAAACAGGTCAAAGACGATGTTCTGATTCTCCGTAACCTCGATCATGTCTTCGGCAAAAACAACGGCGGCCATCTGGTCGCCCCGTCACTCAGTATGACCGGTGCACTGCCGGACAAGCGCCGCAAAAGCTATCACAGTATCGATCAGATTGTGGCCGACGAGATTGGTGATCAAACGCCCGTCAAGTCTCTGCAATTGACTGCCGACTCGCTGTGGAAACAGCACCCATGGATCAACTATTTATCACATGACTCCGAGGGAAATCCGATTCCACCGGATCGCGACCCTGGTCTGGTCTTTGACAAATTGTTTCGCGGGATGAACAACCAGCAGTACCGTTCCCAAACCCGCAGTGTGCTGGATGCGCTCAAAGAAAGTTCGCAGGGGGTCCTGCAGAAGGCCAGCGTACACGACCGCAAAGTCCTGGCCCAATACTTCGACTCGATCCGCAACGTCGAAAAACAACTCGATTCATTCGAGGACTCTGCGGACACCAAGCGTAACGCGCGGCTGGCAGACGTTGGCGATTTTGCGATCGACGCCAATCTGGGTGGGAAAATCAAGGCGATGCTGGACCTCATTGCCTTGAGCTTTTGGACCGATACAACCCGTGTGGCCACGATGATGATGGCCAACACAAACAGTCGTTGCACCTACGGATTTCTCGGTCTGAACGAAGAAATGCATTACATGTCACACTATGTCCGCAACCGCGGCATTCTGGCTGGCTACAACACAGTCAACCAGTGGCATACGGCGAAGTTCGCCTATCTCGTCGAAAAACTGAAGAGTTACCGAGAAGGCGATGGCACGTTACTGGACAACTCCATCATCATGTACATGTCCGGCATCAAACATGGCGACTACCATACGCTAACCGATATTCCGGTCGTGCTGGCCGGTCGAGGTGGTGGCCAGCTTGCGCCTGGCCGACACGTTCGCTATCCGGAACCTACACCCTTCCCGAACTTGCTGCTCACCCTGGCCAACATGCTGGGCGCGGATCGCGACCAGCTCGGAGAAAGCACCGGGACGTTACCGGGACTCTCTGAACCCGCTGGCTACCCCATGTCCGTTGTCGACGATGGCTCGTGGAAAATCACCAAACAGGATGACAAGCATGTTGAAGTGAAAGGGCTCCTCTTGGTCAGCGATGACATCAACGACACCAACGCCTACTACCTGCAATTGTCTGATAAGTCCCGCTTGGAGATTCGCGTACCGTTCATGGTCGTTCATAAACTGGTGTTCGATGCCCGCGTGGGCCGCGTCGTTTCCATCAAAGGAACCTGGGGCATGCGGGAGGGGCGCAAGGTCATTAGCGGATTGGAATACCAAACTCCCTGACGCTCAGGGTCTCGGCTGCGGCATCTTTCAGGCATCGGTCACGCACGTCTCACCAACGCGAGACGACAAACAAGTTGTGACACAGCTCGTGGACGTGTACTTTCTATGCGTCCGTACCCCGGTGCGCTACGATCGCTACGTCGTTGGCGCACACTTCGGTACTGCTCGTGCGTACACCAACCCAACCTTTGCCCCGTGGCCCCGCTCATGACAACCCAATCACCCACTCGACGAGACCTTTTGCGAAACTCTCTGGCTGGTGCCTTGCTGGCTGCTGGTGCTCCACTTGCACGCCAAGCGGCTGCGCAAACCAAGACATCGATTAACGAGAAAATCGATGCGGCGCGGCAAGTCGCATTGGAGGTTCTCAAGCCAAGCCAGCGTGACCTGGAGCACGGTTTGGCGCTCCACAAAGCGTCTCTCGTTTTTGACGCATACGGTTTCGCTCCCCGCGCCGCAGTCGATGGTGAGGCTTTAAAAAAACTGCTGCTTGCTGGTGCTTCCAGCGTCGAACTCCAGGACGCGCGGGAAGAAATGGGCATGACCAGACAGGTCACCGACGCGGTGGAGCGAGCAGAATTCATGGCCGCCTGGCGTGCATCCGGTGTCACTTGCATCTTTCAGAATGCGGGCGAAGAAGGACAAAGCCCCTTGCGGCTGCTGAAACGTCTGGCGAGATTCACTTATCTGACCGACATGCTGCCACAATTCGTCTCAAAAGCGGCACGACCTGAAGAGATCACCAAGGCCAAACAAGAAGGGCGACAATGCCTGTACTTCACCGGCAACGGTGTGCCGATCACGCAGCGGTGGATCTCCGTCGAAGACGAACTACGCTACATCCGAATTTTCTTTCAGCTCGGCATTCGCATGATGCATATGACCTATCAGCGGCGCAACATGATTGGCGACGGCTGCGCCGAACCCGCCAACGCAGGGCTCAGTGATTTCGGTCGTGCTGTGGTTCGCGAAATGAATCAGGTCGGTGTCATCGCCGATGTGGCACACAGTGGTTGGCGTACCAGTCAAGAGACCGCCGAGGTGTCGGAGAAACCGGTGGTGGCCAGTCACTCCACTTGCGATGCACTCCATCACCACATTCGCGCGAAACCAACCAANGTCATTAAAGCCATCGCTGATACCGGAGGCTANATCGGCATCTGTTGCATTCCCAGCTTTCTCGGCGGCCGGGCCGACATCGGTGTCATGCTGGATCACATCGATTATGTGGCACAGCGGTTTGGTGCCGAGCACGTCGCGATCGGCTCGGATGTCGCTTACTCGTCGAGGCAAAGTGCAGTGGAAAACCGCAAAGTACCAAAGCGAGGACCGACGCGGACCCAATGGCGATCGCTCTGGCCAGATGGTTCACTGGGCGCCAAGGGAGCAGCACCTCTCAGCCTGGCGTGGACCAATTGGCCATTGTTCACCGTCGGACTCGTACAGCGAGGTTACACCGACGATCAAATCCAGAAGATTATCGGCGGCAATGTCATGCGTGTTGCCACGGACGTGCTACCGCAGGGACTGACTGCGAAGTAACAGCTCCGATTTGCGCGGACCCCAGTCTCCTCACGCTCCAGNCGATCCGCTTTTTGGCCAGGTTTCTCGCGCATCGATCCNGACACTGTTACACTGTTCTCCACCTCACCTCCCACCCCGTTCCGCGAGGACTCGCCTTGAATCACTTCTCAACAGCACTCGTGAGTCTGACTTTGCTGACCTCCATCAGTACATTGAGCCGAGCGGCCGACAAGCCGGACGTGATCCGTCCTCTGGTCCGGGTTGTTGATTTGAATGTAGGAGAATCGGTAGATGTGACGCTCTGTGATGGCTCTCAGGCCACCGTTCGATTACTCGATCTACAAGAAACACACGACCAAGTCTGTTTTGCTGTCCGTCGTGCGGTAGCCAGTGTCGAGGTCAACGGACAACGCGGCGACCTCGTTTCGGCGACATACCACTTGCCGCGCTTGATTGGGAACGTGCAAATCGATTGCGCAGTCACTCGCGGATACAACAAAAACGGCGAGCCCAGCTTTTGGGGTTTGGAGAAAGACGCCCGGTTGCGCGTCTGGCCCGCTGAATCCCCTCTCGTGAAACCTGGCAGCTTTGTTTATCCCGTCAAGCAAAAGTGGTTTGCCACCGACACTCAAATGGCGAATGATCCGGTCTATGTTGACGGAGGTGAGCGTGCCGGGAAACGCAAAATCTACTATCACAGCGGTTTAGATATCGGCGGCAGCGAAGGACTCGTCGAAGTGGTCGCAGCCACTGACGCATTGGTCGTTTCGGTGGGCGAGTTGGTGTTGGACGGCCACAAGCAGGACACCCCTGTATCGCCGCGGTACGACGTCGTGTACCTGCTCGACGGGCGAGGTTGGTACTACCGCTACAGCCATTTGAAAGAAATTGACAAGTCCATCGTTCCCGGGCGAGTGATCCCACAAGGCAGCCGCATCGGGCTGCTGGGAAAAGAAGGTGGTAGTGGCGGATGGTCCCATTTGCATTTTGAAATCAAAAGTCGGCAACCGTCAGGTCGATGGGGCACCCAAGAAGGATATGCGTTCCTCTGGGAAGCCTATCTGCGTCAGTACCAGCCCGAACTTATCGCAGTGGCTCGACCGCATCATGTCGTGTTCAGCGGTGACGAAGTCACTCTGGATGGCTCGCGCTCCTGGAGTCAGTCCGATAACATCGCCAGCCTGGTGTGGCTGTTTGACGACGGGACCTCGAGTAAAAAGCCAACGGTGCTTCGAACCTTTGCCAAACCGGGTCGTTACAGCGAGGTGCTACGCGTGACGGACGACGATGGCAACGTCGCGTACGACTTCGCTGTCGTCATCGTCTTGGACCGTGAACATCCTGAACGCCGAATCCCATCGATTCACCCGAACTACTATCCCACCCGGAACATTCATCCGGGGGATCCGGTGACGTTCAAAGTACGAACGTTCAACACGACCGTCGGGAATGAAGTTTGGGACTTTGGTGACGGTACGCCACCGGTTCAAGTCCAATCCGATGGCAACGCGGTGAAATTGTCTCCCAATGGCTACGCCGTCACCAAGCACCGCTTTCGANAACCTGGCAATTATGTGGTTCGCGTGACACGCACCAACGAACATCGCGTTTCCGCGATGGGCCATTTGCACGTTCAGGTGGAGGCGAAACAATAGCTGCCGTCGAGCACTGAACTGCGACCCTGCCTACCGTTGGGATGGATTCCACCACTGGTCAAGACGCTTGCGCAGTCCCCTGACCACCGATTGATAGTCAGCCGATTTTGACAAATCACGTTCCTCAAACGGATCCGCGGCGATGTCATAGAGCGCGGTCGACTGCAGATAGTTCCCCCAAGGTTGACTGCCATCGGCCCGATGATGCGGTTCGATGAGTTTCATGTTGGCTTGCCGCACCCAGCGATAAGCCACATCCGCCGACGGGTTGCCCAACCGACTGGCATCTCCGGGATAGATCGCACCGAAAATCGGCCGGTCGCTTGTCAGCTCGTCTTGCCCGCGACAAACAGGTAACAGGTCCACTCCCGGAAGACGCGGCCAACGCGCACGAGGAATCTTGGCGATGGAAAGAAGCGTTGGCATCAAGTCGATACTGCTGATCGGAGTCATATGCGTTGCTGGTTGAATCACACCGTCCCACCGAATCAGGATCGGCGTGCGCAATCCATCGTCGAACGGAGCACGTTTACTCCGCTTCGTATGCGCAAACTCCTGTGGACGATTGCGCTGGGGCGTCACACTTGGGCGCCAGCCGTTGTCAGACACAAACACAAACACCGTATTGTTGATCTTGCCGTGTTGCCGAACATGTTGCACCAACTGCCCCACGGTATCGTCGAACTGTGCAATCGACGCAAAGTACGGAACTTCGTGCTTTTGAATATCCGGGCGACGCTGCGCCAAGTCGTAGAACCGCTGGGGCGAGTCATGAGGTTGATGTGGCAAGTAGGGTGCATACCAGACAAACCAGGGAGTGCCCGCCGCTTCACAGTCGTCGATAAAACGAAAAATGGGTTGCATCGAGTTGCGACCGATTTGCAATCCCAGATCACCGTTTCCGTGCGCCACCGTCACGCCGTTCGCCAGCTTGCGCGTACCACCAAACGTTTGACTGCGCGGAGGTGCCTGGAAGAGCGTCATGCCTTCGGTAAAGCCGCCGTTGCGCCAATGCCCCTCCCAGAACTTGCCCGTTTGAAAACAGCGGTACCCCGACTCCTGTCGCAAGATCGCGGGGAGCGTTTTCTGCTTGCCAATCAGCCTAAACTCGCGTTGCCGAGTTTGCAGATAGACCTCTTCGGATGTCATCCGGTTATAGCCGGCATTCCCCGGTGGGCCATGGTTGAAATGCACTCCGTGCTGATGCGGATACAGTCCCGTTAGTAACGTCATTAACGATGGACGACATACGCTGCTCGGCACGTAGCCATGGGTAAAGCGAGCTGAAAGGGACGCCAGCTGGTCGAGGTGAGGCGTATGCACGCGCGCATTGCCCATGAATCCAAAATCTGGCCAAGCCTGATCATCGGCAATGAGATACACCACATTGGGCGGCGCGGCTGCGTTGGCCATCTGGACCGTTGAAAGCACCAAGGCTGCAAACCAACTGTATTTCATCTGCGTGTCCCAACTGTCCCGCCTGAAACCACTTCGCTTGTCGCAGTATAACCCGCTCAATTCCGCTTCCCATACGTGTCGCTTTCCGCCCACACTGGCCCGTCCGGCGGCCATCTCGATCAACACACCAAATTGTCAACAATTTACATGTAGACATTGACGATGCGGCGCCACCGGCCTATTCTGATCTGGTACCAGGTACTGGGGAGAAACATATGCCTGAAGGTCACGGCACGATCCGATCCGTGCGCGAGCAGATCGCCGATCAACTACGCAATGAGGTGCTCGCCGACCAGTTCCCTGCCGAACAGCCACTGCGGGAAGTGGATCTGGCAGCGCGCTTCGGTGTCAGTCGCGGTCCCATTCGTGACGCGTTGCTGCAACTCACACAGGAAGGCGCGTTGCGGTATGTTCCGAACCGTGGTGTCCGCGTCGGGACCCCCACATCCGATGAGACTCGTGATCTGCTGGTCGTTTTGAGGCGTCAGATCGAGACCGGCGCGCTGGAGCAGATCTTTGACCAGCTCACCGAAGAAGATGACGATCGTTGGCGTGAAATGCTGGATCGACTTCGCAGCGCCTGTGAGCGAGGCAACATGGCGTCCATTGTCGAGCACGACATCGCCTTTCATCGGAGCCTCGTAAACCGCACTGGCTCAACCGATCTGGAAGCCATCTGGTTACCCATCACCGTCCGCATGCGTTGGAAATACTCGCGGCACAAGAATCTGATTGAGGTACACGAAGAGCACGCGCGCATTGTGGACCACATCCATCGACGCAATTTGAAATCCGCAGTCAAAATGCTTGGCAAGCATATCGTCTGATCTCCTCTCGAACGGCATTTCCACCCAATCACCATGACCAAAATCTCCATTCTCCATTTACTGCTCGGCACGCTTCTGTGTACTGCGTGCATGCAGGCGCTCTTCCCCTTGGAAGCACCGGTAATGGCTCAGGAAAGTGCAAACCCACTTTCCCCGACCAAATCTGAATTACTTTTCGTTCGTCGCATCGCGCCATTGTTGCGCGAGAAATGTCTTGGCTGTCATGGAGCCGATCCGAATCAACTGGAAGGCTCACTCGACCTGCGTTCCTTGAACGGCTTGCTAGCCGGTGGCGACAGCGAACAACCCGCTATTATCCGCGGTGCACCGGACAAGAGCCCGCTTTACCTGGCGGCTGCGCGTCAAAGCGACGATTGGTCCGCCATGCCTCCCAAAGATGCGGAGCAGTTGTCTGCCCAACAATTGCAATGGTTAAAGGAATGGATTCGCACGGGATCCGCTTGGCCCGACGCGGCAAAGCGTCAAGCAATCAAACACGCGTACGCCAAGCGATGGTCTGCCGAGGACGGCATCACGATGAAAACGTCCGGCGGTTTGGATCCTGACTGGACCGATCGCAAGTATGATCCCGCAGGACTATGGGCCTATCGTCCCGTCCGCAAACCCCACATCGAACAACATCCCCAAAACGACTCGGAACTCCGTCAGCATCCGATCGATGTTTTGATCGAGCAAGCCTTACCTGACGGACTCGCCGTTGCCCCTCGCGCGGACCGCACGACACTCATTCGACGCGCCACGTTTGATCTCACGGGACTGCCGCCCACACCGCAAGAAGTCGCGCAGTTTGTCGCCGACAAGGCTACCGATCGTGACGCGTTCTCCAAGGTGGTTGAACGCCTGCTGGCATCACCACATTATGGCGAGCGGATGGCGCAACACTGGTTGGATGTCGCTCGCTACGCTGATTCCTCTGGGTTCGCAAATGATTTCGAGCGCGGGAATGCATGGCGCTATCGTGACTATGTCGTCCGAGCGTTTAACAACGACAAGCGTTACGACACCTTCATTCGAGAACAGATTGCAGGCGACGAAATCGACCCCGATGACGCTGAGAAAATGATCGCCACGGGGTTTCTGCGCATGGGGCCTTGGGAGCTGACTGGCATGGAAGTCGCCAAAGTCGCTCGGCAACGTTTCCTGGACGATGTGGTCAACAGCGTCGGCGAAACGTTTCTGGCTCACTCGCTACAGTGTGCGCGTTGCCACGACCACAAATTTGATCCTGTACCAACGAGGGATTACTACTCGATTCAAGCCGTCTTCGCGACGACCCAAATGGCGGAACGCCACGCCCCGTTCCTCGAGCAAGAGAATACGTCCGGGTTCGAGGAGCGATCGTACCTGACGCAGATGATGCAATCGCACCAACAAACTCTCCAAGAACTGGATCATGTCCTCCTGGAGAATGCCCAGACGTGGTTTGCGGAGCACAAAGCCACCACAGCGCAAGTCAAGAAGCAGTGGGACGACACCATTGCCAAGCTGCGCTCGTCTGGTCAAACCAGTGGACTCTTTAATGCGGCCCGTGGTGCCATGGGGCAGGCCAAGATTCCGCAAAGCGACTACCCGCCAAAACTGGTCGGTTTCACACCTCAGCAGTTTGGCCGGCAACGCGTTGCCAACAAGGGCATCCAACGACTACGGTGGGAGCTAGAACGTTATCAGCCATTCGCGCTGGCGGTCTATAACGGGAGAACTCGCAACGTCGCTCGTGTCTCCGCGCCGACTCGCATACCCACAGACCGTTTGCAAGCGGGCGAGCTCGAACGCACGGCGATCCTCATTGGCGGTGACCCGTTTTCGCCGCAGCATCCCGTATCCCCTGGCACGTTGAGCGTCATCGACAGCCAACTTGCTGAACCGATCCCGACGTCGATCGAGAACCGCCGTACAGCATTTGCAAACTGGATTGCGGATCCTGGCAATCCGTTGACGACTCGTGCGATTGCCAATCGCCTTTGGCTCTGGCATTTTGGTGCGGCGCTCGCGGGCAATCCGAACAACTTCGGAGCCACCGGGAAACGACCGACGCACCCAGCTTTGCTGGATTGGCTGGCCGCCACCTTCGTGGAAGATGGCTGGTCCATCAAAGCCATGCACCGACACATCATGTCGTCTGACGCATATTGCCGTTCCAGCCGCCACNCTNACGCCCAAACACTGCGCANTCTCGACCCTGACGGCACATCGTNCGCCGCCTACCGACCGCGCCGCCTGAGCGCCGAGGAACTTCGCGATGCGCGGCTGTCCGTGACAGGCGAGCTGAATCGCACCGTAGGTGGCATTCCGTGTCGACCGGAAATTAATCAGGAGGTCGCTTTACAACCACGTCAGGTGATGGGGACCTTTGCCGCCGCATGGATACCGCACCCGCGACCTGAACAGCGNAATCGTCGTTCGCTTTACGTCCTCAGACTCCGGGGCTTGATCGCTCCCATGCTCGAAGTGTTCAACACCCCCGCACCCGACTTCTCCTGTGAGCAACGCCAGGCTTCGACCGTCACGCCCCAAGTTTTCAGCCTGTTCAATGGGCAGGGCACGCACACCCGTGCATTGACGCTGGCGGCCCGGGTGTTGAAAGAAACCGACACCGACCGGGCGGCACTCGAGCGCTGCTTTGAATTGACATTGTCGCGACCACCGACAGCACTGGAATTGGACGAGTTCCTCGCGCACTGGCGAGCTACCGAACAGGCGTTACCCGAGGTCGCCCCGAAACGAATCACGCAACCTTTGGAAGTGGTGCGTGAAGCAGTCGAAGAAAACACGGGCGAAAAATTCTCTTTTACCGAACGCCTGTATTCCAACGCGGACTACCTACCCGATCTTCAGCCTGCCGATGTCGACCGTCATACCCGTGCATTGTCGGACATCTGCCTGGTGCTTTTAAATTCCAATGAGTTTGTCTATGTGTATTAGAATCTGTTCCGCGCTCGTCATCTTGATGTCGTTGGTGTCTTGCTTCGTTAGCAACGCGCTGGCTGCTGAGCGGCCAGCCGGCAAGCAACCGAATATTGTTTTCATCTTTGTCGACGATCAAGGGTATTACGATCTCGGCTGTTACGGCGCATCGGAAATCAAGACACCTCGCATCGATGGGATGGCAGCGGAGGGCACCCGTTTGACGGACTACTACGCCGCCGCGCCGATCTGTAGCCCTTCCCGCGCCGGCCTGTTGACCGGATGCTACCCGCGTCGGGTTGGTAATCACATCTGGGTGCATCGAGCGGATTCTCACTCGGGAATCCACCCAGCGGAACTAACACTTGCCGAGCTGTTTCAGGATCATGGTTACGCTACCGCTTGCATCGGCAAATGGCACCTCGGATTCCACGATCCGTTCCTGCCGCGCAACCAGGGTTTTGATCACTATTTCGGTCTCTTGCATAATCTCGATCCGGTGGAAGTGGTTTATTTCGGTCAGCAGGGTGTTCCATTGATTCGCAACGGCGAGGTTGTTAAACGCCCGGCCGATCCTGCCGAACTCACCCAGCTTTACACGGACGAAGCGATCGCATTCATGGAGGATCACCGGGACGAACCTTTCTTTCTCTATTTGCCGCACACGATGTTGCACAAACCACTGGGTGTCAGCGAGCCGTTTCGTGGCACATCTCAGTGGGGAGAATACGGGGACGCAATTCAGGAACTTGACCACAACGTCGGACGCATTCTAGATGCACTGACCAAGTTGAAGATTCAAGACAACACGATTGTGGTCTACGCTTCAGACAATGGCCGCGGGCCGGGGCGTACCCCCGAGCAAAAGATCCGAGGCCGGAAACTTTCGACGCAGGAAGGCGGTTTGCGCGTTCCTGCCATTGTCTGGGGGCCGGGTTTAAAGTTGCCGGGCAGCCAGGTCACCTCCGCGGTGGTGCGCGCGATGGATTGGTATCCCACGCTGGCCACATTTGCTGGCATTCAAGTTCCCGAAGGTCGAGTGATTGACGGCCGCGACATCAGTCCGCTACTTCGCGGCGAGACACCGGTCGTGCCAGCTCCGGGAATGAAAAAATCTCTCAACGCGACTGTGCCCCTGCGTCGTCGCTGGAACCCGCCCGGCGAATGGAAAACGATGATCCAACGACACGAATACAACGAGGCGTTCTTCTACCATGGCAGCCAGGGCGCGCTGGCTGCCGTACGCTGGCGCGATTGGAAGATGTATCTTAACCCCAGCCTGCAACTCTACAATTTGGCCGATGATCCTGGTGAATCCAAACTCGTACGCAACGGCGAAATCCTTCGCAAATTGCGCGGCATGGCAATCCTCTTTCAAGAAGAAATGCGTCTCGACGCTCGCCCTGCCGGGCAAGTGGATCCAAGACATAACGATGGACGGACCAAGATACCAGAGACGCTGCGCGCCAAACTCAACGCTCAACTCGACGTCACCTACGCCCGTTATGGCAACCGGGCACTGGCGATGGATATTTATCGACCGAAACAGTCCTGGGGACCATTGCCGGCGGTGGTCTGCATCCACGGCGGAGGCTGGGCGAAAGGGAATCGCGTCAGTCACGAGAAAGTTGCCCAAGCGCTCGCCGCACGAGGCTACGTCGCAGCAACGATCTCTTATCGGCTCAGTGGCGAAGCTCCTTTTCCCGCAGCTATCCATGACTGCAAAGCCGCGGTCCGGTTCCTCCGCGCCAACGCCAAGCGTTTTGGCATCGACGACCAACACATCGGCGCCATCGGACTATCTGCCGGGGGTCATCTGACCGCGCTACTGGCCACATCCGGAAATGTTCCAGAGCTGGAGGGTGACGGGGGTCACCCTGACGTGAGTAGTGTGATTCAGGCTGCGATTCCGATGGGAGCACAAACGGATCTCCTTTCAGAACGGACGCGGATGGTTTCCGCCAGTGAAGATCGCGGTGGTATTTGGCGTCAGTTTTTGAGCGGCAACCTGGACCAACAACCGGCAACCTATCGGCTCGCCTCTCCACTTGCCCATTTAGACAAAGCCGACCCTCCGTGCTGGTTCATCACCGGCCAGACAGATGACCCCAGCACGCGAGCCGATACATTTCGTTCCCAATCCACCAAGTTGAACATCTCCTCAGGGTTGACCATCATCAAGGACGCACCTCATCCTTTCCTCGGCCGACAAATCTGGTTCGACGAGATGATTGAGGTAGCCGACACCTTTTTTAAACGCACCTTAAAAAACAACGGATTAGAAAAATAACGGATCGGCTCACCGTTGCGGATTTACCCGCAGCGTCGGTCACTCGTTGAATCATCCATTGCCACCAATCTTTGTTCGATCGACGTTACAAATGAATCGTATTCTTAGTTTCATTGTCTTGCTCGCTTTCGGTTCCATGCCGGCGTATGCCGCCAGTAGGCCCAATGTTTTGTTTCTGGCGGTTGACGACATGAACGACTGGATTGGCTGCCTGCAATCCACTCCTCAAGCGATCACGCCCAACCTCGATCGTCTGGCGGCGCGCGGGGTCAATTTTACGAATGCGCATACGGCGGGCGTTTTCTGCGCTCCCAGTCGGGCTGCAATCTTCAGTGGCCAGTTCGCGTCCACCACGGGCTGCTACCGTTCCGCCAACTACTTTGTGAACCATCCGCAGATTGAGCCTCTGCAGGTCAGCTTTTCCAAAGCCGGCTATCGGACGTTTGGTGCTGGAAAGCTGTTTCACCACCCCGCCGGTGCGATTGATGTGCGTGGCTGGAACGAGTTCTTTCTGCGCAACCCAAAACAGCGGGCCACCGGATGGCCACTGGATTCGTGGAGCCAGGGAACCCCTTTTCCAAACCCGTTTCCCAACAGTATCTACAACCGGGGTCAGCAAATTACGGGTGGCCTGTTCTTGGAATGGGGAGCCATTCCTGACAAGCGTGAAGCCGAGATGGCCGATACCATCCGCATTGACTGGGCAGTCAACAAACTCCAGGAGCAACACGATCAACCGTTCTTTCTCGGTGTTGGAATCTACGCACCGCACTTCCCAAACTACTGCCCGCAAAAATATTTCGATCTTTACGACCCCAACAAGATTCAACTGCCACCGTACAAAGACGACGACCTCGACGATCTTCCCCCCAAGATCAAAAAAATCAAAACGGCGCGCTCGCGGATTCATCACAAACTCGAGGAACTGGATGCCGTTCCTGATGCCATCCACGGGTACTTGGCCTGCATCAGTTACGCCGACGCGATGATGGGACGTGTTCTCGATGCATTGGATGCAAGTCCGTATGCGGATAACACAATCGTCGTCTTATGGAGCGACCACGGTTATCACCATGGCGAAAAAGGGGACTGGGGAAAACACACTCTCTGGGAACGGACTTCCAACGTCCCGTTCATCTGGGCTGGGCCACAAATTGCCAACGGCAAAACATGCGATGCCACCGTCAGTCTGATCGACATGTACCCGACATTCGTCGAGCTGTGCGGCTTGGAACAACCAAGTCAGACCCTGGAGGGTNAATCGATCGCGGCGACGCTGGCGGATCCGTCAACCGCCAAGGATCGGAATGTCTTCTTACCACACATGCACCCTCACGAGTACGCCATCATCAATCGAGACTGGCGGTACATTCGTTACGGCGAGGATGGTGAAGAACTCTATGACCAACGAGTCGACCCGAATGAATGGCACAACCTGGCTGATGATCCGAAATACGCTGCTCGGATCGCGGCGCTNCAGCAATCGGCACCCGCTAAGTTCGCCGAGCCAGTGAAAAGCTTGAACGCCCGTAAAGATCTCGTCATCGAGGCCGATTCGTTTCGCTGGGAGCAAGGCCAAGGTAACTATGTTCCTCCTCCGAAGCATTTGCCATACACAACACCCTCCGCTACCCAACCAAAGACCAAAGCAAGGAAAAACGTGCTCTTCATCGTTTGCGATGATCTCAACACGCACGTCGCCCCGTCTGGATATGCGCCCATCCAGACGCCCACCCTCAACCAATTTGCAGCGGAATCCCTCACTTTTCGGCGGGCTTATTGTCAGTACCCGGTGTGCGGCCCCTCTCGAGCTTCGTTTCTCAGCGGCCTCTATCCGCAATCAACCGGAGTGCTCAACAACACCGTCGATATCCGCCAACAACGTCCTGGCACGACGACCATGCCTCAATTTTTTCAGCAGCATGGATACTGGACAGCCAGCGTCGGCAAAGTGTTTCACTCCCCACGCCACGAACACGGCGCTGTTGCCTGGAACGAGTTCCTACGTTTTGAAAATGACGAACTACCGATCGTACGTCAGGCTCGTGAAAAATTTGAGGCGGAATTCGGTAGCGTCGAGAAAGGGTCCAATCGCAAACGTTGGCGAACCATCAAGAAGGAAGTCGCAGCCAAGCTCAATGCGCAGACGCCACCCGGACACGGCCGCAGTGGATTAACCGACGAGCAACACAAGGATGGCAAGAATGCTCGCCAAGTTGCCAGTTGGCTCACCAAGCAGGCACAAGGAGAAAAGCCGTTCTTCATTGCCTGCGGTATCCAAAAACCTCACGTACCGTTTCTAGCTCCGGGGAAATACTTTGATCTCTACCCGTCGTCAGAGATTCCTTTCACAGCCGATCGACCGAAGCTTTGGGACTCGCTCCCGAGCACGGCCATATCAAAACGCTACCAGGCCTTTGGCTTCGAACTCGGCAAAGAGAATCCCGAGCTGCGTCGTGAATACATGCAGGCCTACCACGCTTGCATTTCGTTTATCGACGCCCAGCTCAAAATTGTCTTCGACGCACTGAAGGCCAGCGGCCACTGGAATGACACCGTCATCGTCTTTACCTCCGATCATGGCTACCATCTTGGTGACCATTTTCTTTGGGGCAAAGTGACCTTATTTGATATCGGCACCAAGGTACCGTTCATCATCCGCGCTCCTGGTCTGACCCAACCGGGAACGACGTCACAAGCAATGGTCGAACTGGTAGATATCTATCCCACACTTGCCGACCTTACCGGCCTGCCCGCACCCGAGCATTTGCAAGGTGTTTCCCTCCGCCCGCTGCTNGACCATCCGGAGCGACTCGGCCAGAAAAAATTCGCGTACAGTGTCGTGACGCGGGGTCAACAACTGGGCTACGCCTTGAGAAATCAACGTTGGCGTTACGGAAAATGGCCCGATGGAGAAGAACTTTACAATCTGATCAACGATCCAGAAGAGAAGCGTAACCTGGCCGACAAGCCACACGTCCGGGATCGACTTCTCGAATTGCGACAGATACTGGCGGACAAACAACAACAGGCTGCTGCCGCGCGTCAACCACAGCAACCCGTAAAACCTTGATTCAATACCCTGGCACTCCAGGAGCTCTGAAGATGCATCCTCGACGAGAATTTCTGTACGGGTTAGGCACCTCGCTCGGCTCGGTCGCGCTATCCACCTTGTTAGCGCAAGAGAAACAGAATCCACTTGCCCCGCAAACGGCGCATGTCCCGGCAAAAGCGACGAATTGCATTTTTCTGATGATGGAGGGCGGTCCGTCCCACATCGACACGTTTGATCCAAAACCCAAACTACAGGACCTGCATCTCTCGGAATTTGTCCGTCGCGGCAAACAGAANTCGGCCATGGAAAGTGGCAAACGATACTATGTACAAAGTCCATTCAAGTTCCGCAAGCACGGCCAGAGCGGCGCTGACATGGCTGAAAACTGGGTCCACCTGGCAAAAGTCGCTGATGAACTCTGTTTCTTCCGTGGCTGTCAGGTCGACAGTGTCAATCATCCCACCGCCATGTATCAGATGAACTGTGGTAATCGCTTCGGTGGCGATCCAGGGATCGGCGCATGGGTGACCTACGGCCTGGGNACGGTCAATCAGGACCTACCGGGGTTCCTGGTGCTTCCCGAAGTTTCGTATCCGCAAGGCGGCGCAGCAAACTGGAGTAACGGNTACCTNCCGGCTTTTTATCAGGGCACACCGTTGCGTCCGAGCGGATCACCCATTCTCGATCTTCAACCTCCTGCCGGCGTCACACCGCAGCGACAACGACGCAACTTGGATCTACTTGCGCGGATGAACCAGCGACATGCACAAGCCCATCCGGAGCATCAGGAACTCGCAGCGAGATTGGAGAGCTATGAACTCGCTTTCCGCATGCAGACCGAAGTTCCCGACGCTTTGGATCTGTCCGGCGAAAGTCAAAAGACGTTATCGCTCTATGGAATTGGCAACGAAGCGACGGATGCCTTCGGACGCAAATGCCTATTGGCTCGGAAGATGGTCGAGAAAGGGGTCCGGTTCGTGCAACTGTACAACGGCACGTGGGACAGTCACGACTACATCGAACGTGCTCATGGCAATCTGGTGCGCGGTGTCGACCAACCCATCGCTGCCTTAATTACCGACCTCCGCGCGCGAGGTCTATTAGATAATACGCTGATTGTCTGGTGTGGCGAATTCGGGCGCAGCCCGGACAACGGTTTTCGCGGTGGCACCGCCTACGGGCGGGACCATAACCCGCACGCCATGACCATGTGGCTGGCGGGTGGCGGCTGTAACGCTGGACACACGATCGGAGCAACTGACGAAACAGGCATGGAAGCGGTCGAAGAAGTTCGCCACGTTCGCGATTTCCATGTCACGCTCTTGAGGTTACTGGGCCTCGATGACAACAAACTGACCTTCTATCATGCGGGTCGCTTCAAACAACTGAGTCAATTTGGCGGCAAGGTGATTGAGCCCCTGATTGCGTAACTCGCTTTGGCTCTCGATTCCCCCACCTCACACTCGGCAACCCTTTTCAACGTTTGCCTACAGCCTGCGCGTTCCATCGCTCCCACATGTCCGCCAATTCCTTTGTCTTTTGCGGATATTGCTGCGCTACATTATTCATCTCGGTCGGATCCGCTTGCAGGTCATAGAGCTCCCATGATTTACCTGCTCGAATTGCTTTGAAGTTATTCTGACGAACCGCATTCGCTCGGTTAAACCGCCAGAAAATCTCCTTGTGTGGCGTGCGTTCCTGGCCCTGAAAGATTGGCAAGAGCGACAATCCTACGGGTGGCTTTGTCGGCTTGCCAGCAATTTTTTGCGGATACGAAGCACCTGTAATATCCATCAGCGTCGCGCTGATATCGATGATGTGTCCCACCTGCTCCGTCATCGTGCCCGGCTGGATCATCCCTGGCCAATGGGCAATGAAGGGCGTCCGCGTGCCGCCTTCGTAATCGGTCGATTTGAATTTGCGATAAGGGGTATTACTGGCATTCGCCCAGCCGACTGAAATCGTCCGGTAACTTTCGACCGGCCCTGGCGGGATGTTCGGTGTCGTGTTGGGTTGTTCCGGACAAGCTCCGTTGTCGGTCAGGAACATGATCAGCGTGTTGTCCCATTCACCGAGTTCTTTGAGTTTTGCGAACAGCCGCCCCAGATTCTGATCGACGCGATCGATCATGGCGCAATAGACTGCCATTTTCAGATCTTCCGCATCCTTCTGCTGCTCGGTTAGTTCGTCCCAGGCTTTCGAAGCCCGTGGCGTCAACTGGTGCTTCGAGCCAATGATCCCCATTTGCTTCATGCGGTCAAAACGCTGTTTGCGAATGACATCCCAACCCACTTTATACTTGCCGCGGTACTTGGCAATATCTTCGGGCCACGCATGCAACGGATAGTGAGGTGCGGTGTAGGGAAGATATAGCAGGAATGGTTTATCTTCCCCTTGGTATTCGTCAAGTCGTTCTATGGCGTACGTCGTAAACGCATCGGTCGTGTAGAACTTGGGGTCAGGATTGGTGTACCCCATGATCACTTTGTCTTCAATTGCCCAGCGACGTACCCGCGTCTTACCTTTGCGACCCGGGGCGCCCTCACCCTCGCGGGCTTTGAGTCCGGGGTTAAAGAAATTGCAACAACCATCAGCAAGGCCAAAGTAGCGATCAAAACCACGCGCCGTGGGGAGTGGACGCTGGTGCCACTTGCCAGCGATCAACGTGCGGTAACCGACCGCACGCAACACCTCACCAAACGTCGCGCCGTGGGCCATATCCTGATCCCCGATATGATACGCATAGTTCCCGGTGAGCAGTTCCGCGCGCGTCGTGTGACACTTGGC
The DNA here is from genome assembly GCA_002701545.1 of Blastopirellula sp. GTDB lineage: Bacteria > Planctomycetota > Planctomycetia > Pirellulales > Pirellulaceae. Next base: position 5,513 of record NZVR01000098.1, on the reverse strand, counting down.
AGTATTGTAAAACTGTGTGAAGCGCAGCCCTTCCTTTGCCAAACGATCGATATTCGGAGTATGCACCTCACCGCCGTAGCAGCCAATGTCCGAATATCCCATGTCGTCGACCATGATCAGCACGACGTTTGGTCGTGAACGGTCCACCTTGCCATCGGCTTGCGCCGGCATCGCTGGAACTAAGTGCAACAAGAGTGCGCACAGTACGAGAGCATCAACTCGATTTGTCATCTGAATGCCTTTGAAATGAGCTATCATCGATGGCGTTGGGTGGAATGGGGCCAACCTGGGAACTTGGATTTCACGGGCAACGTCCAGGGTCGAATCCAGTCGCTTGTCGCGCGCAGGCGAGCACCAGATGGACCGTGTCTGGGGCGTTGTCCTGCCGCACTCAGAAGCTACTTTTTCGTTTGCTTTTGTTTTTGCTTCTTCTTTGGTTGGTTTTTCTTACTCACGCCGGTGAGGCGCGTTTTGGCAAGCTGCGTCAGCGTATTTTGAAACTGTTGTTTGACCGCTACCTCTGCTTCGGACAAGGCATCGGCGGCGATTGGTTGTCCGTCAAACTGTCCTTGATAACGCATCCATTTCGCGTTGCTGCCATCCACTTTGGCCACCAGTGAATACTGCCTATTGCGAACCATTACCTGGCCCCGGTACCAAATATAGATCCACTCTTTGCTGCGCGCCTTCGCTCGGTTTTTCAGGATGGGAACAATGCTCGCTCCGTCGCCTGGATATTTCGGTGGCGTCTTGGCACCACTGACCTCACAGAGTGTTGGCAGCACGTCACAGAATTCGACGAGATCATCGACAACGCGGCCGGGCTGCTCGATGCCTGACGGCCAACTGGCAATCATTGGCACGCGCGTTCCCTCGTCTGTCATCGTACCCTTACCGCCGACGACTCGCGTTCCATTCCACGGGGTGACGATCGGTACGTCCGTACCGTTGTCGCCTGTGAACAGTAGAAACGTGTTATCGCGAACGCCTGATTTTTCCAGTTGTGCCACGATTTGCCCCACCGCCTTGTCGGCGTACGCAACCATGTCGCGAAACAGCCGCTGAGGGTCGTTTCGGTCACCTTTGTAGGTCGTGGACCCCAATCGCTTTGGATCCCAGTCGGTGGAATCGGGCGTCGGATCAAAGGGACAATGCGTCAGGATCATCGGGTAATACACCAGAAACGGCTTGGCCTTGTTCCGGTCAATGAAATCGCAGATAAAGTCCGTGCAGATCTGGGGGGCATATTCGCCGTTCGTGTATTCTTTTTCGACCCCATTGAATTCAAGCAGTGGATTGACGAACCGTCGGTCGATCACCTTACCGTCTTGTTTCGACCGACCACTGCGGGTGTGCTGCCAAAGACACGACTGTTCGAACCCAAAATGTTGCGGTGCGTCGAGCTGTTTACCCAATTGCCATTTTCCGGCAATGCACGTCTTATATCCGGCCGCTTTGAGCTGATGTGCAAAGGTGACTTGTCCTCGATCCAGCACACCAAACTTGATGTAGTTTCGTACGTTGTACTGACCCGTCATCAGCTTCACACGCGAGGGCGTACAAAGTGGATTGGCGAAACAGTTGGAGAATCGCACGCCCCCCGCTGCAAGTTTGTCCAAGTTGGGTGTCCGGCAGGATTCACTTCCGTTGACTGATAACGCTTCGTAACCCATATCATCCGCCATGATGAGCACGATATTGGGTCGGGCGACTTGATCGGCCCCGGATGCTTGCGTGGACACTGCCATGGCCATCATGACCGCGATCGAGGCGAGCATTAGGTCAAGGCATTTGCGCAAGCACGGGCGTTGGTTTGGGCGATCGATGACGCCCAACGTCATTGCCGGGTTCTCACTCATACTACATCCTTTGTTTCGGGGCAGCTGTTAAGCTGCACTAATGTATCGAACTCTCAACGAAGATGAGATTTTCTTTTTGCAGACTTGAACCATGTCACCGTCGGTCATGATCCATTGGAATGTTCGTCTATGGGGGAACTGAGATCCCGAGTCCGCCCCCATTCTCTTTGGCACCCATACCAGCGTCAATTCCCACCCCCGTTGCGCTTATTCGGCAGCGTGAGAAGCCCCACTTGTGTTGACTCGACATCGGCGGCTTCCAGGCAATCAATCGGCCCGCAGTTCCAACACGTATTCGGGGCGCTTGGCCATCATCAGCGCTGCGTGCCCGTAGAACGGGTAAACGCTCCATTCGACGCAGGCAACGAGGTCTGGTTTGCCGTCCCCATCAAAATCGCCAGGCCAGGGGTGGGGACCATGGTTGGTGATACGAATCGGCTCACCAAAGCAGCACATCGTGGTGGGATTGGCAAAAATCGGATCCGTTTTTGTACCGATGTTACGTAGCAGATAGATACTGCCACCGTCTTTCGTGCCTCGGTGCGCCCCAGCCACACTGTACATTAGGTCCTGCAAACCATCTGCATCCCAGTCCACCGCACGAAAAGACTCTGTCCAATGGGCACTGCGGGATACGATGGCGTCATCGATCGGGCGACCATCCTTCAGTCGCAACACTCGATCCTTACGCAATCTTAATGTCCCGCCCTCGTCCCGATACTGCACAAAGAGTGTTGCCAAGCGTTGATGACCGTCATGGGTCACCAGATCCATCAACTGGTCGCCGTTCAAGTCGGCCACTGCGGCGCCTGTCCGCCACATAAACGGGCGTTCCGCTTCATAGGGGTACACACCATTATTGGACTGTTGATCGAGCGCCCTTTTTGCTGACAGACTGCGGAGTTCCTTTGAATCCGGAAAGCCATCGCACAGGATCTGTTGCCGAGATCCAAATCTCGGCCTGCTGGATGTTCCCTGATTGCGATACCAGAAAACGCGATTGGTTTCGTTTGGGACAACCAGATCCCGCAGGCCATCACCATCCCAATCGACAAAGTCTGGATAGGAATAGCCCATATCATGCCAATTTGCTGGTGGCCCGAGAATCTCGTTGCGAACAAACCGAATTGGTTTCCCATCCGCGAGAATTCGCTCCGGCTCGCGATATGCGGGATGCCGGTTGTTCCCATCGTTGATCACGATCCTGGGCCAGCCATACCCGCCACCCACCAACAGATCCTGATCGCCGTCGTCGTCCCAGTCACACAAACATGGCCAAGCCTGATCCCCCAATGACATGACCGCCGCATTCGACTCGGCGCGGCCAACGCGCTGCAGTTCACCGGCCCGCTTCTCGAAAAATGACAATGCTTGGAACGCGGCGTGCTGGACAATCAACCCGGACCGCGCACCGTCAGACCAAGCAGCGACCTGCGAGATCTCCGCTAAGTCGATTCCACCCAAGCGTTGTTCGTCGCCGAATCGAGGTGGTGTACCACCCAGATTGGCTCGCCAAGCCACGCGGTAGAAACCTGACTGGACCGACGGGTGCGGTTGCAAGCAAACCGCATCCAAGCGCCCATCGTTGTTAACGTCCAAAAAACAGGGCTGTTTTCCGGCGTTCAAGTTTACCGCCTGAGCTGCTCGAAACGGCCAACCCGCAGGGTTTTGGTTACGCACGTACTGACCCCCCACCACCAGGTCTGTTGCCTTATCGCCGTCCAAATCGACCGCCCGGCACGCTTCCCAACTGGGAACATTTACCGTTGCGGCCAACTCAAACCTTGGCAACCCAGCTGCATCTCGCTGACCCGTCTGCAAATAGAATTCGGCGGCCCGCAGCGACTGCCGCGTGATCACCATATCCAGCTTGCCGTCGTCATTAAAATCCGCGAAGTCTGAGGCCATGTAAGTATGGCTCAAGAACTGCGGCGTACGGGAACCACGAACGTGTCGCAAGCGCACCAAGTCGCCAAACCGAAAACCATGTGTGTCCGTCCGCGGGTAACAGATCGCACCACTCTCTGGCCATCCCGGACGATATGCATAATTCCAGGTTCCCGTGAGGTCGAGTCTGCCATCACCATTTAGGTCATGTAGCCCGGCCATAAAAGGTAAGGCAATCGGCCGTGGCTCCTTGGCGTTATACCTCAACAAATCGCCAATCCCGATCTGAGGTGTCATACGTTGCGCCGCCAGTGGTGGCCTCTGTGGCACTGCGCGGAATCGAATTTCGAATTCCGTATGGCCAGGGTCGGCCACGACGAATTCGACGCGACCCACATCGGTATACGCGAAATCTTCCGACAACGCGTGAGGCACGATCTCACCTGTCGCTACGTTCTTACATTCAATCGAATTCGGGTCAAGAACGCCCGCCACGGCCGCCGCTCGCAGAAACTCTGGAAAATCGATCTGTGGATCGAGCGGCGTGTTGGCATACTTTAGTGGTGTCGTAACAGTCAGCCGCAAGTGGATGCTTGACGACTCGACCGGTTCCGCTCCCGCGACGTTTGCGACCACCAGTACAACCATCACGGCGACCGTAAGACCAACTCCCCGCCTTGCTCTGCTTGCATGCTGCATTGTGCCAGCACCGTAATCACTGTACTGCTGAAGCCTACAAGTCACTTTGCGCGAATTCCTTGACGAACTTGAGATGCGTACAGTTTCTTAATCCCGGCAGCATTTAGCGCGTTACCGATCCACACGTCGTCGATCGCACCTATAAACTTACGGGGATGATTCGGAGTAGCTTGTGCACCGATTTTCAGCGTCGTCTGGCTCACCGCGTTAATACCACTCCCCGTTTGCCTACCCGTGGTTGCCGTCATTTTTCCATCGATGTAAACGCGGTACCGTCGTGTCGCTGGTTCCCATGTCACGGCGACAAAAGTCCAGCGGTCCAGCGGTAAGGCCTGATTGCTGGTGAAACCCAATTCGCCCGTGACGCCGTCCCCTACACCGAGACTTGGCTTACCGTGATTGAGCGACAGGCCAAAACGATCGTTGCCGATCTCATTGGCCCATTGGCAAACAATCATGCGATTCCCTTGCATGCCAGCCGGATCGGGCTTTACCCATGCCGCCATCGTGAGACCTTTGGTTTGGGCTCCTGGAAGCGATACCGCCGGACCCTCGAGGTAGCTTGTTCCGTCAAAACGCAGGCCCCGCTCAGCGCTCGTTACTTTGCCGATTACCCGCAAACCGGAATGCGGTTGATCAGGATCAAACCGCCAGGCGGCAAATGTCTCCATCACCGTAGGCAGCCGATCATGCTTCACCTGACGCTTCGCGTCGTCGACCATCTGCTTCACGGCTTCCACAAGGGTTGCCTCAACCGCCGGTGCGTACCAGCCAGCTTGTGATTCGGCGATGAATCCGCGTGTTTCGTAGCCGCCTTGCTCCATGATCTTGACCGTCGGCAAATAGCTGGAAATATCATTGCAGTAACCTGCCGTCCACAGCGTTTGCTCACCCAAGGCCTGTTTGAGCAGGGGTACGTACTCGGACACTGTTTCCTCGGGCAATCCGACCAGTGTCAAATCGTCTCCGAACTGCCAGACCGCAAAGGGCGCCGCAAAGTTTGCTGGCAACTGGGCTCCACGATCGAGAACGGCCAACAGCTTGTTCACATTGCCATAGTCGGCGAAC
>NZVR01000097.1 GCA_002701545.1 Blastopirellula sp. | reverse complement strand
GCGGCGTTGAAAAAACAGCAGCTACAAGTCGCCCCCGAACATCTGGTCGTCACCGCGGGACGTGTGCGCGCGGGTTATCGGATCGGGGAAACTATCTTCGCGGCCGCTCCCGGCAAGCATGCCATCCTGCATGTGATTGGCGAGCGTCCCGGGTCGGGGCATCGCACGTTCTCGGCCTACCTCACCGTTGCCGATGGAAAGACCTGGAAACAGCCTGGCGTTGTTGATCACAACATCACCCGCGTCGTCTCTGGGATCGCCACGACTGCCCTGGCACCGCAACGCGGCGCAGAGGAAACGGCAAACATCTTGGCCAACCTGTTCCAGCGCGCATCCTAGCTCACGTCGGCCAACGCATCGTGCCAGAACTGAGCAACGGCACGTTCCGACACGCCCATGGGCGCGCCCCAAGACCATCAGCCACATCCGGCATCGGCCAACGTCCGCGCGGGCGCACACAACCATCCGTCTGCACGTTCCCTGGGAACGTGACACAGGGCGCTCACCTTATCTCCTGCATTGCTGTCACTCGCACCGCAGGATACGGCACTACTCGGCGTCTGCTGCTGCGGCCTTTGCCTTGCGACCCGCCAAAGCTTGCAACTCCTGACGCTGTCCCCAGACATAAAACAAGAGACCGACCAAAATGCCGCAAGCTGTTGCGGAGACCACTCCCACGGCACTCTGAGTAAAGCTCGAGTTTTCCGCGGCCGCTTGAGTTGTCAAAACAAGCCCCACCAGACTGACGGACAGTCCCAGGACATCCAGCATGACCGCACCGAAACTAAAGCCCAATTTGGCCAACACCACCAATTTGCCAAGCGTTAACTGCAGGGCAAAACTCACCACACCGCAGACCATGACCGCGAAAGCCAACCAGTGGAACTGGGGAAAGCCAAACCGCTCGGCCAACAGATAGATGGGCTGCAGGATACCCGCAGAAACATCGTTCACCTGTTTACTTTTTTCCACCACCTCCGCAGCGGCGTTCAACGCGTCACGTGCACTATCCACCGCACTGGTCGACTGAGCTTCATCCGTCTCTGCAGTTGCGTCAGTCGACTCCGTACCTTCCGTTGCTGCGGGCTCCTCCGTCGACTTCGGCTCGTCCGCCGGTTCGTCCTTCGGCTCGTCCGCAGGTTCGTCGGCCGGCTTCGGATCGTCGGTGGACTCCGATTCCTGAGCAGGCTCCGGCTTCGGCGCAGGATCGGATTCCTGAGACCAGAGCGGAGATCCGAGTAAAAAAATAAGAGCAAAGGTCATGCAACAACGTGGTATCAAACCAGCCATCGTAGTTTCTCCAGAGTCCAGTAGACGGTTTCCCCCCGGTACAGGATAGCTAAACAACCTGCGTGAATCGCGAATAATGTGACGTTTCTTGCTCTGTCGGTCAATTTGAATCCTGGGACATTCGCTCCGCCCGAGCCTTGCCGGGACCACAAAGTACCCCTTTCCGACGGCTTCGGAGCCACCGAATACTCGCATGTCCACGTCTGTCGCGAGTGCAACTTGGTGCCCAAACTCCTCCAATTCCTGATGGAGGATTCTCGTCAGAACTCGGGTGAAGGCCCAGATGTTACGGCTTGGTACAGACCAGGCAGTCTGTGACGCGATACAATTCAACGCTGTCGCGATCTCACTTGGCAATGGTTCAGCCGCAGAGGCAGTCACCTGCTCATGTCCCTTAGGCGATGCTTCCGTCGCCTCGGCCTGACGCTTGCGAACGGTCGCGCAGCCGTTGCCTAGCGGCGTGGGTCACCGCCGAGTTTGCGGCAATCCGCCATGCCGGCATCAACATGTCGACTTGGGAGCAATCGTGCGAAACCGGTGCGCGGCGGGGTTAAGCTACCACGAAGACCACCAGAAACCAGCGTCGTCACGATTGGTCGATGCCGAAACGGTGTACGACCGTCGCCAACCTGCGATATTCAAGACACTGGGCAACTTGCCAACGAAGGGTATGTACCGATCAGGGCCATCAGGGCATGAGCATCGTCGATGTTCCTCTAGCTTGCGTGTTCTCATCGCCACATTCCTCATCGCCACATTTGCCAACCGCCTGATCGTTGGCTCCACTGATTTCCAATTCCAGAAGCGAGCACAAGCCAATCGACATGACCGACGCTGCAGCAATCGATGACTGGGCGGTTCGCCAGTTAGCAGACTATGACGCCCGCCACCCCGGATCACTCTTTGCCTCAGGCCTTCAACTTGGCGTGCATGACGCCTACGCATTACAAGCTGCCATCGCAGAACTGAGATATCTTCGTGGCGAGCAGTTGGTGGGCTACAAAGTTGGTTGCACTTCGGCCACCGTCCGTTCTCAACTGGGGATCGATCACTGTATCTTCGGGCGTTTGTTCGACACCGAGCAGCATGTCTCCGGCGTCGCACTTGCGCGTACGCAATTTGCAAATCTTGCGATTGAAGGGGAACTGGCAGTCGAACTGAGCCGCGAACCGGTGCCGGAGGACTTTACCAGCAACGCGATCCCTGCTTGTGTCGCCCGCATCATTCCCGTGATTGAATTACACCACCATCGCCTTCGGGGCGAAACGCCATCTGCAGGAGAACTCATCGCTCACAACGCCATTCACGCCGGGGTGGTCGCTGGCGAAGGCATCTGCCCATCTGAAATCGATTCCCAGGACTGGTCATTGCAGATCTTGGCCGACGACCAGTTGTTGGATCACTACACGGGTCCGGATTTGGTGACCACCATCAACTCGTCGCTACACTGGCTTGCCGAAAGCCTGCGAGCGCAGGGCAAACGTCTGCAAGCGGGCCAACGGATCTTGACCGGCTCCCTACCCAGCTTGTTGCCCATCACCACAGCATGCCGTTTGCAAGTCACAGCATCTCCCGTTGGGGAGGTCACCGCTGAAATCACCTAAGCTGCTACAAATCCAGAGACCAGCGCGGCACCGATTGCTACGATGCATCGTTGATGTCACTCCGGCAGTGTCACCCTGACAGTTTACCTGGTAATCGGAGGGCCATTCTCAAAGCCTCAGCCACCCGCCATACTTGATTGACCGAGGACCCATTCACCGCGCGTTCCGCGATCCGTTCCACCCATCACCATCCTCGAACCGGTTGGTTCCCGGATCCCACAACCCGCGAGAGAGTGCCAACCTTTGTATTGCAATGCCTTTCGCACAAGGCCAGCTGGCCCTCCACTCGCCCCACAGCAAACCACTCAAACCACGAATCACTGACGAGTCCCATCACCATGCCACCTGCCATTGAGATCACCGGCTTGCGCAAGACCTTTCGAGATGGTGTCTTGAGCCGGCGCTACGTCGAGGCCTTAAAAGATGTTTCGTTCCACGTCGATAGCGGCTCAATCTTTGGGCTACTGGGGCCCAACGGCGCAGGCAAAACGACCCTGATCAAGATCCTCCTGGGGCTGGTGTATAAGACCGGTGGTGAAGCCCAATTGCTGGACCGCCCCGCCGGACATCGGCATGCGCGTCAACAGGTCGGCTATTTGCCCGAACATCATCGCATCCCACGCCACCTCACCGGCAACGCGGCCTTGACCTACTACGGTGGTTTGAGTGGCCTGTCTGCAGCGACCGTCCGTCGCATGCGGACGGAAGTACTCGGGCGTGTAGGGTTAGAGAAGTGGGGAAGCATGCCGGTACGCAAATACTCCAAAGGAATGCAACAGCGACTCGGATTAGCCCAGGCCATGCTCCATGACCCCCAGATCCTGATACTCGACGAACCAACCGATGGTGTCGATCCCGTAGGACGTCGCGAGATCCGCGACGTCTTGGGCGAGCTCAAGAGCGAAGGCAAGACCATTTTCTTGAACAGCCACCTTCTGCAAGAGATCGAACTGGTCTGCGACAAGGTGGCGATCCTTGTCGAAGGACGCCTGCAACGCTTGGGAACGGTCGAAGAAATCACCACGCGACAACAGACGGACGTCACTTTTACTGTCATCGGTGACCCGGAAGTGATTCGTCGGGCACTGGACTCGCAGACCATCTTGCAAATGACCCCGCACCCGGAGAATCGATTCGCAGTTCACGTCGCCGCCGCGGAGCAATCCACCGTCAACGCATGCATCGACCTGTTGCGCAGAGCCGGCGTCGATATCCTGACGCTCACTCAGTCGAAGGACAGCCTGGAAGACGCCTTCCTGAACATCGTCGGCAACACGCCGGATCCGGCCGCCCAGCAACGGGAATGACCCTCAAGCATCCACTCGACGAGCCACTCTGACACTCCTTTATCCAACACCTGTACATTCACGAGCCGCACTCATGCGCCCCTACTGGACGATCATCAAAGATTCCTTTGCCGAAGCACTTGCCTCGCGCGTGCTGTGGATTGTCTTTGTCGTACTGACTTTGATCTTANTGGCCGTCGCCCCGCTGAGTATTACCGAACAGCGTGCCAGTCAGATTTCGCCATTCGACATCGATCTACCAAAATTCATTTCCGAGCTAAATCAATCGGCGCAGGAAGAAGAGGATTCGCCTGGCAAGCGGGTTTGGGAAGTGACGGATGGCGATTTCCAGCAGCGCATTAAAAATTTTGCCAATCAGGAGGATCGCGGAAAGCTCTCGTTTCGCGAACGAGAAAAGCTGCTGGACGGCCTCAACACGATCTTGGCACAGCGCGAACTGTATCGTGAAGCTGCCTGGCAGAACACGAGGCTCTCCCGGGCCACCAAGGAATTACTGGATCGCGATCCTCAAAAACTATCCACCCAGGACATTCGCGTCGTCAACCGCCTGCTGATGCTGGATGGCTTTGATTCGATCCGCGGCAACTCGGACGAAGAAGTGCATGTGCACTATCTGTTTTGGGATGTGACTGGCCCACTCCCTTTCGGCAAGACGTTACTGCAACCGGCTGTCGACTCGTTACTGGCCATCATCCTGAATTATCTGGTCGGTACTGCTGCAATTTTTGTTTCGAATTTGGTAACCGCTCCCATGATCCCACACGCATTCGAAGCGGGCGCGATCGACTTGCTGCTCAGTAAACCCGTGACGCGGTCGCTGTTGTTCTTGGTCAAGTTCTTCGGTGGCTGTGTGTTTATTTTGCTGAACAGCACCTATTTGATCGTCGGTATCTGGTTGATTTTTGGTATGCGTCTGGGGATGTGGAACCACTCGATCCTCTGGTGTATCCCGATCTTGCTCTTTCAATTCATCGTGTATTATTCCGTCTCGGCCTGGGCGGCAGTGCAATGGAAGAGCCCGATTGTTTCCGTTGTGATCACCTTTTTGTTCTGGCTTGCCTGCTTTGGCGTCGGCATGGCGAAGTTCGCAATCGAGACCAACTCCATCGCCCCCAAACGCATTATCAGCCTGACCTCAACCGACGAAGCAATCACGGGTGTCACCTCCTCACAACAATGGCTCGCCTGGCGCGAGGGCACCTGGGAAACGATGTTCCGTGACTCGATGCAACGTCGTTTCGGCAGTCCCGTGCTGATTGGGCCCGTCTACAGTGAAGAAACACAGCAACTGATTTACATGCAAAAACCGAGGTTTCGGCGACGCGGATTTGGTCCGTTCCAATCCAGATCCTCGATTTCCTCCGTGCAATGGCAAAACGGCCGCTGGCAAAAGCAGGACGGCTCCGAACCGCCGCCCGGGTCCATGTGGCTGTTTCATCATCCACGCCCCGGAACCGTGGTGATTGCCGAAAGCGGCATCCTGCAATTTGTCGGTGAAACCGAGGGAATCAACCTGGCGGAAATGCTCGGCTTCAGTTCGCCGTTCATACCGCTCGGCCCCGAAGAGCCACTGAAACTGAGTTCCGATTGCGCCGCTGCCATGGATCCTGAAACTGCCGACCTGGTCCTGCTTGACGACCAACGCCTGCGTTTACTCAGTTACGATGACGAGCAGAAAGCCTATCAGATCTCCGCGGACAAAACGTTGGAAGACATCGACGACTCCGTGATGCTGACGTTTTCACAAAACCGCGTGGTGATGATGGAAGCCGGAGGACGGGTTTCGATTCTCAACGCCCCGGAACTCGAAATCATCAAGCAGTTCCATCCTGTCGGTGAAGTCGATCCCTACATGGTGACAGCCTGCCAAGATGCCTACGCCATTCTCACTCACGCGGGCCAACTCGTGGTCCTCGACGGTGAAGGTAGCGTTCAGTATCGACTCGGCAATGACGTCTCAGCTGTGGCGTTTGACCAAGCCTCCGGGCAACTACTGATTGCTGATTGGGGACAACGATTGACAACGTTGGACACCAGCAACTACCAGATTCTCGATCGCGATGCGCCCCCCTTAAATGTCCTGGAATTCGTCTACCGATATGGCGTGCAACCCGTGTACACGCTCTTCCCCAAGCCGGGCGAGTTAGGCAATTTGATCAGCTACGCCATGACGGACGAAATCACCTTACCCGAGGGCCCCCCTGGGTTCACTGGGAATGCCGATTTGCGCGCCGAGCGCGAAGAAATCTCCATCTGGGGACCCCTGTGGAGCAGTTCCCTGTTCGTCCTCATCGTCCTGGCGGCCACCTGTTTTCACTTGCAACGCGTCGACATTTAAACGCGCCAAACGCGGGCAACTCGCAAAACGCCACTACCCCTGCAGCGATTCCCCAAAACCTGATTGGCCTGATTGGTTTTCTCATTGCTTTTGCAGCACGAACTCACATAATCGAGATAGTGAAAGCATCTGCAGCTCATCGCAACTCGCTTGAGAGACGCCCAATGAAGACCCCGAGTGCATGGTTCCTATCAGCAGCAGTGGTTCTGGCCAGTGCAACGATTGCCGAAGCACAAGTTGTCCAACTTGGCCCCGGATCCATTCGCGCCCCCTATGTTCGTGCCTATCGTTCACCCCGCGGTACGGTCGTCGTGGCGCCCTATATGCGACTCGACGTCGGCGCACCATCCAGACGCGCTGACTTGGTAGCACCGTCCAGTCGTGGCACCTTGCGAAGTCGCGATGCTGCCCGGACTCCGGGCCGGCGAATCTACGTAAGTCCGTATGGAATTCAGCGGATCGTGATTCCCCGTCCCACGTCACCGAGCACCTCCAACGACAGTCAGCTGTTGTCGGCAGATCTGCCCATGGTCGAACGACAACGCCAACTCCTTGCGCGATCCGCCCAACAACTGTACGACGACCTGCAACGGATGCGTGGTGGCGCCGCTTGGCAAACATACTTGCAGATGCCAACCGGCGTCACATCCACTCAGTATCGCACCGGCAGCAAGGAAGTGATCCAACCGGACGCCTCAGCGGTCGATGCTGTGCTGGCCAAGTTTGACTTCGTCGTCAGCCGTGAAGACTATCGCGCGCTCTATCAACTTCCCGCGTTCCGCACAACGCACCGCCTACTACGAGAATACGTCGTGTTGCTCAGTTTACCCTCCACTGAGGAGCTTGAAGAAGCGGCACGCGTTCAACCTACCCCGGTCATTCCCAACGGCACCAGCCCCGCGATTCCCGTGCCGGTTTCCCAACAACCTGCAGANGAATTGCCAACNCCACAGACGGACCCTCGCTAGGCAAGCAAGCACGCGTCACCGCCTCGCGCCGACGAACAGATGATGACGTGGGGCTGCTTGATTCCTGTCAGTAGGCAACCGCTGCGGATGCTCGCAGTGACTTTGGGGTGCTGGCCCAAAGACAGACCGGCTTCCTCGAACTCGCACCGNTCGCCCTCCCCTTCCGGCGACACTCGCACAAACTACGTTGACAGCCGAACATCGGCTTGTCACGCTGGTGGCAGCGTTGGGTCGGTTCCTCNAGAGTGAGTCACCNTGCGTCAGGCACGCCGTCTGCTCCTTCCAACAGGTCACCCCAAATTCTTCCCGGTTCAACGGANTTGCAACCATGGGTNATCAGGCANCAGAACAACAGCAACCCGGTCACATGTGGGCGATTCTAACGTGCATCGGTCTGGCAATTCTGGTGGGCTGCCAACCCGTGGCCACGCCGCAAAAACCGCCCACGGTGCTGGCCGACCAAGNCCCTCCTGCTGCGACGGTCCAAACCAGCGATTCCTTGCAACTCGCTTCGATGCCCGCTGAATCCAAAGTGCAATCTGCCTCGTGGCCCAATTGGATGGGCCCGCGGCACGACGGGATCTCGACCGAAACAGGATGGTCCACCGACTGGCCGAAATCCGGACTCCGGGAACGCTGGTCGCGGCAGATTGGCATCGGTTTTAGTTCGATCGCAATTGACGGCGACGAACTCTACACCATGGGGCACGTGGAAGGTCAGGAGATCATTTACTGTTTGCACCCGGCGACTGGCCAACTCAACTGGTCGCGCAAGTACCCTGCCCCGCTGGTGGACAACTTGCACGAAGGCGGCCCAGGCGCCACCCCGACCATTGACGGGGACTACGTGTACACTCTCGGCCGGGGAGGACAACTCCACTGCTTGCGACGGCAGAACGGCGAGATTGTGTGGAGCAAAGATTTGACCCAGGACCTGCAAGTCGAGCTGCCAGAATGGGGCTTCACCAGTTCCCCCTACATCCACAACCAGCAACTCATCCTGGAAGCAGGTCGTGTCGTCTCGTATGACAAACATACAGGCGTCAAACAATGGCAGACATCCAAACACACAGCAGGCTATGGCTCGGCCAGCATCTTGACCCATCAAGACCAAACATTGTTAGCCACGCTGGATTGTGATGGCCTGCGTATCGTGACCGCCAAAGACGGTACGCAGCGCGCGTTCTATTCATGGGAATCACCGTTCTTGACCAATTCCACGACGCCGATCGTACAAAAAGATCAGATTTTCATCTCGACCGGTTACCAGATTGGCTGCGGCTTGTTTCGCTTCACGGGCGAGGCGTTAGAGCCGATCTATACAAATCGTGAGATGCGNAACCATTTCAATAACAGCATCCTGCACAACGGTTATTTGTATGGCTTTGATGGCAACTCGAATCTTGGTCGAGTTGTACGGTTGACGTGCATGAACTTTGCGACGGGCGAGGTCGCCTGGCAACGTCGCGGTTTCGGCTGCGGTTCACTGATGATCTGTGACGACAAGCTGATCATCCTGAGTGAAGACGGCACACTCGTCGCCGCCCAAGCCACTCCCGAACAATTCCAAGAGCTCGCCAGCGCGCCCTTGTTACCTGGGCGTTGCTGGACGGTTCCCCTGCTGCTGAACGGTCATGTGTACGCCAGAAACGCTGCCGGGCGATTGGTCTGCGTCCCATTGCCATCCGCTGGAGATCCAGACAAAGCAGACGACCAGGCATCCTCCAACGCGGAGTGATGCTTGCCCCTGAGGCGCTGCCTGTGGGTGGATTCAGCCAATCACATCGTATGGAATTCGGGTACCAGGTGTTCCACACGATTATGTTCCACTAGTCGCCAGTTGCTCGTTGCCATTTGCAGTTCGGTGACAGCCGTATTCCAGGCAAAAGGCAACGGGCTGTGATGCACCTGCTCTAGCATCAGCTGCTTGATGTCCGCATGGGTTACGAAGGCAATCCGCTCATCGGTATGCCCAAATTGCTCTTGCACCCACTGCAGCAATTCCGCCGCGCGCCGACGTGCGTCGTTCGTTTCCTCAAAAGGTTGGCTTGCCCACCAACCTGCCGAGTCGATTTGGCTGGTGATTTCGAAGCTTGGGAAAGCCTCCCTCAGTTGCTCACGATTCATTCCCGGTGCCCCCCTTTTCTGCTCGGGCAGATGCCCGTGATAACACCCCCCGACTTCATGCAGTTCGGTTTTCACTTGGGGAATCAACGAGGTTGCCTGTTGCAAAGCAGCGGCCGTCTGCAGCGTTCGCAAAAAAGGGCTGGTAAAAATCCGCGACAAACCAAGCTCACCGATAGCGGGAGCCAGACAAGCTGCCTGCTGGCTGCCAAGCGACGTGATGCCGGGGTCGGCAACACGCTCCGCCGGCGGCCGGGCATTATTCTCTGACTGTGCATGGCGAATCAAAAATAAATCCATCGCTTCCTCAGTTCGTCATGCGTCTCAGTTCGTCATGCGCAATAGGGCTGTACCAGTTCTCGACGTGACCTTCGGTCAACACGCCGGCGACGAGCCACTTTGTCTACGGGGCCCCACTTCGGCTTAGCGTTTACCCAGCGGCAAGAACTCGATACCGTCTCGGGCTTCATTGACCCGCAGCCTCACCAGATAGATCCGATTCGGAGCTCGCCCACTGGCGCAATAGGGTAGCACGATCGACTCGTCTTTTTCCAGCAGCCAGGATCCGGGATAACCGTAACTGGTCGTATCTAACGGGATCCCCTTCGACCAGTGCGCTCCAGCATCTTTGCTGATCCAAACCCGCAAATTACTACAAGTGGCAATCGCGACAACGGTCCCATCGCCCAGCACGACCAACTGCGGGGCTTTGAATTTCGCACTGCCGGCAGGCACGACGCGAGCTGGCGAGGCGTCCCAAGTGACTCCCTCGTCCGAAGAATAATACACCGCACCGTCTGGCCGCGTGACCAGCATTAAACGACCATCCGCCAATTGCACCAGCGCGGGTTCATCGATATTTCCCTCTCGGCTGATTCTGGAAATCACGCGCCAATTCTTGCCAGAGTCATCGGAACGGCGGATCGCACCTCGCAAGTGCGATTCACCAGCAACCTGATAATAGGTTGCCCACAGAATACCACCATCAGCCAACTGCACCGGCCGGCCACCATGAGCCCGCTCATAGAAGTCACCTGGGCTAGCGAGTCCCATCGGCTCAGACCAAGTCTTGCCGCCGTCGGTGGATCGCATCACAAACTGTTTGGTATTGAGGCCATCGATATCGTTACGGAACGCGGCGGGAGCCGTTGGGTAGCCATACCACGAAGCTTGCACCCCCAGAAAGCAAAGCACCGTGCCGTCGCGGCAGGTAAAAATAGCGTGCGGGCCATCATCCAACCGGTGGTCGTGCAAGGTCTGGGGCGCGGACCAGGTTTTGCCGGCATCGAGCGAACGGCAAAACATCGAGCGTCCGCCCGTAGGCGCAGCAAAATCAAGCGGCCAACCATCGCGCAACCAACGTTCACGCAATTTGGGTTCGATCTGTCGGGGCTGAGCGAACGACGAATGCCAATAGCCGGCCGAATGCACCAGCACCAAATCACCTTGAGGCAACCGCTCCACACCTCCCGGCCATCCCACAAAGTCTCCTAATCCAGGAAACGAAGCAGGTCGATTGTGATCTGCAGCCGTGACGCAGACGCGTGCTTCTTGGACAGTTGCCAGGCTCTGAGCATCGCAGTTGAGCGTCAGACCGCAGACGATCGAACTGCATGCGATTGCCAGAGAAGTGAAGTTGGAGTGAGCTAACATGACCATTTCCTCACACCCCAGAATCCACAAGTCGGCTTATCGAAGGTCGCACCCCGCAGCACAGAGTTTACCCGATGGCCACTTAGTCTGGCGAGTCGGGCTGTGCCATTTCCTGAATGGTGCTCCCAAAGAACTGCAGTGTCTGGTCATACAATGCAGCAGCGTCCGGATGCTCGGCACGCAATTCCTGCAGGGTCGCAGCTCGGGTCGTTAACAAGGGTTCCGGACCGGCATCGAGCAAAATCCCACTCTCCGGTTCATCTGACAAACCGATCTGTTCCACAATACGAACGCTGAAACAGCTGGTATCTGTCAACATCACGGTTCGATGCCCAGTCGCTTGCAACTGTACGGTCCCTCGCAGAAGACGGCCATTTGCCGGCGGCCGTCCCTGCAATGCATCTCGGTATTTCGTGCACCACGCATCTTCAACCAACATCAATTCATTCAGATTCTGACCATCGAATTGATACGTTGGCTGCGTCACCTCGGCCCCTTCCCAGACACGTGCGCGAATAAAAAAACCGCTCGCCCGTTCCACACGTACTCGTACGGCCTCGGTCTTGACCTCGGTTACCGTGACAAACATGGGTTGTTTGCGATACAAGAGTTGCATGTCGAACATGGGGCGTTGTTTGACGTATTGCTGCGCCTCGTCACCTGTCAACACTTCCGTCGTGATTTCATCCTCTTCCTGACGCGTGACGCTGATCGCCAAGCCCTCTTTTGTCTGAAATGCCGCTGCCGTTTCGCGCGTACCTGCGTCGCCAATTTGCACCGAACCGGGAACGGTTACAACGCCCGGGTTGTTTGCGTTAGGCGGCGGCTCCACGCGCCTGAGTTTCACCTCCTCGCCACGTTTCCATGGCTCCGCTGCATTCGACTGATCACGATTCGTCTGCTGATACCCCGAGCGCCACATCCACCCTCCGACTCCCATGACCACCAAGACCACCAGCACCAGGGCTCCGCCCCAGCGACGTGACTTCGTCGCCCGAGATGAGGCATCGTGTTCCGCAATCGCCGCGCGACCAACGAATTGAGAAAACCCGTTTCGCCCGACATCCTCGGTGGTAAGCGATGTCAGATCCGCGTCGCGAGTGAAGTACGTCAAACGATGCGCAATTTCCCCCGCCGTTTGCGGCCGAGATTCCGGGTCCTCAGCGGTCATTTCCTTGAGCAATTGCAGCAGCCTGGGTTCCAGAACGTGTTCCAATTGCCGGAGCGTCTTATCTTCACCCGTGGTCGGCACCTGACCGCTCAGAAGAAAGCTGAGCGTGCGTCCTAAGCTATAAATGTCAGTCCGATAGTCCACGTTGTGGCTGGCTTGCGCCTGCTCAGGAGACATGTATCCAGCAGAACCAATCACCACCCCGGTCGCCGTGTCGTCCCGCCGTTGTTCCACGGTTTCGGTCGACGGGGTTTCCGTGACCTCGTGCGAGTGCTCGGCAATCAAAGCCAATCCCAGATCCAGCAGTTTCACTGTGCCATCCGCTGCGACCATCAAGTTGGAAGGTTTCACATCCCGATGGACCAAATTCAATTCGTGGGCATGTGACAAACCACAGGCAGCTTGGCGCACCACTTCACACGCATTCGCCGCACTCAGCTTACCGCGAGCTTCGACGACTTCACGAAGATTCCTGCCATGGATACGCTCCATTACCAGGAACTCAAAACCTTCCGCTTTCCCGGCGTCCAAGGCCCGAACAATGTTGTCGTGTTCTACACGTCCGATCGCTTCCATCTCACGCTGAAAACGAGCAATCGCGCCCTCATGGGCGTGCCGACTCCGCAACAGTTTGATAGCCACCGGACGCTTCAACCGTTGGTGAGTGGCTTCGTAGACAATCCCCATACCGCCGCAACCGAGTTGCTCGCCCAACACATAATCCCGCAGCTCACTGGGCAACTGTTCAGGCTCAGCGTGACAATCCTCACTCAACACACGTGTGATCATTTCACCACAAGCCGAGTTCAGTAATTCCCCCTGATCCAGGTGCCGAAAGGCGGACAGATGATGGTCGTCCGCTTCTGGGATTTCATCGAGTTGCTGCTGGCAGTGTCCACATGCATTGACATGAGCAACCACCCGCTCCAAATCAGACTCGGGCAGTCTCCCAGTCAAAAAGTCAACCAGTTCGGCGTTTGTTGGACAGGACATTCTTCGACGCACTCAAATTTGCTATTTGCTTGTTGTTGCGTATACTCAGCCACATCCTGGCTTTGATTGTATAACAGGCTCAGTGAGGATGCGGAACAAAATGGAATCCGGAAGCTCGATACACAGTGATGTCTTGCGACGCATTCGCTTGAATGATCAAGCGGCATGGCAGCAAGTCGTTCATAAGTTTGGTCCCGTTGTGTTCCAATGGTGTTTAGGCAGTGGCATCGCACCTCACGACGCCTCAGATATTGGACAAAATGTTTTTGAAGCGGTTAGCAAAAACCTCCATCGCTTTTCTCGGACACAGGAAAACGAAACCTTTGTAGGTTGGTTGCGTCAGATCACGCGTCACAAGATTGCCGACTTTCAACGCCGCCAACATCAGACCCCCGAAGGCCGTGGCGGCTCCACTTTTCAATTCCTCCTGTCTTCGATTCCAGACAACGATTCGATTCCGATCGACGAACCGGCTGTCAATTCTGACAGCGAACTTTCCCCCTCGGAAAATGCTTGGGCCATCCGCGGTACGCTGGAAGTGATTCGGCAGAATTGCCATCCCCAAACGTGGAGCGCATTTTGGGAAACGGCGGTCAAAGGTCGCCCTACCGCAGACGTTGCCAGCGATCTGAACATGTCACAAGTCGCAGTCCGGCAAGCGAAATCACGCGTGCTCCGGCGGCTACGCAATGCGCTCGACACATAACGATCACGTGCTTTGCTGACCCGCCTCACTGGAACGACCTCCTCTCACATCTCGTCACCGCATGCCTCGGACAAGCTCCGGCCTCACACACCATCCTACTTGCGCAGGCGATCGCCATACCTTGCGTACGCCGCAAGTGCACGTCCACAGGCGGACAAATACTCGGTCGTCAGGCGCCGGTCCGTTCCGGTGCGATAGGTGTGTTTTTCTTCCATGTAGGACCGAATCTTGTAGACAAACCCGGCTTGATAACCGTCAATTTGATCCTTCCATTGAGTCAATTCGGCAACCTGCACGGGAGTCAGTGGGCCGCCTGCCTGCAAGACTGCGCCGATCAGCGCCTGGATCAACCCCAGTCGCCGCGTATAAGACAACACTTCGGGTTGCCTGGGAGATTCACGAGAAACGCGCGCCAAATTCGGATCCTGCATCAGCGCCCAATAATGCGTACGTGCTCCGTCCAGTAAGATCGATAAAAACTCGAACTGGTCAAATGCAGTGGGCCTGGTCGCTGCAAAGGGGTGATCAACCGTCGTGAACGCAGCCAGCATCGAGCCGAACTCCACACGCGCCAGTGCGGTCAACCACCGAATCCCGCGACGTTCAAAATCATCATTGGCATTCTGCGGTGGCTCTTCCAAACGACTGG
This sequence comes from Blastopirellula sp., assembly GCA_002701545.1. Lineage (GTDB taxonomy): Bacteria > Planctomycetota > Planctomycetia > Pirellulales > Pirellulaceae. Next base: position 50,790 of record NZVR01000097.1, on the reverse strand, counting down.
GAGCGGGCTGTACGCGGCGCGACAAGTGAGTAAACACAGCAAATTCATCGCGTTCTTTCACAATCGCGTCAAAGGCCTCAATCTCTTCGATCGTAGATCGCGAGACCAACGCATCGAGTAACTGCAACGCCTTGCCGTATTCCAAGAAACCGACCAGCCGTGCCACTTGCTGATTGTCTTGCGGACTAATGGACTTGGAGATCTCCAAGGAATTGATCGTGATGGTCCGGCTAGAGGAAACTCCCCTAATGATTTCGTTGCTGCCTCAGTAGAAGCGACGCAACTTGATCACCTCTTTGACTCGATTCTCGCCCTTGGTTCGCGATACATCGCTGCGGGCAAATTGCGGAGTGATCCGACGATATTCGTACATCCAGATGTAATGATGACGACGTGCCACTTCAGGAACGGATTGAAATTCCATCGGATCCGTCGGACGCGGCGTCTCGACCGGCATATACAATCCAAACTGCCCGGCAGGCGTCTGCAGTGCAGCCGCACTTTTCAACAACCCCAAACCCTCGGGTCCCTGGCCGTAACGCCCTCGTAGCCACCAATGCAAACCGGTAAAGAACAGTCGTGTCTTCTCCACTAACGCAGCATCCGCCTCACGGGCCTGCGAAAGCTTCTCGTTGATCTCTTCCGCCGTCGTTTCTCGCAGCATATCGCGCACGAAATTCGAGGGGTCGGCAGTTTGATAAACCGCCTGCAACAAAGCCCCGTCGAGATCGGCATAATACGCCGCAAAAATCCGTTCACGAAGTACCGAGCTCTCCTGCAGCTGGCGGCAAGCCAGATTCATGCGGTGCACTCTCAGCTCGAGTTTTTTTTCCTTCAGCTGGCGTGCGGCATTACTCAGATTCAGTTGCTCCTGCTGATAGTCTTTGTCTAACAAGGCAGCCTGCTCTTCTGACAACTGCTTGCGATTCACCCGTCGCGCAGCACGTTGCAAGACACCCGCGTACTCGCAAGCAGAAAACGCATTGCGAATCTCGTTTTCTGTGACGTGGATGTCCCACAAAGCCTGCTCGAAGGCCGGAAACGTGTGCTCTATCTCATCACTCTTGTGAATCAAATCCTGGCTTTGTGTTACCTGATTATCACTTTCCAGTTTGATCGACTCGAGAATTAACAGCGTCTCCAGAGCTGAGGCACGCGGCAACTCCTTGGTTAATCCGTGATGCGCCGCAGCCAACCGCGCCTTGACCAAGAGTGTCCCCGAGGTTGGCAGATTCTTCATCAACAGGTACGTATCCAATTCCGCAACCTGTGTGCGGTTCATCCTAGACACCAGCACCGAAAGCCTCTCCACCATGCGGATGGACTGACCACGCTGGTAGGCGGGAATGACCTCCTGGTCCAACATCTGCCGTGTCACGGGCGTGAGTTCTGCTTGCACGGACGAACACCAGCTGGCCGCAACCATCAGCATCCCGAGAACACGCATGCCCATCCGGCATCCAATCGAGTTACATTGCGCTGTGTCAGGCAAAATCGTTCTCCTTGTGTTTCCCGGCAGGATAGGCAACGTCGCGTCATGACTGCAACTATTTCTCTATCGTGGCTCTGTGACAGCTCGCCACAAAGCCCCGCCAAGAGACACCGCAAACAACTACTAACGAAGGACTTACAGCAATTAACACAAAGCGTTCAGGCGTCCCGCGATCAAGATCCAGCCGAATCGATCTTGCATTCGAGCCAGCAATCATTGTACAAGACCTCTCGCCAGGAAAGTGCACCTTGCGGGTGCCTTCTGGCATTTCCGACTTCCGCTAACCATGGATGGCCAAGCGTAATGATGGCGTCTCCTCCTGGGCCCCCCCTGCAAAAACACGAATATCGTGGGTTCACGTGTTATCACCAAACCCATTTGGCCGAAGCACGCGATCTGCCGGTCGTCGTCTTTCTTGGTGGCTTAATGCAGGACGTCCGCTCTTGGCTCCGCTCAGCGGCTTATCTGAACCAATACACAACAGTCATCGCGATCGATCCTCCCGGCATGGGATATTCGCCCGCCTTGCCATCCGAGTACGGCTTTGACTTTATCGCCGACGCAGTCTGCTCCGTTCTGGACGAGCTGAATCTTGATCGGGTCGCGATGGGCGGTGCATCCTACGGCGGCGTCATTGCCTATCGGTTTGCTCAACAGTTCCCCGAACGGCTCCACTCGCTGGTCCTGGGCGGCACCTTCACTCAACTAGTCAACGCTTGGCGGATCCAAGGCCAATTCCATCTCGAAAAAGTGCGCAACAACCGTCTGAGTGACGTTGCCAGCGAAGTGGTTTCCACACTCGTCTGCAGCAACCCGGACGCCGAAGTGGCCCGCCGCAAGCTCGTCTTGCGGATCCTGAAATCACACCTTTCGCGTATGGATGGCGATCAGGTCATTCAATATCAGGCGAACATCGAACGCGTCCTCGCCACCGATGCGATGTCAATGCAATCCACCCCGCCCGTTCGCTCGTTACTATTTACAGGCGAACACGATACCTTCACGACCCCATCGAAAATGCGAGAGCTGGCCGGTCGCTTTGACGACGCCACTTTCACAGCCATTCACAATGCGGACCACATCAGCCTGCTCGAACGCTTCGAGACGATTGTGGAATTAATGCGAAAGTTCTTCGCTAACGAGCCGTTGGTTGACATCGAGGGGTGTTCACATCCTGAATACTTCGGCCGAGCGAATCGACGTGCCCCTGTCCCTACAGCCGTGTAACTTCTTTCGACAATACCGCGGTCTCATCCTACTGATGATGCTGTTGTCGTTTCCGCTCTTTGGCTGGAGCGGTTGGCAGTGCCTCAAGAACAGCGACAACAGCGTGCGTCAATGGTTGCCGGACAACAACCAGGAGACGGCGGCATTCGATTGGTTCATGGAACGCTTTCAGGGCGACGAGATCATTGTTGCCAGCTGGGACGACTGCCATCTCGACGACCCGCGACTGGAGCAACTCGCCATCCTGCTGGAGGACACCTCTCAGGTCAGGTTATTTGATCGCGTTCAAACATCCACGCGGTTACTCCAACAGCTCACCTCGGATCGCTTCCGACTATCGCGGACCGACGCCATCGAACGCCTGACGCATTCGTTTATTGGTCAAGACGGTCAAACCGGCTGCATTGTCATGGCACTGACGGAGGCTGGCAAGCAAGATCGCCAGGCAGCGGTCAGCACACTGCGCAGTTTGGCCGAGGACACATGCGGGATCGATCCTGCTACTTTCCGCGCGGCCGGACCGGTCATCGACAACGTCGCTTTGGATACCCAGAGTCAGCAAACGATCAAACAATACATGCCGCTGTGTATCGTGCTGGTCTTCCTGGCAGGCACCTGGGCATTGCGCAGCCCCGTGCTGACGTGCTATGTCTTTCTTATCGCGTTGTACAACGCCTTTCTCAGTCTGGCACTGCTCCGCTGGTGCGGCGGCAAAATGAACCTCGTCCTGATCATGCTGCCCACGCTGGTCTATGTGTTGTCCATCTCGTCCGCAGTTCATCTGGTCAATTATTACAAGGAGGCCGTATTGCGAGGCGGCATTCCTGACGCGGTCGCCACGGCCGTTCAGGATGGCTGGAAACCATGCCTGTTCGCGGCGTTGACGACTGCCTTTGGCATGGCCTCCCTGGGGATCAGCCAGATTGCACCGGTTCGCGACTTTGGCATCTACGGCGCGGTCGCCATTACTGCCAGCTTCTTCACCACGTTTCTGTTCCTGCCTGCGATGCTGGAGTACTACACTCCGAAAACGCCACAGCGTCTCCCCCAGTCCGACTCCGAACTGCTGACTCCCCAGCCCTCCCTGATCGCCACCTTCAGTCACTGGGTCACCCGTGACCATCGCTACGTCACGGTCTGCTGTTTTCTCGTTTTGTCCGCCTGCATCTGCGGACTTTTCTCTACCACATCCTCGGTGCGCATCCTGGGAAATTTCTCCGAACGTCATCGCATCATCGAAGACTATCGTTGGCTGGAGGACCATATCGGTCCGATGATCCCTGTCGAAGTGATCGTGACATTCGCCAATCCTCAACCCTCAGCCGCATTAGTCAAACCCGACGGCAGCCGCGAAGTCAATCCGCAGCTCCCCAAACAACTCACCACACTGCAACGTCTCGAATACGTACGTCGGGTCGGCAAGTCGCTTGAGCAGCTGGACGAAGTGGCCGGCACGCTTTCCGCAGCCACTTTTGCACCGGTCATTCCCCAGGGAGGTTCGCTTTCCGACGTGATTCGTCGCGCAGCCATCACGCAGCGTCTGGAATACGCGACCAACGAATTCACGTCTGCCAGTCTGGTCAGCGAAGCGCCAGATGAGCAATCGTGGCGCATCAGTGCTCGCATGAAAGCGTTGGGGGATACCGACTACGGCGCCTTCATCCAACAGCTCCGCAAGCGGGCCGACGTCGTGCTGGTCAAACCACCGCAAGATGCCGCATCCGGCGAGCCTCTGGACGGCGTCTCGGTCACCATCACGGGCGTGATTCCGCTGGTGTATCGGGCACAACGCCAGCTCCTCAACGATCTTGCNATGAGCTTCGCCACNGCCTTTCTGATCATCTCGGTAGTCACGGCATTGGTCGTCCGCAGCTTTATCGGCGGCNGCGTCGCGATGATTCCCAATCTATTTCCCGTCGCCCTGGTGTTCGGCTGCATGAGTCTGGCTGGGATCCCGGTGCGCATCAGCGCCGTACTCACTGCCAGCGCTGCCTTGGGTATTGCGGTGGATGACACGCTGCATTTCTTNACCTGGGTCAAGCGTTCCATCGATTCAGGGCACGATCGCCAAGGGGCCGTCCGCGAGGCGTTTCATCGCTGTGCACCGGCCATGTTCCAAACGACGTTGATCAACGGCGTNGGTATGTTGGTCTACGCCTTCACGCTCTTCCTGCCGACGCGGCTGTTCGCCAGCCTCATGTTCTCGTTGCTCGCCGCGGCGCTCGTCGGCGACCTGATCTTTCTCCCGGCTTTGCTGGTGGGGCCATTCGGCCGATTCCTGCGGCACAACCTCGTCCAACCACGTCGACGCGCTGCCTGAATCCTCACCATGCCAAGCGACGGGTAGTCGCGTTNGCGATGCCAGCAGAATCGAGAACGTTACTTGGGAAGTTCATCGCAAGCAGCCAACGCCATGATGGCCATCGCAGTTCCCGCGTGCGAAATAAAGTGTTTGTTATCGCGATTCAACGAACGGGTGAACCAGCGGCCACTTTCCCGCTGATGCGTCTTCAGCCACCGGATGCCCTTTTGAATGTCCTCGGCGTCCGCCGCAACGTCAGCTCGGCGCAACGCATAAATCACGAACGCCGTGCCATAACCGTCACTGATGTTGGTCTCCTGCGNTTTACCATCGGCGCGTTCCCAGTCGCCGAGCGAAGCCAAGGCCCATCCTCCGTCTTCCCGCTGCAACGCCCGCAATTGTTTGACAATGTCCGCTTTCTGGTCATCCGTCAGCAAGCCTTCTGTGTAGCTGGCCGCCCACAACAGCATGGCACTATGGTGCAGTGTCGGAGGTGGGTTCTTACTCAAGTAACGTCGAATTCCCTCTAACCCGCGTTGCGCTGCCTCGCTCTTGGCATAGTCATCAGGCGCCACTCCCACAGCGATGGCAGCCAGNGTGACTCCGTAATGATCGTCCGACTCCATCGGCGGCCANCCACATTTCAGCCAATCCCAACCGCCGTTTTCTCGTTGCACCGTCCACATACGATCCAATGCCGTGCGGGTCGTCGCGTGCAACTTGTGCGTGGTTGCGGCGTCATTAAAAGCCAGAGCCGCAGCGGCCGCGACCACTTCGGCATCCCAACGAGGTCCCTTGTCAGGCCAACGTTCGGTCACCAGTTCTTCTGCAAATTGCCGCACTGTCTGATGTGCCGGAGCATCACTTCCCAGGGCGGGGCGAGCATACAAATAAGCAAAATTCGTATGGCACGTCATGCACTTGCGCTGCTTCTGCCATTGCAATGCCGCGGAGTCCAAAAATCCCGTAGCCCGCGCCAACGAGAAATCCTTGGCCAGCGCCTCGTCNCGTTGATTCGCTGCCGGCGCAACCACATTTTCCAACGTGACCGGCTCGGCGGCAGATACCGCCGCACACAGCACCGTCCACGTCACCCCGATCCCCATCCAAGTGCTCAGTTGCCGCTTCATTGGTCAATCTCCGTGATGTTCTACGTCGTGATTTGGCCGCGGGGAACGCACACCGCAGCGATCAGTGTAACCGACGACGACCGCNNTTTAAATCATCCGGCGCTCGGTTCGCGNANAGTACACACCACCCGGATATGTGGTAAGCAGCGTTCACTGCCGGAACTCTCACTCTGCCAAGGGAGGTGCATGCGCGGTGACGACATGTCAAAATGGGGCTTCGCAGACCACCCCTCAGCATCCCCGAGCGATGTGGCATCATGATGGACTTATCTCCCCAGCGACGACTTCTTCCGCTCTGCATTCTGGGACTGGCATTCGGTCTCTGCAGTCCGTCCCTGATTCGCGTCGCCGTCGCCCAAGTGCGTTTCCAACCGCGAGTGATCGATGCCGAATCGCAACACAACTCGGTCGCCGCATTTGATGTCAATCAGGATGGCCAATGCGACATCGTGACGGGGGGCTGGTGGTACGAGGCGCCTCACTGGCANAAGCGGAAAGTTCGGGATGTGGAAATGATCCGGGGCCGCTTCGATGATTACTCGTGCAACCCACTGGACGTCAACGGTGATGGCTGGACTGATTTCATCAGCATGAATTACCGCAGCAAGTCGCTCTACTGGGTGGAGCACCCGGGAAAAACATCTGGCGTCTGGTCGCGACATCTTATCGACACACCTGGCCCGGCAGAAACCGGTCGGTTGGTCGATATCAACCAAGACGGTCGACTGGACCTGCTGCCGAATGGCACCCGCTACGCCGCCTGGTGGGAACTGCAGCGGCAGCCAGCAGACGACGCCGGCACATCGGATCCTCAATGGCTGCGTCATGACTTGCCGACCGAACTGGTCGGTCACGGTCTGGGCCATGGGGATATCAACGGCGACGGTCGGCTCGACCTGATCTCACCACGTGGCTGGGCCGAGGCACCTCAAGACCGTGCGGGCGACCGTTGGATCTGGCATGCCGAATTCCAACTGCACCGAGACGGGAGCGTGCCGATTCTGGCTTANGATGTCGATCACGATGGCGACTGCGACCTGGTCTGGGGACGCGGCCACGACGTGGGGGTGTATTGGCTGGAACAAACGACAGCCGACGACGCGAAACGTGTCTGGGTGCGGCGCGCGATCGACACCACGATCTCCAACGCTCATAGCCTGTTACTCGCCGATCTGGACAACAACGGTCAGCAGGACTTGATTGTCGGAAAACGCTATTTGGGACACGACGGCAAAGATCCTGGCGAATANAACCCGCATCTCGCCAACGCGTACACGTTCGATGCCAAACTTCGAACGTGGCAGCGACACCCGATCCTGCGCGCTGGACGCGTCGGTTTCGGAACCGACCCCAAAGCCGTTGACTTGGACGGAGACGGCGACTGCGACCTGCTGTGTAGTGACCGCAACGGGCTCGTGCTGCTAGAGAATCTCCTGATCCACAAGCAGCCCCTCCCTGCCCTTACTGTTACGCCACCGGCAGACAGCAACCATACGGATCTAACCTCCTATCGCGCGCCGAACGGCAAATCCCTGCCTCTCACCACTCCGTTTCATTGGGGCACACGTCGCGATCAGATTTTACGCGGCATGGAACAGGCCATGGGACCGTTCCCTGAACCTGCCCAGCGCGTCCCGCTCGAGATCCAAATCGAGCAGCAAGACAAAACAGACAAGTACCTTCGACAAAAGATCACCTTTGCCGCCGAGCCTGGCGATCGCATCCCGGCGTACCTGTTGCTACCACACAATCTGTCAGAGCCGGCTCCGGCCATGCTCTGCCTGCATCAAACCACGGCTATCGGCAAAGCCGAACCTGCCGGACTCGGTGGCAAACCGACCTTGCACTACGCGCACGAGCTCGCCAATCGAGGCTACGTCTGTATTGTCCCCGACTATCCATCCTTTGGAGACTACACCTACGACTTTGGTGCCGCCAAGCATCACTATGCCAGCGGTTCCATGAAGGCGATTTGGAATAATGTCCGTGCCGTAGACGTGCTGGAAACGTTGGCGTTTGTCGACCACGATCGGATCGGTGTGATCGGACATTCACTCGGTGGCCACAACGCACTGTTCACGGCAGCTTTCGAGCAACGCCTGCGAGCGGTCGTTACCAGCTGTGGCTTTACAGCCTTTCATCATTACTACGAAGGGAAACTGCAAGGCTGGACGAGCGCACGCTACATGCCTCGCATCCGCGAGACCTATGGTCATTCTCCCGACCGTGTCCCTTTTGATTTCTACGAAGTGATCGGCGCGCTCGCGCCGCGCCCCCTGTTTGTGAACGCTCCACTTCATGACGGAAATTTTGCCGTCGTGGGCGTGCAGAAAATCGAACGCGAAGTGAGTCGCGTTTACGAGCTATTTCGTCAGCCAGAGCAGTTGCGTTTTGTCTACCCTGACGCCGGACACACATTTCCCGACGAAGTNCGTGACGAGGTCTATGACTGGCTGGATCAACGACTGAAACGCTGATGCCGCCGCCCGATGCGGCTCTGCCGNGTTCCCATCTGGGCCGTGCTAAATTGGCTCCATCGCTTCATACAGGGGCGCGACCAGGATGGTGTAGAACATATAGATCACCATGCCGGCCAATAGCACAGCCACCAAGCCCCAGATGGCAAATGAGGCGAACATCGTCAGCAATTTCGATGCATCCTGTGCTTTCTGTCGATACTCTTCGCTCATCTGAATCAGCGACTCGTTATGCGTCCCCGATAGTTCTGCGGATTCCAGACGATCCACAAATTCCCGTGGAAAGGCGCGTGTAGCACCGAACGCTTCGTGAAACATCTCGCCACGGCCAATCGCGTCATCAATGCTCGCCTGGTGGCGTTGAAAGTGCAGGTTGTGCGTGCTCTGCAGCGCCAAACGCGCCGATCGTTGGGCATCGATGCCGGCGTTCAATGCGATTGAGAAAGCCCAGGTCAACCGCGCAAGCGCCATGTTCCTCATCGCGCCTCCGACCAGCGGCAACCCCATCATCAGCCGCAGCGGCACCGTTCCGAATAAACCCGCCTGTATTGCAAAAATCACCCCGCCTACCAACAGGGCCAGCAAGACGAAAGTGCCGGCAAAAATGATCGCGCCTGATACCCCGCTCAATCCAAACAGCCCAGTGTCGGCCAAGAACCCCATCACCAAGATAAACAGACTAATGATGCCAACGGCCGCACACAGTTGCAGCATGGGCCAAGCGATCCCCATCAGGAACGAGCGTCTCAGCGACAAGAGGTGTTTGTAGTGATCCGCCAACTGCAGCAGCGTTTCTTCGACGCGCCCCGATTGCTCGCCGACATCGACCAGATCGCAAGTGAACTGGGGAAAGTAGCCACCGGTTTGCCGCATGGCGGCGGCCATTGTTTCTCCCTGCATCACCCCTTCATGGAGCACTTGGATCGCCGCCTGATGCCGCCCCAGCGAACGATTCGCTTCTTGCTCCCAAATCTGCCGCATGTCCACGCCGGCGCGGAGCGAGGTACCGACCCGGCGGCATAAACGCTCTAATTGCCGGCTCCCTGCCGGTAGACGCCGGGCCCCTGAGATGCTGTTGGCTGAGGTACCTTCGGACCGCTTGACCGCCGCCATGGCAACCGCCGCTTGGTTCGTCGCATCCACTTCCCCAATGATTTTCGCGGCCAGCGGTTCATCAATCTGCGGTACGACCTTCAGAATGCCCCACACCACCAACTTGACCGCTTTGCGAATCTGAGCTTCTTGAGGCGAGAGTAAGGCTCCCTGTTGGAGGGTATCTCGCAAGTCGATCGCCCAGAAAAGATCCTTTAATTTTTCGCCAAACAGGCTGCTATGCAAAGAAAGTAGTTCGCTCAGACTCCCGCCGGCTGCCTGGCCGTCGATGGACCGCAGCACATACTCCAGCGTCTGCGAGGCCTCTTTCAGCTGGTCAATTCCGGGTGAATGACTTCGAATTTGGGCGACGGATAACGGCATGCGTGGCTTCTTTCTGCTCGGCAGCGACTGGTGTCACTAGCTTAATGAACGTTTCTGAGCAATTGAAGCTGGCCCCTGAGATCTTGATCAGCTATTCGCCACCACCGACGGGATCTTGGCAAGGTCTTCCTGGGGGCCACCTGTGGATCGATCGTGAATTTGTTAAACTCCTGTATCTGAAACATTTACGAAGATCATGCTGAGATGAAACAGCTGGATTCCATCGCCATTATCGGAGTTGGCTTAATCGGTGCTTCCGTCGGTCTGGCGGTGCGTCGATGCGGCTTGGCACACCGGGTTATCGGCATCGGTCGCGAGGGGAGTCGTAGCTTGGCTGAGGCCCTGCGGATGGGAGCCATTTCGGAGGGCACCAGCGACATCGCAGCCGGAGTCGCAACTGCCGATTTGACCATCGTTTGCACGCCGGTCGACACCATTGCTGGGTACGTTCAGACGGCGCTGGACGCGATACCGGACCGTGGTCTGGTCACCGATGCCGGTAGCACCAAAGCCTCGATCCTGGCAAAGGTGGCGACACATCCGGCAAGCGCACGATTCATCGGCAGCCACCCGATGGCCGGCAGCCACCTTACAGGGCCGGAGAACGGACATGCGACGTTGTTCGACCAGCGTCCCGTGATTGTGACCCCCGACAACGAAAACTCGGAAGCTGCTTTGGAGCAGATCGAGGCATTTTGGCAAGCGTTGGGAGCCCAAACCTTGCGACTGACGCCCAGCGAGCACGATCAGGCGGTCGCCATGATCAGTCATCTGCCCCATGTGGTCGCAGCCGCCCTTGCCGCCAACACACCGGCAGAACATCTGCCTCTGGCGTCCTCTGGTTGGGCTGATACCACACGCATTGCCGCCGGCGACGTCCAACTCTGGCTGCAGATCCTCAACGATAATCGAGACCACGTATTGAAGTCGTTAGACAAGTTTGGCAAAGTGCTAACTCAGTTTCGCGACGCGCTGGCAACCGAAGACAACGATCGTCTCGGAGAGTTATTGCAAGCGGGAAAGCACACACGCGATAGAATGGAAGAACAATCGTGACGCTTTGGGAAGTCGATATTTATCCGGCGGAAAACCAACCCAACCTGGAAGCGCAACGTGTCGCGTCCGAAGTCGCCGACCTCGGTTTGGCCGACCAACTGGACATCCACGCCGCGCACGGATACTTGTTGGAAGGCGATCTCTCCGCCGAACAGGTCACTCAAGTGGCCCAGCGGTTACTTGCCGACACCGTGGTCGAACACACCGTGATCGGCCAGGTTGGCGAAGACGTTCTCAGCCAATCTCCTAACGGGACTGCCCAACTGATCCATGTCTTGCCTAAACCGGGCGTCATGGATCCGGTTGCCATGAGTGCCAAAAATGCCCTCGCGGACGCCGGCATCTCGGTGGACGAAGTGCGGACCTTTAAAAAGTATTGGTTGGCCGATCTCCCCGATCCCACGGTCCAGGCCATTAGTTCACGTGTGTTGGCCAACGATTCCATCGAACAAGTCGTCACCGGCCCGCTGCAGTTGACCGAGCTACAAGTGGGTTCGGCCTACGACTTCCAGTTACAGCATGTCGCCATTCGTGAGCTGAACGACGACGAGTTGCTCAAGCTGAGCAAAGAGGGACAACTGTATCTGACGCTGGCAGAAATGCAGACCATCCAGCAACATTTCCAAACACTCGGGCGGGAACCGACGGACGTGGAACTGGAGTCGGTCGCGCAGACGTGGAGCGAGCACTGCAGCCATAAGACGCTTGCCGGTCGGATCGCTTATCGCGACGAACGGTGTGAGCGCCAATTCGACAACATGTTGAAGGAAACGATCTTTGCCGCCACGCAACAGATCCGACAAGACTTGGGCGATGACGATTGGTGCGTCAGCGTCTTTGAAGACAACGCCGGAATCATCCGCTTTGACGATGCACACAACGTTGTTTTCAAGGTAGAAACCCACAATCATCCCTCCGCCTTGGAACCTTACGGCGGTGCCAACACGGGGATTGGCGGTGTGATTCGCGATCCCCTGGGAACCGGTCTGGGTGCCAAGCCGATTTGCAATACAGACGTTTTCTGTTTTGCATCCCCGGACACCGATCCCGCCAGCCTGCCACCTGGAGTCCTGCACCCTCGGCGAGTGATGAAAGGTGTCGTCTCCGGCGTTCGCGACTATGGCAATCGCATGGGGATACCAACCGTCAACGGCGCGATCTATTTCGATGATCGTTATCTCGGCAATCCGCTCGTCTATTGCGGCAACGTCGGCATCCTGCCGCGCGAGAAATCACGCGGTGCGGCACAACCGGGGGACTTCATCGTCGCCTTGGGCGGTCGCACGGGCCGGGACGGCATCCATGGTGCAACGTTCAGTTCGGCAGAATTGACCAGTGAAAGTGAAACGCTCTCTGGCGGCGCTGTCCAAATCGGCAACGCCATTACCGAAAAAATGGTGCTCGACGTCCTGTTAAAAGCTCGTGACGCAGACCTCTATAGCGCCGTCACCGATTGTGGCGCCGGAGGATTCTCCAGTGCCGTGGGCGAGATGGGAGAAGACATCGGGGCCGAGGTCTGGCTGGAAAAAGCACCGCTGAAATACGATGGACTTTCCTATACCGAAATCTGGATTTCGGAAGCTCAAGANCGGATGGTGCTGTCCGTGCCACCGGAGCACTGGCAAGCGTTCCATGACCTGTGCGCTGAGGAGAGTGTCGAGGCAACGGTGATTGGCAAATTCGTACCGACGCATCGGCTCGAATTGAAATACAACGACCATTCCGTGGCGGATCTGAGCATGGAGTTCCTGCACAATGGTCGCCCGCCCATCATCCGCGACGCAGTCTACGCACCTCCCGAAGTGGCTCCCCTGCCCCTCCCCGCCATCGAGACGCTCGACGTCGCAGAGACCCTGACCAATATTCTCGGTTCGCTCAACGTCGCCAGCAAAGAATGGGTCATTCGCCAGTACGATCACGAGGTCCAAGGCGGCAGCGTGATTAAGCCGTTGGTCGGCGNNGCCAATGACGGCCCCGGTGACGCAGCCGTCGTGCGTCCCGTGTTGAACTCGCGCCGAGGCTTGGTAATCAGTTGTGGAATGAACCCACACTACGGCGACTACGATACCTACCACATGGCGGCCAGTGCGATTGACGAGGCCGTTCGCAATTGTGTTGCCGTCGGTGCGGACCCGACACAAATTGCCATCCTGGATAACTTCTGCTGGGGTTACACCGATCGCCCCGAGACACTTGGATCGCTCGTGCGTGCATCGCTCGCCTGCTATGACGTGGCAACCGCACTGGGTACCCCCTTCATCAGTGGCAAGGATAGCCTCAACAACGAATTCAGCTACGAAGACGACCAAGGGACCAAGCAGACGATCTCCATTCCACCCACATTGCTAATCAGCGCCTTGGGGCAAGTCGCCGACGTCAGCACGTGCGTGACCATGGACCTCAAGGCCAGCGGCAACATGCTGTATCAGATCGGTGAGACCAAAGAAGAACTCGGCGGTTCTCATTTTGCTCTGGTCCAGGGCTTAAGCGGCGGTCAAGTGCCGACCGTCGACACGGAGGTCGCTGGACGCATATTCCACACGTTGCATGCCGCCATCTCGCAACGACTTGTCCGCGCTTGCCACGACCTCAGCGAAGGTGGGCTGGCGGTTGCCTTGGCCGAAATGGCATTTGCGGGCGAATTCGGTGTCGATATTTCTCTCGACGGCAACCCGGTCGTCCAACTCTTCTCGGAATCCAACTCGCGTTTCGTCTGTGAAGTTGCCGCGGACCAGCAACAAGCGTTCGAGCAACTTTTCACAGAAGCACAAGTCCCCTACCAGCGATTGGGCAACGTCACGGAGACCCGGCGCGTGGTCGTCGGAGGCCTGCTCGACGCGCCGATCGATCAACTCAAGCAAGCGTGGCAACAGCCACTCGGATGGAAGTAACGAACATCATGGCGACACCGCGCGTCCTTATTCTCCGTGCACCAGGCACGAACTGCGACCAGGAATCCGCCTTCGCTTTCGAACAAGCGGGAGCGCAAGCTGATTTGGTCCATGTCAATCGACTGCTGGAACACAATCAACTCGTTGCTGATTACCAAATCCTCTGCCTGCCAGGTGGATTCAGTTACGGTGACGATGTCGCTGCAGGACGCATTCTGGGAAACCAACTGAAGCAGCATTTGCACGCCACGGTGAATGAGTTCAAAGCGGCGGGAAAACTCATCCTGGGCATCTGCAATGGCTTTCAAATCCTGCTGAAGTCCGGAGTCCTGTTGCCAGACCACCCCAACACCGGAGCGCCCGCGACCCTGACCTGGAACGACTCTGGCAAATTCGAAGATCGCTGGGTGCAACTGCAAGTGACGTCAGGCAAATGCGTCATGCTGCAAGGCATTGAATCGATGTACTTGCCGGTCGCTCATGCCGAGGGAAAGTTTGTCACCCGGGATGACGAGGTGCTACAAGCGTTGGAAGCTGCGGGGCAACTGCCACTCCGATATACCGCAGCATCCACGAACGGCGCAGCGACCGTTCCTTTTCCTGCCAATCCGAACGGCTCGGTGGCAAACGTGGCTGGGATCTGTGACGACACCGGGCGTGTGTTGGGCTTGATGCCTCACCCCGAACGTTTTGTCGACGTCACCCATCATCCACGCTGGACCCGCGAACAGCGCACCGAGAAACCTGATGGCTGCTTGATTTTCGAGAACACAGTCTCGTTCTTTGCGTAACCGCCGATGGCCCGCAAATGGCGTTTGAGCTCTCGCAGGTCGGCAAGTTTTCGACGCGTCACCCTATCCGATCACTTCGGTTAAGACCTCGCCACCAATATCGGTCAATTGCCGATATCTCCCAGCGTGCAAGTACCGCAGTTGCTCGTCATCCAAGCCCATCAGATCAAGAATCGTGGCGTGCACGTTGCGGATCGGAATCGGTTCACCGACAGAGCGGAGGCTGAAGTCGTCGGTTTGCCCGGCGGTGGCTCCGCCACGGACGTCCCCACCGGCCATCCACATAGTCAACGCCTGCGAATTATGCTCCCGTCCGGGGTTGTTTCCTAAACCGCCGTTGCGGAACGGCGTGCGTCCCATCTCCGATGCCCACACCACCAAGGTATCCTGTAACAACCCTCGCTGTTTCAGATCCGCCAGCAGCGCTGCCACAGGCTGATCCACCTCCCGTGAATGTTTGATCATGCCCCCTTTCACGTTGCCGTGATCGTCCCAACTGTGCCCGCCAATCTGGACACCGTGAACCAGCAACGTGTACCGCACCCCACTCTCGACCAAGCGACGTGCCAGCAGGCATTGACGTCCGAAACCGGCCGTCGCTGCGTTGTCCAAACCATAGAGCCGCCGGATGTGCTCAGGTTCGCGTGAAATATCCACCAAAGCGGGTGCGGCGGTTTGCATTCGAAATGCCAATTCGTACGCATTGATCCGCGCAGACAACTCGTCCGCCGGTTCCCGTGCCTGCAAGTGCTCGCGGTTTAACCACCGCAGCGCATCCAGTTCGCTCCGCTGCTGCGCATGCGATACTCCCGCTGGAGGTTGCAAATTCAAAATCGGCGGACCATCCGCTCGTAATAACGTCCCTTGATACGCAGCCGGCAAATAACCATTTGCCCACACAGCCGCCCCGTTGACCGGCGCACCACGTGGATCTTGAATCACCATATACGACGGCATGTCCCGGTTGATCGTGCCCAGACCATAACTGACCCACGACCCCACTGAAGGGGATCCCGGGAATTGACTGCCCGTGGTGACATGCAAGGTCGAGGGGCCATGGTTCTGATTATCGGTTTGAATCCCATGAACAAACGCCAAATCATCGACATGCTCGGCCAGGTGTGGAAACAGCTCCGAAACAAAACGCCCTGACTCGCCATGTTTCTTAAACTTAAAAGGGCTGCCGACACAGACATGTGGGAAATCAAGCCGACCTTGCAATTCGCCACGCAAGTCAGGCACGCGCAGCAAGGGTTTGCCATGGAGTTTCTGGAGTTCCGGCTTGTACTCAAACGAATCCATCTGACTGACACCCCCCTGCATGAACAGGAAGATACAGTGCTTTGCACGGCGCGGATGATGTTGCGGCTGAATGGCCTGCGGATCACGGGGATCGGCTGCCAACTGATCCGCCATCATTCCCGAAAGGGCGAGTGCGCCGATACCGTTGAACGCCTGATTCAGGAATTGTCGACGAGGTACTGCGTGCATCATGTTCAGTCCACGTAAATGAATTCGTTACTGTTGTACAGAATCCGGCACAAAGCAGTCAGGCTGTCACCCGGTGCCTCAATCCGCTCCATGAATTGTTGCATTTTGCGACTTTCCGTCTCGCTCGGTTCACGCCCGAAAGCCAACTGAAATGCCACCGCGATCTGTTCCTCTGTGCCTTCTGCCTGCGCACGAATGCGTGCGGCAAAATGCGGGGCTTCGGCTTGAACTAATCGCCCGTTATACATCGCCAACGCTTGCAATGGCGTTACCGACGTTCGCCGCCGAGGCCGCGACTGATCACAGACGATCGCGTCGAAACTCTGTAACATCGGCATGGTGAGTGTTCGCTGTTGGTAGATGTAGATACTTCGCTTGCGCCCTTCCGGTCCATGCTGCGTATCCCATTTACTGTTGTCGTATTTGACACGTTGCTCGATGTCACCGGGCAAGGGCGGAAAAATGGGCAAACCAAATTGTTCGGGATTCAGACGTCCACTGACCGACAAGACAGCATCGCGCACCGCTTCGGCTTCCAACCGCCGCGGACGAAATCGCCAAAGCAAGGCGTTTTCAGGATCGATTTCCTCGGCCATCGCCTGAGGAGCCTGTGACGCTTGCCGATAGGTGCTGGACGTCACCATCAGGCGATGCATCGACTTCACGCTCCACTTTTCAACAAATCGGTTCGCCAGCCAATCGAGCAATTCCGGGTGGGACGCCCCGCCACTCAGGTTCCCGAAGTCACTGGGCGTGGAAACGATCCCGCGGCCGAAATGCCAATGCCACAAGCGATTGACCATCACCCGCGCAGTCAGGGGATGGTCTTTCTGCGCAATCCACTGGGCCAGTGCCATTCGTCGACTGCGGGTTGGCCAACGTTTGAATGGATCGAGCCGAATTCTGGCGGGCTCCTGGTTGCCGGTGACACAACTCAAAAACCCCGGTTCGACCACCTCGCCCGGATGATCGTACTCGCCTCGAATCATCACGCGCGACGTTGGCACGCCTGGCTCGTAAGGTGGTCCGAACGAATGGCGCAAAGACATGGCCACAGGCTGGAGTCGCTTGAGGTGCTGGGGGATATAGGTTGCCCGGGTTGCCAGATAACGATATTGCTGACGTTCGCCTTGGCTGATGCGCTTTTCGCTCGGATCATCAACGGCAGCCGCCACGCTTCCCTTTTTCGCTGCCGTCGGATTGATGAACGTGCTGATGAACTGGTCATCGCCCCCGACTTCGAATCCGTAGCCTTCATGCGCATGCGATGCAGAGTAAATCGCGACGATGGCACCCTGTTGATCCTGGGAGAACGTCGGCTGTTGGCTCAACGCGCCTACCAAAAAGTCGTCGTCAAACTCGACTGCCACCGACTTGCCCATCGGGACCAGGCTTGGCTGGAGAGAAGCCTTGTCTTGTCGTAGCGTCAGTCCGCCAATGCGATCGGTCCACAGCGCGACGGGCTGATTGCGCGCCGTTTTTTCAGTCGGCTGTCCAGCCAAATGAGCCGCGTCTAACCAGAACTGCAATCCGGTCTGAGGTGGTGTGGCCGTCGCTCCCTGCTGGTACTTGGCGGCAACGTACTTTCCTAGCGTCTCGCGTTCGCCTGCCGTTAGCGGGTGGTCGTAGATCAAGATCTCGCCAAAACGCCCGACGTGATGCGCGCCGCCCGATTTCACCTGTCCACTACCCGCAGAGTATTGCCCCAAGGAAATGTGCCCGAGGCGTGGCATATCGCCAAACCACTTCCCCTGATTACTGCCGGCCGCGCTACCGGTCTTGACCGGACCTTTTCCGTCCGTGTGAAAGTCCCACTGTTTGCCGTTGGCATTCACGACGCTCCAATGCAACTGGCCGTCATTCACCGAGTTCTTTTCGAACAGATAATCGTTACCGAGTCCCCCTCCCATGGCCTGCAAACCAAACCCCGATTGCGCTCCCAATCGCCGCTGGAGTTGGGTGGTCAGTTGCTGTAACTGCGCTTTCGAGGTTCGTAGTTCCTGTTCCAGTTGCGTTCGCAGCTTGGCTACCCAGGCTGCTTCGCCTGACCGGTAGAATTTCGCCGGCAAGGGGCCGCCAATTTGATAAGCATCACCGCGGGCGGGCGGAGGAATCGAAACCGTGGCAAAGAACGCCTTCATTCGGTAAAAATCTTTGGTCGGAATCTCGTCGTATTTGTGATCGTGGCACTTCGCACAGCCCACGGTCAGCCCCAGAAACACCGAACTCACCGTTTCGGTCATCTCACTCAACATTTCGTGGCGCGTCTCGTCGCCTCGGGGCTCGGTAAATGGGGCCAAGCGCAAAAACGTCATGGCCACCACCTGCTCTGCCGAAGGCTGCGGCAATTCTCCGGCTCCAAGGATCTGATTAAATTCGTCACCGGCAATCTGCTCCTTGATGAACAGATCGTAAGGCTTGTCACTGTTGAAAGCGTCAATGACATAATCCCGGTAACGCCAGGCATGGGGCAGATCGGGATCCCCCTCGTACCCGGCCGTGTCAGCATAGCGCGCGAGATCCAACCACAATCGCGCCCAACGCTCGCCGTAACGCTTGTCCTCAAGTAACCGCTCGACTAGCTTCTCGTAGGCCTGCGGATCGGTATCCGCCACAAAGGCGTCAACTTCCTCCGGAGTGGGCGGCAAGCCAATCAAATCGAAATACAAGCGACGGATCAGTGTCCGTTGACTCGCCTCGGTGGCCGGATGCAGGCCCTTGGCTTCCAACGCTGCCAAGACAAATTGGTCGATCGCATTGCGTCCCCATTCCGTAGCTTGAACCGCCGGCGGCGATACCTTAGCGCGGGCAGCAAATGGCCATGGCCGCGACGGTTCGTCAGCGTTCGCGACCAACGCGACACTCGCCACGGTGACGATGATCATGGACAGAGAGACATGTCGACTCATAGGATCCCCCAGGAATAATCAGAGCCAACACACATCATACCACACCCAAAGGGTGCAAACGCAGCGCAACGCAAGCCGCACTCCAAATGGTTTGCCGGCAGTCTGTTCTGCCGTTTATCGCGCAGCAAATGCCCCAATCACCTTGCCATAACGCAGCACTTTGCCCGCATGGTCCCCTGCTGGAATGTGCTGGTTTCAGCGTCCGCTGCGCTGCGGCAATCTCAGGCCCAGGGATGATTCAAACTGCCCTATGCCCCACCAGTGTCTTCCGCGCAGCAGAAAACGCTCCGCAGGCATTCCTGAACGGCAATGAGTGACTTCGCGGCCTGCGCGTCATCGCCTCATTGCGGTAGCGAGATACCAGCGTGGTGGAACAAGCGCTCAGCGTTTCAAGGCAACGCCGCAGGTTTGCGACGGGCGTCGCCGTATCACGCGTTGACGGTGGCATGCTGGAGGAGTTCAACCTCCAACTTTTCGAGACGACCGTCTTGGCGGAAAGCCTGCTCGAGATGGCGACGTGCACGATCGCCGTAGACCTTGATGCGACGTACGACTTGGTGGTCGCTGTCGACGAAAGTGACTTGTTGGGGAGCGATTTCTTTGATCGCCAACGAATCGCCGTCGATTTCATAATCGACGCGCAATTCGACGATGCGGTTGTTCTCTTCGTCCTCCCATGAGGTTTGATGGCTTTGCATGGTTCGCTCCCAATGTGTCTTTGTCTTGAAGGTACAGAAAGTTCAGCTACAAAGCTGAAGAACTTTGATATTAATAGCGAAGTCGGCTAATGACGAGGTGGACTTGCTTGAAATCCGCCGAAGTTCTTTCGAAATCTCAGACGCGACTGCACCAGCATCCCGAGCGTTATCAGTCCACCACATAACGCAGTCTCCGTTGGGCAAGAATTTGCCCCACTACCTGCCGGCGAGGGCAACGAACCCATCCGTGAAAGGGTCTGCACGGCAGAGCCCCCGCTACGCTGACAGAGCATGAGTCGGCAGATTTTTTTGGGAAAAATTCCTCGAAAAACCACTCCGTTTACCGGCTCACCACGATTGGTAATCTTCCGCCCTCACGGTCGCTGGATATCCCGGGGGCACCCGGGAATGTGCCAACACCCGATTTCCTTCAGCTCCACCAGCCACGTCCTCCTCAAGTTACCCTGGCATCAACCTGTCGACTTGCAGGAATTTGTGCGAAACCAGCGGACGCGCCGTGGAGTTAAGCCATCGTGACAACTACCTGAAGCCATCGTCGTCACGATCGTTCGATGCCGAAGCTGTGTACGCCCGTCGCCGATCTTCGATATTCAAGGTAGAGGGAAACTTGCCAACGATGGGTGTGTATCGATCAGAGGCAGCACTGAACGAGGATTGTCGATGTTCATCTACTTTGAATGCTCTCATGGTCACCGCTTGAAGACGGATCGGCGACATGCTGGGAAACCCTCTCAATGCCCTCAATGTCGGATTCCACTGACCGTACCTCAACCGCAAGCAAATCCGATTACGGATTCCGGTGTGGTGCGACTATTAGGCGAGCATCAGGCCCCTGCGAAACCGTCTTTCGCTGCCCTGGAACCCGAGCAGGCCTGTCCACGCTGCGGTGGCGAAATCGCGACTGCGGCGCGTATCTGCAAGCATTGCGAAGTCTACCTGGCCCCCGACCAGAAGCTGTGGAACGTCTCGCTCAAATCATCTTCGAAGCGTCGTTGACCTGACTACCACGCTGGCAACATCACACCGACGAGTAGAACGGATTTGCGCCTGCTAGCGACCGCCGTTGCTCTTGCTGCCTGCGGCGCGGCTCTCTATGCTCCCTTCCCTCCCGTTCGACCGTTGGTTCGATTTGCTGGAGTTGCTGTCATGAAACGACTTGCCACACGCCAGGTGCTTGCAAGCATTTTTCTAGGCGTCTTGCTGACGGCACCTCTGATTGCCCAAGACACACTGCAGACGCTGCGCACGGATGTCAGAACCAGGACACCGGGCAATGAAGTCAAACGTGGCGCTTCCCGGGATCCGGAAGCAGACTCTGCGGAAGATTTCTTCAGCGACAGCTTTGACCGGTTTTTAGGGAACTCCGTTATCTTCGCTGTCACGTCTCCGTTTTGGGCTCCTCCCTGGCTCATGGGCGATGATGGTACACCGGGATACTTTCCCAATTACCCCTATCAATCCAACCATCCCGGCTACGTGATCCCGTCGCCCTCTCTGGTCGAAACGAACTACTACGGTATCCGTCTACGAGGAGAATATGGTGACGATTTTTCGGGCCTCTCGCGTAGTAGCGGGCATCTCTTGTTCGATACCGTCTGGCGTTGGGGAATTGACAGCGAAGTGACGTACCGTCACGAAGCGTTCGATGACGCCACGCGTGATGAAATGTGGACCGGCGACGTGAACATCGTACGGGCATTTTCGCAGAACGAGCGTCTTCAACTCCGAGCCGGATTGGGAATCAATTGGCTCGAAGACCGCGCTGGCAGTGACTTCGGATTCAACTTCACTTATGCGGGCGATTTCTTTCCCCGCGATCCCTGGATTCTGTCTACCGAGTTGGACTGCGGCCGACTGGGGAACGCTTCGCTGTTCCATGTCCGCTCTACCGTCGGGATGCAATTTCGGGGATTCGAAGTTTATGCCGGCTACGATTACCTGGATGTCGGGCGAGCTGAAATTGGCAACGTCATCAGTGGCATCCGCCTGTGGTTCTGACGGCCGCTCGACGGGACAGAAATACGGCCTCACTGCTCTTGTCACATTCCCGCAATTCGTCTATTTACTCCGCGGAATGATACCGGAGTTATGTACGTATGGCGCACATCGAGCAGCATCTCGCAGATTTGCAATCGCCGGATGTTTCGGTGAGGTCGCGTGCCGCAGAGTCTTTATGTCTGGCTGGGCAAGCGGCCGCGGATGGAGCGACTGCACTAGTTCAAGCGTGCGGCGATCCAGAGGAAGCGATCCAAACGTGGGCCGTGGCGGCACTTGAGGATCTGGGAACGCCACCTTTAACGCAACTCTCCGAACTGCAATCACTGATCACAGCATCCGAGCCCCTGGTCGCTTACTGGGCCATCACCTTGTGTGGCCGCTTGGAATTGGAAGCCAAACGCTGTGAGCCTGAGCTCATCCAAATGCTCTCGTCGTCCTCCGATACAGCGGTCCGGGAACGCGCCGCCTGGGCACTCGGAAAAATCCAGACCACAACACCTGAGGGGCTCGCAGCGTTGCGGCGCGCCACGGAATCCGGCAGTCCCCGACTGGCACGGGTAGCGCAAACGGCAGGCAACGAGGCAGAAAACTAGTCCCCCGCACGGGATCACCAAGGCAAGGAGGCCGGCATGTCACGTAGAAAACGCTCACGTGGCTCAATCTTCACCATCATCGGCTTGATCGTCAGCACGTTAACCGGTGGTGGTTTCAGCGGCTACCTCAAACCCGACCTCCCATTCGTCGGCCCCTTGATGCAACAAGCACGTGGCTTTCTGGGAAGTACCGAAGCGGGGGAAGCCGCCTTACAGGTTGCCATCGAACACCTCGGCGATGAATCGGCCAAATCGTCGTCAGGTGGCGGCGCGCGACTCACGGGAGGTGAGCATCTCGCTCACGCCAACCAACGACACGGTCATCAGACAAGTGCCGGGGCGAGTGCCACCTACAGCCAACAGGCCGGCGGCAATCAATCTCCCGCACGTTTACCACCCTTCCAGAAACCTCAAGACCGGATCTTTATCGCCTCCTTCAATATCCAAGTCTTTGGCACCAGTAAACTCGCCAAACCGCAAGTCATGGACATTCTGTCGCAAGTCGTGCGTCAGTTCGACATCGTGGCGATCCAGGAGGTACGCTCGAAAGAAGATACCATCCTGCCTCGCTTCCTAGAACAAATTAACGCCGACGGCAGCCAATACAACTTCCTCATCAGCTCTCGACTTGGACGCACGGTCAGCAAGGAACAGTACGCGTTCGTCTACGATACTCGGCGGATCGAATACGACCCGTCAGCAGTGGGTGTCTTCAATGACCCCCAAGACCTGTTGCACCGGGAACCGTTTGTCACACGGTTTCGCACGCGTCTTGGTGGCCGGCAGCAACCGTTCTCGTTCTGGCTAGTGAACATTCACACGGATCCCGACGAGGTCAAAGAAGAAGTTGCCGCGCTGGCCGACGTGTTTCAAGCGATGCAACAAGCGCGTGCAGACGAGGATGACGTGATCTTACTGGGTGATCTGAACGCCAGCGAAAAACAACTTGGACCGCTGGGACGCCTTCCCGGTATCACCTGTGCTGTCCAAGGAGTGATGACCAATACCCGCCAGACCAAATGCTATGACAATCTGGTCTTCAACGCCCAACAGACCAGCGAATACCTCGGGCAATGGGGCGTGGTCAACCTGGAAGAGACATTTCGGATCTCTCGCAGTGAAGCGTTGAAAGTATCGGATCACTTCCCGGTCTGGGCCGCGTTTCAAGCGACCGAAGCCACCTCTGGACGCCGCATGGCCAATCGCAACTCTGCTGGGCTGCGTTAACTCAGCTGACCGTCAGGACCATCGCCGCACTGCGGTGGACAGACGCATGCTGCCTCACTTCGGCATCGGACGACCGTCCCGCAATCCCCTCCACGTGCTTGCTCCGAGCAACGTGCACTCCCCAATCACACCACGCTGCTTTCATCTTTGCAGCAGATGCCTGGCGAACATCCGGCCACCATCCAACGGAAACGATTCCACAAAACAGCTCCCTGCGGGGACAACCTTTGCGATCTCGCATCCAATGCTTATGATGGCTTGACGTGACTTCTGTAGATCGCAAAAGAGGAACCATCATGCGGCGCGTCCGAATCATCACCATCGCCATGTGGAGTGCCTTGATCGTCACTACTGCCGTGCAAGCTGTAGAACCTCCGACCGTCGATGATGCGGCGTTTGAGAAACTTCACTCGTTGATTAAACGCCAACCAGGGGAATCTCGTTGGATGGAGATCGATTGGTATCCGAGCGTCTGGGAAGCACGCCAGAAAGCGGCTGCCACCGGTAAGCCAATCTTTCTGATGGCAGGTAGCGGCGGGGCGCCCGCCGCCGGGTGCTGAACGGCCGGCCGTGGTGNGACCCGGGGGGTCGCCTTTTGGAATGATGAAACGATCCAGTTGATCAAAGAGAATTTCATTGCCGCCAGCGTGCCGACCTGGGTTTGCCGCAAAGCATCTCCCGAAGGTGAGTTTCTACGCAGTGCCAACATTCATCAACAATGGGTGACCTCCAGTGGCTATATGAGTTGCATCTCCGCCAGCGGTAACATGCTGGGACGACGTCCCAGCCAGGAAGTGCTCGAAGCGTTCGCTAAATTACCCGAATCGGAACGCCTACCCGGGGCGGTGAAGGTTTCGGATTTGAAACCAACTGCCGCGCTCATTCCCAATCCACCAAAAGACGGCTTGGTACTGCGCGTCCATGCCCGTTTCTTGCACCGTGAAACCAATGGCGAGTTGCGGCACGCCAAAACGACCGACTTTCCGCTGATGCTGGAAAAACCCAACGTCCTACGTTCGTGGCAATTGTTCCTGCAACCGAACACCGAGTACATGTGGCTAACGCATGACGAATGGCAAGCCATGATCCCATCTGCTCCCGTACCGGGCGCCCGTCAGCCAATCGACAGCGCGATTGCCGAACGCATGGCCCGCTTCCACCTGACTCCTCAACGGGCGACGACCAGCGAAGGCGGTATCAAAAGCAAACGTTCGATCAAAGAGGCCCGGCTGGCATGGGTGGTCAAAACCGTCTCACCTGAGCAGATCCAGATGGAATTAGACGGATACGTGCATTGGGGCAGCGACTACGACGCCTCCCAAGCGACGACGCCCAACGGACCGCTCGGCCAAGGATTCGCAACGCCCCTCTATGGTCGCTTGGAATACAACCGCCAGCAAAAGCGGTTTACGCGATTCGACCTGGTGGCTCCCGGGGAGGTCTGGGGGCGTTGGGGAGACGCAAACGGCAAGAGCATGTACGTCGAACGGCCAGGCCGTAATCCCTTTGGCTTCGCCTTTGAACTTGCCGCAGGCGATTCGCCTTCCAACCGCATTCCGCCCGGCGGCAACGGACGTTACGTCGAAAGCACTGGGTATTTCAACGATCCGCAATGACCCCAGAATGCTTTGCTGTTAGCGACTCACAAGTTCTCAGCCCGCACCCGACCAACGTGCCGTTTTCAACCACGACAATATTACAGTTGCATACCATTGCAACTGTGCGTTGACTGCTGCGTTCGTCAATCCAAAACTCCCTCCGCCGGGTATTTGCAAATCCATGGCAATCCCGTAGGTTGTGCGTTTGTTGGGGATCGGAGAATTCATGTCACCATTCGTACTATTGCTCGTCTACTGCCTGCTGATCGTCGCCGCGTCGTTGGCGGGCGGTAAGCTGTCATCGCTACTTCGCATGACGCACTTGCGGACACAGTTGCTGATGAGCGGTGTCGGCGGTCTGATGCTGGGGATCGCTTTTCTGCATTTACTGCCTCACGGTGCCGAGATACTCCGCTCGAGTGCAAACGCAGGTGCGGGTGCGTTGGCGGGATTGATCGTGATGTTTTTGTTGGTCCGACTGTTTCACACCCACGACCATAGCGTGCCGGTCACGGAAGACGGCGAGGGNAGCGACGCGGAGCATTCCCACGCCTGTGATCATCATCACCACCACCACGAGGACTCCGAAGCCAAGGGATTAAGTTGGGCGGGGCTGTTTGCTGGCCTCGTGCTGCACACGCTGCTTGACGGCATGGCGCTCGCCAGCAGCGTCGCGGTGGACGCCGGGCACGGCTCCTGGTTAGGCCTGGCTGGTTTAGGAACCTTTCTGGCCGTGGCCTTGCATAAGCCACTCGATGCATTCGCCATCACTTCGGTGATGAACAAACAAAACTGGTCAATGCCGGCACAGAACATCGCCAACGTTGCTTTTTCACTGGCGTGTCCTATCGGAGCACTCACCTTTTACCTGGGTGCAACNGCACTCTCCGCCGACTCCACTCTGCTCGGCTGGGGACTGGTTGTATCGGCCGGCTTATTCATTGGCATTGCCTTAGCCGACCTGTTGCCAGAGGTTGCGTTTCACCATCACGACCGTGGCAAACTTACAGCCGCTCTCCTGCTGGGGCTGGGCATCGCCGTCGGCATTGAAAACCTTCCGGGGCACAGTCATGCGACCCACCAACACNACGGGCACAATCACAGCGGCCACGGGCANGACGAACACAATCACAGTGGTCACGGGCATGACGANCACNATCACAGTGAGCATAGCCACGACGGGCACGATCACTAGTCACGCTTCGGCACCNCTTCCCTCNGCCCNTCTCNGGCGAATCGGCGGGGACAGCGCTGGCCAAACAGGCACCGTCTCTGCANCATCTCGGAAAAAAATTCGCCACCAGTTGCAGGCCCAAGTCTTGATTGCACGTTGACAGGTGAATTACAACAGAGTGGGTTCACGCAGTGGACTGCAGATCAACGACCGACACCCAAGCGAGTTCAACACGTCTCGCAGTTTACGACGCCCCGCTGACGGGCGCAACCATGGCCGGACGATGTTTCTCGACCCCATCGCGGTCAGGTAGAAATGCGTTTGCCTTGGCGCTGCTTTCGTGTTGAACGAAACGATGTGGACNCCCCCATCCCGTCGCCTACGGATGATCACACCCGCGATCCCCTCCACGCCCCCTTCCCTGGAGAAATCAGACCATGAACTTCGAAATGCATCGGCGAGGTTTCATCGCCACTTCTGCAGGCTCGGCCCTGGTGGGTGCAACGCAATCTCATCCCTTGCTGGCTGCTGACACAACCGGCGATCTGCGACTGGCGACCTTTCGCTACAACGTCACGCCACCGCTGGGCCATTCCCTTTGCGGCGGCTGGATCAAACCGGTGGTGGGCGTGCAAGATCCTCTGGAAGCCCTCGGCTATGTCCTGCTTGGAGCGGGAAAGCCAATCGTCGTTTGCGTGGTCGATTGGACGGGCATTCTGAATTCCGCGCATCTTCAATGGCGTCAGGCTTTGGCGGATGCTGCGGACACCACCATCGATCGCGTCGCCGTGCAATGCGTCCATCAACACAATGCCCCCTTTGCCTGCCTGGATGCAGAAAAGATCGTGATGGCACAAGGTGACCTGCCACACATCGTCGAACCGGGTTTCTTCCAACGTTGTCTCGACGCTGGTCGCCAAGCGGTTCGCGAGTCGCTGAAGCAAACCGTGCCGGTAACCCACGTCGCTCATGGCCAGGCACGCGTTGCCAAGGTCGCCGGAAATCGGCGCATCATCGGACTTGACGGCAAGGTGATGTCACAACGCGGCAGTTCCTCGAAGAAACCAGAACACCACCGTTTCCCCGAAGGTCTGATCGACCCCATGCTGAAAACGGTCGCGTTTTACCACGGCCAGAAGAAACTGGTCGCTGCTCACTACTACGCATGTCATCCGATGAGCTACTACGGCGATGGCATGGTCAGCGCCGATTTNTGCGGCTTGGCGCGACGACAACGGCAGCAACAAGAACCCGATTGCCTACACCTGTACTTCAATGGCTGCGGGGGGAACATCGGCGCCGGCAAATACAACAATGGCTCGCCAGCAGCGCGTGTCGCATTAACCAAACGAATGCTCGACGGGATTGTGGCGTCGGAAACGGACCTCCAGCCTCAGCCCATCGAATCGATCGCCTGGAAGACCAAAGATCTCCTCCCACCACTCAATCCAGCTTTCGACGAAGAGCAACTCATGGCTCGGATTGCGAATAAGCAAAACCGAGTGGTTTCGAGAAACAGGCCGTCCTACACCGTTGCCTTCATCCGCAGGATCAACGCCCGGCAGCCCATCACACTCAGTTCGCTGCACGTGAACGACGTCTCACTCCTGCACCTTCCTGCAGAGTGTTTTGTGGAATACCAACTCCGCGCTCAGGCGGTAGCCAGCAATCGTTTCGTCGCCTGCGCCGCCTATGGGGATGGCGGCCCATGGTACATTCCTACCACAGAAGCATATCCCCAAGGAGGCTACGCCGTCAGCGTTGCCTGGTGTGGACCGCAGATGGATCCCCTACTCTCTCGCGGAATCCAATCCATGCTTCCCGACGCCTGATCCGCCTTCGCGGTGACGCTTGAAGCAAACGGTCTAGGGCGAACGGTCTAAGGCGAACGGTCTAAGGCAAACGGTCTAAGGCAAACGGTCTAAGGCAAACAGTCTAGGGCAAACGGTCTAAGGCAAACGGTCTAGGGCGAGTACGGCAAGTGCGAATCGTGAAGGACAATCTTCAACTGCCCATCCGCATTGATGGTGTAGGCAAAGGAATACTCGACTTTCACGACATCTCCGCCCTCAACCGTGGTGAAGAAGTAATTGCCCATGGCGACGCCCATGTTGCCAATGATCTTGGTGCCAATATTCTCCCATTGGACATCGGACCAGGGCTTGATCGCAAATCCGTGGTCTTCCGGATAATTGCTGTTTCCGCCGACAAAGTAGGACAGAGCGCCTTCAAAATCCAGACGGAATTGCTTGACCGATGTTAGCGTGGGCTTGAACAACACCGTTCCATCTTGATAGTTGTAAAACTCATTGATGTGCGCCGTGGCGGTGGCTTGATAGTCACCTTTATCAAGAAACACTTGGCCAATCTTGACGATTCCTTCGCCCCAAGCGCGCTGTGCATCCAAGATTAATTGTTCTTCCATCGTTTGCATCCTAAAATGAGAGTTCTACTCGAGCGTGAGATTGACTCACGAAGGTGTACCTGAACTATCTATTTACTAACGTGAACTTCCCCCATTGTCTAGAGCAGGGAAGACGCAAATTCGGCATCAATTCGAACTGACAGAAAGACCATCGAAGGCCGACTGTGAAGGGTGGTCCGAAGCAGGCCATTTCACTNACNCTGNCTNGCNCAAAACCACTCGGCAAGCAGTCACTTCGGACGCGATGCCTCGGCCACCTAGACCTGCCACACTCCGCAGCATGTGGTAACAACAGCAAATTCCAAGACCAACAAAAGCAAACATGCGGGGAATAAAAAAGCAGGATTTCTTTGCCGTGACCAGCCCTGGTTTCCTTGTCTTCTGTGAGAGCAAAATTGGTGACTCTGCTAAGCTGACCGGGCCGGGTATTTTTCAATAACGAATCAGCCTTAGAGACAACAAATGGCCAATCAGACGATGACCAGCAATTCAACCATGACGTTTCGTAGTACCTGCCCGCTCTTCTGGTTGATTTCCATTCCCATCCTCTGCTCCGGATTCCATTCGACCGAAGCAGCTGGCGAGACGTTAACGACGTGGGGCTTGGATCTTCCCGACCAACCGGTTTCGCGCCGCATCAGCCAACGAAGTGAATTCAAGGGGCGGCGGACGTTTGGAACGTTGACAGGTCCGGGATGCATTCGTCGCATCTGGGTCACCGGAACTTTCATCAGTCGCAAGCAAATTCTGCGAGTTTACTTCGATGGCGAAACGATCCCATCAGTCGAGGCTCCATTACCTGACTTTTTCGGCCTCATGCACAACTTGACCCAACCGGGCAAGAACTATCAGATCAATACCCCGTTTCTCGCAGTGAAGCCCAAGTTGGGGATGACCTGCTCGATTCCCATGCCCTTCGCCAAGAGTGCACGCTTTGAGATCGAATCACCGGAGGGCTGTATTGCGTATTTGATGGTCGACTGGCACGACTACCCCGGCCAGCAACTGACTGAGAAAAAACGATTCCGTGCACGTTGGCGCCGGGAGGCTCCGGTGAAGGATTTTGCCGATGACTACATCATCGCTGATATGGATGGACCGGGGAGGCTGATTGGGTTTGTTTATGCTGTTGATATGCTCGAAAGTCGCCATACGATGCGTTGGAGTCATGGTGGCGCGGACAACATCTACATCGACGGCATGGGCGACCAACCGTCGTTCCTGCGCGGCATTGGCGGTGAAGATGCGTTCGGCGCGTCTCATGGAGGAGCCGATTACGTCGCGCAAACCTCGCTGTATTCGGACATGCCCTACTACGTTCAAAAAGATGCGGATGGAGATCGCCAAAAGCTGGTCGGTTATCGCTTCTTTGCCCATGACGAGATTCACTTTAACGAATCANTGCACCTTCGGTTTGGTGCGCGAGCGCATGACGTCTCCTCGACGGTGTACTGGTATTCCGAGAAACCTGTGAGGCCGTATTTCAAAATGCCGCCCATAAAACAGCGTTTGCCGCAAACGAAAATCCTTCGAGGCGAGTATGACCTTCCCTTGCCCGATTACGGTTCATGGTGGCTAGCGGGCCCGTTCGGGAAAGTAGAGCCCTTGCCCAAAAACGATGGAAGGTTCGACCCCGACAAGCCGTTCATCGACCGTCCCTGGCATCAACGCGCTTCCATTCGAGGGTTTGTTGAGTTTAATCACGTATTACGCCCCAAAGCATCCAACGCCAACTCTCCTACGATGAATGGATGGGCGGTGGCCTATTGCAAACTGCAAGCGCCGAGGGACATGACCGCTGATGTCCGACTGGCCTGGGATGATCACTTGATCCTGAAAATGAACGATGAACCGCCAATGGACCTCGGCTCTCAGCCCTACATCCGCGCGAAAAATGTGAAAGTGAAACTTCGCAAAGGCGAGAACGAAGTGCAGGTCTGGTTGACCAACCGNGTTGGCGTGACTCGCGGAGCGTGGAATTTTGCATTTCGTGCAACGACCCCCGATGGCAGGATCGTTCTACCAACATCCGAGTAACAAGAAGACGCGCGGCAGAGTCGAGCGTCCCGTCGATCGCAGCGGACCCGGAAAAGAAAGACCAGCGGGGCAGGCCCCCCTGCGGAGCATGGGTGAGCTGCTGACTCAACCCGCTTTTCGCTTGCCCCTGTGAAATCGCCCAGGTGAGTGTCGGTTGGCAATTGTGCCACACAGCGACATGGGCGGCACGCGCCGCTGCCAGAAAGTCGCTTAACAGGCCTGCCCCCGTTTCTTTTCTTCTCGGTATCCAACATGAGCTCGCGACGCATCCAGCCATGCCGGCTGTTTATGGTACTCCCGAAATGCATCGATTCCGATCATAGACACTTTCAGCATTCCCGTAACAACAATCACCACAGCAGCACCCAACCCAGGAGACGCAACCAGGAGAAAACACGAAATACCGAACGTCACAGGATTGGTCGTCGGATCGCCGAGACGGGGCACGCGAAGATGGTGCCCAACGGCCTGTAAGACATCCAGTTCACCAACAATCGGCTCGGAGACTCGAAAAATTTCNGCGTAAAAAAAGGGCAAGAGCGAGACGACCAGGACCGCTGCACTCGTCGCAACCATGGCGGCTTTGAAAGACCCACTCTGTCTTCTTAACATCGCCAGGAACCAAATGAAAGCACATCCCAAGGTCAGGGTAANCACCACCCCGCAGGCTATCCCAAGCACCCCCGCATACACATATGCAATACCCATTTTCAAAATCCTTGATCAGCACTTAGATCATTGCTCTTATCGTCCGGGCACAACGCCGGTAGCGTAAAAGTGCACCACGACTCACGGAAACTAAACGCAGAAGAGCAATCACTGAAAATACGAACCTCGTGTTTTACTATCTGACTGGCTGCTATTCAGAGTATTGAGTCAACCAGACACTAACCAAGGAAGCGTAAACGCGATCGTCAAGGGCTACGTTTTCCATAGTAAAGACTGACAAGTTTTCTCTTCTCAATCTGCTGTCTCTTTTCTCGCTACGCCTTTCGTGTCAGGCAAAGACATCCCACCCTTGTTGATGGGGTTTACCCTCAGGGCTGTCTACGATCAGGACTGCCGAATCACGCTCCAGCATGGCGTGACGCAGTTGTGGATGCATGGCCGTTCCCAAGCGGCCAACGACCATCATTCCTGGCACAACCTTGGTGCCCCGGAACGGAGTGCCGGACACCGAAAAGGAACTTGAGTGCGACGGTCAGCAGGACGACGTAATACGCTGACACCCCATCCTTGAAGAGGACGTCAAGCAACCGACGAGGGGACGGGAGAGCACCCTCAAGAAAGCAACAAAGCCCAAGAAAACCAATGTTTTCCTGGGCTTGGTGGAGTGGGCGGTATTGGATTCGAACCAACGACCTCCACGATGTCAACGTGGCGCTCTAAACCAACTGAGCTAACCGCCCGATCAGCTCCAAGTACTTTATCCTAGCCTATCGTCTGTCAGACGCAACCCGAGTACAGGACACCGCTCACGATGCTCAAACGGAGCATGGAACTTCCCTACGGCCAGCCGATTGACAACTCAGACGTTGCCGCTGTCGAGTCGTTTGACAAGCAGTCCAATCCGTCGATGAGCCAATACGTTTTCTGACGGGATTGCGCAAGCTGCGTCAACTTACGTGGCGACTACTTCATGCCCAGCATACTGACCACAGCATCGGTCAGTGACGTGCTCGTACTGCCGCTATCCCAGACCCACATGTTGGTCAACACATCGACCATGATGACACCGGTCACGGATAACATCATGACACAGCCCAACAGGCCCAGCACATTCCAGATCGAATAGGGTGCTTGCCGTGGTTCCGCAGCCATCATCATCTGACCGGCCGGTTGAGGCGACATCGCTGGATCCATACCGGCGCCTGCTCCGGCAGGCTGGGCTTCTTCGAAGCCGACCACACCGTCATCCTCGGCGACCAAGGCCGCTTCTTCGGATTGCACCATGGTGGCTCCCTCGGTGTCGAAGGCTTGNGAATCCTCCAACGCGATCACTTGAGAACCACTATCTGACTCGTCAAACTCGTCACCCGCCATCTCGTCGACAGGTGATAAGAGGAATTCTTCGTCTTGTTTCAGTTGCGTGGCTTCTTCGCTGCCCAGATCGTCGTCCAGGGCGATGATCTCATCGTCGTCTTCGGGCAACTCAAGTGCGGACGCGGACGATGCGACTTCCAAAGGTTCCTCTTCCAGTGACAAGCCACTGTCAGTCGGCGACCCCAGGTTGATACCACTGTCGCCGGTCATGGCAAGATCGCTGCCGCCGAGGACCAAATCGTCGTCTTCCTCCAGCGCTAACTCGTCGCCACCGAGCTCCAAGTCTTCTGAACCACTGATCTCTTCCAGGTCACCGGTGCCGCTGCCAAGCGACAATTCCAGTTCACCGCTTTCGCTTCCCGAAATGAGTTCCAGGTCGCCTGATCCACTACCGGAGCTGAGTTCCAGCGCATCACTTCCTGTGGACAGCCCGCCGGTCCCTTCCGACAACGTCAACTTGTCCGTACCTAAATCGTCGATGCCACTCGAATCATCCGAAAGCTGAAGATCTAAATCACCAGAACGGATGCCGCTGGAATCGGGGCCCGGTCCGGCGTCCGATGCAGCCAGAGCAAGTCCGTCTGAACCGGCTTCGATATCACTGAGGCCATCATCGGAAGCCAAAGCGTCATCGACCGACAAATTCAATTCGTCCGAGTCGACATCATCCTCAGCCACCAACAGGTCTCCATCCGACGCCAAATCATCGCCGGACAAGAGTGCCGAGCTGGCTTCATCATTGGGGCCTGGCAGATCTCCCAATTCGGTATTCGAACGACTTTCACTGGGAACCAGAGAAACGTCACCGCTGTCTTCATCAGGAATCAGGCGCAGATCACTATCGGCTCCCAACTCAGCACTACCGGATTGCCCAATCACCGTGCTGGAGGGACGGTCCAGAGGCAGTTCACTTTCACTGCTGATCAGTACCGAAGAACCGGCTGGATCCGTTTCGCCAAGCTCGATGGAATCGGAGCCAAAAAGATCACTCAGACTGTCGTCGACAGAACCTGAGGACTGGGGCGTGCCGAGTTCAGCGGCAACCCGCTCGATTTCCTCAGCCTTGAATTTCCAACTACCACCGTCGCGATACCCGTGAATCTCCCCATTGGAGCGCATTTCGACCAGTTTGTCTGGCGAAATACCAAGTTGTTCAGCGGCTTCATCAAGTGGTACGAACTTACTGGCCATCGTGGGCTCCAAAATGATCCGGTGCGCGGATGTGACTTATGGAGTGCCCCTGCTCGCTGACACGAGTTCGCTGGCCAGCGGGCTTTTTATTGCCCGACCAATGCGCGGATCTCACGCGGCGCAGGGTTCGCTCCGTTAAACTCGTCAAGAAGTAAATCCCAACGAACGTTTCGAACGCACTTCAAGGTTACCTTACCAGAAGCGCGATCGACATGATAAACCGCCATCGTTTGTTTTTGCGGGTCCACCAACGTGACCTGCTGATGGGTGTCACCACGTTCGTCGCTCAGCGCGATTAATCCGTTCGATGCGGAAATCCCAATGATTTGAGGCGATTGTGCCTGAGCTTCATTGCGAAATGAACTTACACCGACGGCGATCGCCATCACTCCAAGACCAAGTATGAGAATCCCAATCGCTACTCGCATGATTCACCTAAATGCTTACGAGTTAACGGAAATCGGGCTCTCAGCTTCTATTCTAAAAGCCGTAAATTCCGTTTCAAGACTTTCCCTGCATCCACACGCACAGGATGCAAAATTTGTTGGTCCAAGTCGGTAAAGCAGGTACAACCCGCCTGAAACGTTCGCTACAAGTCAAATCTGAGAAAGGACTTAGCGAACCCAACCCGGCAATGTCTGCAAGACATCTTTTCCAGCAAGCGGAGTGTAGAAACCGACGCTCAAGCCGACAAGAGCAGCTGCCCGGGGGTCGTTCTTTCCTGGAAGACCGTGATTTGACTGCTATCACGGCCCAAGGCAAGCGAGATCACGGCCGTCGATTCAGCTTTTGCGGGCCACTCACATAGCGATTCGCAACGACAAAAAATCGCAGCGGTGCTTGCTGATTAACGGAAATACCGATTCGGGGGGATGTCGCGATCAGCGACTCGTCCGCCCAGTCGTCAGGAGCATCGCAGAGCCAAAGGCGCCGTCCAAGCGTCAAATCGTAGCCGTTCAGTTTTCCATCGATGTCCAGTGCTTCGGCCAAGCGGGCTGGGCCCCGAGTTAATTCCCGGTCATCTTCCCGCTGCCGGCGATCGCGCATCAGCGGCAGCCCGTCCCGTGGCTCGGCCGCGCGGATCAAAACCGCATCACCAATGCCCTCTGCTGCCGTCACCACGTTCAAGCACCACCGCGCGTGGATCATATAAACATACAGGTGGCCGGGCGGCGCAAACATGGCCGCATTGCGCGGGGTCTTACCCCGAAACGTGTGACACGCCGGATCGGTCCGTTCCAGGTACGCTTCTGTCTCCACGATCAGCGCACTGGTCAGGCCTGTTCGAGAACGTCGCACAAGCCGCTTACCGAGCAGGTCCCGCGCAACCTGGACAGTATCTCGGGCATAGAAGGAACGTGGCAGTGGTTTCATCTTGGTGACGCGACTTGAGCCAGGACGTAAGGACCTTTGGGAATGACTGCGATTTCCGCATTCGGTCCGTGTTCCTGCAAAGCCTCCTCGACCGCAGCTTCGACACTCGGCGCACTGTCGACGAACAGTCGGTCGATCGTTTCCGCAGGCAGGCCATCGGTCACAATTTTGATTTTGGCTCGACGACCAACCGTGGCTAATTTTTCCAATTGCCACTGATCCATACGGAAATAATCCGTTTCCAGAATACAGTCGACAAACGCCTCTAAACTGGCATGCTCACGAAAGAGTTCCTGAAAATCGGGGCTACCAATACCTTCGGTCATACTCGCCGCCAGGATGATAGTTCCCCCTTCTTTAACAATGGGCAGCGCCCCGGTCAGTCCTTTCACCGACTGGTAAAAGGTCACATCCAGTGGGTATCCCGCACCACACGTCACCACAATGTCAACCGGCTCATCGACCGTTGCCCGCACTACGCCCCGGACAAACTGCACACCTTCCTCGAAGGCTTCCACCATGTCGCCCGCAACGAACTTCAACGGCCTGCGGTCGGCGTCGATGACGACATTCACGATGAAGTCACACCCGGCTTTGCGGCCGATCCAGGTATTCTCCTCATGTACGGGGTTGCCATCCAACGAGCCGCAATCCGCCCGAGGGTGTTCGAGAAAATCAGGGCCGTGCCATACTTTGATCGTCTCCAAAGCTGCGATTCCCGGACAGATCAATTTGCGTCCGCCCGAAAATCCCGCCATCAAATGCGGCTCAATCAACCCCGTCGCAATCTTCAAATCGGCTGCAACGTAGCGCGAGTCGATCCAGATCGGAACACCCCGCGGACTCTCTCCAAGATAGGTGTGCTGGTCCAACTCATGACCATCGTGATTCTCCAACCGATACCGGTCCACGATGTCTTGCCCCACCATCTCGATCAACTCGTCGCGATCGTTCGGTCGATGCAAACCGGTAGCGACCAGGATCGTAATGTTCTCGGCAGAGATTCCCGCGCGATGCAGCGTCTGCAACAACGGCTGCAGAATCAGCTCGTTGGGAACGGGGCGTGTAATATCACAGATCAGAATACACGCGGTTCGCGCGGCCGCAGCCAGCTCTTCCAACGGCGGCGTGCCGGTGGGATTCTCCAACACCTGCTGCAGCGTCACTGCCGGTTCGGTCAGCGGGGCGGCATCCTTGTAAGCCAAGTGCCGCACAATACGGTCATCAGGCAACTCGACCTGCAAGCCTGTTCGACCGTATTCCAAACGAACTTGCATAACGCCTCAAGGTCTTAGCTTGCATCCCCAGCGTCGTCAGACTCTTCTGCCTTCTTGACCTTCTTTTTCTTCTTCAAAGCCAGCTTTTGCACGCGCACCTTCGGCAGGCCAAGAATGCCATCGCCTTCTTGCCAACGGTCCGATTCTTGCAATTTCAGCAAACGCTCGGCGCGTGTCAGTACATTCCGCTGCTTGATGGCTCCCGTCTTCACTTTCAAACTCTTGTCGAGCGTCATGATCCGCGACTCCTCAGTCTCTCACTACCGATGTCTCGATGTATGGAAGCAGCCCCATTGAGGCCGTTATCGTACTAACCAAGCCTTTCAATATAGGTGTTTCGCTCGGTTTTCACAACCGCGACGGAAGTCCTTCCTGAGAATGGGGTTGAGCACCCTGTCGACCGTGCCCCAAAGCCCCGGCGATCCACGGAGGCCAGTCGCAGGGAATTGCCGCCAACCGACGGGAATCAGCCAAAAAACACTTGATTCCCCCGCCCAATGGCAGACACTGAGCTCGTGTGGGGAGTCACCCACCAGGGCAATTTTCGGGCAAGGGCAGCAACACGGGCAGGGCAGCAACACGATGGGAGCGTGCTGGTGAATCAGCGATTCACCCCAGCCTCCCTGGGGACACCAACGCGGAAACGTACCGAGAGGCCAGCTGGACGTCGCTACGGACGCTCAACCTCCGGACACATCCGTAGCGTCGGCAACACGCCAGCGCACGCGCAAGCCTGCCCAACATCTCAAGGGGGAAGGTCTTATGATGCGTTTCGTAGTCACAACCGTTCTGGCAATCAGCATCAGCAATGTTGGGCAAGTGCGAGCCGCACTCCTCGAACCGGGCGACATTGCCTTGCTGGGCTATGGTTCGTCCACCGACGGGAGCCCACGGACCGACACGGTGCGGTTTCTGGCGTTAGCAGCCATTCCGGCAGACTTGGCCATTTTCTTCACTGACGAAGAAATTCCTTTCGGCCCCTTTGAGGGCCGCTTGCAGTATCGGAGCACTCAGACGCTGCACCCTGGAACCGTGGTCGAAATTCGCTTCAACAGCGAAACCAACACCGGGGTAGCCACCTTCGGCACCGTCTCAGAATCCGATCCCGGCTTTGACTTGAGCACCAGCGGCGACGGNCTGATCGCTTACNTCGGAACTTCTTCTGCGCCGACGACCTACCTGGCGGCACTGAATTACAGCACCGTTTCACTCGGAGATTTCAGCGGTACCGGCTTGGCGTTCGGGCTTCAGGCAATCGACGTGTCATCGCTGACGCCGCGTCGGAAAGCGGAATACGTAGGACCGCGACACTTCGCCAATGCCGACCGCGCGCGGACCACGATTCACGATACCAGCCATTGGGTGGGAGGAGACGCTACGTACGCATTCCATCTTCCAACCGGCAACGATGTCTTCACGTTCGACACCCATTCCGCGTACCCGGTTGCCGAACCATGCTCGGTACTCCTCTGGGTCTTTTTGGGAATGACCCGCTGCGGGCTTCTTCTCTGGACCGCCTGGAAATGTCCGACAGACCGGAAAGCTACTTAACCGCGATCAGGAACCTGCAGCTTGGACTCACCATCCATCACTACGAGGTTGGTGANTCCNNTCCGTCGCTGCTCACCCTCTGCCCGCGATTGACTTCAGCCGGGTTGGCTGGTTGGTCGGTCACATCGGGAAGGTGAATCATACTGACCACAGAAAAATCCAGCCGCAGACGACGACGCGTGCGCAACCAGATCTGAGACAGCAAGCGATTATTCGATCTCACTTGATCGACCTGCTGAGAACCACTTGGTTTCTTCTGCATCCATCTCTCCAGCGCCTTGCCCTACCATGCTGCTCACGGGTGTGGCTGCTATGGATACTGAAGTGTTCAAGATTCAGGTCTCGGAAACAACACCATTTCATGTGAAGAATTGGCAAAAANCATNCTGGCCTTCAGGCGGGTAAGGCAGGCTTGGGGCCCAGCAGCCTGGTAAAACCGGTAGCAGTGCTGGCAAATCCGCCTCCGCAACACCTCGCAACGCCTTTGCGCAAAACCACGTTGCTGCAGCCGGTTCGCCAGACCTGCTGCAGCCCACCTGGGCCGCCGCCGTACGCCGCGGTGCTTATCCGGAGCCGTCCGCGGCAGCGCGATGGTCGTCCGTCGTCGCGGCCATCGCTTCCTTGGTGTCGAAGGTAAACTGTCGACCGTCGTAATCGACCGTCACTTGAGTTCCCTCTTCAATACTGCCTTGCAGCAATTCGGTTGCGAGTTGGTTTTGAATGCGTTGTTGAATCACGCGTTTCAAGGGACGCGCACCGTACGTCGGGTCATATCCTTCGTCGGCGATCGCCGTCCGCGCGGCATCCGTAAAGTTCACTTCGATCGATTGACCGCTCAACTGCTTTGCCAAACGTCCCAATTGGATATCGACAATCGCTCCGAGCTGTTCGCGGGAGAGCGGATGAAAGATGATCGTTTCGTCGATACGATTCAAGAACTCGGGTAAGAACCGTTGATTCAAGGCCTCGCGAACCGCCTCGTGCAAATCTTCTTCCGCACTGTCGCCGGCGTCTTTCCGCAAAGCTTGCAGCCCAAACTGGCCGCGTGAGCCACCGTCACCTTGGATTTGCTGAATCGCCTGACTGCCGACGTTCGACGTCATGACAATGATCGTGTTGGTGAAATCGACCGTATTTCCCAGATTGTCACTCAACCGCCCATCGTCAAGCACCTGCAGCAGGACATTGAAGACGTCCCGATGGGCCTTTTCAATCTCGTCCAGCAGGATCACGCTGTAAGGTCGTCGCCGAACCGCTTCGGTCAACTTGCCGCCTTCTTCGTAGCCAACGTATCCTGGAGGCGCACCGATCAATCGGCTCACGGTGTGTTTTTCGCCAAACTCGCTCATATCCACGCGGGTCATGGCGTTTTCGTCGTCGAACATGATTTCGGCGAGCGCCTTACAGAGTTCGGTCTTGCCGACACCGGTGGGTCCGAGGAACAGGAAGGAGCCAATCGGGCGTTCCGGATCTTGCAGGCCACTGCGACTACGGCGGACCGCGTGCGCGACCGCCGAAACGGCCTCATCCTGCCCGATGACGCGGGCGTGTAAACGCTGTTCCATCTCCAGCAACCTGGCTTTTTCTGTTTCCATCATCCGTGTCACCGGGACACCGGTCCACAACGAGACAACTTCCGCAATCTCGTCTTCGGTGACGGCGGTGCGCAACAGCGGACGGCGGGTTTGCTTGGTCGCCGCCGCATCGTCCGTCGCTTCGCCTTCCTCCGCGACGGCCTCTGGATCTTCGGCAGCCATCCGCGCCGCTAAACCACGCCGCTTCTGGTCCAATTCAAACAGACGCTGATAGTCTTCTTCGCTCACCACCAGCCCTGCGGACTGTTTGTGTTTGATTTGGGCATCCAGCGTTTCGAATTCGTGCTCGACGTGTTCGGCTTCCTGCCGCACGTTCTTGATGTCTCCCAAACCGAGTTTTTCCGCTTCCCATTGTTCGCGCAGCTCAGCCTCCTTCTGCTTCAGCTCTTGCATTTCCTGCTCGATCTGAGCCAGCTCTTCAGCTGAGGCATCCTCGACCTCCTCGGTCAGCTGTCGATGATGTAACTCTAACTGTCGCAGGCGGCGCTGCACGTAATCGATCTCGCTCGGCACACTTTGAAGTTCAATCGACAACCGACTTGCCGCCTCGTCCACCAGATCAATGGCTTTATCGGGCAGGAAGCGGTCGGTAATGTAACGCGACGACAACTGAGCTGCCGCGACCAGGGCCGCGTCTTTGATTTTCACATTGTGGTGCGTTTCGTACCGGGACTTGAGTCCGCGCAGGATCGCAATGGTATCTTCGACCGAAGGTTCCCCGACGTAGACTTGTTGAAAGCGTCTGGCGAGTGCTTTGTCTTTCTCGATGTGTTTCCGGTATTCGTCCAGTGTCGTAGCTCCGATGCAGCGCAGTTCGCCTCGCGCCAAAGCGGGCTTCATCAGTTGTGCGGCATCCGAAGACCCCTCAGTCGCGCCAGCACCGATCACGGTGTGGAGTTCGTCAATGAACAGGATGATATTCCCGGCATCTTCGATTTCGCGCAGCACGGCCTTCAGGCGATCTTCGAATTCGCCGCGATATTTGGTACCGGCAATGAGAGCCCCCATATCCAGCGCGATCACGCGTTTGTTTTTCAGACTTTCCGGCACATCGTTTTGGTGAATACGGAGCGCCAGTCCTTCGGCGATGGCGGTCTTGCCAACCCCCGGCTCGCCAATCAGCACCGGGTTGTTCTTGGTTCGCCGCGATAACACTTGAATGATCCGGCGTACTTCTTGGGAACGTCCAATCACCGGATCCAGTTTCCCGGCTTCGGCGCGTTCCACGAGGTCGATACCGTAACGCTCGAGTGCCTGAAATTTATCTTCCGGATTCTGATCGGTGACGCGTGAACTACCGCGCACTTCCTGCAGGGCCTGGAGCAAATCCTCTGCGTTGACCCCATTCAGTTCCATTAACCGGCTGGCCTTGCAATTCACTTTGACCAATCCCAACAACAGATGTTCGGTCGAGATGTATTCATCCCGCATCGCATCCGCATCTTGCGCAGCAGTCGTGAGTGCCTGTTGCAATTCGCGGTTAGGCTGAGGCATCGACGCGTTGGACTGCTGCGGAAACTTGTCAAGTTCCGAACGGATCATCCGCGTCAGTTGATCGAGGTTAACACCCAGCTTTTGCAGCACGGGTTGGACCACGCCATCAGTTTCGCGCACGAGTTCGGCCAGCACATGGACCGAGTCCAGTTCGGGATGTCCATCCTCGCTCGCATGCTGTTGGGCATCCGACAGGGCCTCTTGCGCTTTGATCGTCAGTTTATCCATACGGAAGCTCATCGACCTGCTCCGTGAAGGGGGTGATAAGAAGGTGTTTGAAATAACATTCGAGATGGGACGGCGCACAAAATACGCCGAAGCACCGGTCGATGCCTCGGCGCATGCTGGTAAACAGCTGTGCGATGGAAGTGAAAACGAAACTCGTTTACTACGAGGTCATCAGTCCTTCACTTCGAACTCAACATCAATCGCGTCATCGTCAGATCCGGCCGCGGCTCCGGCGGGTTCTCCGTCTTCCGCAGGACCAGCAGCGGCATCCGCACCCGCTTTTTCGTAAAGCGTTTTGCTGAATGCCTGTGCGGCCTGTTCCAGATCGCTAACCGCCGACTTGATCGCAGCCGGGTCGTCGGTTTTTGCCGTCTCACGCGTTTTCTCGATGGCAGCTTCCATCGGCTGCTTGTCATCGTCGCTCAGCTTGTCGGCATTATCCGCGATCTGCTTTTCCAGTTGAAAACAGAGATGTTCGGCCTGATTCCTGGATTCCGCCAGTTCAAACATCTTCTGGTCTTCTTCCGCGTTGACTTCGGCGTCTTTGCGCATCCGTTCGATTTCGGAATCATCCAATGCAGAAGACTCTTTGATTGTCACCGAGGCTTCTTTGTTGGTACCGAGATCTTTTGCGGACACGTTCAAGATACCGTTCTGGTCGATATCGAACTTGACTTCGATTTGTGGAGTCCCACGTGGGGCCGGGGGAATACCATCCAGATTGAATTCACCCAGGACCCGGTTATGCGAAGCCATCTTGCGTTCCCCTTGGAACACCTTAATGGTCACCGCGCTTTGGTTATCGGCAGCGGTCGAAAATACGTTTTTCTTCTCCGCCGGAATCGTCGTATTACGCTCTACCAAGGGCGTCATGATGCCACCTTCGGTTTCGATTCCCAACGTCAGTGGAGTCACATCCAACAACAGAACGTCTTTACGATCGCCAGCCAACACGGAACCTTGAATCGCAGCGCCTACGGCCACCACTTCATCAGGGTTCACACCTTGGTGCGGATCCTTGCCAAAGATGGTTTTCACCAACTCTTGCACTTTCGGGACGCGCGTCGAGCCACCCACCAAGACGATCTCGTCGATGTCCTGAGGGCTGAATTTGGCGTCTTCCAAAGCCTGCATGACAGGCTTCCGCGCCCGCTCGATCAATGGATCGATCAATTCTTCGAACTTGGCGCGAGTCACCGTCACCTGCAAGTGTTTCGGACCGGAAGCGTCCGCGGTGATGAACGGCAGATTCAGATCGCTCTGCGGTGCACTGGACAGCTCCTTCTTCGCTTTTTCACAAGCTTCCTGCAGACGTTGCAAAGCCATCTGGTCGCTACGCAGATCGATCCCGTTCTCGCGTTTGAACTCATCGGCCACGTAGTTGATCAGAACTTCATCAAAGTCGTCACCACCAAGGTGCGTGTCACCACTGGTCGAAACCACTTCGAATACCTTGTGGCCATCTTCGTCCTCGACTCGTAACACCGAAACATCGAAGGTGCCGCCGCCCAGGTCGAAAACCACAATCTTTTCGTTCTTTTCTTTGTCCAGCCCGTACGCCATAGCGGCTGCCGTCGGCTCGTTGATGATCCGAGCGACTTCCAAACCGGCAATCTGACCGGCGTCTTTGGTCGCCTGCCGCTGGGCGTCGTTGAAGTACGCAGGGACAGTCACGACCGCCTTGTTGACCTTGTGGCCCAGGTAGGATTCTGCTGCTTCCTTGAGTTTGCGCAGCACCTTGGCCGAAATCTCTTGCGGTGTGTGTTCCTTCCCGTCAATGTCGATCTTGACGTACTCGTTGGCGGCTCCGGTCACCTTGTACGGCACCATCTTCTCTTCAGACTCAACCTCACTGTGCCGTCGGCCCATGAAGCGTTTGACTGAATAAATGGTCCGCGCCGGGTTCGTCACGGCTTGTCGCCGCGCCGGATCTCCCATTTGCTCGCCCTTGTCCGTGAATGCCACCACGGACGGAGTCGTGCGATTGCCCTCCTGGTTTTGAATCACCTTCGGTTCACTTCCCTCCATGACCGCCACACACGAGTTGGTGGTGCCCAGATCGATGCCAATGATCTTTTCGCCTTGTGCCATGTGTTGTTCCTCCCGTTTATATGATGGATCGTTGCACCCTCCGCAGATAAATCGCAGAGTCGCAGTTGTTGTCTGAATTCCCTTCAGTAGCAAAGGCCGTGCCAGTGGAACCAACAACCTCATCTCATCCACAAACCACTCAAATCAAACAACTTACATCGCATCCCCTAATCGCACCGATTCCCCGAGGCAGGTGAAACTGTCAAATTGACAGCCCCCGTCCTGTAGGGGCTTAAG
This sequence comes from Blastopirellula sp., assembly GCA_002701545.1. Lineage (GTDB taxonomy): Bacteria > Planctomycetota > Planctomycetia > Pirellulales > Pirellulaceae. The sequence goes on along the minus strand of NZVR01000097.1, from coordinate 6,696 downwards.
ATCGGCTCGACGCCCCCGGCCGAGCAGACACTCGAAGTTGACATGCCATTTGGCATCGTGCACACTCACTCTCAATGGATCAACTGGAATGGATGAAATGAACTGACACCATGGACGCAGGATTTCTCCCGATGAAGGGTTTTTCACGCCGCCGTTGGTTAGCCACCTCCAGCCTCGCTGGACTCTCGCTGCCGACGGTGCTGCAACTGCAATCCCAGGCGGCGCCAAATGCCAAGCGCGCCAAGCGTTGCATCATCCTCTACTGCTGGGGCGGCATCAGCCACCACGAGTCGTTTGATCCCAAGCCGCAGGCACACGCCGAGGTACGTGGTCCGTTCACCACGATTGCAACCGCCACGACGGGCGTGCACATCGGAGAACACTTACCACTGCTGGCCAAGCAAACCGAAAAACTGGCCATCATCCGTTCGATGCACCACGACGACAGTGCACACGGTCGTGGCATGTTCTGGAATCTCACGGGCCACCGTCCACCTCGCTCGGGCAACATCCCTCCAGATCGCAGCGACTGGCCCTCGCTACCAGCCGTCGTTTCGAAGTTCCGTTCGGCTCCCAAAGGGGTTCCCACTGCCGTCCGGTTACCCTATCCGATGGTCGACAACGGGACATTACAAGCGGGAGAATACGGAGGCTGGCTGGGAGCCAAGTACGATCCGATTGTCATTCGCACTCCGGCAGGCGCACCCTACGGGGGCGTATCGCGGACCCTGGGCGCCGAAGTACTCGATTTCTCGAAGAACATCCCTTACGACCGCCTGCGGAATCGCAATCAATTGCTCCGCCAGTTGGAAGTTCCGATCAGTCGCGATGATGACTTTCATTCCTTCTCGCATTTTCGCGAGTTGGCGAGTGACATTTTATTGAGTTCGGGTGTGAAAGATGCTTACGCCTTGGAACGCGAGGACCCGCGGGTACGAGAGCGTTACGGTGACCACATCGGTGGCCAGAGCATGTTACTAGCGCGTCGGCTGACTGAGGCAGGCGTTCCCGTTGTCCAAGTCTGCTGTGCCGCCGGGGACCTGAATGGTGGCAGTGGCGATATGTGGGATACCCATTCAGACAACTTCAACCGCCTCAAGAAACGCCTGCTACCTGTGTTTGATCAAGGCGCATCTGCGCTGTTGACGGATCTGGAACAACGCGGCACGCTCGACGATACCTTGGTCGTCATGCTGACGGATTTCGGGCGCACTCCCAAAATCAATGGTTCCTCCGGCCGCGACCACTACCCGAACGTGTACTCGATTTTCATGGCAGGCGGCGGGATCCAGGGAGGCCAAGTCTACGGCAGCAGCGACGGCAACGGTGCCTATCCGCGGAACAACCCCTGTGGCCCGGCGGATGCCCATGCAACCATCTTCCAAGCGTTGGGAATCTCGCCGCGGGCAGAGATTCACGACACCCTCGGCCGGCCGTTCCCCATCAGCGAAGGGCGCGTGTTGCCGCTCCTGTAGCCCGGTCTGGCGCTCGCTGTGCCTGCGCTCGCTGTGCCTGCGCTCGCTGTGCCTGTTGACGCCGAGCGGTCGTGGGGCAGCTCCGCAAAACTCGCCGCGCCCGTTCATTGAGTCTTGCGAGTCGGCTAAGTAGAATGCGTCATTCGAACTCTTGCCCTCCAGGAACCTCTCCATGCGCACATCGGTCACAACTTGGTTGCTCCTCGCATCTGCCTTCGCCTTCACTTTGGCTCTTGCTGGCCCCGACGTCGGCGCGGCACCCCGCTCTTTGACCGTGCACGGTGGCAAGCAGGATCAAACGAATGTGGTCGTCCGCGTTCCGCTGGACACCGCCACCCCCGCCGGAACAGTCAGCGTGACGTTGCCCGATGGCCGCAAGATTCCCGGCCAGATCACCGGGCCGTCGTTGCTGGAAACGGCAGCGAAAGGGGAACTCTGGTTCGTGCTCCCCGAACTGAAAGCTGGCGCCAAAGTGGCATTACAAGTCACCGACGCCAAGTCTCCTTCCGACGGTTCCGAGTTTGCCTGGTCCGACACCGGCAAACACGCAGAGTTGGCATTCGCCAATCGCCCGGTGATGCGTTACATGTACGAAGCACTCGACAAATCAACTCCCGAACGCATTGGCGAAACCTACAAAGTCTACCATCACGTCTACGATCCTCGTGGCAAACGCTTTGTGACCAAAGGTCCGGGCGGTAAGTTCCCACATCATCGCGGCCTCTTTTTCGGCTTCAATCGCATCAGCTACGGTGACGGCAAACGCGCTGATATCTGGCATTGTCGAAGCGGCGAATCTCAAGCACACAACGCTTTTGTGGCCACGGAAACGGGCCCTGTCCTGGGGCGGCACCGCCTGGAAATTCTCTGGAAAGGGCAAGATGAAAAACCGTTCGCAAACGAACTGCGTGAAATGACCGCTTACCACGTTCCGGGCGGCACGCTCATCGAATTCTCTTCACGCCTGACTACGCTGGCAGGTCCCGTCAAACTCGACGGCGATCCCCAACACGCTGGCTTCCAGTTCCGTGCCTCGCAACACGTTCCCGACAAGACCGCCAAACTGACTTACTATCTGCGCCCTGATGGCAAAGGCCAGCCCGGCAAGTTCCGTAATTGGTCCGGTAAATCGAAAGCGGGAGATGGCAACAAGGAACATGTCAATCTTCCCTGGAATGCGTTGAGTTTTGTCATCGATGACCAGCGCTATACTTGCTGCTATATCGATCGCCCACAGAATCCCAAAGAAGCACGTTTCAGCGAACGCGACTACGGGCGGTTTGGTTCGTACTTTGAGTATCAACTGACCGAAGACAGCCCGTTACAGCTGAATTATCGCATCTGGCTGCAAGAGGGCGAGATGACCGTGGACGAGGTCAACCGACTCAGCAGCGCGTTCGTCGACGCGCCGCAAACCACGGCCAAATAACGCGAACTAGTCTGCAGGCACAATCGCTTTCGCGGTACGGTCGCCGACCACAAAATACCCTAGCGGTTGATCTTGCAGGTCCGCAATCATCCACACGGCTCCCGGTCGTGTTTGCTGTCGCTTGCGTCCTTGCGTCGCCAACGATGCGTACAGTTTGGGCCGACCTTGTCGGTCCATCCAATACAATTTGACGGTCTCCTTGCGGTGGTTCAAAAACACGACATCAAACGGGTTGCCATCCGGCTTGGAGGCAGGAGCCTCGGCGGCAGCGCGCCACGGCAACGCGCCGAGCGCCGCGTCACTCGGCGGTCGCTTCTTGGCAAACTGCTGAGGGGCCAGGGCTCGTAAGCGGGCAAGCTGTTGCGCGTGCTGCGGCTGCGTCGCCAGATTCTTCCACTCATAGCGATCCGACGCGATGTCGTAGAGTTCTTCGTCACCGTTCGCGTACCGCACATAGCGATATCTGTCGGCAGACAATCCGTACGATCCAGGATCTCCCAAATAGGTGATCGAAACGTGAGGCCACTCTGCGGAAGGATCTTGTAGCAGCGGCACGAGACTGGGCCCCGAGTTATCTTTTTTCGCAGGCAAGCCAGTCAGCTCGGTCAATGTGGGAAATAAACTCACCAAGTTCACCGGCCGGTCACAGACCGTTCCAGCCTGCGTCCCTCTCGGCAACCCCGGCACCCCCTGGGGAACACGCATGATCAGCGGAACGCGGGTACACACACGCCAAGCGGTGTATTTCTGCCAGTGTTGCTTTTCTCCTAAATGCCACCCATGATCACTCCATAGCACGACCACGGTGTTATCACGATTTGGACCTCGCTGCAGAGCATCGATAACTCGCCCGACCATGGCATCCGCAAAGGCGATCGACGCCAGGTATCCCTGAATCGCTTGACGCCACTGTTGATGCTCACGGATGTGAGCAAAGTAACGATTCGGGCCACGGCGTTTTCCGGCCGGGGGCAAGTCTTCCAAGTCATCGGCCAAATAGCCTGGTGGCAGTTGAATCTTGTCCAATGGAAACTGCTTGAAATATTTAGCCGGGACAAACCAGGGTTCGTGCGGTCGGTAGATGCCACACGCCAGAAAAAACGGTTGATCGTGCTCTCGCGATAACTGCTCACCAATCCATTTGGAAACCAACCAGTCACCGCCGTATTCTTCATCGGTCGCGTCTAACGCGGCCCAGTCCGTCTCCACATATTGCCAAGGGCCTCCCCGCGGCAAGTTGACGGGACGCTGTTCTGGATACAGCGTGCGCGGAAAAGGATCTTCGCCTTGCTTTGGTGGAAAGTAGGCATCCCACGAGGGAGCGTCGATAAAATAGTGCAAAATCTTGCCCGAACCGGCCGCCCAATAGCCATGTCGTGAAAAGTACTTTGACATCAACTCGGCCTGCGGCAGCACCTCACGCATCTTTTGACGATTGTCGTACAACCCGGATTGATGCGGTGAAAGTCCCGTCATGATCGCCGTCCGCGAAGGATTGCACGCCGGCGCCGGACAATGAGCATTCGTAAACAGCGTGCCACTCGCGGCCAACCGGTCGATATGGGGTGTCCGCGCTTGCGGATGCCCCCCCAAACAGCCAATCCAGTCATTCAGATCGTCGATNGCAATAAACAACACATTGGGCCGCGACTTCGCAGCCACCGGTTGCTTTTGGGCAGCTTGGTCCTCCGCCTGCACCATCACCGGGAGCAAGCCGGATACGATCAACAGGCCCACCAGCATGCCGCACCACCGCATCCAACGCGCATTCCTCGCCCAACCTTGCCTGACGTGATTCATCTGCCGCACATCCTCTTGGTGTTACTGCCAGTCCACTGACCACCATGGACGCACATGCCCAGGTCAGCGGGGTCATCTTAGCAGATCCTTCCGCGCGGCATGGTCCCGACGTTAAGCCATCCCATGTGGGCTGGCACAGAGCGCATGGTGTGCCACCCAACGACGACAGAGTGCCAGGTTTCACCTGTGTGGATGCTCATCCGTGCTGTTGTTCACGCGGTGGCTTCAGGGTTGCCTTCTTTGCGGAATCCCCGCTTCGGTCTCTTGCAGCCATGCGGTAAGGCGCTGTTTCAGGCGGGCCGCGACCTGTGGTTTTTTCTGCGCCAGATCCGTCGTCTCGCTGAGATCCTGTGCAACATCATAAAGTTCGACGGTGTCGTCATCGTAGAAGTGAAGCAGTTTGTAGTCCCCTTCGCGGACCGCCGAACCGGGTCGGTTCGCACGATGAAAAGCAAAGTGTGGGTAATGGAAGAACAACGCTTTCCGCTCCAGGTTTCCTCCACCGAAGAGAGGTCGCAATGTTTCCCCATCCAATGCGTCCTCGGCTTTCAGTTTCACGCCCGCCGCATCGAGTATCGTCGCGGTCAGATCCATGCTGACGACCGGGGAATCTTCCTCGCGTCCGGACTGAGTAACGCCTGGCCAGCGGACAATCAGCGGCACGCGTAAGCCGCCTTCGTAAAGGTAGCCTTTACCTGCACGCAATGGTGTATTGTCCGTCGCCCCCGACCAACCACCGTTATCACTGGTGAAAATCACCAGCGTTTGATCGTCAATTTCCAAACGCTGCAACTCGTCCAACACACGACCGACGGCGCGGTCGGTGGCCTCGATTTGCCCGCCGTAGATCGGGTTCTTCAACCCCCGCCCCTCTTTCCCTTGGTAATGTTTGACGAGTTCTTCGGGGGCCTCAAAAGGATAGTGCGGGTTGTAAGTCCAAAGGCAGACAAACATCGGTTGGTCGTGTTCACGCCGTAAAAACGCAATGGTCTCGTCCGCCAGGCGATCCGTCAGATATTCACCCGATTTTCGCGGCGGCAAGGTGGGAATGCGATAGGGATCAAAGTAGGTCGGTGGGCCACCATATGCACAGCCGCCCACGTTCACATCGAAACCATGATGGGTTGGGTAAAAAGCCTCACCTCCCAAATGCCATTTGCCAAAAAATCCCGTGGCGTAGCCGCGGGCTTTCAGTCGTTCCGCCAGCGAGTGCGTGTCCAGTGGCAATTCATGTCTGGTCGGCGGCGGCTGCACCTTCCGATCTTTGGGCCAAAACCGTTGCGTGTCCGCGCCATGTTGCGTGATCTGCAGCCGAGCTGGTGCGAGCCCCGTCATGAGGGCTGCGCGCGTCGGAGAACAGACCGGCGCCGCTGCGTAGGCGTTGGTAAAACGCACGCCCTGACGCGCCAGAGCATCGACTCGCGGTGAGCGCAGGACCGGATTTCCTTGACAAGCCAAATCCTGCCAACCCATGTCGTCGGTCATGATCAAAACGATGTTTGGGCGTGCGGCTTGGTCGGCGGCTTGGTCGGCGGCTTGGTCGGCGTTAACTGGTTGCGTATTTATTACTTGTGCAACGAGTACCACAACGGCCGAAATGGCCAGTGTAGTTATTCTGTGTAGCAAATGACGCGGGAATGACCGGCGGCAACCGGCCTGCGTTATGGCAAGGAATAGAAACATGATGAATCCTCTATTTCTCATCGCGCGTGCGCTGCGCTCGATTCTCGCTCGCTCACCACCGCGCTATCGGTGCGCAAAAAGACCAAGGGGCCACGGGCGGCAACCCGTTTGGCTGCCCCTGGGCGGCAAGGAACCGAAACCGGTTCCGCCTTCATTGTCTTCCCCACGATTTCCACAGTCAATTCCCAGCGGCAACTGGGTCAGCAACGAAAGGACAAATGACCAATGGCAAGGAATCGAAAACAACGTCGCCAGCAGCATGGATCTGCCTGGCATTGGAAGCAGACGGACTGCTGGTATTCCACCGAA